>CAZWGS010000148.1:0-9938 GCA_964633315.1 uncultured bacterium | reverse complement strand
AAACTGCTGTTTTTGAACCTGTGTAGAGTACTTCAACAATGGAGTAACCAGGAATATGAGGTAGATTGGTGTTTGCAGTGGATACCATGATTCAGGCGAATGATTCTAGTAGAGTGGAGTCATTACTAGAATTCCCAACCAGCCAAGATATTGAACTTGGTTACATAATTTTAATAATTTTATATTTAAGCGATCAAAAAAATAATGACAAATAGATTCAATACCCCACAAGGCAACGACCAATTTGTGAAATTCGGTAGGATAGTTTTCTGAAAGTTTAAGTGGCTAGATTACTTATATAAAAATTTTTATAGCTATATTTTGTGTTACTAGGGACATCAATTTGTTATGGTCCTATTTTTGCTTCTAAATCTAGCCCTTGGTTTTTGATTTAACTGTGTAAGTCTTCGGCAAATAACCATCAACCAAAACAAAATACCCCATCGAGAGATGGAGTACTAAGTATTCTTCACTAGGTGTGAGTCTGCTTAACTCCCACCAACAAATGGAACCTTAGGCTTCGCTTTCAACGTAGAGAAAGAAAAGACCCATAGTAACAAAAGCAACAACCGCTAACAGAGGAACAAAAACTGAGGGCAAAAATGAAGCTGCCATAGACCTTATCTAATGTCCTATATTAATAACCTACGATCTGGATATTACTGCGAAGTGTGAAGACAATCGTTAAGGTGTAAAGATTCTCAACAAAACAAAACCCGGGATCACTTTCCCCTAAACTAGACTCTAGAGTACTGAAATTTGATTAAGATCCTTAACAGACATGACAGAACTTGTAGGACCCGCTGGTGGAGATCCTCAAATTGGAGATCTCGCTACCCCAGTCAATTCTTCTGCTTTTTCAAAAGCTTTCATTAATAATTTACCAGCTTATCGCCAAGGTCTATCGACTCAGCGTCGAGGACTAGAAGTCGGTATGGCGCATGGTTTTTTCCTGTTTGGTCCATTTTTGGTTACAGGTCCACTACGTCTTACTGAGTATGCAGCAACAGCAGGTGTTTTGTCAGCAGTTGGTTTAGTAATGATTCTCACCGTTGCTCTATCACTTTATGGTAGTGTAACCAATTTCAAGCCTGCACCTTCTGTAACGACAGAGACACCTCCTGAAAATCTAGGAAGCAAGGAAGACTGGAGTGAGTTCGCTAGTGGCTTTTTTATTGGTGGTTGCGGTGGTGCATTGTTCGCCTTTCTAATCTGCCTGACTCCTCACTTAGATGCACTGCAAGGTGTTGCTAAAGCTATTTGGTCAGTTATGTAAGAAAATAGCATTTGCTTCTTGCAAGATAGCACTAAGCTACATTCATGGCGATCATACTATTCCAAGATTAAGTGTGATCGCTATTTTTTGATCGCAATCTAATTACTTCAGAATTAACTTCTACCTGTACCACATCTCCATAACCAATATTTGGTATTTTGGCGGCTAAAACTTCTAAGATTGAAGGGTCTTGGAAGTGACCAATTTTGCTTTCTGGGTGAGGGTAGTAAACCAATCCTGGATACATTATGCCACCAAAGCCCACCCGACAAGGAGAGAAGGAGAAATCTTCTGCTGGATAGTCGCGATTCCATTTCAGGTCACAGAAGGTGTATTCAGGCTGCTTTAAACTAAACTGGTAGGGGCTAATGGAAATGTTGAGGGTTCCGGGAAAAAAGGGACTCAAATCTAATCCCAAGGCTTTGAAGAATGGCGTTTGCATAATAATCGTACCTTCAGGATAGGGGCTATCGGTGGCGATTCCTGAAGCAACTTGATGTCCGCGCTGTATGATGCCGTTAATAGTTAACCATTTGGTCTGCATACTGTAATTTTATGAGTACAATTAACTGGGAAAATCTGGCTTCGGAATTAGCAGGGATGGAAATTATCACCGAGGCTAATCAATTGGCGAAATTATCCCTGGATTATTATCATTTCAGCCCTATTCTACAGCCCCAATTGCAGGACAAACGAGGTAATCTGGTGGTACGTCCGCAAACGGAAGCACAGGTACTCAAAATTGCTCAGATTTGCGTTAAATATCAAGCACCACTGGTTGTAAGAGGCGCGGGTACAGGAAATTATGGACAGTGCATTCCCCTCCAAGGTGGCGTGATTTTAGATACTACTCGCATGAACCAAATTCGCTGGCTTAAACCTGGTTTGGCTGGTGTGGAACCAGGGGTTAAAATGGCAGCATTTGATAGGCAAGCAAGAGAAATTGGCTGGGAATTGCGTATGGTTCCCTCTACCTATCGCACTGCTACAATTGGGGGCTTTATTGGCGGTGGTAGTGTTGGTATTGGTTCAATTACCTATGGACAGTTGCGCGATCGCGGTAATCTTCATGCTGTTAAGGTGGTTACTCTTGAAGATGAGCCTCGTGTACTGGAGTTGCGTGGTGATGAGGTACAAAAGGTCAATCACGCCTATGGTACTAACGGTATTATAACGGAGTTGGAGATTCCCTTGGCACCTGCTCATCCTTGGGCAGAGATTATTGTTGTTTTCGATGATTTTCTTACTGCAGCCCGTTTTGGTCAAGCTTTTAGTGATGCTGATGGTTTAATTAAAAAGCTGGTTAGTATCCACGCTGCGCCTATCCCTAGCTATTTTACTGCTCTGAAAAGTTATCTTCCTGCTGGTAAGTCCTGTGCTCTTTTGATGCTGTCTGAAGCTTGTTTAGAGCCGTTTCAGGATTTGGTTAGAGAGTATGGAGGGGACATTACTTATCTCAAGAACCCCCAAGAGGCCAGCAAGGGTACCACATTAGCAGAGTTCACTTGGAATCATACCACATTGCACGCCCGGAGTATAGACTCCAGCCTGACCTATTTACAAACCTTTTATTTCAACCTGGATCGCGTCGAGAAGATGTATCATCATTTTGGTGATGAGGTGGCGATTCATCTCGAATTTTTGCGTTCTGGTGGTCAAGCGATTCCTGCTGGTTTGCAAATTGTGCGCTACACCACAGCACAGCGTCTCCAGGAAATTATCGACTACCATGAGGAACATGGAGCGATGATTGCCAATCCTCACACATATATTCTTGAAGACGGAGGAAGGAAAGTTATCGATCCTCTACAGTTAAATTTTAAAACAATGGTTGATCCCTACGGATTGATGAATCCTGGTAAGATGCGTGCTTGGCAAGAAGTTAAGTCATAGGTTTGATGGGATGGGAATCCTAGCTACGACTTTTTATGTTGTTTCAATCTTTTGTCTTTGTTCGCTTTTTCCTGCTCTGTTATATCCTCTATTTACTCCTAGCAAGAAATCTCAAAGCACAAAATTTACTCTTACTAATTGCTAGCTATATTTTTTATGGCTTTTGGGATTGGCGTTTTCTTTCTCTGTTGTGGCTTTCAACAATTATTGATTTTTTTGTTGGTAAGTTTTTAGCTCAAACAGAAGATATTAGGCGCAGAAAGTTATTGCTAGCAATTTCTCTCGTTAGTAATCTCTCAATCCTGGGATTTTTTAAATATTTCAATTTTTTTGCTACTAATTTTAGCAACTTACTCAATTTTGTTGGCTTGCAAGCAGATACTATTACCTTAAATATTCTGCTTCCAGTCGGTATTTCTTTCTATACCTTTCAAACTTTAAGTTACACAATTGATATTTATCGGCGCAAATTAGAACCAGCTAAAAGTTTACTAAATTTTGGAGTTTATATCGCCTTCTTTCCCCAATTAGTAGCTGGTCCCATTGAGCGAGCAACTAATTTGATTTATCAAGTAACAGTACCGCGTAAAATCAAAGCATCTCAAATAAATGCTGGCTTATTTCTAATTCTCTGGGGCTACTTTAAAAAACTAGTAGTTGCTGATAATGCTGCTTTCATAGCTAACCAAGTTTTCAATAATTACAGCGATTATCAAGGCTTAGATTTAATCATTGGTACTCTGGCTTTTACCCTACAAATCTACGGTGACTTTTCTGGATACTCAGATATTGCTAGAGGACTAGCCAAGTTAATGGGATTTGAATTAATGGTTAATTTCAATCTACCCTACTTTGCGATTAATCCCAAGGATTTTTGGTCAAGATGGCACATCTCTCTCTCTAGTTGGCTGCGCGATTATCTCTACATTACCCTAGGAGGAAATCGTCACGGTAAACTTAATACCTATCGCAATCTTACCCTAACCATGCTTCTAGGTGGACTTTGGCATGGTGCAGCCTGGAATTTTGTTCTCTGGGGCGGTTTTCACGGTTTATTATTAGTTTTTTACCGTTTTTTTGAGCTGCAATTTAACAAGATAAACTTATGGCAAAGAAAACTGTCATTGTTCTATCTATTGGCGCAAATGCTGCTCATGTTTATCTTAACCAATCTTGGCTGGATTATTTTCCGCTCCTCCTCCCTAGAGCAAATAAGTTACATTTTTACTAATTTAGGATTTACTCCCTCAGACAAAAGCTTTTACTTCTGGAAAGACTTATTTTTAATCGCTTTTCCTCTACTGGTGATGCAAATCTTTCAATATCTCAGTGGAGATTTACTAATTGTCACTAAATTGAAATTATGGTTGCGTGTACCTGTCTATAGCTTTTTAGTAATTTGGCTTGTTGTTTTTGGCGTTCGAGAGTCAGTAGAATTTATCTATTTCCAGTTTTAAATCTAAAATCATCACATGACTAAATCACCACAGCATCAACTTAGTCAGGAAATTATTAAACCAGTTAAAATCAGAGAAATTGTGGCTTCACTGCTCAGTACCTTTGCCGTTGTCTCTCTAGTTAACTGGGCAACTATTTGGTATTTAGAAAATTATCCTCGCCATGTTAGTTATTCTCGAATTAAGGATAAATGGGAACTACTTCTAGATTTAGAAGAGCCAGTGGATTGGTTAATTTTAGGAGACTCAAGTTGTCATCAAGGAGTAAATCCCAAAATCATTGAGTCTCAATTAGGAGAAAGTGCTATTAATCTTTGTACCTTTGCTGATTCTTTAGCACTCAATAATGTGTGGATGCTCGACTACTACATCAAAAAACATGGTGTTCCCAAAAACGTTATCCTAGTCCAGGTTTATGATGTTTGGCATCGTGAACTTAATCCTAATGTAATCGCTCCCATTCCTTTAAATTATAGATTTTGGCAGGAACTAGAGCCAAAAATAGAGCTAACAGAAGAAGAAGAATTACAGATATTTCTCAGTCGTTACTTTCCTTTGTATGCCAAAGATAAAAGTGTCCAAAACTTACTAAAAAATCCTACAAGTTTTCTCCAAAATCCGAAAGGAGAACCAGTAGAATTTGCAACTGTTGCTGAAGCAGATATCCAGAGAGTAGAAGAAAATGCCGCAGACCATATTCGATTTGTCCAGGAAAATGAACCTGAGTTATCTAGAGAAAATCACTTAGCTTTAGAACATCTAATTCAATTAACCAAATCCCATAAATTCAATTTTTACCTAGTTAATAGTCCTATCTATGAACAACTCTACGAGCAAAAGGATTTGTTAGAGTACTATCAGCAAGTGCAATCTACTCTAAGCAATTTTGCTAGTCAGAGTGAACGGATACACTATCTGAGAGAACCAATGCTTTTTCCTCAAGAACAACTGGAAAACGCCGATCATCTGATTGAGTCTAGCGCGCAAATTTATACCCAGGAACTAATTCAGCAAATTGGCGATTATCCAAGCCAGAAAATAGATTGAATTTTAATTGGACATTATCCAGGTACTTACCCCTCCTTCGTTAAACTAAGATAAAACCTTGTATTTTCATTATCTGAAACAGTGCGAATTAGTGAATTTATCCGTGAGTTATGGAAGAGGTTTACAGCGATTTTTGAATAAAGGACATAACCTTCTTTCAATAAAAAGGAATTAGTTTTTACATACATAGGGAATTAAATTGCTTTATTCGGAAACTTTTTTAATCAGCAAAAAATCTTGCATTTTCTATATTATATAAATCTTATCTATACAAGCGATCCAAATATTATTTACTAATAAAAAATCAAAAACAGACTCAAATCTCTGAGTTGTTTTTAGGGTAAAGGTTGTAGAACTCACCTTCTCCAAAAGTGATAAAACAAGAATAAGCTAGCATAGATAATAGCCAATATTAGCTAATCCAATCTTGGTGCCTACTCAACTTCAAACTGCTGTAGGAGAGAGAGCAGAAAAAAAATTGATGTTTTATAATGTTAGGTAGATTGAGCTCAATTGCAAAAAATCAAGCCTCAAATCATGACACAGACTTCTGATTTACAGCAACGAAAGTTCCTCTCTGCTTTTTGCCATATTTCAACTTTTCTAAGTTGGTTAGTGGTTCCCTTTGCTATTCCTCTAATTGTTTTGTTTGTTACCGATGATGAGATAGTTCAGCAAAATGCTAAAGAAGCAATTAATTACTACATTAGCTTTTTAGTTTATTATGCTGTCTGCGGTCTGCTAATATTCGTGGTTATCGGTATTCCCCTAATCATTTTAGTTGCTATTGCAGACTATGTACTACCAATTATGGCAACTGTCCACTGTTTAACTAACTTGAGAAAAGCTTACCACTACCCGTTTATTTTTCGACTAATTTAGAGTTTAGAGCGATTCTCATTTAACTTAAATACAAGCAAAATCCAGATTATTGTTGATGGGCGAGGGAACTCGGCGAACTTTGCGAGGGAACCCGGCGAACTTTTTCGCCCAGGGAACGCGCGAGCGCCCAGGGAACGCACGAGCTGTTGATGGTTAATGGTTGATTGCTGGTTGAGATTCAGCTTACTAAGAAAGAGAATCGCCATCTAATATTAGCTATGTTTAATATAGCGGTTCTTATTGAGATGAAATAAAATTTAAATGCTGATTTTTTTATTAGCGAGGGAACCAGTTGAACAAGTTACAAAGAACGTGTGATATTGTAATCAAAGATTAAAATAAACCTCATAAATACGAGAATTTATATAAATTATAGACTAATAATTTCTAATTGAAATTATTAGTTTTTTCTGAAACAAGCTAGTATTTATAGTGTAAATAGATATAAAAATAAAGCTTTAGCTACTAATTATATTAATGTGGATACGAAATTAATATCTCTGGTTACTAAAACTCAAAACCTGAATCAATAGTCAGAATATATAGTAAGATGTGGCATTTTATATCATTATTTTGAAACTTCAAGAAGATAATGATAATGTTTTTTATCGCTTTGGTTCTAAGGAACCGAATTTTGGAAATTTAAAATCAAATAAAAATTCTGAAAAGATTGAGGAAATAAAAGCAATGCCTGTTGAGAATTCCTCAGCTTTCTTTATTAGAGCAGCAACTAAAGTATACCGTCATTGGCAAAACTAAGAGTTCCCGCAGAAAATAATACGGACATCCTAGTTTAGTCTATCCATATATAGCGTTTCTCACAGTTATGATACTAAATCCTGTTCTGTGAGTAGCCTTATACGCTTTCGCCTCAAACCCTCCCCCCAACTCCCCATCACCCCATCTCCCTATAAGTTAAAAAGCTACTATAAAAACCGGATTTGGTATAAGGTACACATTATTTTAGGAAATTATTTTGAACACAAAAAAGAAGAAAAGTTACTGTACCTCACGAGTATGAGAATTGCTATCGTATGGCGCTACGCATTTAGGTTAGGACATTTTTAAATCTTGAAACCCTGTCACAATCTGCTATTGCCTGTTGCCTGTTGCCTGTTGCCTATTCCCTAGCGCATAGCGCTATATTAGTTGTGTTTAATAGAACTCTCCGACAAAAAATATAGGAACGTAAAATTTTACGTCCCTACAACGGGTAAAAATTCAAATATTTTAATTTATAACTCAATTAACTATTACTCATAGCCTAAATCTTCCAGCAAAGCTATGACTTCTGGTTTTAATCCTTGATTATCTTCTCTCCAAGCTAAAGCACCTTCATTCTTACTAGGAACAACTTGACGATAACGGAAAGCAGGTGACTTTTGAAAACCAGGATGATTTCCCCATTGTGCACCAAAAGGTCCCATACAAGCAAAAGAAGACTCTTGAGTACGCAACATCACTTCGTAAATCTCATCACTCCAGTTTAAATCCAACCACTGACAAATTTCTTCCAAATATTGACGTGGTTGTGATAGCAAATCTTCCCCTCGCAATCGCATTTGTCTCTGTTGGGGAATGGTTTCTAAAAAAGCTAAAATATTCTTCTGAGTTCTATACCAAGCAAACTGAGGGTCAATAGAAGGAGGATCCACAGAGTAATCTAGAGAATCAGAATTCAACAGACTGGCGATTCCTTGAGGCGATCGCAAAACTGACTTACCATGATCCTTAGGATGACGCGATAAATAGAGGTAATGCGCTTCAGGAAAAGTTTCCCTAAGACGAAGCATCGCTTCAGGATTTTCAGCATAAGCTGGACTTTTGTCCACAATTCGTAGCGGTGCAACCTTAGCACACAGTTCTTGATAAACTTCTCCTGTGGTAGATTGCAATCGCTTATTCAACCAACGACGCGCTAAATCTATCGATTGAACAGTTTGTTCTCCAGCATAAAGCTGAGCCACTGTACGCCACAAGCCATGAATAATAAACTGGCTTTGTCCTCGACTAACATTGACCAACTCTTGCACTGTTTCCCGAATCAACAGATTAATTTCAGGAACACCATAGGTTTGGGGATGCTGACCTAGCATAGCACAGACAATGGAGGTAAAAGAACGTTGAGATGCCAGAATAAATATCGGTTGAGATAGGGACATAGCAGTGCAGGTCAAAATTGTTTCTCTGGGATTACTATGCTAGTAGAGTTCCCGAAACTTTTGCTAAAGTAGCAACCAGCTAAAGCTATAATCAGACAAATGAATCCTGCTCAATCGAGCGTTACCATAGACGCAATTAGACCTAATCTGACAGATAAAGCAATTAACGATTGGTTAGAACCTCACTACGTTGCACTAGATAGTTCTGTACCTGCTAGAAATAAGCTATTTCTCTTCCTCTGTGGTTCCTACGGCGAATCTGAGAGACAACAGCTAATTATCCGGCAAGCAGCAAAAATGGGCTACCATGCGATTAATCTGCGCTATCCCAACTCTAATTCAATTAATAGCTTATGTCGTTCCAGCAGTGACCCTAATTGCCATGAGCAAATGCGTCGCTCAATTATTTACGGCAGTAGTGCAAAAGATGAATCTAAGCTTAACATAACCCGTGCCAATTCGATTCAAAATCGCCTCATCAAGCTGCTAATATACCTCTATGAGCAAAATCCAGCAGCAGGTTGGTTAAACTATCTTGAAGGCTTGCGTCTGAGATGGGAATCCATGGTAGTTTCTGGTCATTCCCAAGGTGGTGGACACGCGGTATTAATAGCTAAAGAACAATTAGTTTCCAGAGTGGTCATGTTATCTGCTCCATTAGACTTTAGCAGAGTATTCAAAACTCCAGCTACTTGGCTAGGTAAAGATAGCATCACACCACAAGAGAGGTATTATGGATTTGCCCATGCTGAAGATCCTGGTATTCGCAAAATCTTGTATGCTTGGCAATTATTGGGTTTAGGTGAGAATATGGTTGATGTGGATGAGGTAGCACCTCCCTATAACTATTCCCGTGAGTTATTTACCAACTTTCCCATTGCTAACCCCCGCAAAATACATGGTAGCTTGGTGGTGGATGCCATAACACCAAGGCTAGAAGATGGGACACCTGTTTTCCAGAAAGTTTGGCAATATTTACTAGATTAAGCTGCTTATTTTCGAATCACAAAAAGAATTTTCAAGTATTCTCCCCTGTCTCCTGACTTTAAAATAGCGGCTGAAACAAGGTAATTACATTAAAAGCTATTCATTAATGGTGGTGAAAAAAAGTTTTTTCCTTGGGACTTCCTTCCACTCCCTGCACAATTTTTAACCAAGACTAGCCTAACCGCTAGATAATGTATAGACAAATCTACCCAACTATGAACAGGTCTGGACATA
>CAZWGS010000147.1:0-10041 GCA_964633315.1 uncultured bacterium | reverse complement strand
ATAGCGAAATGCTTTTAGAGGTGCAGTAGTCAGTGGACAGTTGTCAAGCCGTCCTTCCCGGCGGGGTTTCAGACCCAATATTTTCGATGAAAAAAATCCTAATTCCAGGAATCCTTGCATTACTTCTTCTACCAGTTGCTGCTTGTTCCCCATCCACCAGCGAAAGCGCAACGCAACCTTTAACCACAGGTGCGATTCCTGACCAAGATCCCGAAAAGTTGCAGCGACTCTATAGTAAATTAGCAGACTACTTGGAAGCGCAGTTAGATATCCCTGTGGAATATAAACCTGTTACCGACTATGCTGCTGCCGTCACCGCCTTTCGAGTTGGTGAGTTAGATTTAGTGTGGTTTGGTGGTTTAACTGGTGTTCAGGCGCGTTTGCAGGTTCCTGGCGCCCAAGCGATTGCACAGAGGGACATTGACGCACAATTCCACAGTGTTTTTATTGCGAATAAACGTAGTGGTATTGCACCTATTGATGATGTGAGTGGTTTAAACAAATTGAAAGGACACAGTTTTACCTTTGGTAGCGAATCTTCCACTTCAGGACGCTTAATGCCTCAACATTTTCTCACTCAAGGAGGCGTAAAGCTAGAGAATTTTAAAGGAGAAGTGGGTTTTTCTGGTTCCCACGATACCACAATCGCTTTAGTGGAGGCTGGAACCTACGAAGCAGGCGCTTTGAATGAACAGGTTTGGAAATCTCGCGTGGAAGCGGGGGAAGTGAATTTAGATAAAGTAGAAGTGATTTGGCGCACGCCTGCCTACTATGATTACCATTGGGTGATTAATCCCGCAATTGCTGAACGCTACGGAGATGATTTTGGCATGAAAGTTCAGCAGGCGTTGCTAAATTTAGACCCAAATATACCAGAACATAAGGAGATTCTAGACTTATTTGGCGCAGAAAAATTCATCGCCACAAAAAACGAGAACTATGCGCAAATTGAGGCGATTGGCAAAGAGATTGGTAAAATTAAGCCCTAAGTTCTGCTTCCCTGGCAAGATTGTGTAGTTTATCATGTTGATAGACTACCGCACCAATCACTGCGATCGCAGGTGCACTAAACCCTGCTGCTTCCACCTCCTCGACAATGGTTCCCAAAGTCCCTAGCAGTTGTTCTTGATCAGGGCGAGTTCCCCAGCGGATTAAAGCTATGGGGGTGTCTGTAGCTAATCCGGCTGCGGTTAATTCCTGGGTAATATAAGGTAAGTTATGCACCCCCATATAGACTACAATTGTTTCTGAACCATGGGCGATGGCGTGCCAATTTACCTGGGGTCGATATTTACCCGCCGCTTCATGTCCAGTTACGAAGGTAACAGAGGAACTATAGCTGCGATGGGTGAGGGGAATACCAATATAAGCAGGCGCTGCGATTCCCGAAGTTACGCCAGGAATTACTTCCACGGGAACCCCTGCTGCGACCAAATCTTCCATTTCCTCGCCACCACGACCAAAAACAAAGGGATCTCCTCCCTTTAAGCGTACAACAACGGCGTGGTTTTGGGCTTTAGCAATTAAAATTTGTGTTGTCTGTTGCTGGGGTAAGGAATGACGCCCTCGACGTTTCCCCGCATCGATTTTTTCTGCTTGGGGATTAATCATGGCCAGAATTTCTGGACTAACTAAAGCATCGTGAATCACCACATCAGCGTGTTCTAGCAATACTTTACCCTTAAGAGTTAATAAACCTGGATCGCCAGGACCTGCACCAACAAGATAAACTTTGCCTATAGTGTGAGATGAGTTCATAGGGTTGTAGGAGAAAGTTATACCGAAAAGCTGATTTACTTAGGCGCGAATTTCTGCTTCGACGCTATTATTTTTCTGAGGTTAGAGAAGATTAGGCTAAGGTTTGGTTAATTTAGATACGTAATTACCACAAATATGCGCTATTCTCATGCTTTTAATGCTGGTTGTGCATCCGTAAATATTTTATGTCCTCTGCAATACCAATCTTTGAACTTAAAGGAGTTACGCAATATTTTGGTTCCGGCGCTGCTTTGATGGATATTGATCTCAAAATTTATCCTGGAGAAAGGGTAGCGTTAGTGGGTTCGAGTGGTGCAGGTAAAAGTACGCTGCTAAGTTTACTAAATGGAACCATATTACCCAGCAAAGGGCAAGTTTGGGCATTAAATCGCAACCTAACTCACCTGTCACCTCGTCAACTGCGCCTACTGCAAAGACAAATTGGTACAGTTTATCAACAATTCCACTTAGTAGATAACCTCAGAGTAATTCACAACGTCAATGCTGGACATTTAGGACGTTGGTCATTTCTGAAGGCATTATTCTCTCTGATTCTACCCCTAGAAGTGGCAGTGGCAACCGCAGCTTTAGAAAAAGTTGGTATTCCTGAAAAACTCTATGCTAGGACTGATCGCTTGTCAGGAGGACAGCAGCAAAGAGTTGCGATTGCTCGGGTTTTAGTGCAAAATCCAGCCGTAATCCTCACAGATGAGCCAATTTCGAGCTTGGACCAGGAATTGAGCCGAGAAATCATGGATTTACTCCGCAAATTGACTCAAGAAGAAGGTAAAACCTTAGTGACAACTCTCCATTCCCTGGAATTTGCCAGGAGTCACACCCAGCGTATTATAGGCTTACGAGAAGGGAAAATTCTCTTTGATCGCCCAAGCGATCAGGTGTCATCGGCAATGATTGAGGAGTTGTACCGCCTTTAATTATAGGTTTCAATCAGTGTTTGGTGGGTCGGTTGTTGCTGTCGTCATCCTAGCAATTGTCTCTGCGCTTATCGAGGTTACACTCAGCCTGATTCCAAAGCACCAACAATTGGTTTTCCGATGCTGTGTTCACCTTAATCTTGCCATTTCTAGGGCCATAAGTCCTACAAAATGTGCTGGGGATTCACCTAAAATGGAAAGCAGCATAGACCAATAATTAGGGAACCAAGCACCTAGTAGAATATTCTACTTTGCTCCTGCTGAGTGACAGCAAAAGCTAACCTTATATCAATGTGGCAACTGAAACATAATTTACCGTGACTACAACCCAATCTTCTACTACTCAAGAACTAACTACAGAACTTTCTCCTAGCTACACTATTCCCCTAGTATTAGTGATTGCTGCAATACCTCTTTTACTATGGCAGCCTTGGATCGCTTTAGCGATTGCTTTGTTTGGTTGTTTTCTTATGTTTCAGGCGGTGACACTGCGCCTGATATTTACGCAAACGGCTTTAGATATCTATCGTTCTGAGGAATTAATCAGGCGTTTTCCCTACTCGGAATGGCAAAATTGGCGTATTTTTTGGCAGCCAGTACCGATTTTGTTTTACTTTAAAGAAATCAATAGCATTCATTTTTTGCCCATTATATTTAATCCTAAATCACTGCAATCTTGCTTAGAAAAGCATTTTCCCCTGAATAAAGAGTAATTGCTTGCTGCCGGATTCATCGATGAACTAAAGACCAATAACTAATAAACAATTACTACATGAATTCAGAAGATAAGAAAATACCAAAATCAGAATTGCCAGAGCTTAAATCTAATTTAAACGACTTAAATACCAGCGAATTACGCGCAGTTCCAAAACCATTAGATTTGTCTCCCAAATCCACTGTTGCTGATAGCAATTTAGCTAACCAAGCAACTGAATTAGAGCAAAAAATAGCAGCACTAACAAGCCAAAAACAAGCTCTAGAAGCAGAAATTAAATTCCTGCAAGACCGTAAAAATCAAATGCTCTCAGAACAAGTGGCAGAAGTACAAGCTACTCTGGGACGTATGGTTCAAGAAGGAATGAAAGAGTTAGAAGAGCGCAAGAAAGCCCTGCAAATTTCTGTGGAACAATTAGAGCGTCGTCGAGAAAGAATTCGAGAAGAAATGCGCACTAGCTTTGCAGGAGTTTCTCAAGAACTAGCGATTCGAGTGCAGGGTTTTAAAGATTACTTAGTAGGAAGTCTCCAAGACTTAGCTGCCTCGGCAGAACAATTGGAATTAAACAGTTACGAAAACTGGGAAAACTCTCCACCAGAACCAGAAATTATTGACTCTCCCAGAGGAACCACCAAACCCCAATTTACTCAACAGGGATTTCAGGAAGAAGCAAGACAAATTCGTGACATCCTCGATCAATATCGCACTCTCCCCGACTATTATGGTCCACCTTGGCAACTGCGTCGTACCTTTGAACCAATCCATGCAGAAAGAGTACAAAATTGGTTTTTCTCCCAGGGAGGTAAGGGTTCAATCCGAACCATGGGTAGTCGCCTCCAGAATATTTTAGTCGCTTCAACAGTTATTTCTGCTCTCTATGCCCTCTACGGAGATGAAGTACGTACCCTCATCTTAGCCAATACCCCCGAACGTCTGGGAGAATGGCGTAGGGGTTTACAAGATTGTTTGGGTATATCTCGCAGCGACTTTGGCCCAGAAAGGGGAGTTGTACTGTTTGAATCGCCAGAGGCATTAGTCCAAAAAGCTGACAGGCTAATGGAAGATAAATTCTTGCCCCTCATCATTATTGATGAAACCGAAGCGCAAATTGATTTGTCCCTACTCCAGTTTCCTCTCTGGTTAGCCTTCGCACCCGATCCTAACCAGTTATCGAGCTATATGTATTAAAAGTACTATAAATACATATAATAGTTCTTATTTTCTGCAAACCTTTTGCCTTTTACCTCTTGCTTCATCCCATTTTCAGCTCGCCTACTCTAACTCAATTTGGCATGGCACTGTTAAATCTCATCTGTTACGAAGTTTGAAGTTCTTTAGATTTTCAAACGATAGGGTCAAAACGCTGCGGTAAACTAGCCTGTGATTGATTATATCCTCAGTATCAGGAGAACACTTAATAAAGGAGCCGATACTAGATGTCTCATAGCGTCAAAATTTATGATACTTGCATTGGTTGTACCCAGTGCGTTCGCGCTTGTCCTCTCGATGTATTAGAAATGGTACCTTGGGATGGTTGCAAAGCAGGTCAAATTGCCTCTTCTCCACGCACAGAAGACTGCATCGGTTGCAAGCGTTGCGAAACTGCTTGTCCGACAGATTTCTTGAGCATTCGAGTTTACCTAGGGGCTGAAACTACCCGTAGTATGGGTCTAGCTTATTAACTAAGCTTGGACAACGACAAAAAAGCAAGCAATTTTATTGTGCTGAGGACAGAAATTTACTGTCCTCTTTTTTTTTGTTAGTGAGAACACATCTTAAATTGATGCTTGATGAGGAAGTATTGAGAGGGATTTGCTATAAAAACCAATTACTCAACAAGCTGCTCAATTTCCTTTGAAATTGGATTCAATTTGCTCTCTTTTTGTCCTATATTTCTAGCTTGAAAAGTGATTAAATCTAGGGGAGTACTAATCAAATCTACTAAACTAGCCTTACCAAGTGCTATTTTCATAGTGTGAAAAGGTAACTCTTTCACTAACCAACGACTAAGGCGATATAGGGCTTCTGATGGGGTAAATTCTCTTTGTAGGGCAATACCATGTAGTTCGTTGAGGTAGCGATTGGAGCGCCCATACCGACGCCATTGACTGCGCAACTCTTTTAGAGTAGCACGATGTCGATGACGGACAATTGCTTGGGATGCAAACTCAATTTTCCAGTCAGTTTCGCGCAAAATACGCCAACAAATATCAGCATCTCCTCCAGTGGTTAAATGGGGACGAAATAAACCAACTTGGGCTAAGATGGAACGCCGAATCGCTAAATTTGCAGTTTGACCATAGGGACAAAATTTATTAGCAAGGGTATGCTTTTGAGATAGTATTTCTTGGCGATCGGCGTATTGCTCCAGTAAAGTTGAACCTGGAAGTGCCATGATTTCTCCAGCTACAATACCTACCTGAGAATTGACAAAGGGTAAAATTAATTGCTCTAGCCAATCGGGTTGGGGGCGACAATCGGCATCAGTAAAGGCAATAATATCACTGTCACTAGCTTTAATCGCCGCATTACGAGCAGCATAGGAACTTTGGATGGTTGCCTTGAGGGGACGGAAATTTAGGCCTTGAATAGCTGCTTCTTGGGCGGCTGTTTGCAGCAGTTGTGGGGTAAGGTCTTGGCTATTATTATCTACCAAAAGGTAGTTTACTTTATCTTTGGGATAAGTCTGTGCCTCCAGACAACTAATTAACGACCGTAAATCTCCCTCCCCATTGTAAATTGGCACTACTACCGATACCGAAGGACGAAAAATTGGTTTCGAGGAGGAAATAGACATTGACTCTTAGAGCGATGATCAATACCAATTTAACCAATAGGGAGTTTGAGGAGCTACCATCGCGACTGTTTTGTCAAGTTGATGGCGGATACTAGCTTGTGAGTGTTAAAGATTTTCTCCTCTCCTTCACGGCTAAGTGAAGAGAAAATGCCTAGACTATTAAACTCTCACCAGAGATAAGAATATTAAAACTAGCTTTTTCAAGTCGAGGAGTAGTGCTAGGGTAATCTAGTTCTGGGAATAATAGCTAGTAAGCATCTCGCTGAATTCACTAATAACAATTAAAATTATTATCTAAATAAATAAATTTTAATTCAGTATTTGTACGTAGTGCAGTGACTTCTACTACATTTTGGTCTTGATGCAAATGTGGTTTATACTTATCTAGTAAGTATTTTTCAATAAGAAATTGAGTCCATAAATTTCTTATTTGTTGATTTGGTGAAGATGATTATGACTCTAGAGTCAATTGCAAAAAACGTGGCTATGTTGGTTAAAGTACGCAAAGATAACTAGAACCTTACTTAATACATGCTAGATATACTGATAGCGATTGCAATAGAAAATACCAGTCCTGCTTTCGTACCCCCCAAATCAAGTAATGCTCCATCAGAGGTAGTTAAAGAATTTATACCTCCAACTGATAAACCACCACCGAAAAGTACTCATGGCTCTTTCGTCAAAAACCAAGAAAGACAATCACAAACTACACTCAAGATAGAATAATCATTTCTCACAAACGATAAATTGGAGTACGCAAATATAAATATATCATTAAAATTGATAAATTCGTTACTTATCTTAATTGAGACGTAACTCTAGTTTGGTAAAAAACAACCTCATTCTTACCTAATCTGCTTCCAGAAGTGCGGATTTATCAGGGTTTTAGAGTTGTTGGGAAATAAGCTCAAAAATAATCGAAACCTTTTCGAAAAAGCTTTCATCATTTTCATTTCACAGTTGTTTAGCTCCAACTTTGGTAAGCTTTCCAGGGATTTCCCTTGCTATTTCCCAACAGATTTATTCTTTTCCCTTTCCTCTAAGATATTTAGGTACCAATCATTTCACGTACCTTTTCTGCTGCTGCTTCACTAATCGCACCTTCTGCAACTAAACTTTCTATTGCTTCTTGTTCAGCTAGAATTGCAGTTCTTTTTGTAGCCTGGTTCTGAATTGCTTCAACCCACTCAGGAGATTGTTCTTTTAAGATGTCTAATCGCTCTGTTGCTTCTTTGGCAATTTTCTCATATTCCCTGGCACTTTCCTCCTCAATTACCGCTTCCACACCACAATCTTCTGCTAACTGCTTGAGATCAAGGGCTACTTGCTCACTGACATGGGCAATAGCGTTATAGTAGCTGTAGCGAGAGCCAAAAGCACGATTACGTCTTTGTTTGAGCCAGTTGCTATTGGACAAAATTGGTTTAAAGATGCGTGCAATTGCACGTTCCCAAGTCGCTTCCCAAAAGACGACTTCGTGAATCTGAGGTGGAATTCTTTCTTCTAGCACTGCATCCCGTTTAAAATGCATCATGGTCATCAATTGGGATAAAATCGGTGCTGAGATGAATCCTTGGTCGTAAAGATCGCGATAACGTTGCTTTTCAATAGATAAAGCCTGTAACCAGAAAATCTGACGTACCCTCGGTTGAGAGAGGCTGCAATCTTCCCACAGTTGAGATAATTTTCGTTCTGCTGCTTGCAAAGAGGATTTATATTTGGCTTGATAGGAATCTATTACTTCCTGGGAACACGAATCAATGGCTTCTAATTCCTTAACCTCTACCATTGCTTTGCGTTTTGCTTCAATTAGAGCCTGTGCTTGTCCAATACGGTCAAAAATGGAGGGTTGATCTAATTTTAGTGCTTTGATTACTTTTGCCATACTAATGCCAGGAACTAGTAGTGTAAACAAAGCAACACCCAAAGTGAGGGCGATAATGAGATCGCGATTCACCAAATCTGGATCGAGACTTAGGGCTAAGGCTAAGGATACCGCACCGCGCAAACCGCCCCAAAAGCCAATGATTTGATAGTTACGGTCAATTTTTTCTATGGGAGAGCAAAGATTAACCAGAGGAACTAAACTAAAAACAACCACTGCTCTAGCAATTACAACAGTAATCACTGCCAATAGTAAAGAGAGAAAAATTGGTTCACTGGTGCTTAAATCCACAATAAAACTGGCGGTAGTGATACCTACCAGGAGGAAAATGAGACTATTGGCGAGAAAAGCTGCATATTCCCAGAATTCGTGGAGATAGGTTCTTTGTTCAGGATGCAAGCGATTACAGCGTAACCAACCTACTACCATACCTGCACTAACAACCGCAATGACACCGGAGACATGGAAGTTGTGTTCTGCAATAATAAAAGAGCCATAGGCAACCACAGCGGAAATAGTTGCTAATACTAGGGGATTACCTTGGACTAAACTAATCGCATAACCCATCAGATAGCCAAGAATTCCACCAACTAAAATACCACCAATAAAGGAACTAAAGAAACCGATAATACCTTGTCCTAAAGTTGCTGCACTAAAAACACCAGAAGCAATTGCACCAAGGACAATATTAAAGGTAACAATTGCTGTGGCATCATTAAATAAACTTTCCCCTTCCACCAAAATCATCAGGCGTTGGGGAACCCCTAATTCCTTGAATAAAGCGATTACCGCCACAGGATCAGTAGCGGAAATTAAACTACCAAATAGTAGCGCCTCTGGCAAAGATAGGGGTGTTAGCCAAGCTAAAAGTAGCGCCACAATTCCGGTGGAAATTAGTAAACCGGGTGCTGCTAACACCATTACTGGAGTCAGATTGTGTAATAGTAAGCGACTATCGAGATTTAAAGCAGACTCAAAGACTAATGGTGGTAGAAAGATAAAGAGAATTAATTCGTGTGATAGATTGAGAGTTTGGAGTGGCTCTAGAGGATCAAAATGAATTGCAGCAAAACCCAAGAGCATACCGACAATTGCCAAGCCTACTGTATAAGGGAAATTGATGCGTTTAAAGGCAACTGCACCAATAGAGGCTACTAAAAGGAGAACCAAAATAGTAGCTTCAATTTGCAGAATTAGCTCATGTTCCATTTAGTTACTCCTGGATCTAAAACTTGTTTGTTATCACATGCAATTAATTCTGCTCTATCTTGATCCTTACAGCGATAAAACATCAATAAAGTTTCACATCCCGGTTGAATTTGGACTAATCTGTGGGAGGATTGCTTGCAGAAGGACGACGATTAATGACTTGATCGATTATGCCGTATTCCTTGGCTTCCTGAGGAGACATGAAAAAGTCCCTTTCTGTATCTTCCTCAATTTTCTCTAAAGGTTGACCTGTATGGCTTGCAAGGTGTCCATTGAGTAGTTGTTTCAGATATAAAATTTCCTTCGCCTGGATTTCAATATCTGTAGCTTGTCCTTGAGCCCCACCTAAAGGCTGGTGAATCATAATTCTAGAGTGGGGTAGACTCATGCGTTTACCGGGTGCTCCTGCACTGAGTAAAAAAGCACCCATACTAGCAGCTAATCCTAAACAAATTGTACACACATCGGGGCGAACTTGATTCATCGCATCAAACATACCCAAACCTGCGGATACGGAACCACCGGGAGAGTTGATGTAGAGATAAATATCTTTTTCTGGATCTTCCGATTCCAGATATAGTAACTGAGCCACGACCAAATTCGCAATCTCGTCAGTTACCTGCTGTCCTAAAAATACAATACGCTCGCGCAGTAAACGTGAATAAATATCAAAAGCGCGTTCACCACGACCAGAGCTTTCAATTACTGTAGGAATCATGATTGGCAAATCCTGTCTGACTTT
>CAZWGS010000146.1:0-10553 GCA_964633315.1 uncultured bacterium | reverse complement strand
AAATATTTACATGGTAGAAGTGGTACGTAGTTGTCCAGAAATGTGTCGTTTTTGTCTGGCTAGCTATCTTACCTTACCTTTTCGTACTGCTAGTTTAGAGAATTCTTTAATTCCAGCAATAGACAAAGGATTACAAGTTACCAATCGCTTGGGGTTACTTGGCGCATCGGTAACTCAACATCCAGAATTTGAAAGTTTGCTCGATTACTTAGGACAATCTAAATATGAAGATGTTCGCCTCAGTATTGCTTCAGTTCGTACCAATACTGTAACCGAAAAACTAGCACAAACTTTAGCGCAGCGAGATACTCGTTCTCTAACAATTGCAGTGGAAAGTGGTTCAGAAAGGCTACGCCAAATTATTAATAAAAAACTGAGTAATCAGGAGATTATTCAAGCGGCAGTAAATGCGAAAAAAGGTGGTTTAAAAGCACTTAAATTTTACGGTATGGTTGGTCTCCCTGGAGAAGAAGATAGCGATATTGAAGCGACTATATCGATGATGCAACAGGTGAGAAAATCTGCTCCTGGTTTGCGTCTAACTTTGGGCTGTTCTACCTTTGTCCCCAAATCACATACTCCTTTCCAATGGTTTGGAGTGAATAAAGATAGTCAAAAAAAGTTAAAACTACTACAGAAAAAACTAGGTTCCCAGGGAATTGATTTCAGGCCAGAAAGTTACAATTGGTCAGTGATTCAAGCTTTAATTTCTCGTGGAGATCGTCGCCTATCTCAACTTTTAGAACTTACCCGGAATTATGGAGATTCTGTCGGTAGTTATAAAAGAGCTTTTAAACAGCTAAGAGGTAAATTGCCAAGCCTAGATTTCTATGTACATCAAAATTGGCAAACTAATCAAATTTTGCCTTGGAATCATCTTCAAGGAGCGCTATCTCAACCCACTTTAATTAAGCACTTACAGGAAGCAAAAAAATACTTCCCTGCTGCAAATAAGGAAAATCTAGTAAACCCGGATTATGGAAACAACGGCTGAATATGTCTGCGCCTTTTGCGGCGAAACTAATACTACGTTTATTGATTTAAGTGCAGGTATGCAGCAATCCTACATCGAAGATTGTCAAGTTTGTTGTCGTCCTAATGTACTTTATGTACGAATTGATGAGGATACCTTAGCAATCGAAATTGATAGCGATTATGAAGGTTAAGAAGGAAAAGTTATAGGTAACAACTTTAAATTAAATCCAAAATAGAAAACAGGGAAGTAGCAATGCAGCAGTGTCAACAGTCCAAAAAGACAGCTTTTAACCGTACACTAGTAACAATAGCTACATCAATAGTTCTAACTTTTTTGATGGGAGCTTTCCAGCATACTAGAAATCAAGTTTTAGAACCAGCAACAGAAAACGGATTGATACCAATTCTGGTTCAAAAAAATGACACACGCCGCATTCAATTTGAACCAGGTACGACTTCCGCTGTCATTGAAGATGCTTTAGCTAGAGGTAACAGAAATATCTATCTTTTAGGTGCGAGGGAAGGACAAATCATGAAAGTAGAAATCACTTCTACTGAAAACAATGCTGTTTTTGATTTTTCTGACCCTGATGGTGAAGTCTTACTTCAGG
This sequence comes from uncultured bacterium, assembly GCA_964633315.1. Lineage (GTDB taxonomy): Bacteria > Cyanobacteriota > Cyanobacteriia > Cyanobacteriales > CAWCAG01 > CAZWGS01. The sequence goes on along the minus strand of CAZWGS010000146.1, from coordinate 8,967 downwards.
AATCTTTTAGTTGGCAAGGAGTTTTACCAGCAACAGGAGACTATAAACTAATTATTGGTGGTATGAGGGGTAATGTGAATTATCGTTTAGAAGTGATTATTAAATAGTAGCTTCAGACTCAGTGACCCGTAAAATAAAATCAGTAAGCTACTTCTAGAAGCTAACTTAGGTTCCACTTCAATGGGTTACCCGGGCTTGGGTCGTGAAATTGACTCTTGTGTAATTATTTCTCCATCTAACATAGAAAAAGAAAGCCCTTAGCTAAAGTCCCATAAAAAATACCAAGGCTTAGTTTAGTGGTAGGCTAAACTTGAACATCATGGCGCTACGCCCTAGGGAACAGGCAAAAGTTAACAGTTCTACTATCAAAAGTTTTTAAGCTTTTAGCAATTTACTAACCTAAATGCGTATTGCTATATCAAGCAGTGCCTGATGGCATCTATTATTTCAGGATACCTCCAACCAATGCATGGATGGATTAATTAAAGTTAACCTTTCGATAATTGCAACCTACTTAAGACATATTTTTAGCAAAATAAATTTAATTTAACAGCAGCAACAATAGCCTGTTTAGGATAAAAAAACAGTGTTTTGAATAGGGAAATTAGACTACTGCAATACATTCAATTTCCACTAAAACATCTTTAGGAAGACGAGAAACTTCGACACAAGCGCGGGCAGGGGCAGTGCTAGGATCAAAATATTTACTATAGATGTCATTCATCGCAGCAAAATTTTTTAAATCCTTGAGGAAGACACTGGTTTTAACTACATGTTCCCAATTAGCACCTGCTTCCTGGAGAATAGCTTCAAGATTAGCCATCACTTGTTCAGTTTGCACAGCAATATCTCCAGTACCTACAATATCTCCAGTACTGGGATCTAGAGGAATTTGACCAGCAACAAAAATCATTGTACCTTGGGCTGCAATTGCCTGATTATAAGGTCCCACAGGTGCTGGTGCTAAATTCGTTTCAATAATTTTTTTTGTCATTAAGTGTTTGTCCTTAAATAGTGTCGTCACTCAGAGTCGACAATATTAGAGTAACGCCTAAGCTGTTGACCTAACTTAGTTTTCTAGCCAACTTGTCAGTCACTCCAGAGGTAAAAAAAGACCCCTTTTAATTTAAATGGGGCAAAATTCCGTAGTATCGATATTGCCAATAATCTTCAAGAATTTGCTGGTGATCGAAGCAAAGTTTGGTGGGTTGATTCCAGGAGTGGAAAATACCAACCTCCTTTGCATCGTCATCCGCTTTTGGTTCCCCTTTTGCTGTGGCGATAAAAACCACGCTAAGAGTATGCTGACGAGGATCGCGTTTAGGGTCAGAATAGACGTAAAACTGTTCTACTAACTCTACCTCTAAACTAATTTCCTCCTTCGCTTCACGTCGCGCAGCCGTTTCGACTGATTCGCCATAATCTACAAAGCCACCAGGTATCGCCCAGCCATAGGGAGGATTAGAGCGTTCAATGAGTATAATTGGTCGGTGGGGTTGATCCACTAGTTCGATAATGATATCAACTGTGGGCACAGGATTGCGCAAAACCAAAGTTAAAATACCTTCAAATGATTACACAATCAAGCATAGATCTAAACCGACCTTACTCAGAATAATTACTCAATTGATATTTCTGCTAAATCCAGAATTTGGGGAATTAATTCTTCCCGCTTTACTGCCATCATATGTACACCGTGACAGACTTGTTGAGCTAATTTAACTTGTTCCGCTGCAATTTTGATTCCTTCCTGGAGGGGTTCCGGGGAGGCTGCTAAGCGATCAATAATATCTTGGGGGATATTTACTCCTGGCACACAGCGATTGATAAAAGCGGCATTTTTAGCTGATTTGAGAAGAAAGATGCCTGCTAAGATTGGTTTGTCTGTAGTAGCTGCAATTTGGCTCATAAATTTATCGAGACGTTCAAAATCGGTAATTAACTGACTTTGGAAGAATTGCGCTCCTGCTTCTAGTTTACGTTCAAAGCGTTTTTGCAGACCAGACCAACTTTTTAGTTGTGGATCTACCGCAGCGCCGACAAATAGATCTGTTGCTGCATCGGGTAAAGTTTTATTGTTGGCGTCTAAGCCTTGGTTAAGTTTATCAATTAGTTTGAGAAGTCGTATGGATTCAACTTCAAATACACCTCTAGCTTCCTTATGATCGCCTGCCTTGACAGGATCGCCAGTTAAGGCAAGTATATTATTAATTCCTAGAGCATGAGCACCCATTAAATCTGCTTGCAAAGCAATGGAGTTGCGATCTCGACAAGCCATTTGACAGATGGGTTCAATGCCATTTTGCAGTAAAACAACCGATGCTGCCAAAGAAGACATCCGTAGTACTGCTCTACTCCCATCTGTAACATTAACTGCATGGACGCGACCTTTCAAGGTTTTTGCCATCTCCAGCATTCTTTGGGGATTTCCTCCTTTAGGAGGTGTTACTTCAGCCGTAATTAAGAAATCCTTAGCCTGAACAGCACTACGGAAAGATTTGGTCATGGGTAATTATTAATTGATTATGCCTAATTTACTATCTACCTATTTTGTACTCTGTTTTCCTAAGTAGTTTTGATGTGATTCAAAATTTATGCAAAATTTCTAGGGAGATTGGGAAGTTGGGGAGGCTGGGGAAGCAGGGGAAGCAGGGGAAGCAGGGGAAGTAATAAGTAATAAGTAATAAGTAATAAGTAATAAGTTTGATCCATAGTTGAGCCTCAAAATGAACCCAATTACCTAAATACAGCCAATCTATTATCCGATCCACAATCAGCAATCAACCAACAACCAATAACCAACAACCAACAACAAATAACCAACAACCAACAAATATAAAGCTATCTTGGGAGGATGTAGAGTGGGGTAGTATCTATCTATGGCATCTATTGGTGAACCTTCTCTGGCTGTAGGTGAAGCAGCGCTTAATGAGGGAGATTATAACCGGGCGATCGCACATTTGGAAGGAGTGTGTGAGATAGAAATAGATGAGGAAATTGTTTCTCGCGCCCAGAAGGCTTTGGTGGTTGCCTACTCTAAGGGCGGTAAACTGGAGAAAGCGATCGCCTTGTGTGAGAGTTTGTGTCAGTTACCTCAAGAGCAAGTTTGGGCGAGTAAAGCTTTAAGCGATTTGCAGCGACGCTACAGTAAGTTACCGCAAAAACCTTCTTCTGGGCTTCCTGTGGTTGTTAATCAGCAAGCATCGGTTAAAGCTTCGGTTTTTACCCCTGGGAGAGTGTGGCGCAATGGGGAAAGGGCGAAAAGTTGGCAGAGGTTTAAAAAATTTAAACTAAGACAGTTATTGCTGGTGCAACTGTTGAGTGTGGTGGCTTTTGTCTGGTTGCTGCGTGGGGTGGTGAATTTTGTGATGGGGGCTGTCAATAGTTTTCTGGTTTGGCTACCCCAGTTTGTACCGATTCAGCTTTTTTATCGCGATTCTGGTTGGGTGATGGTATGCCTATGTTTAATACTCTTGATTGCTTCTCCCTGGCTTCTAGGGTGGCTGTTAAAGCAATTTTATGGCTTAGAAAGTTTCCGACTAGCTAAATTAGCTAATCGATGTCCAGAAACGGCTAAGGCGATTCAAAGCTATTGTCGCCAGTATAAATTACCGCTACCGACTTTAGAAATTTTACCTACCAATGCGCCTGTAGCGATGACCTATGGTAATTTACCGCGCACCGCTCGTCTTGTCATTAGTGAGGGTTTAATTGAGCAATTGGAGGATGGGGAATTAGCTACAATTTGCCTTACTCAGCTAGCTTACATTTCCCAGTGGCACTTTGTTTTAATGTCAGCAGCCACAGCCTGGCTACAGTTAGCATATACTCTCTACTGGCAAATTGCAGTGCGTGGTGAAAACTTCTATGAGTATCTGCAACAGCGCTTTCCCAAACCACCAAAGTACATCCATCCTTGGATTTGGCAAGATATTCCACCCTTGATTTTAGCCACTAGCACGATTTTTTCCGCTCTATTTTATGGTTGCTATTGGTTATTGCGTTTTCCCTGGCTGTGGCTTTCGCGCACGAGAGTTTACTATGGCGATCGCATAGCAGCAGAAGTTACAGGCGATCCTAATGCTTTGTGTCGCGCGCTGCTGAAAATCGCCATTGGTATGGCACATAATATTAAGCAAAATCGCCAAACTAGTTGGTTACTCGAAGGTTTTGATGTCCTCATGCCTGTAGGATTTAAACAGGCGATTAGTTTGGGTAGTGTACCAGACTATACTCCCCTAGAAACAGTACTAAGTTGGGATTGTCTCAATCCCTACCGTCATTGGCTCAAATTAACTAATTCCCATCCTTTAATGGGGGAACGTTTGTTTTTGCTATGTCGCTACGCCTACTTCTGGAAACTGCAACCAGAACTGGATTTACCTCCCCTCAATCCACCTGCTCGTGGTAATCTGGCAAAGTTGCGTAAAGCACTTAAAAGTTACCGTGCCTTGCCTATTTTGCAAAGCGCCGTCCTCTCTGGTATTCTGTTTGGTAGCATGGCTAGAACTGTACTTTGGTGCATTGGTATGCTCAGCGATTGGCTCAGTGGTAGCATTAGTGTCTGGTGGCTGATTTGGCTACATAATGGTAGAGCAATACCTTTTATCCAAGCTTGCATTTTAGGGGCATTCAGCCTTAGTATTATTATCTGGATTAACGGCTATTTTCCCGATGTCAAAATAGCACCAAAACGTGAGGAACCAAGAATCCAGGATTTATTGAGTAATCGCGATTATCTTCCCCCCGATAGCGAAGGTGTGCGTTTAACTGGTACACTTCTTGGTCGTCAGGGAATGAGTAATGGCTGGGCGCAGGATTTAATATTGGAAACAGATACGGGTGCGATTAAGCTCCATTTTTACTCTCAGTGGGGGCTATTAGGTAATTTAATCCCTCAAAAATCCAGTTTCCAGGATTTCATTCAGCAACGAGTAACCGTTAAAGGATGGTTGCGTCGAGGTGGCACAACTTGGATTGATGTGGATAGTTTGCGTCTCGAAGGAGGTAAAACCCTCTATGCTGGTTATCCGATTTGGGTGACTGGTTTAGCGGTTTTGAGTGCTATTTACAGTGCTTATTTGATTCTGCAAATTTAAGCTGAGAGAATATCTCAAAAGTAGTTATAGGTACTTAAAAACATTCTTTGGTACCTAAATAATTAGGGTATAAGTCCCACTATTTCCTTAAGTTTGAGTAGCCAGAAAGTATTGATGGGAACTTCTGTGATATCCTCTGAGAGAATTTTTAACCATTCAGCAAATTTTAGACTAGGTGAAAAGTGCCAATAGTCATATAATCTTTACGGTTAACCATTTGGCTAGAGTGCCGAAGGTTAGCAGTTAATATTTTCTTTTTGCTATGGTTCATAAACTATCCATCAGCCCCTATACTTTACCTTTATCAATAAGTTGTATTCTTTTAGGGAATTATGTGATTCCCGAATCAGCTTGGAGTCAAACCAAAGCACAAACATTAACAGACAGCAGCGTAATTAGTCCCTTGCGCTTTGAAAAACTAAGCAAAAGCAAAATTGATCATAGTACCTTACTAAACCCAAAATTTAACACTACTCCAGATAGCAAAACCACCGCTTTACCCTCTGGTAATTGCAACACAATTCCTCTACCGAAACCAGATTCTGATTATCTAGCTTGGCAAAATAAACTTGTTGCTAAATACTCTCCCCAACTCTCTCCACTTCCGCAACAGGAAACAGAGAAAAACCCCTGTTTCGAATTATCAATTCCCCTACTACCCAGTGAAAATAGTGTAGAATTTGCTCAATTTACTCCAACACCTGAACCTCCATCCCTCGAACCCCAACCAGAGATAGATCCTGCACCTCTCCCACCTCCAGATCAATTAATTCCACCCATTTCTCCAACTCCTGAAGGCCCAGATTTACCACCTAGTGATGTTCCAGGAACTATTACTGTGGAACGTTTTGAGGTGCGTGGGAGTAGTGTTTTTTCCCAAGCAGAATTAGAAGCGATTACCGCAGCCTTTACCAATCGCCCTCTATCTTTTGCCGAATTATTGCAAGCACGTTCCGCTGTTACCCAACTATACCAAGATAACGGTTACATCAACTCCGGAGCCTTCATTCCACCCCAAGAATTAGATGATGGTGTGGTTATTATTGAAGTGCTAGAGGGAGGAGTGGAAGCAATAAACGTTACCATAGATGGCAGACTAAGCTCTGATTATGTAGGTAGTCGCCTCGACATCGCCACTAAAGCGCCCCTCAACATCAACAAACTAGTAGAAGCACTACAACTACTGCGTCTAGATCCTCTAATCGATAATATCTCCAGTGAACTTTCCGCTAGCCCTCGCCCTGGTTTCAGTATTCTAGATGTGACAGTAACCACCGCCGAAACCTTCGATTTGCGAGCATTTTTCAACAATAGTCGCTCTCCCAGTGTGGGAAGTTTTAGACGTGGTGCAGGTTTAACCGAAGCCAATTTATTCGGTATAGGCGACAGCATTAGCTTTGACTACAGCAACACCGACGGTAGCGACACCTTCGATGTTAGTTACACCATTCCCATCAACCCTCGCAACGGCACCATCCGTCTCGCCTATGGTACCACCGCCAGCGAAGTCATAGAAGACCCCTTCGACGAACTAGATATCGACTCCGAATCGCGCTACTACGAGCTTACATATCGTCAACCACTAGTGCAAACACCAACCAGAGAATTTGTCGTTGGTTTAACAGCTTCGCGTCAAGAAAGCGAAACCTCCATTTTAGGTATTCCCTTTCCTCTCTCCGCTGGTGCAGATGATGATGGAAATACCAGAATATCCGCCCTCCGCTTCTTCCAAGAATGGCTCAATCGCAGTGAAAGTCAGGTACTTGCAGCACGTTCCCAGTTTAGCTTTGGTTTAGACCTCTTTGATGCTACCAGCAACGAAGGAGAAATTCCCGACAGCGAATTTTTTAGTTGGCGTTTCCAAGGACAACTGGTGCGTTTATTAGCCCCAGATACCCTAATTTTATTGCGTAGCGACTTACAACTAGCCAACGACTCCCTACCTCCCCTAGAACAATTTCGCATTGGGGGACTGGACAGTGTGCGCGGCTATCGTCAAGACTTACTACTTACAGATAACGGTTTCTTAGTCTCCGCAGAAGCGCGATTACCAATTCTACGCATTCCAGAGTGGGACACAATAATGCACTTTACCCCTTTCATCGACTACGGACAAGGCTGGAACTTTTTTGGTGGGAACCCAGATCCCCGTCAGCTAGGTGCAGGTGGTATTGGTTTACGCTTACAAGTAAGTGATAAATTAACTGCTCGTTTAGAGTGGGGTATTCCTTGGGTTGATGTTAATTCTACAGATCGTACTCTCCAGGAGCAAGGAATTTACTTCTCGATTATTACCACTCCTTTTTAAGCCCATGACTCAACACCAAATCACCCTCCCTAACGCCCAAGCAACCCACCAGCTAGGCTGGAAACTAGGTCAAACTTTACCACCAGGAAGTGTTATTTTGCTAGAGGGTGATTTGGGTGCAGGGAAAACCACTCTAGTGCAAGGTATTAGTGCAGGATTAGGTATCGAAGAACCAGTTGTTAGTCCCACTTTCACCTTGATTAACGAATACAGCGAAGGTAGAATCCCTCTCTATCATCTAGATTTATACCGTCTGCAACCAGAAGAAGTAGCAGCAATAGCACCAGAAAATTATTGGGAAGCAATAGAAGTAGAACCCGGAATTACAGCGATTGAATGGGCGCAACGTTTACCCTATCAACCCAGTAGTTATCTCGAAATTAAATTAATTTACACTGTAGAGCAAGGGCGTAGTGCAACTCTAGTTAGCGTTGGTGATGCTAATTATCAATTGGGAAAACTAACTTATGAGTAGTAACTTTACCCTCGACACCGAAGCTTCCCCAGAAGATTTACAATTTATAGATAAATCTAGAAAAACATATAATACTCAAAAAAAATAAAAATGACAAAAGGTTAGGTGTAATAAGTGGCGCTACTTTCAACGCAATTTTAGCGATGGAAATCAAGAAAATCGCTACATAGAGAGGTAATTTTTGGCAAAAAAGGTCAGTTATCCTGCTGGAAACTGACTAGGGATCCGCAAACTATGCCAGAAAATTCTACTTGGTATGTTATGGGTCAAGTTCCAGGAATTAAATATCATCAAGTCGACAATTTATATGGGTGACTGTCCGGCTTAGTTTAACAGCATAGAGCCTGTTAGCCGTGACCAGCTCAACAAACCTAATTCCAATTTTTCAGTTTTTATTCAAAATCAAGATGAACAACTATAATACGACACCCCACCAACGTCAGAAAACGCGCTAGGTCTTAGACGATAGTATTTATCTTCTACCTCTTGTGATTGCTCATCATATGGATAGCTCAGTACTTCTTGCAACTCTTTGACTAAGGTATAATCACCCTGCATGGCTTGTTGATATGCAGGGACAACCAACCATTCTCGCCATGTGTATTTTGGGTTCGTCTGTTTCATATTTGTGGATATCTCAGCCAAATTGCCGTCATTAATAAGGCCGCGCCAGCTTTTTAGCCAAGTTTGCCATTGCTCATCAAATTGTTGCGGGGTTTTACCATAGAAGCTCTTTTTCAATGGTGAGATATTGTCTGGTATATGGGATAACTCGCGGAAGAAAATGGTGTAATCCACATCTGAGTGGGTCATTAACTGCATTAATTTCTTAAATAGCTCTGGGTTAAATTCACTCAAGCCAAGTTTGGACGCCCACATTTTTTGGACTTGTTTTTGCATAGCTTCTGTAAAGCCACGGCCTACTTGGTCGAACTGTTCTAACGCGCCCGCATCTTCTGCCAGTAACGGTCTCACAGCTTTCCAAAACATATAATAATTCGTTTCTGCTGCCCTTGGCTGATTGATGAATGCAAAGTGGTGACCGCCGCCAGTCCAAGGTTGAAACCAAGGGTCAAAAATTTCAC
>CAZWGS010000145.1:0-10715 GCA_964633315.1 uncultured bacterium | reverse complement strand
AACAAGCGATTGAATCTATGGGGAACTATATAGCCCCAGATGTCACAGATGTCAAAGAATCTCTAAGTAAAGCATCAGCTAGCTGGGTAAAAAAATTAGTGAGGTGATGAGGATGACAGAGGCTACCGTATCACCAGAAGAGAAACAAGCCTTAATCGCACGACTAACAGCTTTAGAAGGAGAGAATGAACAAATGCGACAAGTAATCAAGAAAATTATTAAGTGGCTAGATTGTAAAGCAGATAAGAGCGATATAGCTACAGTACAGCGAGAAACAATCACTAATACTAGACGACACAATCAAGCAATGGCTGAACTAGACCAAATGATGAGTGTAATAAACGACAGATTAGCAATTGAGGCAGCCAAATCGCCTTATTCTTACGCAGTAGCAACAGCTCAGTGGTGAAGAATTATGACTAGTAAAAAGGGGAGTGTAAAAATAGTCTTAGAACTTCACCAAGACGAAATAGATTACTGTATTGGCGAGTCAGAATCACAGGTAAAAACTCTTGAAACAGTCATCCAAGACATTCTTTCAATAGCAATTATTTGTCTGAGAACTTTCAGAATATTTAACCGTTACTAGTATCTTCTTCTGGACATTTCAAGTGGTAACAACATCACTAATCGTATCAGGAATGATTTACCTAGCTTGTCATCTTGGCTAAATGATAAAGCCAGTCAAAGATTCCCGTCCCGACTGGCTCTCATGATTGAGCTATGTCTGCGTAGATATAGCTTTTACTAGACAATCACTAAGGATTTTAACCTATGAAACCAATAGACATCACAACATTAGTGCTGTTGGCAATAATCGCAACCTTTGGCGTAACCAAATGGGAACAATTTGCCAGTCAATCCCAGCAACTAGAACAGGAATTACACGAACTTCATATCAAGCATGAAGCATATCGTAGCGGGGTTAACGAGAGTAGATGAATAAAGTATTTGCCGCAAGTATCGCAGCCATAGGTGCAACCACATTTACCCCCACTCTTCACGCGTGCTTTGTACCTGCAACAACACAAGGCGACAGTAAACCCCCTGTAACTTTAGAAGTAGCTAAACCTGTTGAATCGCAACCACAGCAAGAGCTTAAAGGACTTGTAAGTGAAATATCACAAGCGATTGAGACTCGATTAACACCTCCAGATATAGAAGCAACATTCAGTATGAGTGATTCCATCATCTTGATTCTGGCAATCGCACTAATGCTGGTAGTAGGAGGGTTCAGCTACACATTCCTAGCAGTTAAAAAAGAGGATTAAGCAATGTCCCAATCTCGAATAAATGCAGCTAAAGAGGCGCAAATAGAACTAAAAGCTCAGCAAGAGGAGGTAAAGGTAACAATTGAGAGTGAAAAGCTATCTCAAGTCCGAAATCAGCTAACTATCCAACAAATAAAGACCAGTATCACCGAATTAGAGATAGACACAACTCAACTGCAACTCAACCAAACTGAGGTTACTAATCAGCAAGAGATGGTGAAACTCGGAGCGATGCAAGACAACTTGAGTTTCATCACCGCAGAGCGCTCCCTCAAGCAATCAGAGTACAGACTCAAACTTGAAGCTGGTTCTATTAACTTGGCTCAGTTGATGGAGTCAAACCGCCATAAAATGGCACTTTCAGGAGTAGCACCTCAAGCACTTCCTAGTATTGATTAGGACAAATAAACTACTTGGGAGTCTTTGAGGCTCCCATAAATTCATGAACGAATTTACAGAAACAGCTTTCTATTTTCTCACGCAGAAGAATTGCAAGTGGGAAATTCAGAAATTAAAGCAAAAAGCCGAGAATTTTGACCAATTTTACGATTCCTTGAGAAGTTACTTTAATAGTCTCTATCCCAACTGTATGTACCGAGAGCCGTTGTTTGGCAGCCTTTTATGTCATGCGTTGAATAAAGTCAATTTGGTGGAAATAGCAAGGAGATTTTATGATGGACAATTTTAGTTTTCTCTATCGCTCAGCCCAGTTTTTAACTCTGTTTACCGTTTCAGGACTCTTGGCAGCAGTATCTAAAATAGCCCTTACAATTTCACCCACAGCTCTCACCATAATTTTGCTGTGTGTTCTAGCCGCAGTAATTCGAGCCACAATCGGTCATTGGCTGTTTATACATAAAGTCCCAGGCTTTGCCAGATTTAGCCTTCTAGGGGGCATTATTGGCAGCTTATTAGGTTTGTTTATCTAGGGGTGTAACTATGAAACAAATAGCGATTACTGAAAAGGCAGAGAGCTTAATCTGGGGGACTATCCTCGGCGCTGGCGTAACCATGCTATTCCTCCCAGCATTCTTGTCCCCAGTACTCCAGCGTTGGGACGTGAAGCTAATCAAAGTGGGCGTTTTAGCATCTGGGAGCCTAGCAGGAGTACGCATACTCTATCGCTATCGCCCAGGCAAATTAGACCGAGAATTTGCAGCTCTGAAAAATCAGCAAAAGACTGTGAAGAGCGAGTTAGAGCTGGAAAAACAGAAAATTAACCAAGATGCCATCACCCGTCAGCAAGAATTTAATCGCACCCTAGAGCAAGCCCAGCAACAGATAGACAAAGAGCGCCAAGAATTACTAGCCAAAGCTCAGGCGATGGTAGACAAAGCAGAGGAGAAAGCAAACTACTGGCAGAATATGTACATTCGCAGTAATAGCCCTATCCTCCCAGTAGACCGCGCGGCAACAGCTAGTTTACTTTGTCAAAATATCCAGTTTGCCCTACACCAGCTAGGCATAATTTTGGATGCCAACCGAGAGATTCCCCAACGACTTCATTGTGACAATGCCCCCCACAAATACCAATTTGTCTTTATCTTGTATCCACGTAACCAAGAGCAGTTAGTTAAATTTCTTCAAGAGAAATCCAAACTAGTCCCAGTAATTGAGAATGTGGTTAATGATGGTGGAATTGAAGTTAACCAGTTGGGTAGTGCGATTCAGATAACCTATAAGCCTGGTTCTAAGAAAACCTCTGAACTCGAAGCAATCGCCCAGGAAAAAGCCGAGCAGATAGAGCTAAAAAAGCAGCCTACCTAGCCTCACTACCGACGATTAAAAGCCTGTTTGAGTTGGGGTTAGGTTTTCTAGTTGCTGGTAACTCTGGGAGTGGTAAAACCTCCACAGCAATGGTAATCGCTCTTGAGTTTGTCAGAAAGTTCTCTGGTGAGCAGGTTAAGGGTTTAGCGATAGACATTCACGGAGTTAAAAACCAGGCGATTTGGCAAAGTGTAGGACTAAGCCCAGTAGTCAGACTGCCTGAAATCTTGGCTAAGTTTGATTGGATTAGCAGAGAGTATGATCGCCGCAAAAACGGTGGTGAGTGTTACCCACTAATCCTCTTTTTCGACGAATTTGAGGAGATGTTAGATGAGCTTAAATTCTATCTAGTTGAGCAGGAATTAGAGGCTAAGGAGATTAATAAAATTATTCTGAGGATAACCTCATTAACCCGTATTCTCGGCACTGCTGGAAGGAAATTTAATCTCTGTCCAATCATCCTTAATCAATCTTGGAACTGTACTAGTCTTAAGATGAATTCAGGGCATCGGAGCAACTTTATAGGAGTTTATTTGAACCGAGAAGCTGATAGATTTTCTAGTACTAAAAATGCAGTATTAAGTGAATATTTATCTGAATTAAAAGGTAAGTATAGAGCAGTGGTTACAGGAGCTAGTGATGACTCACCGATGCTACATCCAACCCATGATGGATATGACAGAATCAGAAATAAGCAGCCACCACTAGTAGAGGTCAACGTGTTTCTAGCCGACGAAACCGTTTCGCATGATCAACGGGACAAGAAACGCTCAGAAGCCAAGCCAGGTGACATTTGTATCGATTCCGTTTCTAATTTCGCCAACGGGATTTTGAGGGTGAAAGAGGAGGTTTTGAGGCTAAGAAAGGAGGGTTTAAGCCAGGGCGCGATTATTCAACAGGTGTGGAAAGTTAAACCAGGAAGTAGCAAGAAATACAAGCAAGCCAGGGCTGAATATCTTCAGATAATTAATAATAAGTAGTAAAAAAGTTGGGTATTATTTTACCGAAAGCGACGGAAAGCCCATTTTTTAAATATGGGAGGGATAGCCGTCCGTCGCTTTGTTATTTGTTATTTGTTATTTGTTATTTGTTATTTGTGGTTTAAAAAACAACCAACAACTAACAACAAACAACACGAAATCTTCCGTCCTTTAGCCGGGGGATGAGTTAATTGTGTTACTTGTTTTTAAACAAGACTTAATTCGTAGTGAAGTACTAAAAGCTCTTGAGTTTTCAAAGTAGCCATAGCATACTCACAACCCTGGGTATCAGCAAATTCAACTAAATAGTGAACTTCTTGGTTGTGGTCATAAACTTCTACGATAGTACCCACTTGTCCTTGGGGTAAATAGTCAATGGGAGTATATACATCTTCGATTAAGGTGAGGCGTTCGCTAGGAATAGGCTGGAGATTAGTAACCGTATCTAACAGTTGCAATTGACTCATGTGATAAAAGCAGAGATTAAACGAGGGTGAGGTTGATTAGGGGTAACTTCCCAGATAGTTCGTAGTTTAATGTTAGCGGTATCAGGAATAATCCAATCGACTTTAAACAGCTCGCCAAACTCAGTAGTACTTTGTTGAACAACTTCACCTTCAACTGCTGCGATTTGGATGAGAGCCAGTAAATCATCAGCATTTTCAGTAGTGATAGCTAAAGCAGAAGCAAAGACTCTAGCTTTATGCTTACCAGTGGGGTGATTGGGGTTCAAGCAGTAACCAATGAGTTTATCCATTGAAATTTGTGCTTGTGCGCCGTTGGGTAATTTCATCATTCTTAGAAGGTGGTTAAAAACAAAAAACCTTCTCCTGTTTGTAGTTCAAGAGCGATAAACATTCTCTAATAATGGAAGCTGTGGTCATAAACCATAACTAGAGACTAGACACACCATACCAACAAGCAGTACTTTCATCATTAGACCAAGGGTGTTGGTGTATGAACCAAACTAAATTGGAAAGTAGAAAAAATCGCCAAAAGCTATCAAGCTCAGGTGAGAATCGTTAGCCACAAGCACTTTTTTTCTGACTTAACGATAACTTTACTCGCTAACCTTGACACAGTGAGTAAAGTTAATTTACTATAGAAGAGTAAAGCTCAAATCGCCACAATGTCGAGTACACAAAGATTTACTAAGAAAACGATTCGGACAAAATGGGTACAACAATGGTGCAGTGAATTCCTAGCCAAATTAGACTCATTTCAAGACAAGGACTCACTAGAAAAGTATTGCAAACAGTCCAAAGAAGACTTAATCGAGCAATGTCAAGCCAAATCAAAAGAACGCGCCAAGCAGTCTAAAAAACCCTTAGATGAGAATTCCTGGCGTAATAGTGTAGCTAACTATGTAAGTCAAATTCGCAAAGCTATTGAAACTTGGCAGTCATGGAAAATTGAACACAAGGAATTAGAGTTAACTGAATCAAACTCATATCCCCAGCAGACTAAGACAGGTGTGATTCAACAACATTTATCCCTGTTGTACATGAACTTGCCTAGTGACTTTCACAAACAACGCTTGCAGCCAACTCAACAGAAAAAGCAAGAGCAACGGCGAAATCTGCAATCGATAAATTGTGTGGACGAGTATCAAAACGCCATTGAAAAATTAATCGAATCAAGAGATTACCTAGAGCTAACAGTAGGATTAATCGCCGCTACTGGTAGACGACCATCTGAAATATTAAAAACAGCCGAATTTACACAAAAAGGGCAATTTGAGGTTTATTTCTCAGGGCAGCTCAAAGCTAAAGAACAGACAGGGACTTATCCAACTTTTACGCTAGTAGAGTCTGCCAAAGTTGTTGATGGTCACCTAAGATTGCAAAGAATGCCTGAAATTAAGCAACTGCGGAAAAAGACTCTTGCAAAAATCGATAGCGGACGCAATAGCACGATTAATAGTAAAGTAGTTGAGCATTTTTCACCCTTAATTAATCCTCCCTATGGTGAGGAGATTTTATCAGCTAAAAATTTGCGTGCAAGCTATGCTGCGATTGCGATTTATCTTTTCTGTCCTTACAAGCAATCAACCAATCAATTTATTACTGAACGCCTAGGACACACAAGCGATTCTACAGCAACCAGCTACGAAGACTACCAAATTACAGACAGTGAAGGAAAGCCTTTAACTCGTGGAGTTTGGCTAGAGCGAGTTAATGAACAAATGAGTGAGAGTAAGCAGATGATTACAAATGCTAGATTGAGAATTACTAAACATTCTAAGGAAGTTTTTGATGACCAAGAATTTTTAACTTATGCGGACTTAGCAAGTCGAGTGGAAGAACTAATTAGACTAGCTAAAATTGGTAAACAGTTTGAGAATGGGGAACTAGTCAAGGAAGTAATAAAAGTTGAAGAGCGAATAGTAGAAGTTGCCGTAGAAACTTCAAGCACTGAGAAGAAAAAACCTGATTTTAGTCAACTAAGTGATGAACAATTATTCGGTAGTAACGCGCCATATACAGCTACTGAGAAGCTTAGACGAGCTGTAGCTGCAATAAAACTACTAAATGAAGGTAAAGATAAAAGCCAAATGTGGGCGATTAATATTTCGACATTAAAATCGCTTACCAACACTAGAACACAGGCGATTCAAGCTTATCTTGATTCTGACGAAGGGAGATTGCAAGTAAAAGATTATAACCAATTTCATGAACTTGGTTACCATCACAATCGCGGTCGTGGGAAAATTACAGAAGTTCTCACTTTGATTTAACAGTGCTTACTTACCTTCATCTGCCCTCTAAAGATGGGTGCTTTTAGGTTGGGTTAATAATAAGTTTTATGGAGCAGGTAGTTCAAATCGTGGAATTGACACCTAAACAATACAAAGCAGCACTGTATTTAGCGCGAGGCTTCAGTATAGACCAAACAGCACAATTAGTTTCAGTGAATGAGAAAACCATTGACAAATGGAAACAAAAAATACCTGAATTTAATCAACAAGTAAAAATTTTTGTACGTGATATTTATCGTGAAGGAATACAACAGGCTGTTAATGATGTGAATAAAGCTACAGCCTACTTTCGTCATGTCTTAGAAAATGATGATGAAACAACTACAAATCGCATGAGAGCGGGTAAATTTCTGGTAGATATTGCAGGAATAGCTATATCCCTAGATTTGGAGGACAGAGTAAAAGCTTTAGAAGAAATGGCTAATGAGGAGTAATTTATCTAGACGTATCTCCCAACTTGAGAAACAAAAGAAACTAAAACAAGCTCAGGTTCAAGAATTGCAAGTGTCAAATCTGCCAGAGCCTCAAGCAAAGCAATTAGAATTTCTTGAATCGCAAGCAGATATAGTACTAGGTGGCGGAGGTGCTGGAGGGGGTAAATCCCAAGCTATCTTACTTGATGCAGTACAGTCTCAATTTATTGGTAATTCTGGTTATGAGGCGGTTATTTTCCGGCGGACATTTCCCGAATTAAAAGCTCCTGGGGGATTATGGTCAGAATCTTTTAAGTTGTATCCATTGTTGGGAGGTTTGGCTAATAAATCAGAGATGCGGTGGACTTTTCCTAGTGGAGCTACTGTAACCTTTGCAGCCATGCAGCATGAGAAAGATATGTATCGCTGGCAAGGTTCTCAATTAGGTAGATGTTCACTAGATGAGGTGACTTTGTTTGAAGCTTCTCAAGTTGAGTATTTACAGTCTCGGATGCGCTCAACCACAGATATCAAACCTCAAATGAGATGGACTTGTAACCCTGATGCGAATAGCTGGTTAAGAGAGTGGGTAGACTGGTGGATTGGTGATGATGGTTATCCAATTCCAGAACGCTCTGGAGTACTGCGGTGGTTTGTCAAACGGGGAGAAAAACGTTACTGGGCAGATACCAAAGAAGAATTAATCGAGCGATTTCCTGGTAGTAGACCTAAAAGTTTTACTTTTATTCCATCCACAGTACACGATAATCCGGCGTTACTAGAAGTTAACCCGGAATACCTCACAGAACTGGAATCACTTCACCCAGTAGACGTTGAGCGATTGCTACGAGGTAATTGGGATATCAGTTTTGGTGGTGGTAGTATTTATCATCGTGATTGGTTTTGGTTTAGAGAAGAACCTCACGACAGATATCACCAAAAGGTGCGATTTTGGGACTTTGCAACCACAGCCAAAGAACGCAACAAAGATGCTTATTTCACCGTAGGTTTATTGATGGCGCGATTTGAAAATGAGTACATAATTATAGATGTGGAGGCGCAACAATTAGACCCATCACCAGCTAACCAGTTGTTACTAACCATCGCAGAAAAGGATGGTGTTGGAGTAGAGCAGTGCTGGGAATTAGAAGGAGGCTCGGCTGGACAGAGACTGGCAGTTTATTTGAAATCTGAGCTATCTAAATTAGGACTAAAAGGACGCGCTATTAAACCCAAAGGGGATAAACTAACTCGTGCGATTCCAGTAGCTACAGAGGCTAAAAATGGGAGTATTTCACTTTTGGTGGGTGATTGGAATGAGAAAATTATTAACGCTTTGCATAACTTTGATGGAACAGCAACACCTTTAAATGCAGATGTTAGCGATGCTCTAGCAGGAGCATATGGTGAAGTTAGGTATCGAAAGAAAATGATACCACCTGGAACCAGGTCATTATAAAAAGATCCACAACAAGTCCCTTACTTTTAGCACTGGGTAGTTCACGGATCTTCTCTCAAGTAAATTATCAAACATTATTCCATGCCAGCTAAAGATATTTTTCATGAGACAGTTAAAAAAGCCCTAATCAAAGAAGGTTGGAAAATTACAGATGACCCTCTCTATCTTGAATATGGTGGGGTGGATATGTTTGTTGATTTAGGTGCTGAGAAATTAATTGCAGCTCAAAAAGACCAACAAAAAATAGCTGTAGAAATCAAAAGTTTTAATCGCCCTTCCTTAATAACTGAATTTCATGGAGCATTAGGGCAGTTTTTGAATTACCGTCTACTCTTAGAAGAGTTAGAACCGGAAAGAGAACTATACTTAGCGATTAGTGAAGATATTTACGAAACTTTTTTTACTTTATTGTTCACTCAAAAAGCAGTGTCAAAGAATCAAATAAAACTAATAGTTTATGATTTTAATCAAGAGGTGATTAAGCAATGGAAAAACTAGTTAAATATCGAGAATTAGTCAAAAAACTAGTAAATAAGTATGGTGAATATCAACCAAAATATGGCGATATAGAAGTGCAAAAAATCTTCGACCAAGAAGGAGACCATTATCAATTAATGAATGTAGGTTGGCACGGAAATCGACGTTTAAGAGGATGTGTTCTGCAAATTGACCTCAAAAATCACAAAATTTGGATACAACATGATGGGACAGAAATAGGGGTAGCAAATGAATTAGTCGAGTGGGGTGTGCCTCCCGAAGATATTGTTTTAGCCTACCATGCTCCTTATAAGCGCCCCTATACAGGATTTGCCGTGGAATAGTGGTAAAAAACCATAACTAGAGACTAGACACACCATACCAACAAGCAATACTTTCATCTGCAAGACCAAGGGTGTTGGTGTAATGAAAATAGATCGCCACGGGCAGGCAAAAATCTTGACCCCAGAGGAAATACAACTACTATTTAGCCAAGGATTAACCAACAGGCGTGACCGCGCCTTGTTTGGCATTTGTCTTTATACAGCTTGCCGCATCAGAGAATGTTGCACCCTCAGAACCGCCGATGTCTACAACTTTAAAGGCAGTGTTCGCACAGACCTGATTATTCGTAAAGGTAACACCAAAGGGAAACTCGCCACCCGCACCATTCCCGTGATTGAAGAATTGCGATTACTACTAGCAGACTATTACCCCACACCGAGAACCTGGTTTTTATTCACAGGTCGTCATGGTCATGGACATATTAATCCAGATTCAGCAGCTAGGATACTCAGGGTTGCTTGTCAAAAGCTCGGTTTAGAGGGTGTAAGTACCCACAGTTTTCGCCGAACAGCCCTAACGCAAATGAGTAATGCCCGGATACCATTAAGGGTAATACAACAGGTATCAGGGCATCGTAATCTAGAGCAACTACAAAAATATCTAGAGGTAAAACCAGAGCAAGTGAGGGGAGCAGTTTCAGCGCTGTCGATGTTGGGTCAGGTAGGGAAAAGGGTATATGACGACCTAGAGTTAGATGTACCCACTTCAGCCACAGAAATGCTCTCACAGCCCATCAAGAAACCAAAGTGATTTACTGGTTCTAGTACCATATGAGAGAGGTATTTTGAGCTAAATCTCGTGCAGCATCGCTTGACGTAAGGTTTTAGCTTTATCCTCAGTATGCTCGTGTTTCCTAACTTATTGTTAGAAGTTGGGAAAGACGATCTTGAGATTTTCTCTTTATAGCACCCTTTAAGCAACTAACAATCAAACTAACCGAAGCCGAACAGCTTCCCTGCATAAAGCGACGCGCTCACTAGCATCTTCCCCGTAGATATTGTAAATATTTAATTTATCTTTTATGTTTCTGACATGATTCTGTACAGTTCTCTCACTAATTCCCATTTCTTGTGCAATCTTTTTGTCTTTCCAGCATTTGTGCCAAATAAGTTTGAGAATTTTCAACTCTTTTTTGTTAACAGGCATTCCTCGCAATATTTCTTTTGGTAAAAGTTTAGCGCCATTCAAAGTCATCTCAGCTTTGTTGAGGAACATACGTGCATCTTCAAGCTTATCAGCAACAAC
>CAZWGS010000144.1:0-11153 GCA_964633315.1 uncultured bacterium | reverse complement strand
TTCCTCACTAGCTATTTCCTGAGTATTATTAGTTTGGGTTGGTGCTAATTCTTCTGTTTGGCTAGCACTAGTTTCAATGACTTCTGTATTTTCCTCGCTAGTGATCGCCACATTTTCAATGGTTTGTGCTTCTGTATCTTCAACCTCTAGCACTTCCTCACTAGCTATTTCCTGAGTATTGTTAGTTTGTGTATCTTCTAAATCAGGCGCATTAATAATACTACGCTCAATTACTTGTGTAGATTCCTCGCTAGCAATTGCCACATTTTCAGTGGTTTGTGCTTGTGCTTCCTCGTTGACTATTTCCTGAGTATTGCTAGTTTGGGTTGGTGCTAATTCTTCTGTATCGCTGGTACTAGTTTCAACGACTTGTGTAGATTCCTCGCTAGCAATTGCCACATTTTCAGTGGTTTGTAATTGTGCTTCCTTAATCTCAATATTACTAGTGTCGCCAGCAATGGTTTCTGTTGCTACTACTTCCTCACTGCTGAGAGGTTGAAATTCAGTAATCAGACCTTCACTAGCATCAGATTGCTTAGTCTCGCTAGTACTGAGATTGGTTTCAACACTTGAAGATAGAGAAAAGCTAGCCTCATCACCGACTTGTTTAGCTGCATAGACAAAAGCAGAAAAGAGAACAGAATTGTCACTTTCCGTTTGCTGTTGTGAAGCTAAATTGTGTGGGGATAAAGTTTCCGTTTCTTCAATGGTAATAGAATTAACCTGCTCAGGAGTTGGTGCAGTAATTTCTTGGGGAGAAGATTTTTCGGTTACTTCTTCGCCAATAGCAGTAGAGTTATCCCCTTTGGACTCAGTGACACTATTTGTTTCTTGTGATGAAGCTACTAAGCAATAACCAAGGGTAATTACTGCTCCCGTACTCACAGCCATTAAATAACGAAAAGCTAGCATTAGTTTCAGAATTCAGTTTCTAGTCTCAGAGAGTGATTGTATGACAACTATGAAGATTTGTGATCGCAGTTGTGCAACATTTATATTGAATACAACTACAATCCACTAATCTTGTATTCTCTGCAAGTAACTAATAATTAATCTCTAGTGAGAGTTTTAGCCCTAATACTCAACAATACTAGCTTTTTTGCGATCTGCTGCCCTCTTAACCCTTAAACAAGTTGAGTTTCTTGGCGTAGATAGGCTTCAATAAAGGTGTCTATCTTACCATCGAGAACATCGTCAACAGCACTAGTTTCCACATTAGTACGCAAATCCTTGACCATCTGATAGGGATGGAACACGTAATTACGAATTTGTTGACCCCAGGCTGCTTCTACTATGTCTCCTCGAATTTCTGCAATTTCCTTTGCTCTTTGTTCCTGAGCAATAACTAGCAGTTTCGCCTTCAGTAGAGCCAGAGCTCTTTCTTTATTTTGGAGTTGGGAACGCTCTTCAGTACAGCGTACAGCAATACCTGTGGGAATGTGGCTAATGCGTACCGCGGTTTCAACCTTGTTGACATTTTGTCCACCTTTACCACCAGCGCGAGAAGTAGTTATTTCTAAATCTTTTTCGGGAATTTCCAGATTAATCGCCGAATCATCCAAAGCAGGCATAACTTCTATTCCCGCAAAGCTCGTTTGGCGTTTACCATTGGCATTAAAAGGGGAAATACGAACCAGACGGTGAGTGCCTTTTTCAGCCTTAAGATAGCCATAGGCATAACGTCCTTCTATTTCCAGGCTAGCAGACTTAATTCCCGCTTCACCGCCTTCAGAAACTACTAATTTAGTTTTATAACCCTGTATTTGCGCCCAACGAGAATACATCCTCAGCAGCATTTGCGCCCAATCCTGAGCATCTGTTCCCCCTGCACCAGCATTGATAGTCAAAATCGCTCCTTCTGCGTCGTAGGGAGCAGATAACAGTTGCTGAAGCTCCCAGCGATCTAATTCACGGTTCAGTTGCTCAATGCTGCTTTGAGCTTCTTCAAAAAGCCCTTGATCTTCCTCTAATTCGAGTAATTGTGCGATTGCTTGGCTATCTTCAAGAGAACTTTGCCATTGATGATATTGCTCCAGAGCAGATTTTACATCGTTGAGTTCCTGGAGCGTTTTTTGGGCTGAACTTTGTTGATCCCAAAATTCCGGTTGAGCTGCTAGTTGTTCTAAATCTTGAATTTTCGCCTTCAGAGCAGGTAAGTCAAAGATAGTCCTGGGTTTTACCCAGGCGATTCGACAAGCTCTCCAATTCTTTTTTGAGTTCTGTGATGTCCATAGCAGAATTTGATCTTTGAAGTTGATCTGATATTAATTTTAACGACTTTAATGCTAAACACTGGCTCTCTCTAGAAAATCGCAGGTTTTAACAAAGTTCTCTACTGCTTCGGTAGAAGGTAGCAGCGATTCGGGATTATTACTCATGATTCTGGTTTCCAAATCAATGCTATCGGAGCGATACATCTCACTTCTACCGAAATCGCTATTGACGAAAAGATCTAGGTTTTGATTGCTAGAGTTAATTAGCACCGTATGGGTAGGTGCATGGAAAAAAGAGCTACTTTGGTGACATGAAGCAATCAACTTGTCTTGATTCAAACTAGCTACTTTTTCAATGGCTTGATACACCTTAGTGCAAAGAATCTTCATTCCCTGAATTTGACCTGGTTTAATATTCTCCCAATCCTGAAAGCGTAGAGTCTGTAGCAACCAGATCAGATTTTTGTGGGTCATCTTTGCATCTTGGAAAGGGATAATGCTCAGATAAGTAGTTGTCAATAATTCCTCATTGCTCGTAACTTCGAAACTAAGGGTAGTACGGCTAGAATCGGATTTAATATTGGGCAATTTCCGAAACCGGGAATCGAGAGATGAGAGGTGATGATAGATCCAAGCGAGGGATAAGTTAGCCTTAACATCAAGAGGCGCATCAATACTAATCTCTACTGTGGGCAAAGTTTGGGCAAAAAATTTTTTGATTTCCCCAACCGCAAATTGATAAACTTTGGTGCGATTACTTTCCACAGAAACATCAACCCACTCGCATTTCATACCCGCAGTTTTTAAACCAAAGCGTGAGACACCATAGAGTTTAGCTCCTGTTAAAGTTGCACCAGTGAGATCCGCTCCCAACCACTCTACATGGTTTAACCGAGCTTCGGTGAGGTCAGTGTGAACTAAACTGGTGTTAGTTAAGTTGGCATAACTCAAGTCTGCTCCTTGGAGGTTAGCACCACTTAATTTTGCCCCACTCAAATCAGCCCAACGCAAATCTGCTCCCCTCAAATCAGCCCAACGCAAATTAACACGGCGTAAATCTGCTCCCTTAAGGTTAGCAAGGCGCAAATTAGCTTGTTTGAGTTCTGCTTGCCGTAGATTAGCACTACTAATGTTAATTCTGCTCAAATTAGCTCCATTAAGGCAACAGTGCTCTAGAATGGCTCCTGTAAGACAAGCAGCTTCCAGGTTAGCTTCTGTAAGGTTGCTATAGCTTAAATTAGTTTGTCTGAGGGTAGCTTTACTTAAGTCTGCACTGTTAAGATTAGCGTGCTTCAAATTAGCTCTGCTGAGATCAGCACGCATCAATTCAGCACGAAATAAAAGAGTTTCTCTCATTTGTGCTTCGCGCAAGTCAGCCATCGCCAAATTAGCAACATTGAGAATCGCTTGATAGAGTTGGGCTTGTACTAAATTAGCGCCGCTGAGTCTGGCAACATTAAGTTTAGCGTGGTTCAGATTTGCCCTCATCAAATGAATCCCACTGAGATTCGCCACACTCAAATTAGTCCCGTGTAAGTCAATGTCATTGAGGTTAGCACCACTGAGATTGGTTTCACTTAAGTTCAGGTTAGAAAAGTCTCTCTCTCCAGTTGCATAACGATTGCAAATGTCTTTAGAGTTCATAAAGGCTTCCGTCATCCTGGTGGGACAATGAGGTTGGAGTAGATTAGGCATTTTAGAACTACACATTAACTTAGTAATTTCAGTGTTCCCCACAAGAAGAGAAAACCTCACAATTAATTCACCAGATTTGGTAAAAATACCTATTTAGTATCAAGAAAAGATAAAATTTGGTTACCAAAAAAGTAACTTCCTCAATTTCCTGAACTAGTAGTGACAAATTAGAAACTGAAGTAATAGTTTTGCGCACAAGGATAAATAACAACCATGAAATACCAGTTTCTTTCACGCTGGCGCTTACAGATTTTAGCGGCTCTAATCTTGGCAATTTTCTGTGCCACTACTTTAGTCCAAATTCATCCTGTCCAGGCTCAGGAGAGGATGTTAAAAACTTTAACCGTTACTGGACAAGGTAGGGAAATAATTCCCACTACTCTAACTCAAGTCTCTTTGGGGGTTGAGGTGCGTGGTAAGACAGCAGCAGAGGTACAACAACAGGTAGCGAATAAAACTGAGTCTGTGGTGAAATTCTTACAATCGCAGCAAGTAGAAAAACTCCAAACCACTGGAATTCGCCTCCAACCCAACTACAACTACAGTAATAATCAACGTCGTCTGGATGGTTATATTGGTGTTAATAATGTTCGCTTTCGCCTTGAAACCGGTGAGGCTGGTAAAGTAATGGATCAAGCGGTCAAAGAGGGAGCCACTCGCATTGATGGTATTAGCTTCACCGCCACTGATAGTGCCATTGCGGTGGCGCAAAAACAAGCCCTCAAATTCGCCACCACAGATGCTCAAGAGCAAGCGGATGCTGTCCTTGGTAGTCTCAACCTCAGACGCAAAGATATTGTTAGCATCCAAGTTAATGGTGCAAGTGCACCAATTCCACAACCACGAGCCTTTGCAGAAGCTGCTTCTATCAGAGCCTCTAGTGATTCTACTACTCCTGTAGTGGGTGGCGAACAAACAGTACAAGCCTCCGTCACGCTCCAAATTAACTACTAGGAGTTACTAAATAGGTAAACAGGCGATTATCTATTGCTTAAAATTCCCCTTCTCCAGAGGGATAACGACCACTATTAGCATAGGCTTCATCTTCTCTCCTGGAACCTAACAACTCCAATCGATCTACTAAAATCACTGGTTTTGAACGATTATTACCATTTTGGTCTTTCCAGGTTTCAATTACCAAAGAACCTTGAATTCCAATTAGTTTACCTTTTTTCACATAGTCTGTGGCGATTTCTGCGGTTTTGCCCCAAATTTTTAGATTAAACCAGTCTGGTTGATCTCGATTGCGACTGCGACGGTCTACTGCTATGGGAAAAGTACAAAGTACCTTACCTGAGGTATCAAAGATTCTGGTTTTTGGGTCTGTACCAGCTCGACCCACTAAGTTTACTACATTAATACTCATATTTTAGTACTTTAGTATTGATTAAGTTAAGATCTAGCTTAGCCCAAACTACTAAAAATTTGAGCTTCAACTAAACATGAATTAAGTATTTGCGCTGTGATCTGAAACGAGATATTAACTGAATTTGTTCCTTTTGACTAGACGCATTCGAGAAAACGTAATAAAATCCACCTCGGTTACACAACCATGACAAGCTTGACGCACTCAACTATAGGGGCTTAGATATAAGTGGGTTTTTTCAATCGCTTCTCCCTCTCCAGGGATATGGGTATTGACCTGGGCACAGCCAACACTTTGGTATACGTGTCCGGTAAGGGTATTGTACTTCAGGAACCTTCAGTGGTTGCCATGGACCAAGAGCGTAATGTACCTTTGGCTGTGGGAGAAGAAGCCAAGAAAATGCTTGGTCGTACCCCAGGTAATGTTATTGCTTTACGTCCCCTGCGCGATGGTGTCATCGCCGATTTTGATACGGCGGAGATTATGTTAAAGCATTTTATCCAGCGAGTCAATGAGGGAAGTCCTTTGGTTCGTCCGCGCATTGTAATTGGTATTCCTAGTGGTGTGACTGGAGTGGAACGCAGGGCTGTCATGGAAGCTGCTTCCCAAGCAGGAGCGAGTGATGTCTTTTTAATCGATGAACCAGTCGCCGCTGCTATTGGTGCGGGTTTGCCAGTGGCCGAACCCACAGGTAACATGATTATTGATATTGGTGGTGGAACCACAGAAGTCGCTGTCCTCAGCTTGCAAGGTACGGTAATTAGTGAGTCAGTACGCGTAGCTGGAGATGAACTGAGCGATTCCATAATTCAGTATATGAAAAAAGTCCACAACCTGGTGATTGGGGAGAGAACAGCAGAAGAAATTAAGATTCAAATTGGCTCTGCTTATCCGCCAAACGAGGAAGATGACCCCTCCGATGAGCCCTTGATGGAAGTGAGAGGATTGCATCTACTATCGGGTTTACCCCGCACCGTAGTAATTAAAGCACCAGAAATTCGAGACAGTATGTCCGAACCTCTCTCAGTAATTGTGGATGCGGTGAAACGTACTCTGGAGAGAACACCACCAGAATTAGCAGCCGATATTGTAGACCGAGGTATTATGCTGGCAGGAGGTGGTGCATTGCTCAAAGGTTTAGATACCCTGATCAGCCACGAAACGGGGATTGTCACCCATGTAGCAGCAGACCCCTTGAGCTGTGTTGTTTTAGGTACAGGGCGCGTTCTCGAGAACTTTAAGCAGTTAGAGCGGGTATTTAGCGGTAGTACTAAGGGTAGCCCATAGGATTAAGGGTGCTCTAATTTATAGGTTCAGGATGTTGATGGGGAACAATAAAATTGCGCTACCCTGAAGAACCTGGACTGATGTCAAGTAAGTATTCAAGGAAAGAGGAACTAGTAAAGCACATCAAGTAATTTATGTTTACAGTACGTCGCTGGTGGGACCGTTTCGGTTCGAGAATTTTTGTGGTGGGATTAGTTCTCAGTAGTGCCTGGTTTGTACGTCAGACTCAAGGTGCTATCATTTCAGAACTATATCGTTGGGTTGCTCGTCCTTTCGAGGTCAGCTCAAATTTAGAGGAGAAGTTAACTGATGCTCGCGTACTGGAACTAGAGCAACAATTAGCTGAAGTAGAAAGCCAAAACCAGAAGTTGCAAGCGCTCTTGGGTTATGTCGAGAGCCAGAAGCAAGAAGCAATTGTGGCGCCAGTGGTTGGTCGCAGCGCTGCTCATTGGTGGGGACAAATTACCCTAGGAAGGGGTAGTAATGATGGTATCAAGCCAGGAGATATTGTGATGGGTACTGGCGGTTTAATTGGTCGTATACAGAGTACTACTCCTAGCAGCAGCCGTGTTCTGCTAGTTAGCGATCCTACCAGTAAAGTGGGTGTTGCTCTCAGCCGCAGCCGGGAAATGGGTTTTATGCAAGGAGAAAGTGCAGAGAAGTCTACGGTGCAGTTTTTTGAAAAAATTCCCGATATACGCGAAGGGGATGCGGTGGTGACTTCGCCAGTGAGTCAATTGTTTCCCCCTGGCTTACCTGTTGGTAAAGTGGAAGCAATTGACCTGGACAAAAGCCCTGCACCAGAAGCAACGATTAAACTCAATGCTCCTGTGGCTGAATTAGAGTGGGTAGCAATACACCCATTTAAAGCTAAGGAATAGTCTGTAACCAATTGAATTAATGATCCAAGTTTCAGAGTTATCCCCGAATTTACGTCAAGCTTGCAACTGCTTAGTAATTGCTGCTTCAGTGATTGTTTGCGCTATGTTGTCCTTGAGTCGCCTACCAGGGATGGAGTTATTGGGTATTGGTCCCCAGTGGTTGCTGATTTGGGTGGTAGCCTGGAGTGTGAAGCGCAGCCCACTGCAAGGTGCAATTGCAGGTTTGGCTTTGGGTTTGATTCAAGACGGTATGACTGCTCCTCATCCTTCCCACGCCATTAGCCTCACCCTGATTGGTATTTTTACGGCTCGTCTGCAAAAGCAAAGGTATATTCAAGAAGATTTTATCTCCATTGCCATGATTGTCTTTGCTATGGGATTAATCGCAGAAACAATTATGGGTTTACAGTACGGTATTCTGGGGATTAAGGAGTTGGGAGAAATTTGGTTAGTCAACCAGCGTTTTGCCCTTGCTTCAGCGATTCTCAGTAGTCTGTGGGCTCCTGCGGTATATTATCCCTTAAATTTATGGTGGAAGCGCATGGCTGCTTTAGAGCAAGGATAGATTCCTGAGATTTAGGTAAATCAGGTGTATCTATTAACTGACGAAAATTTAATTATCTTTAAGTTCTCTATAGATTATGCCCCAAACGCAAATTACACCTAATCTAACTATTGGTGATGGCTCTCCTTTGGCTTTAATTAGTGGTCCTTGTGTCATTGAGTCAGAAGAGTTTACTCTGAAGATGGCGGCGCAGATTAAACAGGTTTGCGACCGTCTTAATATTTCTTATATTTTTAAATCTTCCTTTGATAAGGCTAATCGTACTTCGATTAGCTCTTTTCGTGGACAAGCGATGGACCAGGGACTTGCTATTCTACAACGGGTGAAGGATGAGATTGGGGTACCTGTGCTCACCGATATTCACGAAAGCTACCAAGCTGCACCTGTGGCGGAAGTTGTAGATGTGTTGCAAATTCCTGCTTTTTTGTGTCGCCAAACCGATTTACTGGTGGCGGCGGCGCAGACAAATTGTGCTGTTAATGTGAAAAAAGGGCAATTTCTGGCTCCTTGGGATATGAAGCACGTGGTGAAGAAGCTAGAAGCGGCGGGGACTAATAAGATTCTCCTCACTGAGCGCGGTACGAGTTTTGGCTACAACACGCTGATGGTCGATTTTCGCTCTTTACCTCAAATGCGTGAATTGGGCTATCCTGTGGTCTTTGATGCTACTCACAGTGTACAAATGCCAGGGGGACAGGGAGAAAAATCGGGAGGACAACGCCACTTTGTACCTTACCTTGCTAGAGCTGCGGCGGCAGTAGGTGTGGATGCTTTGTTCATGGAAGTTCACGAAAATCCTGATGTTGCTTTGAGTGATGGTCCTAATATGGTGCCATTAGCTCAATTAGAGGCTGTGCTTAAGCAAATTTTAAGTGTGCGTAATGGTTTAGAGGTAGCTCCCCCTGTATCTTTATCATGAGTAAGATTTCCGAAACCGAATTGCGCTCCCGTTTTGCTCAAGTTAAGCTCCTAGCGCTGGATGTAGACGGTGTGCTTACTGATGGCGGACTTTATTACACCAGTAGTGGCGAAGAGTTAAAGAAATTTAATGTCAAAGATGGTATGGGGTTAAAATTACTCATGGCAGCAGGAGTTGAAGTGGCGATTATTAGCGCAAGTAATTCCACTGCGACTCTCCATCGCGCCCAAAAGTTAGGTATTGAAAACGTCTTTGTCGGTATTGAGGATAAGTTGAGTGTTCTGAGGGAATTGTGCCACAAGTTGGACTGTTCTCTAGAGCAAGTTGCCTATGTTGGTGATGATGTTAATGATTTACCAATTCTCCAGGCGATTGGTTGTCCTCTAACTGTGGCTGATGCCATACCCCAAAATCAAGCTGAGGCTATCTATGTTACCAGTTTGCCGGGTGGCAGAGGAGCAGTAAGGGAAATTTGTAATCACTTACTCAGTGCTGCAAATCACGAGTGAGTTGATGTAGGTTGTGGTTGAAGTAGGAAACCCAATATTGATAATACTTTCATTGGGTTTCACTCTCGCTATCTTCTGGAACCTAGGTTGCAATTAAAATATTCCTTGAGTGTAGGTTGTAGTTGAGCTAGGAAACCCAAAATTGCTCATACTTTCGTTGAGTTTTACTCTCGTTTTACCCAACCTACATTTTCTCAATCGTCTGGAAAATTTTTTAAGCAGGGAAGCAGGAAAAGATGGGTAAGCAGAGGAGTAATTTAAGCATCAACCATTCACAAACAACTGACAAGCAACAACCAATAACTATTTTTGTGGGCACTCAAAAAGAGCAGATGTTGGCTTTGAAGGTACTGGAGTACTCAATTCGCAAGCATACATCTTTTGCAGTGCGAGTTATTCCTCTGTTTCAAGCAGTAGCTGAGGCTCAAATTAAAATCCCTGTTCCCCGAAACCCCACCAATCGTCCCCGCACTCCCTTTAGTTTCCAGAGGTTTGCGATTCCTCAACTCCAAGGTTACCAAGGTAGAGCAATTTATCTTGATTCTGATATGCAGGTATTCCAAGATATTCGACAACTTTGGGAATGGGATTTTGGCGGTGCGGATTTACTGGCGGTTGCAGAACCATTAAACTCGGGAAGAGCACCACAATTTAGTGTTATGGTACTGAACTGTGAACGCTTAAACTGGGATGCGGTGCAGTTAATCCAAGAATTAGAAGCAGGAAAATGGACTTATGAGCAATTAGTGCTAAAAATGGCTCCTGCAAGCAATATTTATCAGGTTTTACCAACCTTTTGGAACGAATTGGAGCGTTATGAGGCGGGGAAAACTGCTTTAACCCATTACACTGATATGCCAAGTCAACCTTGGTTAAGTACACAGAATACCTTCGGTTGGTTGTGGTGTCAGGAATTGTTTGAGGCGATTAGGGTAGAATTTATCGCGAAGCAATTTTTGGCGGAGGAGGTTGCAAAAGGTTGGGTAAGACCTTCTTTGTGGTATCAGTTAGAAAATAACATCATTGACCCTTTAGAGCTACCGGAATCAGTAATTAAGCGTGACAGTAGGCATTTTGTACCTCCTCATGCGGTTAAACAACCTCTGAGTAGGATAATTCATTCTCCCCATTCACCAAGGCTAATTAGGCGTTTTGTCAGTCAAGGTTATCTTTTTGCCAGGTATTGTTGGCAATTGAGAAGGTTGGCAACTTCTAAATCGTAACTGGTTAACTGCCAGAGGTGCCCAAAGCTGATAAATTTGTGTATTATTGACGCAATGACTGTGGTTTGTTGCTCAATGAGGTACATTTTTTCTTTTATCTTCTTCCAAAAGAAGACCCTCATCTCCCGTGAGGGATGAATTTACAGGCAAGGCGAGTGCGCAGAGAGTGGAACCATCTGTAGTAAGATACTAGATAGCGCTACTGCGCAACTGAAAATCACAGGGACTAGCCTCCCCAACTTTAGCTCGTCGGAGAAAATATCGCCCTAGAAATTGTAATGGTGACGCGACTAGTAGGTTAAAGCTTGAAAGCATAGCTAAAAAAAATAAATAGAATTGAGATCCGTTTGCGGTCGGTGCGCCCGTGAACGTTAAACAAACAGCCCAGTAATGAGCGCGAGATTCGGCGAATTTAGTTCGCCATGAATAATCGTGCTGTTGGCGTTCTGTCGGGGACATTTCGATGTCTAGATAAGAGTCTATATGGGAATCCCT
>CAZWGS010000143.1:0-11297 GCA_964633315.1 uncultured bacterium | reverse complement strand
TCGTTGTTTGGATAGATTGGAATCCCCGCACTTTTAGGGCGGGGAGGATGTCAACCACTTACGCACTAAGCATCTATAAGCAATGGCTGCTAAATTTAAGTTTAAGTATTTTTTGGCGACGGCTATCTCTGTTGCTTTGATTAATGGTGTAGATTTGCGGTTAACTACAGATAATCGGGTAACTGAGGTTCAGTTTACTAGTGCTCAAGCCTATGCTAGAAGTAGTGGTGGACGTAGTGGTGGTGGTTCTTTTAAGAGAGGTTCTTCTGGTTCTAGCACAAAAAAAACACCCGATAACTCTTCAAGTCCTAGTAGAAATACATCACCAGATAACTCTTCAAGCCCTAACCTGAGAAAATCACCAACTCTCCACGATTACGATGATGATAGCAATCGTAGCACCATTACTAGTCCTTCTCCTCGATATCGCAGAAATCCCAACTCTGGAGATGTTAATGTTATTGTCATACCAGGTTTTGTTGATGGCGGTTCTAGTAGTGGAAGCGCTATTTTAGTTATATTTTTAGTGGTAATTATTTTCAGTGTACTGCTATTTTTAACTATTTTTACAATTCTCCAATCGCTTCTAAATCGCGAGAGAAAATCTGCTCTTAGTCCTGCGGTGAAAGAAAGGGATAATGATAAGGTAACGGTTTCTAAGCTTCAGGTAGCACTCTACTCCCATACACCGGAAATACAATCGCAACTGACACAATTGAGCTTAGATATTGATACTAGCAGCAATGAAGGTTTGATGGAATTGATGCGTGAGTCAGCCTTGTTATTAATGCGTAATTCTGAGTATTGGAGTCATGCGTTAGCTAGTTCAGAATCGCTTGATATTTATGAAGCAGAGTCTGCTTTTAATAAGTTTTCGATTCAAGAACAAAGTAAATTTAGTGCTGAAACCCTCAGTAACGTTAATGGAAAAGTGAAGCAAAAGGAAGTTGCTGCGCCGGAAGAAGATATGGCAGCATACATTGTGGTAACTTTGCTTACTGGAACTACTGATGATCAGCCTTTGTTTGATAAGATTCACTCTCCAGAAGAACTGCAAGCAGCTTTGGAAAAATTAGCTGCTTTGAGTTCGGATTATTTGATTCGTTTTGAGTTATTGTGGAGTCCACAAACAGAAAATGACAGCCTCACCTATGATGAGTTGTTGATGGAATATACGGATATGGTGCAGATTGTTTAGTAGTATCGCATTTAGCCATCTTTGGTTAATTTGTAAGAAAGGTATCTCTACAACCTTTACCCTAAAAATTAATCAGCCATTCAAGCATATTTTTGTTGTGTTATTAGGAAATAAGATGAATATCTCTTGATAGACAAGAGTTATAGAAATTATAAATTGCAAGGTTTGTCCCAGAGTGACACAAGAGAGCTATTATTGACGGAGCCTAAAATAACACAGATTCTCCAGGGAGGAGGAAAACAAGGGAGCAATTTTCAGCGCTATAAAGATTTGTTTACACTAAGCAATTCTCCGGTAGGATTACCTTAAAGTTAAGGGTAATTTAGGGTACTAGGTAATTAACCTCTTTAAATACCCAGTGTTCTGAACAAGTAGCGAACCTTGAAAACTGGATTTATGGGACTGGAGTACTAGAGATTTAGTATAGGTAAAATTTCCAACCATCAAGCACTCCAGAAACACACAATTTTTAGTCTTATCAGGTAGGGCAGGGCATACCCAAACCAACTCTGCAATGGGTTAAACGCTTACGGAGAGAACCACCTCTAGGCTAGATACCGCAAGGAATTTAGTTTCAGTGGACTCGTTGAACTAAGAATCTCCGTTGCTTCAGCATGGAGAGTGTCAAACACAGTAGCAAAGAACTAGACAACTCACATCGGGTGGGCAAGCCTTGCCTACCCACTTTTCTTAGCATCCCATTTACATAATTAAGGATCAACAATGTCCCCAAAAACCAAGCTCAAAACTGTCGCAGATGCCATCGCTAAGTCACACCATCTGCTGGGAAAATTACGCGATCGCAACGTCCTTTCCCGATCCGCCTACGAAGCAATCAACTCAGAAATTGACGAATTTTTCGAGTATCTCAGGAGTATTGCTGACCTTCCTGCTGAGGACTATTGGACAGAGTTTCGACACGAGTTCGGATTCGCCCGCGAGTCCCCACAGCAGCAGTACATTCCGATGAATGCGGCCAACCTTTGTCCTGAACCCACCCCGCTACTCAATGCGATGAATCAGCTACGGGCTGAATACAACCTCAATGTGGCCCAACAGACTCGGATGGGGTCAGGAATTCGCGTCGAGCAAGTTGAAGCCACTCGCCAAGCGCTGGCAATCGGACTAGGAGTCCCAGCAGACACGGATGATCCCAAGTACGATCGTTTGGCTATTCTCCGCAACGCCAGTGAAGGGAACAACGCCATCAACTGCGGCTATCGCAATTGGACGGAAACGACAATACCCAGCGAACGGGATAACGTGGTGTTGTGGACGGAAAACCATCCCACAAACTTCACTGCATGGCAATTGCGCGCGGGTTGGACTGCTGAAGCCCCCGACGAATCCCTGTTTGAAATCAGGGAAGTCAATTTTCCCTCCACCGCCACAGACGCAGAAATCGAGACGGCATTCATCAGTCAAATGGATGAGAGGACACGCTTCGTGTCTTACTCCCAAACCTCTAATGGGTCTGGCTTTCGCATCCCGGACTCTGTCCGCCAGAGCATTTGGACGAGGGCAAACGAACTGGGGAACTGCCACGTCCATGTAGACGGTACGATGGAGTGGGGTGCAGCAGCCATCAATCTGCAATACGGTCACAGTTTCATCTCTAGTGGGCATAAATGGTTTTTGGGACCGAAGCAAACTGGCATTCTCTACATGACTGCAGACAAGGTAGCGAATTTTGAGCCGAGTATTTTCGCTTACAACTACAAAATCGAAGTCCCCAGTGATTGGCAAGACTTTCCTATCATGAACCCATTTTCACTGCGTTTCGAAATGCTGGGTCAACGGGATGATGTGGATATAATCGTCATGTTTTGGACGCAGGAAATGTGGAATGTGTTGAGTGAAATTGGCTTGGGGGATTCTGAAAAGGATCCTTACCAACGGGTACAATATCTGGCCCAATACCTGAAAACCCAGCTTCAGAATGCAGGCTGGACTCTAGTCACACCGCTTGATGAGAATCGCAGTCGTGGTGTAGTTCGCGTGGAAGCTCCGAGGAGTTCCGAGGTTGGGACAACTTCACTCTATGATTATATCTACGAATCCTATCACATCGCAGGCTCGAGCGGTGGCAGCACGCCAGAGACAGAAACATTCCGCCTGTGTCCCCACATCTATAACAATGTTGCGGATATTGACCGGGCAATTGAGGGCATGAATAGCTGGCCTGATCGCATACAGCCATGATGCCCAGACCCAAGCTATGTAGGGCTTTGCATCAAGAGAGCTAACATAGAGATATAGTTGTCAATCTTGGCTGTTGCCTGAATACGTCAACCTGCATGATTCGTAGCCGGAAATCTAAACTCCGACAAGACCCAATCATGAGCTTCTAGAGTAGTAGATTGAGTGCGAGGGCTTGTATAATTTTCTCAAAAAGTGCAAGGGCATAAACCTGAAAAGCAGACACAAGCGATCAAAACCCTTGCACTCTTGGGCTAGAAAAGAGGACACCAAACCTTATGGAGACTACTTTCGAGCAGTTATTCGGCAAGCCCTACCTAGTCACTCAAAATCCGTACCATGACCATTACCTCTCCCGTAGACTTCCAAGACGAATTTGACATTATTGTAATTGGCGCTGGACATTCCGGTTGCGAAGCAGCACTCGCCTCAGCGCGCCTGGGATGCCGTACACTAATGTTAACCCTCAACCTAGATAAAATCGCTTGGCAGCCCTGTAATCCGGCGGTTGGCGCGCCTGCGAAGTCCCAACTCACCCACGAGGTGGACGCTTTGGGAGGAGAAATTGGTAAAATGGCGGATCGCACCTATCTCCAAAAACGCGTCCTTAATTCCTCTAGAGGACCTGCTGTGTGGGCTCTGCGGGCGCAAACCGATAAGCGAGAATATGCTAAAATCATGCGGGAAATCGTGGAAAATCAGCCTAATCTGGCGATCCGCGAAGGTATGGCGACGGATTTGGTATTGGGGAAAAATGAAGAGGTTTTAGGTGTTCAAACCTACTTTGGTTCCTGTTTTGCTGCAAAAGCCGTCATTCTCACCACTGGTACCTTCCTCGGTGGTAAAATCTGGATTGGCGATAAATCCATGTCGGCTGGACGCGCTGGAGAATTCGCTGCGGTGGGTTTAACCGAAACTCTCAATAGCTTAGGATTTGAGACAGGAAGACTCAAAACTGGAACTCCAGCAAGAGTGGATAAACGTTCCGTAGACTACACTAAAATGGAACCACAACCACCCGATGAAAAGGTGCGTTGGTTTAGTTTTGACCCTGAAGTTTGGGTGGAAAGGGAACAAATGAATTGCTATCTTACCCGCACCACAGCCAAAACACACCAACTAATCAAAGATAATCTGCATCTTTCACCTATTTATGGCGGTTTTATCGACTCCAAAGGACCACGTTACTGTCCCAGTATAGAAGATAAAATTGTTCGCTTTGCCGATAAACAATCCCACCAAATATTTATTGAACCAGAAGGAAGAGATATCCCTGAATTATATATTCAAGGCTTTTCTACCGGATTACCAGAACACTTGCAACTACAAATGTTGCATACTCTTCCTGGTTTAGAAAACTGTACCATGTTGCGTCCCGCCTATGCGGTGGAATACGACTATTTACCCGCAACCCAGTGTTATCCCACACTGATGACAAAGAAGATTGAAGGATTATTTTCCGCAGGACAAATTAACGGAACCACGGGATACGAAGAAGCAGCAGCACAGGGTATTGTTGCTGGTATTAATGCGGTGCGTTTTGTCAAAAATCAAGAAATGATTATTTTCCCCCGCGAACAAAGCTACATTGGTACTTTAATCGATGATCTTTGCACTAAAGATTTACGCGAACCCTATCGGATGTTGACTTCTCGTTCCGAATATCGTTTAATTTTGCGATCTGATAATGCTGACCAACGTCTCACTCCTTTAGGAAGAGAAATTGGTTTAATTGACGAACGTCGCTGGTCTCTTTTCCAACATAAACAAGCAAATATTGCAGCAGAAAAAGAGCGTTTGCATGAAGTGCGAGTCAAGGAACATGATGAAGTTGGAAAGCAAATTGTCGCCGATACCAACCAGAAAATAAAAGGTTCCGTTACCCTCGCAGAATTATTGCGTCGTCCCAAGTTCCATTATGTGGATTTAGATGGTTATGGACTAGGAAATCCTGAATTAAAACAGCAGGAAAAAGAAGGTGCAGAAATTGATATAAAATACTCCGGTTATATCAAGCGTCAGCAATTACAAATCGACCAAATTTCCCGTCATGAACGCCGAAAATTGCCAGCAGAACTAGATTATATGGCGATTGAAACCTTGTCTATGGAATCGCGAGAAAAGTTAACTAAGGTGCGTCCCTTAACTATTGGTCAAGCATCTAGAATTGGTGGTGTAAATCCAGCAGATGTGAATGCGTTGTTGGTTTATTTGGAGTTGAGAAATAGGAAGGAAACTGTTAAGAGTGTGGTTGAGTGAAAATCACTTTGAAATATCTCTTCTTCTGTAGTAGCTTGGATTGAGGTGACAAAACCCAACATTATCGAGGATTCAGTTGGGTTACGTTTATGCTAACCCAACCTACCTCTATTAAAATTCAACACGCTCAAACTTACACTGATTGTTTTCTTTCACAATCTTAAACTGACCTACTACGTTATTCTGAGATCCTCCTGGAAGAGACAAGAGTCTTCGATCCCCATTTTCATCAAAAAAGATGTCTCCCGTATAACTTTTAAGACCACCAAATTCACTATAGAGTCTATCTGGTATTGGTTTATATACTTCTTCTTGTGACGCTAATTCAAGTAGTACTAAAGTTGCATCATGAGCGTAGGCAATTCTCCAGTTTTGAGTTTTCCAAGTTTGTTTACCTTTTTGATTAATCTTGTCTTCAATATGTTTCAGAAAATCTGAGTGGTAGTCAGGAGCAAATACAATTAGTCCCTTTGCACAGTGTCCTTCTTTTCTACCATCTACTAAAGCATCACTGTTGAACATACTATCTCCGCTAATAAAGATTGGTTGCTCATAATCTGCTTCTGATTTATTTATAATTTCTCTCGCACCAGTTAGACGATAAATCTTTTCTGTATTACCGTTGGGAATTAGAACAACAGCTTTAGCATCTTTTATCTTACTAGTGATTTTAGATTCTTCCTCTTGCATAGTTGCAAGAACCACATTCCATTCTGGTTGATGTAGTCGTTGCTGAATTTCATTACTAAGAGATTGACCATAAGCATCATCTTTGTAGACAATTGCTACTTTATCTGGTGGCTGAATTTCTTGTTTGAGATATTTAACCATTTCTGATGCTGTTCTATCGTCACTAAAAACAACTCGGAAAAAATAGTTGTTTTCAGGGCTGACTCCAGGGGGTCTAATTCTAGAATCTACTGCTGTACTAGTGGCAGATATTAGTATTATTTTCTTTTCATTGTATTTGGGGATAACAGATTTACTTACACTACTTTTGTAGTGTCCAATAACACCTACAATATCAGGTTTTTTTTCTGCGATATCCTTAATCAGTCTTGTCGGTTGGTTGGGTGTTCCAGTATCATCATCTTTATCATCAGCTATTAGTAGAAGAAAACCCCTACTATTAGGTTGATTATTAAAGTTTTCCTGGGCTATAGCAACTCCCAGGTTAATCTGATTGCTAGTACCAATGAGTTCTTGTTCTCCATCTCTGACATTGATAGGAACAGTAACAGCAATTGTATGTGGTAAATCTGTTTTACTATATTCTTGAGGAGAGTCTAGAGCCTTTTGAGCGTGCTTATAAAGGAGTTTTGCATTATTCAGGTAAGTGAATATTTGAGCGTTGGTAGGATATGTATCACGCAATGATTGTAATTGACTACTTGCATCAGTAAATTTATCTACTGATGTCTGTATACCTTCCTTATTTTCGGCATGGATAAGTGTATTGCATCCCTCTTTAATATTCTCACTTGCTTTTGATAATTCATCACTAGATAATTCTTGACGATATGATACCTCGCCCTCCATGTTGTCTGGCTTAAGAATCTTGTCGCCAAAGCTGATACTTTCTTCAAAGCTTGGAGGACAAATTTTTGTGTATAAGGGAGCTGTTTTGTCAAATATTTTATGAAAAATAAAAGCAAATAATAAAGTTAAGACAATTGACAGTAAGAATATCAACAACAAGCGAATTCTATTTATGCTTATGCGTGTGCTTATAAATCTAAGAATTTTCTCTAGAATATTTGGTGGAGAGAATTCATGCGGTGACAAGATACTCAGTTCATTTGTTAACTTTTCGCTCTCTCTGATGTGTTCCCAAATAGATTTATATTCTTCTTGATATCTTCTAGTAACAATTACATCAAAATACTCTGCCACTGCTAAAGCCAAAATTCCTGGTGTTAAGCTTGCGATTTTTGGCTCTAAAACATGACGCTCAATGAGAAATCTGTGGTGTACTTGATATTCATTTTTTAGATCAGATACTCTTATTGAAGCTGGAAAGACAGGTGTAGTTTGCTCTATTTTCTGCATGAATTCTTCAGCTTCTTGTTCAGTCCAACACTCTGATTGTCTCTGAAGAATTAGTTCTCTTGTCTCTGCGGTGATATAGCCATCAATTTGCTCTGATTGGCTAATTTTATTGAATACTCTTGCAGCAACTTGATTTAGATTAGGCTCTGGATCTACAAAATCAGCAAAAACATCCTCACAAACTAAAACTCTCATTAATGCCTATGTCTCCCCGAAAAAGCTCATTTTCGCAACACTTAAGAAGAAACTGAGTCAGTTTTTTCAGTTTTAACCTTACTTGTTTTTTTACTCTTACACCCTCGTCCTTGCCATTTGTCTATTGGATGTGCAGGTTGAACAACCTCCACATCCCCAATTAAATCTTCCAAATCACACTCAAGAGTTTTACACAACCTAGCTAATTTTTCAAACCAATCAAATCCGCTTCTACCATGTTCCCAGTTAGCAATAGTGGACTCTCTAACCCCTACCAATTGGGACAACTCCAGTTGAGTCAGACCTTTTTTCTGGCGAAACTTGGCAATATTGATGGTTGGCTTTTTATTTGACATACGATGCTTTGTCTTCCTTCAATAAACAGTGGGTAATCAAGAGTTTTCTCGACCCATATTCAAACAGGTGAACGAGGTTTTAAGAAAAGTTAACAGATCAAGGTTTCTGAATCACACTACACACTTGTTGGATATGAGTCTTTATTTTCAATCCCCAATTGCCTGCTATCAACTTCAGTCAAAACAGCTTGCTTATAATATACTTCTCAATAAAATTATAAACTAATTCATACGTGCCGAAAGTTACACCATAAAAAATTAACCTTAATACTTGACCCTTAATAGTTTAAGGTATATGATGTTTTCCATAACTGTTCTGCCTCACTAATTAGTAAAGGGCAAAGCCTTGCCCTACATAGTTTGCAGCAGTTAAATCTAATCCCTTAATGAAAGAGTGAAAGTATCATGCATATTGGCAAAAATCTGAAATCTCGCTACCACCTCGTAAAAAAACTTGATGAAGGCGGTTTTGGTAAAACCTATTTAGCCAAAGATCTTGATTTGCCTAGTAATCCTACCCTTGTAGTGAAGCATCTATCACCACAAGACTCTAGTCCAGAAGTTTTATCGACTGCTGAAAAACTATTTGATAGGGAAGCAAAATGCCTAGACAAACTTGGCAAACAACATCCGCAAATTCCGACTCTGTACGCTTACTTCCGTGAAGAGGGTGAATTTTACTTAGTGCAAGAGTACATAGAAGGTCATCCTTTGAGCAAGGAACTGATTCAGGGTAAGCAATGGAATGAAAGTGATGTCATTTTGCTTTTACAAGACATCCTGCAAGTATTAGAGTTTGTTCATAAAAACCAAGCTATCCATCGTGATCTTAAACCTGCTAACCTAATTAGACGTTCTTGTGATGGCAAGATAGTTCTGATTGACTTCGGTGCTGTCAAACAAGTTAGCACTCAAGCAACCAATTTCCAAGGAAAAGTAGCATCAACGGTTGCAGTAGGAACTCATGGGTATATGCCTAGCGAACAAGCAACTGGTTATCCTCAACCATGTAGCGATATTTATGCCTTGGGGATAATCGCAATTAAAGCTCTCACTGGTATCATACGTCAAGATTTGCCCAAAAACAATGACACCTTAGAAGTCATGTGGCGTAATCAAGCACCTCATGTGAGCTATGGTCTAGCAAAAGTTCTCGATAAAATGGTGTGCTACGATTGCCGTGATCGCTATCAAAATGCGTCTGAAGCTTTGGAAGATGTAGAAATGCTGAAAGACAAGGTAGTAGTGACGGTAAGTGAACACAAAAGCGAAGACTGGCTTAAGAGTAATTATGTTTTTGATAGTTTAGATAGCACGATAGCCGTAGGAGCGTAAAGCAATAATTTCACATCCAATTAAGACAAGCTCCATAACACAAACTAACTTGATTCTTCCAGCCGCAGCTAGAAAAGTTGCGGTTTTTGTGCGAGGAAGCCTTATCTTCACCTTCTATCCGCCAATTCTCGAATTCTTTCCCTAAAACCTAATGTAGCCTGTAGCGGATCGCTCATGAGAACATATTGAGCAAGTAGCGATAAATCCAACTCTGGTAGTAATTCACTTCGCGAAATCTCTTCATACCCATCGCCTCTCATGAGAAGAGATAGTAAACAGAAAAATGATGCAAAGACAACTGTACAGCGATACATTTTGGCATTAGTTTGTAACAGATTGTTAATATCTGGAACATTTTTATTCTGTGAGGCAGATAAGTTAATAGCCAAAATTAAGCCTCAAAATTCTAATAGCTGTTAGAAATAATGAAATACCGGAGATTGCTTAAACGTGTTTTGATGGTTTGTCTTGCTGTTATAGCTTCTTTTACTGCTATAACAGTTCATGCAAACACAGAAAATCTGCCGTTTTACTGGGAGTTTATTAACGCTGATATCAACGTCCAAAATAACGGTGATATGTTAGTCACGGAAACTCAAAAATATGTCTTCAATTCTGCTCATACTAAGCAACGCTATCGTTATATTCCTTTAGACAAAGTAGACAACATTACAGATGTGTCTGTGGAAGAAAATGGAAGAAAAATTCTTAGTCGAACAGGAAGAAAAAACAATCAACTTTGGATTCGTTGGCGACATGATTTAAACCCTCCAGAAGCTCATACTTTTGTCATCAAATATCGCGTTTCTGGGGGCTTACAAGTACGTGGTAATACCAATCAAGTTTATTGGAAAGCAATTTTTGCTGAGCGCAGCTCTCCTATTCAAAATGCTACCGTAACTGTTCATTTGCCTGATGCTGTGGCAGACAAAGTACTTTCCTACGAAAGTTTTGGGATTCCAGCAACTGCTCGCCAATTAGACAAACAAACATTTGAATTCGTTGCTCAACAGGCGCTGCCTCCGAAACAAGAATTAGAAGTAAAAATTACTTTCCCGTCAGAAGTTCTCAAAATCGCTAAACCTAACTGGCAAAAAAATTCCTTTGCCCCAATCGGAAACTTTTTAGGTCAAACTTTGTCTCCAATCGGAAACTTTTTAGGTCAAATTTTGCCTGTTATCGGCTTTTTTTTAGGTCTATTTTGTTTCCTGATATTGTTTTTATTGGTAATTATTTTTAGCACAGGAAAAGTTATTGTTGAGGCTATTGAGAGTCAACGTTGCCCTCAATGTCATCAATATGAGTGTAAGTTCACTCTGGAAAAACATATTCCAGCAACACGTCACAAAACTGGTATGAAATACTTTAAAAAAGAATGCCAAAATTGCTCTTATTGTGGAAATTACAGCGAGGTAATTCCTCGTCTCAAATCTAGTGGCGTTGGCGTTGGCGGAGGCGGAGATGGTGGTGACGGCGGCGGTGGTGGCTTTGGCGGAGGCGGAGATGGTGGAGGCGGCGGAGATGGTGGCGGTGGTGGCGGTGGCGACTAACCAGCTAATTCTTTCACTGAACAAATTGTTCACTCCTCCACAAGAAAGTTGCCACTATAATCTTCAATTTAGTGATGGCAGTGTCAATAATTGTTGTTTTAGCCAAAGTATGTGATATGATTGGATACTGCATCGGGGCGTAGCGCAGCTTGGTAG
>CAZWGS010000142.1:0-11352 GCA_964633315.1 uncultured bacterium | reverse complement strand
TATCAGCAAGCTATTTTCTTGAGCTTAAATCTTTCTGGCTCATGCATTATCTGAAGTGGTATTATTCAAACTTAATTTAGTATTATATGTTTTTAAAGTACTTTTAGTTTTTTGATTAGCTACTGAATTATCAGAAAAGTAACCCGCTACTTTACTCATATCTATACCGATTGTTTGGCGTAATAGTTCCAGATTTGTAGTAATAAGATAAAAAGAATGCCAAAAATAACGCCAATAACTACAGGAATT
This sequence comes from uncultured bacterium, assembly GCA_964633315.1. GTDB lineage: Bacteria > Cyanobacteriota > Cyanobacteriia > Cyanobacteriales > CAWCAG01 > CAZWGS01. Next base: position 11,103 of record CAZWGS010000142.1, on the reverse strand, counting down.
AAGGCGATCATGAGAAATTGATTTTTCATGTTTAATCAAATAACAATTTTTTGCTCATGCTAAATATTTCCATTTTTTGTTAGCTTTGAGGTGTTATTTTTGCTAAATTTCCACTTAGCTTGCACACACACTCATTTATCAGAGCAGAGAAATACTATCTAACTAATTTGTTACTAAACTTTAGATATCGTATTTTTTTTGAGGATTCAGATAACAAAAATAAAAACACCGTTTTGAATAGCAAAAGTGTTTTTCACTCGACAATATTTCACATTGCTAGGGATTAATTATGCTATGTCAAATAATTTCCTTGTCTAGCTACTTACTAAAGTTTTCTTACCAAAATTTATCCCTACTTTCCCCGAAAGCGAAGTAAACCAGCAGCACCACCAATAAATAACATTCCTAAACCAGCATAGGGTAACCACTCTCGTTCAGAAGTTTGCTCTGGTTTACTAACTATTTCAACTTCTGGGGTTGGGGGAGTTTTTCCAGGAGAAACAGTAACATCGTAGCTAAGCTTGAAAGGTTGAAAATTTGCTCCTGATTGGGGAGTACCGCTAATTTCGAGAGTATAAATTCCCGCCTGAGGAAAGACAATTTCTGCGCTGGGAATATCCTGATATTGTTCTACGGAAATAGCTGTTAAGGTTGGGGTAATAATTGATGAATTACTCCCTTGTGGATAAACTGCTAACTGACAGTTGCATTGCTCTAGGGGAATAATTTTTCCTCCCTTACTTGTCAGCGCAAACCAAGCTTGGTTTGCTTCCTGGGCGCGGGGATTATGATTGGGTTCAATATGAAAAGTTGCTCCCACATCAGCATCGGTTTTAACGTTGTGAGCAATGGCTGTATGGTTGGAGCAAACGAGAAAAGTTATTCCTACTAAAATACTAGTAAGGTTAATTGTAATAGTCAAAATTTTTTTTAATAATCAGATTTTGTTTACTAGGTGCGATTATCGAACCAATTAGTACTTTAAACTGATTTCGAGTTAAGCAGATAATTAATGTTTGTTTTTCTGGATTGATAGCAATAACTTACAGAGATTTTCACATGAACAGACCACAGTATGTAAAGCAGCACAAATAATAATCAATTTTAGCTACTCTAATGTTTTTGTCTACTCAACTGAAAACTACTGTAAGTTATGTCTGGAGTTGCTAAGAAGCCAGCGCTGTATTTATAGAATACAGCAACTGGATTATGTCAGATTAGATGTTAATACTTTGAGGTATTCTAGTCGGCATCAGGTATGTGTAGGCAAACTCAGGATGTAGCTTATTACGTTCCTCAATATCCTCTTCAATTTTTTTGAGGCTAGCTTGGAATTGTTCTAGCGCTAGTTTTACCTTTGAATTTTCTGCAAAATCACTAGCATAATCTCCCAGTGTTGTATAGTAAACGGATCCTAACAAATAGGTTAATTTAAGCTGGGATTCAGCAGATTCTATAGAGGGAAGCAAGTTGAGAAAAGATTTATCAGGATTGGGATCTTCAGTCCTTGTTGGTGCTGGGGTGTAACCAGCTAGCGGCATAGCAGGAGTATAGGTCATAATATTACCCTGAGGAAAATTCACTGCTGCGTGTTGGGCGCTAGCAGTGAAGATAATCATTGTGATGGCTTCAACTAGAGAACTTACAGTGCTGATTGTGCCATCTTTACTGATGTTCTTGACTCGTCCACCCTCATGGGAGAGTAATTCATTTACCCAATTTTGTAAATCTTGGTCATTTTTTACTTCACTGTCATCTCTATAGTAGATTTTGACGTAATTATCTACCCAATTTTGAATAGCATCCCACACTTGTAGAGCATCATCTCGATAGGGGTAATAGGGGAGTTTTTCTTTATCATCCACATGCCGACTTTCCAGGGTCTTTTTAAGCATTGAACTGTAAAAATTGAACAGATAGCTTTGGGCGCCTTGTGTCGCCGCCACACAAGAAGCATTGATTGCTGGTACGAGTAGTTGATCAACAAGACCCTTACGAGCCATTAGAACATGCTGTGCACCCCAGTTAATAAACAGGGTTCCTTCGAAATGAGGTTGCAGCAGCTTTCGGATAGGGTTGTTTTCAGGAAGTGTCCGATAGGTAGCAACAACAAAGGGTTCCATAAATAAATGGGTACGTCCTAGGTGACTAATTGCCTCGTGAAAGTTACCATCTGCTATTTGAACGATTGTTTTTGCAATCAGCCAGTTATCATCATCTTGAGGTGTGAAGATGGGATTTTCTGGTCCTGGCTGTTGGAAGCATTGGATCGCAATAGGGCATAAATAGGGGTAGTTTTTGTGACCTTTTTCAGGGACAGCAAACATTGCTAGAGGTGCACAGATATACTTTTGCTCTTTGGGGTAACTACCTTGAAGAATGCCCTCAAAAATCTTATAATCAGCAACGTACACTCGTCCATCATCTATGGCTTGTTGAAGACTCTCAGAGGTTTCCATTGCCGATTTGTATTGTTCGTCGGTTACAGGAAATTGTGGGTCTTTTTCGGTCATTCGTTCAATAACCAGTGGATTGGGACCAGAAACCCGCATATTTGCAAACTGTAAATCGTCTTCAAAGGTTTTGCTGATTGAAGGTAAGGGAATGATTTTGAAAAGCTCTTTGTAGTCTTCTAAATTTGGGGAAGAATTCTTGCTTGGTTTTTCTTGCTTATTTGTGATCAGCCTCGCCAATTCTAGGAAATCCTTTCCCATCAATTCTAGGAAATCCTTGCCCATCAATTCTGGTTGGTGAATTTTATCTTTGACTTTATCCAATAGCTCTAGAATCTTTAATAGTTCATCGTCTTTGATTTTTTTTAGTGCGGGCTTCAGCTCAGCCAGAATTTCATTGAAACTATTAATGGTATGAATATCTGGATGTAACTTACCGTGGGTCTCTAATTTATGTATAACGTCTTGAACCAGTTTAGTTGCAGGTGATTCCTTACTGAGGTATTCATTGGCAATGAGTATAAGAAATTTCCACACCACCAGCTTTACCCACTCTCGACCAGCTATTTGCTTCAAGGGCGGAATGACATTTGAGGCTTTGAACATTGCCAAAGGTGCAAAGTTAGTATCGTAATCGTATTCGTACTCGTTAGAATTGGTAGTCATGACCATTGTGCTCCATTATTGATTTTTGGTTTCTACTTAAAGTTGGATTTACAGGGAAAATTGAACATTCTATCTTCCCTCCCCTAAATAAAACCTGTTCCTAATATATGTAACGTTTTCAAAATGCGATTTATGAATTTTTCGAGTTAGAGACTGTTTTTTGCTACTCATAAGCTGAAATACAATTCCTGCCTAAGTTTGAGAGTAAATTAAACACTTAATATGTGAGCAGTGTGTTGATATTTATAAACAACACTCGTCATTGATATCGCACTCTCAAAAACTAAACCGTTTACAGGTTAGCCTAAAAAAATCACAAATAGGAAGAGTATTTGCGGGCGCAACTAGATTTTTTTTATCATGCCAGGTAATAGTTTTTTTTCAGTCCAAGATAGAAGCTATTGGGGACTTTCTGGGCAGTTGCAAGTCTCTGAAGCTGTCGAATAAAATGGTAGTCTTGGTTATTTGAATCGGTTGAGACTTACAGTTGCTGATGTTGTCTGATGGCTTGGTGTGAATCTAGTTTCATCGGGCACTGAATTTATTGCTGTAGCAAGGGGAATGATAACGGAATATCTCCACAGCCCAACACCTCTCAATACCATTGATCGCTATCTAGAAACAACATTCTTTAGACTCAATTAAGATTATTATTTTTCTTTAATTTTTCCTGCAAGGGATTGCTAGAGAAATTATCAGTAAATCAATACAAGCTATAGTAAGGAACAATATTTCTGCTTAAATAAATATTTAAGTAAAGTTAGTTTGACAAATGATAGCGAATATATTCTTGCTCTTGGCTGAAGTCAGTCTAGTGATCTTGATTTTTTTCTTGTTAGCTCGACTGGTAAAATACTCGTCGCAGTTACTCAATAAAAATTCCAAAATTCAGCTCCCAGAAGATAAGCTGAGAAACCTGGAGCGAAATCTTAAAATTTCCCTGTGGCTAACCTGTGTTGTCCTCTGTGTTTTGATTGTTGGTGCTAATGTTTTCTTGATTTATCGGTCTGAAAATCCTCAACAATTTACACTAGAGCTATTTAGTCGTATTTCTCCTGATTTTTGGTTAACATTAGGAATCGGGATTGTTCAGAGTCTTGGCAGCATAATCGCAGCGGTAATTGTTCTCAAGTTAATCGAGTCTGGGTTAAACATAGCTAATACCTTTACCAAAGGTATAGAAAAAAATACTGCTGATGATCCAAGTATTGAAGTTTTTTACAAAACTCTCAATCAAAGAATCAAAATTGGAGTTTGGTTGTGGGTTTTAATTAGCTGTAGCCAATTTCTCAAATTACCAGCGGAAATTTCTCAACATTTGTATGCTGCACAGCGTATCTATTTGATCGTCGCAATTGGTTTAGTAATACTCAAAGGGATAGCAGCAATTGTTGATATTGTAGATGTTTTTAGTCTCAGACAATCTCAGACTAATAATCTACTGAAATTTTACAATCATCTGCGGCATCTGCTCCCTTTTTTGAAGCGATGTTTAGAATTCATAGTTTACCTATGTATGGCAACTTTGGTGACTCAGCAGTTAGAATCAATCGCCAAGTTGTCGATTTTTGGCTTGCGCATGATCCAAATCGTCGCTCTTGTTCTCCTAAGTCGTTTAGCTTTTGAAACTTTTTCCATAGTTATTGAAGAGACCCTACTCAGTAACCAAGATTTAACCGAGACTCAGAAAAGTAAACGTTTAACTATTATTCCTCTGTTTCGGAGTTTATTAAAATATCTAATTTATTTTGGCGTTGGTATCAGTATCCTTTACATTATGGAAATTGACCCTACTCCCATACTTGCTGGTGCTGGTATTATTGGCTTGGCTGTGGGTTTAGGAGCACAAACACTTATTAATGATGTAGTCTCTGGCTTTTTTATCTTGTTTGAAAACCAGTATTTAGTGGGTGACTACATTGAAATAACTAAAGCCGAAGATTTCTCACTAGAAGGTATAGTCGAATCTATTGAACTGAGAACCACTCGCATCAGACATCCCAATGGTCAATTACATATTATTCGCAACGGCGATGTTGGGTTAGTTACTAACTACTCCAAACAGTATATCTTTGCCGTAGTTGAGGTAGAAATATCCTATGAGGCTGATTTAACTCATGTCTACAAAGTAGTTGAAGAAGTAGGAAATAATTTGCAAGTTCAAGATAAAGATGTACTTGAACCTACCCAAGTAGAAGGCGTGGAAGATTTAGGTGATTCCCATTTATTGCTACGGACATTAACCAAAGTTAGACCAGGAAAACACCTGCGAATCCAGCGCACTCTCCGCCAGATGTTGATATTTAGTTTGCGCCAAGAAGAGATTTGGCAGAAATAAATTGCTTTTGAAATGATTGCTTGAGAGAAGCACGGGAAGTAAAGGCAGTCGGGGAAACTGGCGAAAATTTATCCCTCAATTTCAACCTGATACAGTCCTAGAAATGAAAGGATAAAGAAAAATAATTAGGTGATGTCTAATCTTGGAAATTTGCGTAAAGAGTGATTGTACTATGAGATGTCTTGTTCTAGAAAAATATTTTATACTTTCTAAAACTCTTAGAAATATTTGTTCTAAATATTATTCTATTGGTGGATTGGAGTATCACTATAAGTAACAAAAAATTGCCAATAGCTAAGCAATGTTGTTCTTCAAATGGAGTTTGATGTTAACCAATGGCTAACAATATTTTTCCTAGGGAGAAAGCATTTATGCTAGTATTTTATCATGATACTTGTCTGATAAATGTTAGTCTACGAAGCCAAATTAAAGGGTAGTCAGTACCAGTACGAAAGGTTAAACGAAGCCATTCGTGCTGGTTTGTTTATTCGTAATTCTTGTCTTCGTTTCTGGGAAGATGGTAAAGCCAAAAGTCGCAATGACTTATACAAATACGTCACACGACTAGCAAAAGACACTAATTTCCCTTGGACTAAAAAACTCAACTCTCAAGCTCGTCAAGCTATGGCAGAACGTACTTGGGCAGCTATTTCTAGATTCTTCGATAACTGTAGAAGACAGATACCAGGAAAGAAGGGCTATCCTAAGTACAAGAAAAATAGACATAATCACGGTTCTGTTGAATACAAAGTTACAGGCTGGCGGCTATCTGAAAATCGAGACAAAATAACTTTCACTGATGGCTTTAAAGCTGGCAAGTTTAAACTGTACAGTAGTGGAGATTTAAATTACTACAAACTAGAGCAAATTAAGCGAGTCAGGGTAGTACGTAAAGCTGACGGTTTTTATACACAGTTTTGCATCGACTACGACCGGACTAAGGAGAGAGAGCCAACGGGTAAAAACGTAGGACTTGATGTTGGCATTTCTGCCTTCTATACAGATTCTGAGGGCAGGAAAGTAGATAATCCTCAGTATCTGAGAAAGTCTGAAAAAGCCCTTAAACGTTTGCAAAAACGAGTCTCTCGGAAGTTCAAAAAGAACTCTACTCAGTCCAACAACTATAAAAAAGCTAAACAAAAGCTGGCAAGAAAGCACCTCAAGGTAAGTAGACAACGTAAAGACTTTGCGGTAAAAACTGCATTGTGCGTAGTCCAGTCTAACGACTTGGTAGCCTATGAAGACTTAAAGGTACGAAACTTGCTTAAGAATCACAAGCTAGCTAAGTCTATTTCTGATGCTAGCTGGACACACTTTAGAGCTTGGCTGGAGTATCTTGGGAAAGTATTTGGCACTGTAACCGTGGCAGTACCTCCTCACTACACTAGCCAAAATTGTTCTAATTGCGGCACAACCGTTAAAAAATCTCTGAGCACTCGCACTCACAAGTGTGGCTGTGGAACAGTGTTAGATCGTGATGAAAATGCCGCAAAAAACATCCTTAAGTTAGGACTACGTACTGTAGGGCATACAGGAACGTTCCAGTCTGAGTACTGGATAAACGCTTCCGGACAGATGAGCCTCTTGTGTATTGATGAAAGTCACTACACTAAGTTTGCTGGCTGAAGGAAGAATCCCCCACTATAATCTTCGATTTAGTGGTGGGAGTGTCAAATGACCCCAATGAAGCTCAGGGTAATTCTGGTCCCTTGTTTAGCGTGACTGTCGCTGGGCAAAAGCTAACACCAGTTACTGACGGAACTATTGACCAAAAAGCTAATGCTGTGAATAATTCTGCTACCAATGCTTGGTATCACAACGAGAGCATCAACATCACTTTCATTAAGGTGTTTGATAATAGCTCTTCTATTACCATTCAGGCTCAGTACGTATAGTACTGAGTTTGGTTAGAAAATCTTAGTTAGCCTAACCTAACTTAAATATTTTCTAGCTCTAGAGTGAGTTGGAATCTAGCAATAAACTAGTCCGACTCGCTCTTAGTTCAACAATAATTCCATCTTTTTTTTTCATAGGAGTGCAAATATGGTAGAGGCAACAGATCTAGGAGCCATTGAAACCACAGCAGCAACCAAGAAGGTGTGGAAACACCACATTGATGCTTGGGGTGCAGGAGATTTAGATGAAATCATGAAAGACTATTCCGAAGATTCCATCTTTGTTGGTAATAGTGAAGTTTATAAGGGTATTGATGCCATACGTGGGGTTTTTGCCCGTCTGTTTGAGATTTTTGGTAATGGTGAAAACGACATTGATCCGGAAGTGATACGAAAGGAACTTATTTATATCACTTGGAACTTTACTCCCACAGGCGATGTAAGTTACTTCGGTACAGACAGCTTTATTGTAGAAAATGGTGTCATTACCTACCAAACAGTTGCTTCTCCTTTGTATGAGAAGTACCCCATAGGCTAAAAAATTAATGTCATAATTGAGAGCGATCGCTTGTTTCCATTAACTAAGGGGCGATCGCTTCTTTTCTTGATTAGAACTGTGTGAAAATAATCTAGAATCATAAATTTTTACTTTTCTATAAAGGTTATAGTGTTACCTATTCACGTTAGGGCAAGTTAAAGTCATTTTAAATAAGAATGAAACACTTTTCTGTCGAAAAACTTCTATCTGTAGACCTTTACAGCAGAAACGTCTGTCTCAATCTAAACTGAAATGACTATAAAGTTCTGAAACCTGCTGTGAGTATACTTCTGCCCCCTGCCTTGCCCATAGCGTAATACAAATTCAGATACAGCAGATTGCAGCTTTATGAGGTACAGTAACAGCTGTAAACAGTTTTTTAACCGCTGATGTTGATGTGAATCAAATCATTGTCTGACTAACCACAAGCAGATTCTGAAGAGTATCAATATTCTCAAAAATTTTGGCACAAAATATACAATATTGACTAATGAGCCTAAACACATTTGCACCCCAAGAAATCCTCAAACAATTACAATGGCGCTATGCAACCAAGGAATTTGACTCTGGCAAAAAGATTCCAGAAGAAGTTTGGCAGGTTTTAGAGCAAAGCTTGGTACTCTCACCTTCATCTTTCGGAGTGCAACCTTGGAAATTCTTTGTTGTTCGCAACCCAGAAACTCGCAATCAGCTTGTGGAACATTCCTGGGGACAAAAACAGGTTGTGGATGCTTCCCATTTGGTAGTTTTAGCGATTAAAAAAGATGTTGACGATGAGGATGTTGATACTTATGTTCAACGAATGTCAGAAGTACGAAATGTACCTGTAGAAAATCTGCAAAAATTTGCCGATGTTGTCAAAGGTTTTATTAATAAGCCACCCTATCCCCTGGATAAAAATGAATGGGCTGGGAAACAAGTTTACATTGCTCTGGGCTTTTTTATGTTCGCTGCGGCAATGTTAGAAATTGATACCTGTCCCATGGAAGGTTTTGTCCCCGATAAATATGATGAAATTTTGGGATTACCAGAAAAAGGATATCATGCAGTAGTTGTCTGTCCAGCCGGTTATCGTTTGTCTAGCGATAAATATGCAGATATGCCTAAAGTTCGCTTTAAAACCGAAGATGTTGTGGAGTATTTAGATTAGTTTCTTTGAGGGGGTGATCAGCACCCCAGAAACTGACAATTTTTTGAATTCAAAATTCATAATTTACAAGCCTCTTCTTTCAAGAAAGAAAAAAATATAAACGTGCATAGCACATCTTTATTTAAAGCCTCTTGCTTAAGCTAGAGGTAATATCTTTGAATTTTTAATTGACAATATTGAATTGAATCGAAGCTACTTGACTCAGACAATAATTGGGAGTCAGTATTTGTGTGTTTAAACACAATGCTTCCCTAAGAATACAATAATATCACGGAAACAAGATTTTCAAGATCGCCAAAAAACGGCAATTTTGTTGTCAATAAGACCGGACATCGGAGTCAATAAGGCTTTGCAAATCTACACGTATTTACTACATAAAATAAATAATTATTGCTAATTTGTAACCAAAAAATGGTGTAATTTTGCAGTAATTTTTACCTATTGTAGGGACGTAAAATTTTACGTCTCTATATTCTTCGTCGCACAGGTCTAATGTAATCGCAACGCAGACACGTTAGAATCTTTCTACTGCCAAATAACCTCAGCCATAGATAAGAAATAACTGTGCTAGATTTGCTACTGATCATGACCCTGGGATTTGTGGGTAGTTTTGGTCACTGTGTTGGTATGTGTGGTCCTCTAACAGTTGCTTTCTCCCTTTCGCAGCAATCCCAAGAGACGGTTTCTTGGCAAAGTAGTTTACGTTTTCACCTTTTACTAAACCTAGGTAGAATCGCTAGTTACGCTTTAGTGGGAGGCTTTTTAGGTGGTGTTGGTTCTATTGTTATTGCTAGTGGTCAATTAGCGGGAATTGGTAGCGATTTGCGTCAAGGAATCGCGATTATTACTGGTTTACTGCTTATTTGGTTTGGTTTAGCCCAAATTAAACCGGATTGGTTACCAAAACTGCCTATTATTCATCCCCTGCAAGGAATGCTGCATGAGCGTTTAGCGAAAGTCATGACCGAACTTTCTTGGCAAAACAACTGGTGGATACCAGCTTTACTGGGGAGTTTTTGGGGTTTAATTCCCTGTGGTTTTCTCTATGTGGCGCAGATTAAAGCAGCGGAAACAGGCGATTTTGGTTTGGGTATAGCCACAATGTTGGCTTTTGGAGTGGGAACTATGCCGATGATGTTGGGGGTAGGGCTATCGACTACGAGGTTAAGTGCTAGTCAACGCAGTCAGCTATTTCGCTTGGGAGGGGTAATTACCTTAACTATTGGCTGTTTGACCCTGTTGCGTAGCGATGCCATGATTGACTACACAGGACATGGATCGCTGCTATTATTAATCCTGGCATTATTGGCTCGTCCTCTGAGTCATTTCTGGTCAACTCCTCTGCGTTATCGTCGTCTAATTGGGGTAGGTGCTTACTGTTTAGCTTTAGCTCATACCGCCCATATGTTGGAGCATTCCCTAAACTGGCGATTAACGGCGATTGGCTTTATGTTACCGCAACACAGGGTAGGAATAGTGGCGGGAATGGTGGCATTGTTGTGTTTAACTCCTGCTGCTTGTACGAGTTTTGATAAAATGCAACAAATTTTAGGTCGCTACTGGCGAATGCTTCACCTCCTAAGCGTTCCTGCATTGGTACTAGCGACGATGCATACTGTACTTTTGGGTTCCCATTATCTGGGGGAGTTGGGTGGTGGTTTACCTAATCAGATTTTGGCGTTAGGTTTGAGTTTGGTTACTTTAGCGGTATTGGGCGTGCGATGGTTTCGCAGGATTTAGGAACGTAAAATTTTACGTCCCTACAATAGGTAAAAATTCAGTGTCAGGGTTTGGATTTATCGAATAGTGCCGTAAAACCCTGTTCCCTTTAGGGCAGTGACGGGGCGTATAAACATTTGAGGAAACCTCAAATGACAGCCCCTCATATAAGGCACAAAGCGTTCAGCAAAGCTAGTTTTAACTAGCTGGAAATTTGGTATAATTCTAACAGTTAAATTACCTTTATATGTACGGTTGCCAGCAAGTATTATCAAGTCAACATAGCGACTTAAACCATATACTAACATTCCTCTGCGAAGAGTCTCACAAGCTCACTAACATGG
>CAZWGS010000141.1:0-11473 GCA_964633315.1 uncultured bacterium | reverse complement strand
GGAAGATAGGGAATTTAGGAAAATTTAGATACCACCTCGAAGTAGAAACTGGACTAAGAGGGAACCTACAGACATTAAAGCTTGTTTGACACCGCCACCACGAGCCTGGAGACGTTCTTCGGGAGGAATCATCGCTAGTTCTACTCCTTCCACAAACTGCTGCGATGCTTGCTGGGCAGTGGTATTTTCCTGTTCCTCAAATAATTGCGATGCTGCTTGACCATCTTGTAGCGCCCCATCCAAGTCTCCCAGATAGAAGCGAGCAACGCCACGCCCTAGATAGGCTTGACCATATTCTGGGTCTATTGTCAAGGCTTGATTATAATAGCCGATAGCAGCCCTGTAGTTACCCTTTTGTCCTTCTGCCACTGCCCAACTTTGAAACTGTTCTGGTGTTCCTGCGTGGTCGGGTATACCTACAGCACCTTGAATGTACCTGGTGTCAATGTTAGCACCAATTAGGTTAGCTCCACTCAGTTGAGCACCACGCAAATCTGCACCACGCAAATCTGCACCCACCAGGTTTGCACCCATCAAGTTAGCGCCGTTTAGGGAAGTACCACTCAAATTTGCCCAGCTTAAATCTGCGCCACTGAGATCAGCACGACTTAGGTTAGCACGAGTTAGGTCTGCACCGCGCAGATCGGCACCAGTTAGATTAGCCCTGATTAAACCTGCATTACTAAGATCGCAAGAAGAACATTGTTTGGTCGCTAAAAGCTGATTAGTATGGTTCAAATTTTCCGCTTTTATTGGTGCAACTAAACCAGCTATGGTTAAGATTGTGGCAGTAGCAATAAACTGAGTTTTCATGGTGATTACTTAAAGGATATTTCAATGGAATTGAGATGTGTATTTACCTGGATGATAATTAAAATCGTGACATTTACGAAAGCCGACTAATTGAGCAGGATTTCCAATCATGATACCTAGAGGTGGTACATCTTCTCTAACAACTGCGCCTGCCCCGACAACGCCTCCTCTGCCCACTGTCACTCCACCCAAAACAATAGCATCGGTTGCGATCCAAGCATAGTCTTCAATTTTGATTGGTAATAGTTTACCTTCAAAGTCAGGACTGTGTAAATTGTGATTTCCGGTAAGTAGTTTGGCTCCATTACTAATAATTGCATGATTGCCAATGGTAATGGAATTCCAAGCTTGTAACATGACATCTTCTATGGAGGTATCATCGCCAATTTCAATCTGATCTGGACGGAAGAATTTTGCTAGGCGACTCACGGCAACATCGGTACCAACTTTTGCTCCCCAATGTCGCAATATTTGACATCTTTGGTGACTTTTAATTAGGGGATAGGGTAAACGAAAAATAAAGTTTTCAAGGCGATTAATCATATATAGTAGTTTGCATGATTATGAGGTAACTTTTTTTGTTTTGAGGCAGGAGGCAAAAAGCAGGAGGTAGAATTCAAAAGTGATAAAACAAGAGACAGTTTTAGGTATAGCTTATAAGTCCGATCAACGCTATATTTTTTTATTCGGCAAACAAGTTTTGAGAAATTCCTGAGCGCGAACTAGAGTAGTGTTATTTTCAATCCATTGATAACTTGCCTTCTGCAATCGCTTGTAATCATTATCGCTAAGAGCTGCAATTTTAGCTTTCAGTTCATCGTAGTTATGATAAATAATGCAATTAGATTCATCTAAGCCTTGGGGAGCACAGGTTGGAGGTTTGAAATCTAAATCTTTAAAGCAAAGTACACAACCGTTTGCAGCTAATTCGTAGTGTCGCAAGCAATCCCAACCAGCACGCTTAGTTGTAATTCCAAATCGCGATTTTCTCAAGTCTTGGTAATATTCAGTTTCTGAGGTAAAGATATACTTGTCAGAGCCAGTTGCAGAGAAGAATGATTGCTGAACTTTAGAGGCAACTTCCTTATCTACAATGTGAGTGGGAAAATCTTTCATTTTTTCTGCATTATCACCACGCCAAATCTTCTCTTGGGGAAGGGAAAAACTGATAGGATAAGCGTTTTTAGGTAGAGGAATCCATTGACGTAAAGGGCGAGGTAAAAAGCGATCTAAACTATAGCAAGCTCCTTCACTGATTAGTTCCCTTTTAAAATATTTGGATTGAGAAAGAGGAGTAAAATATGTCCAAGGACAACTTTTAAGTCGCCATCCCAGAGAAACGTAGGGAAAAAAGGCGGGAGTATCATAGCCATCAATAATTACTATTTTCTCTGGCTCCACTTTACCTGCTAATTCCCAAACTAACTGCCACTGTTCCCGCAAGTGAGCAATAATAATTAGGTCGTACTGTTCTAAATCTTTGCGCCAAAAAAAACGTTTTTCTGCTAATTCTGGTGACTCTTCTAAAAGTCCATAAATTGTAAAGCCATTACCTCGAAGTTTAGCCTTAATACCTGGAGTTAAAGGTTTATACATTCCATCGTAGCGAGGAATATCAACACAATTGTGACCTAATAGTTCACGCAAGCCATGAAACAAGGTATCTACCAAATAATCTTCTGGTTGATTACTGTGAATAAATAGTAGTTTTATATTTCCTAGTTTCATTATTTTTTACCTTTGTAGGGACGTAAAATTTTACGCCCCTACATTCTTTATAGGAGATATAGCGTTTCCCAATCTGGTGAGGTATAGACAATAAAGCAAACTCTTCCATCAAAAATTTCCAGAAATAGTTAGGTGTACCTCACTAGCCTAGGAAGGGCTATATTTATTGTGATTTTATTCAGAATAATCAAATAGTACCTTGAATCAAGGAGGAAATTTGAGGGATTCTTGCAGGAGCTACTCCCACAAAATTAGAGTAAGTCAAGTATTCTCCATATAGTTCATAATTCAGCTTAAATAGACCAGATGATTTGATTAAAAATACTTGATATTGAAAAGAATCCATTAAACTTAGTGCTTGAGCTAAGGTACTTCCTGCTTGTGACCAAGGACTGTTGTATTCAAACTGAATAAAGCCAATTTTTTGCTGTTGTAACAATTTAGAAGCACCACGAATTACGTGTAAATCATATCCCTCTGTGTCAATTTTGAGAAAATCAACGTACTCTAGTTGATAATTTTCTACTATGTGGTCTATTGTCGTTACTTCAACCGTTCTTTTCTCAGCTTGTGAGTTACTAAATCCTGGAACTAGAGAAGAACACTCTCCTGAGTTTGGTTCTTCATAAAAAGTCATTTCTCCTTCAGCATCAGAAACAGCAACAGGAATAATCTTTAGTTCTTCTAGATGATTAAACTGCTTTTTTAATCTTGTCAACGCAGCTTCCGAAGGTTCTATCAGTAAACCTTTTTGTAACTCCGGAGTTAGTTCTAGGAATCTTTGTGTCCAGTTACCAACATTAGCACCAACGTCAATAAAAGTAGCAGATGTAGGTGCTACTAACCGCATCAGATTTACTTCTCCATTTTGCTCTGAATCTGCTGTCTCGTTAAGATGATATTTGATGACACACTGAGCTTGATTGCGTAATAAAATTGCTAATCTAACAGCTAACTTAGATTTTCCTAGTGATTGATGCAAATAGTTGAGTAAAAGTTTTATTTTCATTCTTCTGTGTCTTATTTAGTGCCTAGAGACACAACAGTTATTTAATTGCTTCTACTACCAAACTCGTCGCATCATAAACAAATCCCATTGCTCTATCTTCTTGCCAGTTTGAGCCATTGTAAACTGAGCGACATCTCCTTTCAATACAATAATCGGGATTAACTCCTTCACCAATCGCCCTAATTTCCACTTTACTAAAACCCACTGCTTGCAAAACCTGAACCATTAAATCGCCTGTCCAGATAAACTTATGTCCGTGCTGCATAAATACATCATTAAACAGGAAAATGCGAGGAAATTCTTTCACTCCCGCTAATCCCAAGTTTTGCAAAGTTGTATTTTCTGTTCCATAGTTAACTAAAATGCGATTAACTTCACACTCCCCATTTTCTCCACTCAAGTCAGAAGCTTGCACAACTTCTAACATGGGACAAACAACTCTAAAAACACCATTCTTTTTTAAAACTCTCAAGGATTCTTTCATGAATTTAATAGCATCTTGAAAGTCTAGATGTTCAATAACGTGCTCCGTAAAAATTGCATCAACGCTAGTATCAGGAAAATTCAAATTTTTGGTAATATCTTGATCTGATTCTTTCAGTAATAACCAACCAGGATTATTAGACCAATGAGCACCAAAAAGAACTTTTAAGTCTTCCTCTGGTGGTAGCGATTCGATGTATTTTTGGACTTTGATGTGAATAGTTGCTCTTTTATAAGCTTTGGTAAAAAATTGATAGATAGAAATAGTTTTGGTTGCGATTAAAAAGTCAATGAATTTGCTTCTCAAAGATTTACTCATAATAACGAGGTTATAGAGTTTTTATTTAAAGTTGACTATAGATATAGCGCTATGCGTTTAGGTTAGGAAATTTTAAAATATTGAAACCCTGTCACAATCTACTATTGCCTGTTGCCTTTTTCCTATTGCCTAGCGGGTAGCGCTATAGCTGATTGGGAGTAGGGAGTATTAGTAATAAACTAAATATATAGCAAATAGCTCTCGCCCAGTTACAGTACAAATGCTCTCACATATTACTCATCAAGCATCAATTTAAGATGTGTAAATACTCCAGTGTGAAGCGCTATATATGTAACTGTTGGTTCTAAGATTGGCATAAAAATAGATTTTATTTATAACCTTATTTCTCAAGATTTACCATCACTAAAGGCACACCGAAAGTTAACATTACCAATGAAATCAAAGCACTACCAATCGCACCCTGGCGCAGGTGGGAAAGAAAAACTTTAAGATGGAAAGTGTACTGAAAAACAGCAAAGCTCCACGTACTTTCATAACCCAAAGCACGGCGGTTTTTGTTAGCATGATAGGCATAGGCAAGACAACGTTTAGGCACAGATAAAATAGCACTTTTGAGATTCACAATCCTAACAGGATGGCGCACTATAGCATCCGGCACAAACGTAATTCTTGTCAAGACACTCAGACGAAGTTGCAAATCTTGATCTTCAAACGCAGCAAGAGGATAGTTAGCATCAAAACCTCCCACTTTCTCAAACAAGCACCTTTGCACAGCAATATTAGCAGACCAAAAGTTCCCTCCAGTAAGATTCACAGGACACTCTACTAAATCCCGTTGCAAATTTCCCTCAGGATGAATTGCTCCTTCCAAGGCTAAACTATCCTCAGTAATCGCTGCTGCATATGCTTCCAACCATCGTGATTCGGGTAAACAGTCATCATCGGTAAAAACTAACCACTCTCCCTGAGCATATTTTGCCCCATTGTTGCGATTTTCCGCAGGATTTTTAGCTCCACTAGCAACCCATTTTACCCAAGGATAGGATTCCTCAATCATCTGCTGCGCTGTCGTCTCCACACCGTCATCACTAACAATTACCTCATATTCCACCGCTGGTAAGCTTTGCACACCTGGTGCGAGACAATCGAGACATTTGGCGAGGGATTCGTTGCGCTGGTGAGTAGGAATAACAACAGAAAATAGTAGATCAGAATTCATCTTTTCTTCGCGAAGGAGACTCTCGCTTTTAGCGACGAGAGGAACTCGCACCTCAACTGTTTTTTTTACAATTGATGTGGTAAAGTGTGAGTCATGGTTGCAAGAGCTTACAGATACCGTTTTTACCCCACTGACGAGCAAGAACATCTCTTGCGACGGACAATGGGCTGCGTGCGTCTGGTATACAATAAAGCCTTGGCTGCCAGAACACAAGCTTGGTATGAAAGACAACAGAGGATTGATTACAAACAAACCTCTAGCTTGTTGACTAGTTGGAAAAGAACCCAAGAGCTCGATTTTCTTAACGAGGTTAGTTGCGTACCTTTGCAGCAATGTCTGAGACATCTGCAGAAAGCCTTTGCTAACTTTTGGGGTCAACGAGCCCAGTATCCCAGGTTTAAGAAAAAACGTCACGGTGGCTCGGCTGAGTTTACCAAGTCGGCTTTTAAGTACCGAGATGGTAAAGTGTGGCTTGCTAAGTGCAAAGAGCCATTGGCTATAGTCTGGTCTAGGTTTCTGCCTGATGGTTGTAGCCCCTCTACGGTTACAGTTAAGCTTGAACCTTCGGGTAGATGGTTCGTCTGTTTGCTCGTCGATGAGTGTAGTGTTCAACCATTGCCACCAACTGACAAGAAAATTGGTCTTGATGTTGGTATCTCTAGCCTGTTGTGTACCAGCGACGGTGAGAAAATAGCCAATCCCAAGCATTTTAATCGACTGTATCAAAAGCTCAAAGTAGCGCAAAAGGAATTGAGTCGGAAAACCAAAGGCTCTAATAACCAAGATAAAGCACGACTTAAAGTAGCTAGGATACACGCCAAAATTAAAGATGCTCGCACCGATTTTCTGCACAAGTTGACAACTCGCCTGGTTCAAGAAAATAGCCTGATAGCTATTGAGGACTTGGCAGTTAGAAACATGGTCAAGAATCGTCAGCTGGCTCGGTCTATGTCTGATGCTGCTTGGTCGGAAATGTTTCGTCAACTGGAATATAAGTGTGATTGGTACGGGCGAAAGTTGGTCACAATTGACCGATTTTTCCCTAGTAGTAAACGATGTAACCATTGCGGTTTTGTCATCGATAAGTTACCTCTCGATGTACGTAGTTGGGATTGTCCTAGCTGCGGGACTAAAGGCATTGACCGTGACATCAATGCAGGAAAAAATATTTTAGCGGCAGGGCTTGCCGTGATAGTCTGCGGAGCAACCGTAAGAGCTGAACAGAGTAAATCTGTTAAGCCAGGTGCGATGAAACAGAAACCTAAGTTGTGAGTCTTAGGAATCCCTCGCTTTTAGCGACGGGAGGATGTCAAGCTTCTCCTATTTGTTGCCAAATCCGCTTAAATTTACCTGCCATTGCACGTAAAGATCGCTGCTTTTTCCTCTTCTGCTGGCGATTTTGCTGCACTTGCTCCTCCCACTCTATCTTTTCTTCTGGCGTGAGAAACTGGTAAAATATTTTGTTAATTGGTCGAGGTGTGTCCATTACCCCACCTGCCCAGTGAATCAGGTAAGGTTTGCGTTGGGGATTTTGCCAGTAGTGAGTGTACTCTCCTGGATAATCTCCCGCCCAAGTGGACTCCATACGCAGCGGTGGTAAAGTAAGATTATTCACCTCAATATCCGATGCTAACACCAACAAATCCAATCCTGGCTGCTCATTGTGAACCCAATGGACACAGGTACTGATAAAATCTGGTTGCATGGCTCGATCAATCAGGGATTGAGACGTATACAAAATGCGATCGCAAGCAAATTGTCCTGTATTAAACACATCCCTATGCCAGAGAGTACTTCTTTTTGCTAGCCAAGTTTGCGATTCTAGAGTACAAGTTCCTGCTGTATCACGCCAATGTCCACAGGAAGTCACAAACCCGGAAAAAGGCACTAAAACCTCCTCTGGATTGCGCAGAAAACAGATATCTGAATCCACAAACTGATAATTTTCCGTAGTCAGACACTGGTATTTTCCCATTACAGGATGGGCTTTTTCCCTCTGTAACCACTCTGTAATTTCTGGAATTCGCCACCAGTGAGAACCTGTGGGTAAATCAAAAAGATTATCATCGTAAGGAATTACCCACAATGGTAGTTGACATCCGGTAGCACGTAGTGAACGTTCCATCGCCAGAAAAGGTAATCGCACCTTCTGGTTTGCCATTGAAATAATTTTATCTAGCTGCATTAAAAAAAATAATTGATACTATCAACTAGCAGCAAATTTACCCTTTGCTAGCTACTAAAGTATCATATTGGCAAACCTTCCTTTCATTTTTTTACTTGACATCTAATCTGGATTAGATGAGTAAATTATTCTCAATTAAAACTTATCTGTATCAAGTGTTTCTCCACCAGAAAAACTTAACTTTAAGGCAGATTTAGTATTACAAACGAAGTCAGTCATCTGTAACTAAGTTAAATGAAAACGGTATCAATTGTCCTTGTCTCCAAGAACAAACTAAAAGACAAAAAAAAATGTAAAGACCTAGCAATGCTAAAGTCTCTACAAGGGTTTTAGGTAACAAAAAACTAATGTCTGGAAAGATTTAATCAGTTGTCAGTGTTGTGATGTATTCCTTCAGCGTTTTAATGTTCTGCTTATAGGCAGATTCCTCGCCCAACGAAACACCTCCATTGCGTACAAAAAACTTGAATGGTAGGTTTCGTTCACCGAAAAAACTAACAAATTCATCTGGCTCAAGGGTATCTCCGTTTAAACCAATTGCCCAGTAAAGTTCCCTATATTCCTTAAGTTCGGCGATTTTATATTCGCTTGCTTTAATCTCCTGGTTGCGTACATCTTCGATGTATTGATTGAGGGTTGCGATATTCTTATCGTAAGCAGAAGAATCGCCCACTGATACTGGTACCTGCGAACTCGAACTCCTTACATAAAAATCAAATGGCAAGTTTCGCTGTTTGAAGAAGCGGAGGAATCCATCTGGCTCGCTAGTCTCTCCATTCAAACCAATTCCCCAGTTCCGATTCTTGTAATTCTGGAGTTCTTCAATCGTGTTTTTAGCCGCTTGAATCTCTTCTTTTGGTACTCCCCGAAATACGATATTGCGGGTGGGATCAGGAGCAAAGGACTTGAGGAAACTCATGCTGGGCGCAAAGAAATATTCTCCTCCTTTCATCGTAACCCAATGGGTAAAGTCAGCTTCTGTTTGCTCTGCCTCACCCCAATTAGTAGGCCACTGGTATGTCTCTTTGACAGCAACGCCGTTTTCTTTTTTTTCGACGCCAATCACTACATCTGAGCCCACATCTCGCTTGACAAAATTAGCTTCGTTAGACCATGAACTCTGCATGAAGTTAAACTGGCTTATTAAATTGGCTTGGAAGCACAAAAACAGCAATCCAGCGCCAGTTTTTGGCTCCTTGTCGGGAAGAGGTCCATAGTTGATTCCCCGACGAACAATACGATGCATCTTCTCTATTTCTAGATCGCTTTCCTCCATACCTTCTCTTTCAGTATCGCCACGGGGATTGACTTTACGAGCGTGGGCGTGGAAAGGACACTTAAAACCCTCCTTATCGTCTCTATAATTAAAGTTATTCTCTTCAGGACTTTGACCGCTTGGCGTATCTTGGAGAACCACTGGTGTTCCATCTTGGAAACGTCCCATAGTGTATGCTCCTGCTAAATCTGGCGGGGAATTCAGTTTATCAGCCAATTTATTAGCAACATCATTGTTCCAGCCTTTAACGTTCTGCTCCAGTTTACGGTAAACCAAGAAACTGCCGTAACTCTGCTCTTTTTTGCCCAAAGGATCTTTGAACAAAACCAAGCTTAGAGGGGCACGAGGATCCCATTTGGAAAAGTCACTATGTTCTCTTTCCTTGTCAATATCTCCCTTCAGGAACAGCGGTTGACTGACTCCATCTCGGAATCCGAAATGCTCTATAACTGCTCCAGTCTCAGGATTTCTGAGAACGTAACCTATTTCCTCATGGACAACTTCGGCGATAGAAGAGGAAGCCAACTCTTCTTTGATTTTCTCTACTTTTTCTTTCAATAGAGCAGGCTGCTTACGCAACAGCTTCCAGTTTCTCCGCTCTTGAAGTTTTGCCTCTTCGGTTCGCTGGCCTACTATCCTATCACCTGCAAGTAAGATAAGAGCATGAATATCTTGTTTAAAACCATCTTCCCATTGCTCGACATCATCACCGAGTTCGCTCTGAATATTACCATTCTTCATGCTCTGCTTAAATGGTAAATCATTGGGCAGTTCCTCGTACTCATACCCTAAATACATATAACCAGCCCGTGTCAAAAAGAAGTTGCCAAATAATTGACCTTCCCTTTCATGATGACGATGTTGCTTTGCCTGCTCCGCTTGAGCTAGTGCTGAAGTAACATACTGGTGAGTAAAATCGCCAATCCATTGCTTGACAGATTCCGCATCCCCAGTGAACTTCAAGAATAAATGAACGGAATGGTTTCGTCCGTGGGATTTAAGGATGTTGCCTTGTATTTCATCTAACAGGGCTTCATATTCAAACTTATCAAAAGGAGTAACAATTTCGGTGATGTGCTCGATGGTTTCTTTGATGTCAGCCATAATTCACTCTTTGTTTCGTGTTGAGCTAAATTTTTCGGGTCAAGATTAAGAATGGGAGATATTTGACAAACACTAAGTTGAAGAAACGATGACAAATATCTCGCCAGTGAAAGAATTAATGCTTCGAAAATTAAGCTTTTGCCAAGTGCACAATTTTGGCATGGGAGGGCTTACCAGCATTATTAACGTAGAACAGCATATAGTAGCCGGGTGGGCTAAAGTGTTCGTCAGTGGGAGCGTTAAAGCTAATGGTAGTGTTCTTACCACTTGTTTGTTCGCCTTTGATCTCTATATCGATCAAGCGTTGACCCATATCAAAAGAGTGGGTGGCAGATCCCAATTTCATCAGAACTAGAGAACCATCGCTAGAGGCATTTTTCACAGAGATGGTTTGAGGCGCACCATACTCTAGTGTTTGAAGATCTGTTTCAATTTCTGGTCGTGCAGTTGAGCCAAACAGATAGGGCGGGTAAAAGATTGCGTGTTGCCAAATCTCTCCACTATTGCCCTCAGTGCCTTTCTCAACAAACGCGAAATCGTTCTTGGTATCTAAACGAACCTTGCCAGTCTCATCATATCTAGCAGCGCGAGAGTTGTTGCCACCCATGACTAACACCCGTGCATCTGGCAAAAGCAAAGCGTTGTTGTGATAAAGCCTGGGTTCCACATCAGGATTCATCAACTTGGTGCGGAAGCCCTGATGGTCAGTTTTGCTGGCATCGGGAATCAATAAAGTAGGGTTGTAAGTCGGACGGGTTTCAGCGTAGTTTCCTCCATTGACGACCAAAATTTCCTTGCTGGGTAGAATTACCGCCTGTTCCATAGCCCGCTTGCCATAGCGACCCAAATTGGAAGACTGTTTCACATATTTGTAATTAAGCGGTATCGGTTGCACCTTACCATCTACGATATCGTCAGTTTCCAGTAGGATATCTTCATCAATTTTGGCAAAAAAGTTTTGATCGATGTCCCAGGAACCTTTCTTATCAGCCTCTGTTGGAGCTGGTGCTTGCCAACGCTCTAAACTAGAAGCAATGGTTGCTCCTTGAATGACATCTTTTCCAGGGCCAATACCGATGTTATTAGTGCCCAGGATGCCACCCATTAAAAGGATATCTCCGTTAGGAGAACTGGGGTCGAGTGCCGCAGTGCCATATACTTTGTTGATGGCTTTTCTGTTAGGGCCTTTCTCGAAGGTTATATCATACTTTCCAGTGTCAGCATCTTTATTGAAGGTTACAAAATAGCTATGAACACTTGCATGGGCTATCTTGGCATTGTTTTTACCACCGCCATCTCCTGTGATTAAGAATCTGTTTTTCTGCTTCATAAATTATAGACAAACCTAGACAGTACTAAGTTGACTACTTTCTACT
>CAZWGS010000140.1:0-11648 GCA_964633315.1 uncultured bacterium | reverse complement strand
GGCTTATCCCTCCCTTGAAAGACGAGGGTTTGCGCCTGCCCGCGCATTCCTATCACGGGCTGAGATGGTAGCACAACTCTCCCTGAGTTCACGTAAAAGAGAGAGTGTCTAATACTTGGTGTTAATCCTACTAGTTCCAGATTAGTGGCTTATACGGGTGAATTTATTATTAATGAAAAGTTCTAATAATAGCTGATAGTTAACTTCCTAGTTTGGGTACTCTAGCCACAACAATTGGTTTAACCATGTCAGCACTGTGACCCCACAAAAAAACAAATTAGACCGTAGATCTACCCCCCGATTGTCACTGCGGACAGTCTTAATTGTGCCATTTATTTTGCAAATATTTGCAGCCGTTGGATTAGTGGGCTATCTTTCTTTCCAAAATGGAGAGAAAGCCGTTAACAAATTAGCACTGCAATTACAAGATGAAATTACTGATCAAGTTGAAGATCACATTCAAGACTACTTAGAATACCCTCATATTATTACTCAAAGCAATATTAATGGTTTTCAACTGAAGCAACTAAGTTTAAATAATCCTGCTGCTTTAGAGAAACATTTCTGGAAACAAGTCCAACTTTTCCCTTCTGTGCGTAGTATTTATTTTGCTGGCAACCCGGAACAAGGAGAGTATGCTTTTGCTAGACGTGAGCCAGATGGAACATTTGTCGTCAGAGATTTTCCCAATTTTCCTGTTCGCACTACCTATGCTATTGATGAGGAAGGTCAGCGAACTAGAGTAGTTGAATCTAAACTTTTTTATCCTCGCCAAAGACCTTGGTATATCACAGCAATAGAAGCTGGTCATCCCACTTGGGGTCAAGTTTATAATTTCTCGGATGGTATCCTCGGAATTACTTTTTCTGCACCTATTGAGGATGAAGCAGGGAACTTTCAGGGTGTTTTGGCAATCGATTTAATTCTTAGTTTAATTAGTGATTTTTTGCGTGGCATAACTATTACTCCTTCGGGTAAAGTTTTTCTCATTGAACCCTCAGGAAATCTTATTGGTACTTCAACATCTGAACAACCATTTGTCTATAGGCAAGGAGATAAAAAAGCACGACGACTTCAAGCCACAGAAAGTCAAAATGCTCTGATTCGAAACACTGCCAAGTATTTAATTGATTATTTCGGTGATTTTGACAACATTACCAAAGCACAACAATTAAGCTTTAACATTGATGGTCAGCGCCATTTAGTGCAAGTCACTCCTATTCAAGAACGAGGTATAGATTGGCTTAGTATCGTCGTTATCCCGGAATCTGATTTTATGGCAGAAATTAATGCCAATACTCACATCACTATTATTCTTTGTTTTGTGGCTTTAATTATCGCCACCACTGTGGGAATTTTCACCGCTCAATGGGTGACGAAACCAATTTTAAATTTGAATAGTGCAGCTAAAGATATTGCGAGGGGAAAATGGCACCAAACTATCGACTTAAAACGCTCTGATGAATTAGGAGAATTAGGTGCATCTTTCCAGCAAATGGCTCAGCAATTGCACTTGTCTTTTCAGAAATTAGCAGATTATTCTCAAAATTTGGAGAAAAGGGTAGAACAACGCACTCAAGAATTATCTGAATCGAAACAATTACTTGATTTAGTAATGAATAATATTCCCCAATCAATTTTTTGGAAAAATCGGGATAGTGTTTATCTTGGTTGCAACCAAAGTTTTGCCAAAATTGCTGGGATGACTCCACAAGAAATTGCGGGTAAAACAGATTATGAAATGCCTTGGAAAAAGGAAGAAGCAGATTTTTTTATCGAATGCGATCGCAAAGTCATGGATGCTAATATACCTGAATTAGGTATTGTTGAGCCACAACTACAAGCAGATGGAAAGCAATGTTGGCTAGAAACTAGCAAAGTGCCTTTACACAACCTTAACGGTGATGTTATGGGGATAATTGGCATTTTTCAAGATATTACCCCTTACAAAAAAGCTGAACAAGCAGCCCAGGAAGCTAGTCAAGCCAAAAGTGAATTTCTGGCTAATATGAGCCATGAATTGCGCACACCTCTCAACGGTATTTTAGGCTATACTCAGATTCTGGCACGATCTCAAACCTTAGCTGATAAAGAACGCAATGGAATCAACATCATTCATCAATGTGGTTCTCACCTGCTCACCTTGATTAATGATATTCTTGATCTCTCTAAAATTGAAGCTCGTAAACTTGGACTTGCTCCCACTGTAGTGCACTTGCCTTCGATGTTGCAAAGTGTGGTGGAAATGTTCCAAATTCGCGCCCAACAAAAAGGAATTGAGTTTTTCTATTATCCCAGCTCTCGATTACCAATTAGCGTTGAAGCTGACGAGAAGCGCCTGCGACAGGTGTTAATTAATCTATTGGGCAATGCGATTAAATTTACTGCCCAAGGTTGTGTGATACTTAGGGTTGATGTGCCAGAATTATCAGATACTAAAGCTTGTGTATTCTTTGAAGTCATCGATACAGGAATAGGTATCGCACCAGAAGGGTTCACTAAACTTTTTGAAGCTTTTGAACAGGTAGGTAAGCACCAGAGGCGATCAGAAGGAACAGGATTAGGTTTAGCCATTAGTCAACGCATCGTACAACTAATGGGGGGTAAGATCCAAGTTAACAGTCAATTAGGCAAAGGTAGTAAGTTCTTCTTCACCCTTGAACTACCCTTAGCCTCCAATTGGGCGCAACAACAAGGGACAATAGAAGGTACTAATTCTATCATTGGCTATAGCGGTAAACGTCGCCAGATTCTGATCATAGATGATCGTTGGGAAAACCGTGCTGTTATGTTCAACCTTTTAGAAAATCTTGGTTTTTTGGTCATTGAAGCAGAAAATGGTCAAGAGGGATTAGAAAAGATTTGTACTACTAAGCCAGATTTGGTGATTACGGACTTAGTAATGCCTGTTATGGATGGCTTTGAGTTATTAAAACAAATTCGCGATCGCGAAAATA
Source organism: uncultured bacterium (assembly GCA_964633315.1). Taxonomy (GTDB): domain Bacteria; phylum Cyanobacteriota; class Cyanobacteriia; order Cyanobacteriales; family CAWCAG01; genus CAZWGS01. The sequence goes on along the minus strand of CAZWGS010000140.1, from coordinate 8,691 downwards.
TCAAAGATACTAAAGTACTTGTTTCTTCGGCTTCAGTAAGTTTGTTGGATCAGCAAAAAGCACTTGATGGTGGAGGTGATGACTTTCTGGCTAAACCTATCGAGGCTAAATCACTGTTGGAGTTACTAGCAAAGCATTTAAATTTAGAGTGGCTTTACGAAACACAAACAGATGATATTAAATCACTACAAAATCTATCTACAGAAGTAGTTTTACCTCCCACTAACATCTTGGAAGGGTTATGGGAATTGGCGAGTCAGGCTAATCTGAAAGCTTTACGAGAGCAAATAGAGAAATTGGTAGAAAAGGATAATATTTACGCTCCTTTTGCTGAACCAATTTTCCAATTATCAAAACAATTTCAAGCTGAAGAGATTGAGGAATTACTGCAACAGTATTTAACTGAGGAACTGACTCATGTGGGATAGGGCAAAAATTTTGGTAGTTGATGATATGCCTGCCAATTTAGAAGTTATCATCGAGACACTTTCTTGTGCTGGTTATACCCTTGCAACTGCTATCAGTGGTGAACGTGCTTTGAAACGGCTCAAAACCTATGTACCGGACTTAATTTTACTGGATGTACAAATGCCGGGAATCGATGGTTTTGAAACCTGTAGACGGATTAAGGCAAATCCTAATACTTCCGATATTCCGATCATTTTTATTACCGCTTTGTCGGATACAGAGAGTATTGTCAAAGGATTTTCTCTAGGAGCAGTAGATTATATTAGCAAGCCCTTTCAAGAGTCAGAACTTTTAGCACGGGTGAAAACCCATCTCAAATTGCAATTTCTCAACCAAAGTTTAGAGCAACAAATTGCTGAACGCACCCTTGAATTGCAGACTGCTTTAGAGAAATTACAACACTCTCAGCTTCAAATAGTTCAAAATGAAAAAATGGTTTCTTTGGGTAACTTGGTTGCAGGAGTTGCTCACGAAATTAATAATCCTGTCAACTTTATTCATGCTAATTTGTCTCACTTGCACGAGTATACTCAAGAGTTGCTGGAACTCACCAATTTTTGCCAACAGAATTCCCCTGAATTGGTAGCACAAACACAAGCTGATGAAACAGATCTTGAGTTCATCCAAGAAGATTTACCAAAAATTCTGGAGTCTATGAATGTTGGTACCCAGCGCATCCGTCAAATTGTTTTGTCGCTACGCAATTTTTCTCGCATGGATGAAGCAGAATATAAAGCTGTTAATCTCCACGAGGGTATCGACAGTACACTCCTGATTTTGCAACATCGTCTCAAAAGCAAGTCTAAAATGCCAGCTATTCAAGTAATTAAAGACTATGAAAATTTGCCTTTAGTTGAGTGCTATGCTGGGCAAATCAACCAAGTTTTTATGAATCTTCTGACTAATGCTATTGATGCCTTAGAAGAGGCAAACAGTCAACGCACGATTCAACAAAGACACCAACAACCAAACCAAATTACAATTAAGACTTCTGTGCTACCTTCAGGATGGGTTGAAATTGCCATCGCTGATAATGGTGTTGGCATTCCAGAAGATATTCAAGTTAATATCTTTGAGCCTTTTTTTACTACCAAACCTGTGGGTAAAGGTACAGGATTAGGAATGTCTATCAGTCATCAGATTATTGTGGAAAAGCATGGTGGTAAACTGATGTGTCTTTCTACACCAGGTAAGGGTAGCGAATTCATGATTCATCTTCCCTGTAAAAGATAATTTTTTTTGATAAATAAGTTGCTTTTTTTAGTATTCAATTACTGAATTGGCGTAGCTTTTTCTACGGAACCATTATTAATTCCCATTGTTAATTCCAGTGGTACTTTTTCTGGATAAGCTTTAACTACTTGGCGATATACCTGATAGTTGGTAGGCAAAGTAATAGTCTGCCCATCTTGTTGATAGGTAATATAGTATTTTTCTTGCCACAGTCTCTCTGGTCTACCAATTTTTTCAGAATTATTTTGACGACGAGCTTCTATTTCATCAATACTAGGCTGAGGAGGAATTTTCGGACACCATAAATCTAGTTTGTGAGGACAAACTATTCCCTCATCTGGTTTTTCCCCATTGCGATTAGTTAAAGAGGCAGATGCAAATTCTTCATCACGCCCTTGTTTATCTTCTTTCGCACTATGAGAATAATTAACGCGCCAAGTAATAGTTGTTACTGCTGTAGCTTCATACTCATTAATTGTTTGTGTCTCACAGCTTGCAAGTAGAATACTTATACCTAAACTCAAAGAAGCAAAAGATAGAAGTTTTACTGGAATTAACCCCAAAAAATTAAAAATACTTCCAGTGCTGGTGCCATAGCACTTTTCATTATTAAACATTATTGAATATGTGGTGAATTATTATTAATAGTGTCTTTGCTCATTATATATTATGCTTCGCTCAAGGTAATAGGCAATAGAAAAAGCTCCAGAGCAAAGAAAGTTATTTATAAGTAATATTAAATCTGTAAATTATTGCTACACAATATCAGCAGGGAGAGCTACAGATTGGGTTTTGAGGTAGCAGATGAAGTTGAGAAGATAATGTTTAATACTAAATCCTTCTCTCTGAGTAGCCTGATACGCTTTCGCCTCAAACCCTCCCCCCAAATCCCCATCACCCCCTCGCGCATTCCCTTGCTAGGTCAGCATTTCCTTGAGCTGAGTGTTCCCTACAAGTGAAAATCTACTATCACAACCGGATTTTGCATCACATGATTTTTTGTATTTCATATAATCTTTGAAAAACGCCCTTGGTATGAGAGTATCAAAGGTTTTTAGCTCCTGCCCATTTCCTAAAGTAAGGGCCTAGTGCTATATATATATGCGCATTACCATCATTCTTCGAGCAAGCTAAACTAGAAAATTTAAATTCTTCCCAACCATTCAAAGCCAGAAATAAAATAATCAATTACTTATTAATCTCTTAGAATCGCATCAGTTAATTCTCAGTTTTTTCTCAGAAAACCACGTTTTATTGAAAATGAGATAACAAAAAAGTCTTGGACAAATTCAAGATTATTTGCGATCTCTAGCCAATTCATCTATTCTATTTTTGCAAGGAGATATCTATGCTAAGCCTTGATTCTTTCTGGTCTCTAGCAGATGACACTCGTTTGGAAACTGAATATCGAGTTGATAAAAAGCTCAAGTTTCTACAAACTGCTTCACGCGAATCTCTACAAAGTATTTGCCTTCAATACCGATATTTTACCAAAGATTTTCCTGATAATTTAGCAGTTCTCCTGGCAAAAACTCCCCATGGAAATTTCAAAAGCTTAATTGGTGAAATTGTATCTGAAGAGTTGGGTGAAGGAAATCCCAAGCGTGCACATCTACGCTTATATGATAACTTTCTCCTCAGCATTGGTATCCCCGAAAATCTCCTAGAAGATTCACTTTACCCAAATAATGCCACTTTACTACATGAGATTAGTCAACTGACTTTAAGTCGCTCTAAAACCTATGGTATTGGGTTAGTTGGTATGGGTGGAGAATGTCTGTGCCAAATTTATCTGGCGAATATGTACGATAATTTGGTAAAAAATCCCTACATTCAAAGTAACTCAAAAAACATTGATTGGGAATTTTGGCATTTCCATACTGGTGAAGCTGATATTATCCATCGCCAAAAAGTTAGACAGGCGATCAACGAGATAGTTGATTCTGAGCCATCTAGTGTTAATGATTTAGCTTCTGGTTATCAGAAAGCCAAGCATAATTGGGATACGTTCTGGAGTAATAATTATGCCATAGCTATGGTTAATCAAGCAGTGGCATAGACTGAAAAATAAACTTTTTTAACTAGATTTGAAACAAGTTAAAGCAGGCTCTGATTTATGAACTGAGAATTGGTTCATTTCAACCGAATAGCCTAAAATAATTCTAGCTCGGCTAATCCATTCCCAACATTTTCTTTGCTTAATTATGGTCAATATAACAGAGGATAGAGATGTATCCCTTCAGCCTAATGAGTTATTTAATAAGCGATGGCAACTTTATCAGAAAGTTCTCTTCAATAATTACATGAACCACCGTGAGTTTTACGGTGTTCTCCATGATTTCCTAACTCAATACTGGCAAAAACCCTTCTCTTTGCTCGAACTTGGTTGTGGCGATGCTAGCTTTACTGTTCAGGCTTTATTAAATACTAATATTGCTGCTTACACAGGTATTGATCTTTCTCAAGATGCTCTTGCAATTGCCCAGGCAAACATGGCCGTTACTCCCTACTCAAAAAACTTTATTCAGGGTGATATCTGTGCAGTGGTTTCTCAATTGGAATCTAGTCAAGAAAATAGCTTTGATATTGTGCTAACTTCTTTTGCTTTTCATCATCTTAATCTAGAGCAAAAAGAAAATGTTATGGCTCAGCTTTCACATCTACTTAGTTCTGATGGTATGTTTCTGGTTATCGATATAGTTCGTTCTCCAGAGGAAAGTCGAGAGACTTACATTGAACGTTATTTGGAAAATGTGCGCCAAAATTGGTCGCAGCTTACCTCCCAAGATGTAAATATGGTAGCTGAACATATCTGTTTAGAAGATTTGCCTGAAACTAACGATACTCTCAATTCACTTGCTCGCAAGCATGGTTTTACTTCAGGTAGGTGTCTCTATCAAGATCCTCAAAACACTTCTCAGTTGCTGTGTTTTGACAAAATATAAGAGTGTTGTTTGTTGTTAGTTGTTGGTTGTTTGTGAATTAAATACAAATAACAAATAACAAAGCGGTGGGCAGCTGTTACTCCTACGTATAAACATCCGTTGGTTTCTTTGAAAAAATGGGCTTCCCACCGCTTTCGGTGATTATCTTTTTCAGGGGATTACTCTGGAAATTAATTAACTAAACATTCATATAACCACCGTCTACAACTAAATCCGCCGCAGTCATATAAGAAGAGTCATCACTACCTAGAAAAACCGCGGCTTTAGCAATTTCTTCTGGTTTACCTTCTCTTGCCAAAGGAGCAGTTTGTTTGACATAGTCAATAAAGCCTTCAAAAGCTTCCGCTGGCATATCTAACTTGCTTTGAAAACTAGTTCTGACAATTCCAGGACTTAATGCATTAACCCTAATTTGACGAGGTGCTAATTCTGCTGCTAAAGAACGTGCAAAAGAGCGAACTGCAGCTTTAGTAGCAAAGTATAAACTACCCATCGCCGCACCTTTTTCATTAACAGCAGAAGCATTCAAGATAATACTTGCACCTTTATTCAATAATCCCACCAGCTTTTGCACAGTAAAGAAAACTCCTTTGACATTAATATCAAACTGATTGTCATAGAAAGCTTCATCCACATCTTCTAATGCTGCAAAGTAACCAATTCCTGCATTAGCAAACAGAATATCAAAATTGCCAAACTCTTCTTTTACTCTTTGAGCAAGATAATCCAAATCACTTAAAGAGCGAACATCAGCACGGATAGCAGTCGCATTCTCTCCTAATTGAGATACCGCACTCGTTAATCTAGCTTCATTGCTACCAGTAATAATTACCTTTGCACCCTCAGCTAAATACTGTTTTGCTGTTTCAAAGCCAATACCTGTGCTTCCACCAGTGATTAATGCGGTTTTTCCTTGAAGTCTAGACATGATTTCAATCCTTGATTGGTAATAATTGGTTTGCTGTTGATATTCTTAATCTAAATGATACTTGAACGTTTAGTCAAGAATAGGGTATCCAGCAAAAATCCTTAAATTAATCTAAAATCCCCTATTCTTTATACTTCAGCTCGCTAAATGTCATAATTTACTTAAAATTATGGAACGAACAGTCAAAACACAGAGGTGCTCCTATGGCTGGTGTGAAACAATTTAATCAAGATCTTGTTTTAGAGCAAGCAATGGAAGTGTTTTGGAGCAAAGGTTATGAAGGGACTTCCATCTCTGACTTAACTCAAGCCACAGGACTGGGTAGAGGTAGTCTCTATGGTACTTTTGGTGGTAAGGAACAACTATTTTTGAGTGTTTTGGATCGCTATGCAGATCAATTCCAGGCTGCTATTGTCGAACAGTTGAATCACCCTGATCCCTATCAAGCTCTTGAGGGGATGTTTGAAGTTATGATTGAGCGCATGAGCAACCCAAAGTATCCACGGGGTTGTCTCAATACCAATACCTGTATAGGTATGTCCGGTAAGTCAGAGATGATTGAACGAAAAATAGCTGAACGCTTGGGTGGCTTGGAATCGGCGATTTATCAAGTACTCAGAAAAGCACAAGCACAGCAGAAACTACCCACAGAACAAGATCTTCGCGCCTTGGCTAGATTTTTGGTCGCTGTATCCCAAGGGATGGCGGTTTTAAACAAAACTTTTGCTGATCCTTGTGTTATTAAAGATGTGGCTAAGGTTGCTCTTGGTATCTGGGGACAAAAGGAGGAGTAAGTATAGTAATTCTCATTTGGCTGAGTTACAAGCAAAATCCCGATTCTTGTTAATGGGAGTGCACTTCATTAATTTGAGAATCGCTAAAAAACCTTTATCTAGCTGTTAGTTTCAAACTTTGGAGAATTTCTTTTGCTGCTCTCTCACCACTCTCACAACCTCCATTCATATAGCCTTGAGATTCTAAAGAAGTATGCTCTCCAGCAAAGAAAATATTACCTACCCTTTCTCCTTCTGAACCATAAAGACGAGTTAATTGTCCCACACGATAGCATGAGTAAGAACCACGGCTGAATTTATCTCCTCTCCAACCACTGCGCAATGCTTGCGGTGAAACTTGCGCTTGTTTAAATCCTGGGTAAACACGGTTAACCATTTCTGTCATTTCCCTAACTGCTTTCCGAGAAGGGGTAAACTCAAATTCTAGTCCATGCTTACCACCGATATAATTCACAAAAAGGCTAACATCTTGTTGACCGCGGGTAATGCTACATTCGCGAGTTTCTTGATAACCAAGATCACTGTAAGATTCGCCAGTGCTATTGTAGCGATTGCGCCACACTTTTTCTCGGTAAGCAGTGAGGAGTTTGTTGTTAGTTCCCCAACCCATTGTTTCTATTCCTAAACGTTTGACTGGAGGTAGCTCAAGTTTAAAGTCAACATTGCGTAAAACAGGTAGGGGAATAGTGATTAAGACATGCTCATAAGTCCGCTCGTATGAACATCTACCTGAGCGTAAACTAACTCTATAACGACCATTAGGAGTTTCGGAGATTGCTTCGAGGATAGTTCCTAATTCCACTGGGCGATTTAGAAGTGTGGCTAATTTACGTGGAATTTGGGCGTTACCACCGTAAAGATGGAAGCGTTCATCAGATTCACCAAACAGGGCAAAATTATTAGTGTCGGTTCCCAGAGTATAAATGAGGTTTAAGGAAGTTTGTTCCTCAGCATCTAAGCCAAAAAAAGTTGTGTAGGAAACATCTAGTAACTTGCGAACTATAGAACTAGTGGGAATGCGCTCAAGATATTCGGTTATTGAGGTGCGATCAAGTGCAGTTGCCGCCGGATAATTTTGTTTATAATTCTCGTACTCTTCAATTGAAGCATAGTCTGCATCTACCTGCTCAGCAACAGGCTTGAAGTTACTTAAAATTTCTGAAGCAGAGATTGTGCGCCCTTCAAAGAAAAAGGTTTTGGGGACTAAACCTTCTTCGAGTGTTTGCAAATCAGTTAACTCAAACCCTAATTCCTCAATCAGATTGCGGATCGCAGTATGGTTGGTATCAATCCATTCTCCTCCTATCTCAACAGTTTGCCCTGTACCCAGAGCATTTTCAAAACTGTGCATCCTACCACCAACGCGATTACGCGCTTCGACAATTTCTACGGGGACACCTGCTTGTTGAAGGCGATAAGCAGCGGTTAAACCAGCAATACCCGCACCTACCACTAAAACTGGATTAATGTTGGCATCTTGTGCAACTGATTGTGCTTGTCCTCTCTTCCCAATTAGAGTAGCACCTGCAAAACCAGTCGCTGCTAATCCTGTTTTGAGTAATTTTCGTCGAGAGAAATTTAATTTTCGCTGACGGCGATCCTCAATGATATCAATAAGTTCACTGGAATTGATACCTGATTTTTTGGAGAGTCTGTTGAGCGCAGCAGCACGTCGGAAAAAATTTAAGAGACTAGATCTAGACATGGCTATGAGAGTAACAATGGACTTTTGTCTTGCTACAAACTAATTTATAATCTGAGATTCTACAGGACTCATTTCCTGAGCCACTCTACCTTATGGGATACTTAAGCTGAAAACGGCCTCTCTTTAGAGGGCAGATGAAAGCTAGTAGACGCTTTTAAGCGTCCTGTTTTCTTATCAACTCTTCAATATATACAGACACACTTACACCTTCTTTTTTTGCAAACTTTTTCACTTTACCCCAAGTACTTGGTGTTACATGAATTGTATGTTTTTCTTTCAACTGTTCATAATGCACAGGTTCATTTTTAACTCTTTTTTGACCTTTTTTTATTGTCATTTTTAGAACTGACTGCTATACTATGTAGATGTTAACAGGTTAGGTCGAGCCATGCTAGTTTACGAATTTAAACTTAAAGGAAAACAAAATCAATACAATTTGTTAGATGAAGCTATTCGTACTGGGGAATTTATTCGTAATTCTTGTTTACGTTTTTGGATGGATGCAAAACCGGAAGACAAAATTAATCGTTTTGCTCTTAACAAATATTGTAAAGTTCTAGCAGATAATCCAGAGTTTCCTTGGGCTAAAAAATTAAACAGCATGGCTAGACAATCCCA
>CAZWGS010000139.1:0-11913 GCA_964633315.1 uncultured bacterium | reverse complement strand
TGCGTCTAAGATTGTACTGCTTTGTCTAGTAAAATTGTTACTAGACTAAAACTCTGCGCGAAAGAATGTAGGAACATAAAATTTTATCTCCCAACAGGGGTTAGTGTAGGGAAAAATAAGAAGAGGCAAACAAAACAGTAACAAAAAAAATGCCAAATCATCAAATCATTGTTCCCCTGGATGTCCCTACAATAGAAGATGCAATCGCCCTTGTGGAACAACTACCCCAAGTTAGCTTTTGGAAAGTAGGTTTAGAATTATTTGTCAGTACTGGTACACAAATCCTTCAAACCCTCAAAGAAAAGAATAAGCGTATCTTTCTCGATCTCAAATTCCATGATATTCCCAACACCGTTGCTGGTGCTTGTCGCGCCGCCAAAAATTATGAGGTAGATTTACTCACCATTCACGCTACCGCAGGAAGACGCGCCTTGGAAGCTGCTGTAGCTGCATTGGGAGATAATCAACACACTCGCCTGATTGCAATTACCCTACTAACCAGCATTAACTCGCGGGAATTGGCTTTTGATTTAAAAATTCCCCTTGAACTGCCAGAATATGCCCTACAAATGGCTTTATTAGCCCAAGAGTCTGGTTTACACGGTGCGGTGTGTTCTCCCCAGGAAGCAGCGCAATTACGGCAAGTTTGCGGTGATGATTTTTTGTTGGTGTGTCCTGGAGTGCGTCCCAGTTGGTCAGAAACTGGAGATCAAAAGCGTACCATGACTCCTCATCAAGCGATACAAGCGGGTGCAGATTATCTGGTTATTGGTCGTCCGATTACAATGGCAAAAGACCCTGTGGCTGCTTGGGAAAAAATAGCTGCTGAGTTAGCATGAATCATTTTGTTTATGATTATCTACAATAAGCTGCTTTCTGTTTTACTCTATTTTTCCCTTCCCATTTCGCCAACATACTATATCCCTAGATCCCAAATCCCCAGTATACTAAGTTCGAAAACGATTTCAGCTTCTAGCAACTGTCCAGCTGATTTTGAAAACTTTGCCCAGTTGATGTTAAACGATCTTCCCAGTTATGCTAATCGAGTGCAACAAAGGGCAAGAGATATAGATCGCGATCCCTCTAGTTATATTGTGGTAGCAGGTAGACCAGAATTTGAACCCCTCAGCCTCAATCAACAGGGAAATACAGAACCAGAAAGCGATTCTGAGATTAAGCAGTTGTTTTTTACTACCTTAGAAAGACAATATGTTGCTACCAAGGTTGTGGAGGTACAAAATTACTACTGGCTGTTTGTCACCCCTACCGAAAATGGTTGGAGATTAGTTACTATTTTTTCGCGATTTGGTTCTTCCAATGCCCAGGTTGCGCCCACACCGCCCCGGGAAACTAGTAATGGCATAATTGGTCAAGCAGTGCGTTTATGGCTGAGGGATTGTCACGCTGGGGCGATTAGGAATTTGGGGAGATAAGGAGATGGGGAAGTTGGGGAAGCAGGGGAAGTTGGGGAAGCAGGGGAAGTTGAGAAATTCAAATATCTTAATCTGAATTTTTACCCATTGTAGGGACGTAAAATTTTACGTCACTACAAATCATCAACGATTCAATTTCGCATTCTACGATTGTAATGGTATGGACTGGGCGCTGTTGAAATAGTTATTAGGATCCCACTGTTGCTTAGTCCTTTTTAAGCGATCAATATTCTCCAGAAAATAAAGATGCATTGCCCCATTAAGTCCCACAATGTCATTTAAATCTGAATCTGGATAATTATAATAACAACCATCCACATTATTGGATGAATCATGATTAGGATCAGGAACACCTCCATAATTCTTATACATATCAGCGTGAACTGCTGCACCCACAAGGGGATGTAGCTTCCTATCCAGACGGACGGCTGAAATGCCCGAACTAAATTCGGGCATCGCGTCCTTCAGATTGCCCAGTAGTGGATTTCTTGCGTCCTCCTCTACTTGGTCTTACATCTGGACAATAGGCTTTGTCCCGCGTTCCGCAGGTCAGTAGTCGAAGACCCTCATCTCTGAGGGCAATTGCTGCATTAATATCTCTGTCATGAGTTGTCTTGCAACTAACACAAGTCCAAGTTCTAACATCAAGGCTTAAACTTCCAACTTGATTGAGGCAAACATGACAAGTTTTACTTGAAGGAAAGAATCTATCTACTTCTAGGTATATCTTTCCTTCTTGTTCGGCTTTATATTTAAGCATGGTACAAAATTGACCCCATCCAACCTGACTAATTGCTTTAGCTAAGTTGTGGTTTCTAACCATGTTTTTAATTCCCAGATTTTCCAGCACTAAAACTTGATTTTCGTTAACTATCCTTCGCGATAGCTTGTGATGGAAATCAGATCGACAACGGCTAATTTTGTTGTGTACTTTGGCTACTTTAAGCCGAGATTTGTTTCTGTTACTACTTCCTTTTTGTTTTCTCGATAATTGTTGTTGCTTAAGTTTAAGATTTTCTTCGTGCTTTTTAAGCCATCTAGGATTATCAAATTTTTGAGAGTCGCTAGTAATAGCAAAGTGGGTTAAGCCTAGATCGATTCCTATAGCTTTACCTTCGGTGCTTGGCTTTGGTTTCTCTTTTCCGTCTTCAAACATGACCGAGGCGTAGTATTGTTCGGCGCTGTTTTTAGTTATAGTTACAGTTCTAATTGCACCTTTAATTGGTCGATGAATAACAGCGGTGATCCAATTGAGTTTAGGAAAATAGATTTTGTTTTTTTCTAATTTGACGTTCTGAGGATAGATTAGAGATTGTTTACCATGTTTGGACTTGAATCGAGGATAGTGAGCACGTTTCTCAAAGAAGTTAACAAAAGCTCTGCTTAAATTCAGACAGACAGATTGAAGAGATTGAGAGTAGGTTTGAGACAACCATTTGGTTTCTTGTTGCTTTTTCAGCTGAGGCAATTGCTTAATCATGTCATATTTAGCAATACCTTTACCTGTTTGTTTATAGGTTTGGTTAGTCAAAGCCAGAAAATGATTCCAAAGCCAACGAGTGGTACCAAAAGCCTGAGCTAAAGACACTTTCTGTTGCTTAGTTGGGTAAATTCGTACTTTGACGACTCGGAGCATTTATTGCTAACTTATGTTGATGATAATTATGATCTTAAAACAGAGTTGGTAGAATCACAAAGTAAGTTGGCTTTTCTCTTATCTTCTGTTTTGATTTCAGAGAGTTACAGAAGCATCCGAGGAAAGAAATTGCATTTCCTGTGGATGTAAAGAAACAGAAATGTTTCTTAGAAGAGGGTTATTAACAAGCTATCTCCCAAAGCCAACCTAACCTAAAACTATCGACAAAAGGCAAAATTATTATCGTTTCCTCTCCTAGGAAATCCGTTAGAAACCCATCCTTGTTGGGGTTGGCTAATGGGAATCCATTCTCGTCCACTTGCATCAACATCAAATGGCGGAGAGCTAGATAATAATACTTGGTCATTATAGTAAAGCTTACGACCAGCTCGTGCGGAATTGAGGCTAGGTTGTTGGCGAATGATTAAGCCTTGTTCACCAACGAAGATAACTCGACGACACAGGGTTGATGTGGAGTTATTTGGTGATGAATTAGGAGGAAGAAAATTGATACCACCGTTATTAATACCAGCATTGTTGAGATTGCAGGGTTTGAGGTTTTTAGATTCTACAAATCCGCGAATGGGTGAATTAATCGCAACCCAACCATTTCTATCCCTAGCTTCTGCTAAAGTCACCTCTGAATTCACTTGCAGAACTCTGATGGGTTCACTAGCTACAGGTCTAGGATAGACGAAAGCATTGCGATTTAGTGCACGACATCTTTCTTGAGTACCAACGGTATTATCATCACAGGATTTGAGGAATTTAGCTTCCACAAAGCCAAGAACAGGTGTATTAATTGCAATCCAACCATTTCTCACCTGATTTTCTGCTAGAGTCACCTTTTCATTCAATTGTAGTGCTCTAATGGGTTCTGTGACTGCGCGTGCTGGATAGACAAAGGTAGCCTCATTAACAGCACGACATTCTCCTACTAAATTTTGGGCGATCAGTTGATTTTCTGCAAATGGAGTAGTATCAGTGGTACTGGCTACTACTGGCGCAGAACTGGCGATTAAGGCTGTGAGTGCGACAGAATGAATCCATTTGCTCATTGGTCAGATGCTTGTGAATTTCCTCTCAAAACAGTATAAGTAGACGAATTAACTGAGATTTTGTTTCCTCATGGGCTTTGAATCTCGCTTTTGACTAGTATTCACACACTCTTGCTGATGTTACAATTGGATGCTCCTCAAGCGCAACCGAAAGCAGGCATTAAATTTAATAAATGAAGTTAATTTCCTTTCTCCTGCGTTCTTCGTGGCGCATGATGACAATAGCGATTTTAATGGGTTTACTCAGTGGTTGCAGTAGTGCGGGTTTAATCGCCCTCATTAGCAACGCTGTTGGGAAGAGTTCAGAAACTTTGGGGGCGACATTAGCCTTCGGTTTTGCAGCATTGGCGCTAATTGCTCTGCTTACCAGTATCGCAGCACGGGTGGTATTAATTAATTTATCCCAAGCGGCCGTATTTCAGTTGCAAATGCGTCTGAGTTATCAGATTCTCTCGTCGGAATTAAATCATTTAGAACGTTTGGGTTCGCCTCGTCTTCTCGCCACTCTCACCAGCGATATTGAAGCTATTTCCCAAGCTGTTTATATCCTACCTTTTTTGTGTATTAATCTAGCTATTGTTGGTGGTTGTCTTACTTACATTACTTGGCTTTCTTGGCGTGTTTTACTAATGGTTTTGGTGATAACTGCGGTGGCGCTGGGCAGTACTCAAATACTATTACGTAAAGGTAGACATTTCCTTAGCCTAGCTCGTGAAGAACAGGATCGCCTGTTTCAAAATTTTCGTAGTTTGACCGAGGGAATTAAAGAGCTTAAATTACATAATCAACGTCGCCAAGATTTTCTTGATAGGGAGTTGCAACCCACAGCTAGCCAATTTCGTCACCATAATGTGCGTGGTTTAACCTTTTTTGCGATTACCGATAGTTGGGGAAAATTAATCTTTTTCTTTGCAATTGGGGTAGTGCTATTTGTACTACCAAAATTTTTGGTTTTGAATTCCCAAACTCTCTCTGGATATGTTTTAACTTTTACCTATCTGATTGGACCAATGGAGAGTATTGTTAGTAAATTACCTCTATTGAGTCGGGCGGATGTGGCGCTGGAGAAAATTCAAACTTTGGGTTTATCCCTCGCTCATCGCACAGAAAATATACCAGATATTGCTCCCATTAAAACTAGTTGGCAAAGTTGGGAATTTAGAAATGTTACCCATACCTATCCTTCAGGAGAAGAAGATATTAACTTTACCCTCGGTGAGGTTAATCTGAGTTTTCAGCCTGGAGAACTAATTTTTATTATTGGTGGTAATGGTAGCGGAAAATCAACTTTTGCTAAATTAATTACTGGACTCTACATTCCCGAAACTGGTTCAATTTGTTTTGACGGAAAACGAGTTGATGACCACAATCGCGAGTGGTATCGTCAGCATTTTGCTGTCATTTTTGCTGATTTTTATCTATTTGAGCGTCTTCTGGGATTTACAGATTCTTCTCTAGACAGCCAAGCCCAGAATTATCTACAACAGTTAAAATTAGAGCATAAGGTCAAAGTAAAAGATGGCAAGTTATCTACCACCGCATTGTCTCAAGGACAACGCAAACGCTTAGCTTTACTCACAGCTTACCTAGAAAATCGTCCTATTTACCTGTTTGATGAATGGGCTGCGGATCAAGATCCTACCTTTAAAGAGATTTTTTATACAGAATTTTTACCTCAATTGCAAAAACAGGGCAAAACTTTACTAGTAATTAGTCACGATGACCGCTATTTCCATCTTGCAGACCGTATCATTAAGCTTGAGTATGGCAAGATAGTTTACGATAAAAGGCGATCACCGCAATAGCGCCCAAGCAGAAATTGGTCATTAAAAGCCCATTTTACAAGCAGGGAGCTGAGGAAGCTGAGGAAGCAAGGGTAGCAGGGGTAGCAGGGGAAGCTGGGAAAGCAGGGGTAGCAGGGAGAAATTTTTGATAAGTAGCCTTGGAAAAGCGGATTTGGTATCAGTTAGTAATAAGTAAGGTGCCAGAAATTAATCTGCAACAGGTAGGGGAAATTAATGTAAATTAACGCTAGTTGCTGATTTAACCCTTGCTGCTGCGCTACATACACGGCTTTTGATATATCCTTCAGCAAATTCTGTGTCTCACAATTTGGTATTCACTCTCGAAAGTGGAACTTTCTTGGAAACATTTCAGATGAAATAGGAATCAATAGATATAGACGGAAAATTCGAGTATCCCAGATAACGGAGGCTCAAAATTCTAGATAGAGGGTAAAAATCATGCACGATCTTCTCATCACTTCATTAATCGAATTTTTGCAGCAAAGGGGTTGGCAAAAGCTACCCAATAATTACTGGATTCATCCTTTACAATCACAACCTGTAAGTATTGTTGCTGCACTGAATTTAGCTTGTAAATAGATTAATACTTTACCAATCGCGTTTTCTACTAGCAAGATTAATGCGGTCACTAAGTTGGCGAATTGTCTGGTTAATATTTACATCTTTTTTTTGCAACTGAGTTATTTTATCGCAACTGTAAAGCACTGTGGTGTGGTCTTTACCTCCAAATTCTTCGCCAATGCGAGGTAAACTCAAATCTGTATGTTGGCGCATTAAATACATTCCAATTTGCCTAGCCAAGCTAATTTCTCGGCGACGAGACGGACTTTTCAAATCTTCAATAGAAACATTCAAACTATCAGAAACAACCATTAAAATGGATTCTGGTGTAGCAGCAACGTGTTCTGTGGGTGGATTTAAAACTGGTGCAATATTTGCGACACTCATCTCGACACCAGAAATAGAAACATAGGCAACAGTACGAATTAAAGCTCCTTCCAATTCCCGAATATTGGAGGTGTAATTACTAGCAATATATTCAATTACTTCCCGTGGCAGAAGCATATTTTCATATTCTGCTTTTTTCTGCAAAATCGCCATTCTTGTTTCTAAATCTGGGACTTGAATATCGGCAATTAATCCCATAGAAAAACGCGAACATAGTCTTTCTTGTAATTGGGGAATTTGGCTAGGAGGCCTATCAGAAGCTAATACTACCTGTTTCCCTGCTTCGTGGAGGGTGTTAAAGGTATAAAAAAACTCTTCTTGGGTATATTCTTTGCCTTCAATAAACTGAATATCATCGACCAATAAAACATCGGCAGCGCGATAACGTCTACGAAAACTTTGCATACTATCCTGACGAATAGCACTAATTAAATCATTAGTAAACTGCTCTGTGGAAACATAAAAAACTTGGGATTGGGAGTCTATTTCTGAGCGATAATGACCAATAGCTTGCATGAGATGGGTTTTGCCTAAACCAACACCACCGCAAAGAAAAAGAGGATTAAACTCTCTTCCTGGCGATTCTGCTACCGCTAAAGCTGCGGCGTGTGCCATACGATTGGCAGGACCAACCACAAAGCGAGAAAATATATACTTGGGGTTAAGTTTGCTTAATCGTGTTGGAGTTTGGTTTTCTGGTTGACTGCTGGTAGTTGGAAGCGACCAAAATGAAGTATCTGAGTCCTTTAATGTCGGTATATTCTCACCCTTGGCAGTGGTAAGCTTAATTTGTGCTGGTTGACCCAAAATATCCTCTACCACATCAGTAATGGTTTTGAGATAATGTTTTTGTAGCCAATTGCGAGCAAAGGGATTGGGAGCGCAAATTACAAGACAGTTATTGTGCCATTGTTGAGGGTAGGCAGGCTGAATCCAGGTTTCAAAGGTAGGTTGGCTTAATTGTAGCTGTAAACGCTCTAGAACTTGACCCCAGAGTTGCTCCAGATTTATTTCCACAGATTCTACTCCAACACTAACTTTGATAGTTTTTTTGCCTCTTTAAACTCACTTATTTATCTAAAGAGAAGTTTAATCAACTTGAGTTTCTTAGCATAGGGAGGATATCTAAGTTTTATATCGAACCAAAAGGACTTTTTCAAGACACTTTTGTAATGGGAGAAGGTATCAAAGCTAAATTTGCCGTGATAGCAACCCATACCACTGTTACCCACACCACCAAAAGGTAATTCTGGGGAAGATAGTTGCATAATAGTATCATTAATAGCGACACCACCAGAGGATGTATCGCGAAGAACTTTTTCTTGAATGTGCTTCTCCCTTGAAAATAAGTATAAGGCGAGAGGTTTGGGTCGAGAATTAATCTTGGCGATAGCATGATCCAAATTTTCGTACTCTAGTACAGGTAAAATAGGACCAAAAATTTCATCTTGCATCACCTCACTGTCCCAATTTATTCCTTCAATTACCGTAGGTGCGATGTAGCGTTCATTAGCATTTGTTTCACCACCAATTGTAATTTTCCCTTCCTTTAATAGTGAAACTAAACGCTGAAAATGTCTCTCGCTAATAATACGACTATAGTCAGGACTTTTTTCTGGATCTATGCCATAAAATTCTTGAATACACTCGACCATTGCCTTGATTAACTGCTGTTTAATCGAGGAATGTACCAGTAAGTAATCGGGAGCAACACAGATTTGTCCTGCATTGAGAAACTTACCCCAAGTAATTCTCCTTGCAGCAATTTCTAAGTTGACATTACTATCCACAATACAAGGACTTTTTCCTCCCAATTCCAAAGTTACAGGTGTTAGATTTTTGGCTGCAGCTTGCATGACTATTTTGCCAACATTCGTGCCACCAGTGAAGAAAATATGGTCAAATTTTTGAGTCAATAATTCTTGAGTAATATCTTTGTCTCCCTCAACCACAGCGACGACTCGAGGGTCAAAATATTTACTGAAGATATTAGCTAGTAAACTAGAATTATGAGCGGAAATTTCTGAAGGTTTTAGAATCGCACAATTTCCAGCTGCAATCGCACCAATCCAAGGAGTAATTAATAGTTGCCAAGGATAATTCCAAGGAGCAATAATTAACACTACTCCCAAAGGTTCCGGTATTACCTGAGCCTTAGCAGGAAATGTAGATATAGGACTATAAGCACCCTTAGGTTTAAGCCAAGATTTCAGGTGTTTAAGGGTATAGTTAATATTCTCTAAACACAGAGAAAATTCCGCGCCGACAACTTCAAATTTTGGCTTGCCTAAATCGGCTTTTAGTGCCTGAGCAATCGCCTCTTCGTTTTCAGAAATCGCCTGTTTGAGACGCTTTAACTGCTCAATGCGAAATGCTAAATCTTTGGTTTTACCAGTTTTAAAAAACGCACGTTGTTGCTCGAGAAAATTAGCAACTGAACTTTGGGTGATCATGAATTTATGCCTGGTTTTTAGTTACAAATATAGCGCTTATCAAAATCATGCTCTACATCCCCATCAACAATTAACCATTAACAATCAACAAAAATCATGATTTTCATTGAGATGAAGTACAAGGAAAATCACTATCTTATTGTTGCTCCAAATGAGCTGGGAGATAGATAGTAAATGTACTCCCCACATCTAAGTGCGATTCCACTTCAATTGAGCCTTGATGGGTAGTTAAAATACGACGGGATAGATGCAAACCCAAACCGCTACCAGAACTTTTGTGACTACCACGGCGAAATCTCTCAAACAGATTTTGTTGCTCAACAGGAGAGATACCACAACCAGTGTCTTGAATAGCAACACTCACCCAGAAATTACAGTTTTCAGATTCCCTCTCTATATTAGACAGGGTAACATTGACACTACCTTGAGAAGTAAACTTGAGAGCATTACCAACCAGATTAGTTAAAACTCTTCGCAATTCCATGCGATCTCCTAAAACTGTACTGCAAAATCTGGGAACTGATTCATCGTAATCGAAATTTAAAGCTAATCCTTTCTCTGTAGTTAAGGGAGTTAATTCCGCTATAACTTCTAGCACCAAATTCTTAAGTTCAACAACACTAAAATTAAATACTTTTGCTCCCGCTTCGTAGCGATAAACTTCTAGCAAGGTATTTACCATTTCCAGTAAGTTATGATTACTGCGCCCCATTGTCGCTAGTATCTCCTTTATATCTGGAGAAAACTCACCCAATGCTCCCTCTTGCATCAAGGTTAGCATGCGATCTGCAGCCACCAATGGAGTACGCAAATCGTGGGCTAAGCGAGAGACAAAATCTTCTCTTTGCCTAGCTATTTGATCTCGCTCATCTACGCTATGCTTGAGTCGTACTAAAGAACGTACCCGTGCTAACAATTCATCTACTTCTACAGGCTTTCTAATAAAATCGTCTGCACCCATGTCCAAACCCTGAACTACACTAGGTTGATCATGGGCTGTAATCAATAGTATGGGAATAAAAGGCAATTTGGGATGCTCACGGATACGTTTAGTCACCTCAAAGCCGTCCATCCCAGGCATCATAACATCCAGTAGCACTAGGGTAGGAGGAAACTGCTCGATTAATTCTAGAGCATCCCAACCATTTTCGGCAAAAGCAATCTCGTATCCTTCCTCTTCCAAAATGCTTTGCACAAGGAAGAGGTTATCGGGAAAATCGTCTACTACTAGAATATGTTCTTTCCTATATTTTTGCTGAAAAACTGGAGCATTCATTTAAGACATTGGGGATGGGGTGTTAGTGTTGAGGACACTTTTAACTCATGATATTCTTTTCTATATTGGAATAAACTTACCTCATTCTCTGGGCAGATTAATCACAAAGACTGATTGACATCCTCCCCGCCCTAAAAGTGCGGGGATTCCAATCTATCCAAACAACGAAAGCTGAATGGATTCCTGGTGGGTTGACGCTTCAGTGAATGCTGCTTCTTCACCAGAAGTCTTATGCCTTTCTCCACATCCGTTTAAAGTCTCCTGAAGCCCTCCGGCGACTTTGATATTTACTGCTGCATTAATATCTCTATCATGGATGGTTTCACAATTCAAACATTGCCACTCCCTAATATTCAGGTCTAATTTTCCACCCCTGAATCCACAACAAGAACAAGTTTGACTGGTAGGTTCCCATCTATCAATTATCCTAAAATCACGCTCATATTTTTCGGCTTTGGCTTCGAGAAAGGTTCTAAATTCACGCCATCCCAAATCACTGATTGCTCTCGATAGTTTCCTATTTCTCATCATTCCTGACACATTTAAATCCTCCAGGACAATTGTTTGGTTTTCACGTATGATGTCCGTGGAAAGTTTATGTAGGAAATCACTTCTCAAATCTTTAATTTGGGCATGAAGTTTGGCAATTTTACGTCGATAATGTTCACGACGATTTGAACCTTTTTTCTTTCTCGATAGATTACGTTGCAGTTTTCTTAATCGTTTCAGATTTTTCTTTAATGGCTTTGGTGCTTCTATTTTCTCTCCTGTATCAAATGTGGCAAAGGTTTTGATTCCTAAATCTATTCCAATGGTTTTATCTGTTGTTTGTGCTGATTGTTTTTCAATTTCAACTACAAAACTTAAAAAGTATCTATTGGCACTATCTTTAATGATGGTTACTGATGATGGCACAGAGGGTAGTTTCCTTGACCAAATTGGTTTAACTGTGCCGATTTTGGCTAAAGATACAGCACCATTTTTAATAGTAAAGGCATTACGAGTTAATCTAGCAGACTGTTTATTCCTTCTCTTTTTGAATCTTGGATGGTGAACTTTTCTCCCTTTTCTTTTGCCTTTAACAGAGGCAAAAAAGTTCTGGTAAGCTACTCCTAAATCCCGCACAGATTGCTGCAGTGCTACACTAGAAACTTCCCTCAGCCAAGCTCTTTCCATTGTTTTTTTTGCCTGAGTGATAACCCGGTTTGATAGTTCCGTTATTTTTGGTAGTTTCTGTGACTTTTTACATAGTGCTAAAGCATCGTTAAATACCACTCTTACACAGCCAAAGAGCTGTGCTAAAC
>CAZWGS010000138.1:0-12432 GCA_964633315.1 uncultured bacterium | reverse complement strand
ACCTCTTTCGGCGGTGAAGGTGAGTTGGGAGTTTAAACCTAAACCACTGTCATTGTCAAAGTCTATTAATTCTCCCGTTTGTGGATTCAATAATTGCAGGTAGGTGTCAAATTCATCTGAGTCTAGGTTAAGTTGAATTTGTCGGCTAGCTCCTCGCCACTGTAGCAGATAATCATCGCGGAAAGTGCCAAAACGATCTGGATTAAATGTATCTGTAGTATCTAAGCTTCCGTTGACAGTGTGGGTGTTGTTGGCGACGATGGAGGTTACTACATTCACGAGAGTGGCTTCGGTGTCGAGTCCAGTGATAAGATCATCTGCGGAGCTTGTTGTTACTACCTCGTCTAGAGTCCAGCGAGATGAGGCTTGTGTCTCTAAATTATTGAGGTAAAATTCCTCTTCAAATTGTGAATCAAGTACTAATTCGTTATTAGTGACTGGGTTAAAAAGTTCATCTGCAATCGCAAATTCCGCTGATGTTGCAAAGGAGTGATCTGAGAAATTCGTTTCTATCAGTTCGTTTAACATGGTATTCACAGATGGGGATTAAGTAAGCAATCGAATGTGAGTCAAGATAGTTTGTGATTGCTTGTCGCAGCAAACTCTACGCCGACACGAAGTACAACGTGCGACTAATTTATGCAACTATGGACTTATCTATAGGAAACGAAGACCTTAACTGTTTTTGTTACTAAACTTTACAAATGTGTTGAGGATTTCGGTAGCCTAAATCTTGGAAAAGACCGCTATCCTTAGCGGTAGAACGACAACAGCTACCAATGCTAGCAAAAGAGTGGTAAGCTATAAGGGGGAGTAGTAGCGAAATATGGCTGAACCAATACCAGCAATAACTTTACCGACTGTAACTGATCCACGACAGGAACAAAATTGGTTGGAAGCAGCTTTGCAAACTTGGCTAGATCAAGAATTTCTCCCAGAACCAGTAAATCAGACAATCGCTCGGCGCGCAGCCCAAATTTTTGCCAGACAGCGCATGGAGGGGGAAAATGATCTGGGTTCTTTAGTGATCGCAATTGTGACGGAAATGCAATCTTTTGATTTTAGTGAAAGCTTTTATGGTGAATTTGCCATTGCCAATGCTGTTAGCGACATCATTCTAGATAGTCTGGGCATTGACCGTTGCTGTGGGCAATCCTAAATTCTGAACTTGAGTCAGTTGCACTCCTTGAAGCAAATACAACTGACCCTAGTAAATCTACCAACTAGATTTAACCACACCTGGAAGTAAACCATCGTGTGCCCACTCACGAAACACATTACGAGAGAGACCAAAGTCTCTATAATATCCTCTGGGTCGTCCCGTTAGCCAACAACGATTGCGTCGGCGACTAGGGGCGCTATTGCGAGGTAGTTGTTGAATTTGGCGATGAATCTCCAATTTTTGAGCTTGAGAAGGGGCTACACGAAATTCTTCTAGTAAAGCTTCTCGCTTGGCTGCATATTTCTCTCTCAGTTTAGCGCGCTTTTTCTCGCGCTCAATCATACTTTTCTTTGCCATAAACTCTTGTTTGGGGTTGCCAGATGAAAAAACACCATTTTCTATCTTAGCTTACAAGTTAGTTCAATTGCCTCCTAAGCTTTGGTAGCGATATAAGGTGTAAAGCTTAAATAAACCACCTACGCTAGCGCAGGTAAAGCCGATAATCAAAATACCGTTGAGAGGACAACCACTACCAAAAATAGTGAGGAAGCTGAGGATTTTAGCAGCACTAGTTTGACCAATTGTTTCTAAGCCGGGAATATAGCTAGCTACAGATAGAGTAATTAAGAGAAAGCCAACAGTCAAAATTGGTGCGAGAAAACTGAGTAGGGCTGTTAGGATTAGGGAACGCAAAGATTGAGACAAGATACTCATAAAATAGGGAACCTAAATATAATTTGAAGCTGCTTCTGTGCAAGGGAACATTGCTTCACTATCTACCATAAGGGTGATTTTTGGGTTTTCCAGTAAATGTCTTAAATCTTAAATCTTGCTTACAAAAGACCACAAAAGTCTCATTTTTTGTATGGGCATGACATCACCCTTGAAGACTTGAGTTTAGCCATCTATCTGAGTGCGTAACTCCTGTGGTAAAAATATAGTTCATCGCATCCAGAAACCATGGCTGATTCCAATCGAGAACCCTTTGTTAACCTAGCACTTTACTATCTTTTTAAGTACTCTGTGGTCTATCCTATGCTGCGCTTTTACTTTCGTGGTAGGATTTATGGTGCGCAAAATATACCCTCATCGGGAGCTTTGGTGGTAGCTTGCAATCACGCTAGTTACTTTGACCCACCTCTACTTTCTTGCTGTATGCGTCGTCCTGTTGCTTTTATGGCAAAGGAAGAGTTGTTTAAGGTTCCTGTATTAAAGCAGGGAATAGAACTCTATGGTGCTTATCCTGTGAAGCGTAGTGCAGCTGACCGTAGCGCTATTCGTGCTGCCACGGTAGCATTAAATGAGGGTTGGGCGGCTGGTATTTTTTTGCAAGGAACGCGCACAGAAGATGCTAAGATCACGAAGCCTAAGCTAGGGGCAGCAATGATCGCAGCGAAGGCAAAAGCACCCCTATTACCAGTTAGTCTTTGGGGAACACAAAAGATTTTACTTCCGGGTTCTTCCCTACCGCAACCTGTCCCAGTAACGGTGCGTATTGGAGAGATAATTCCAGCGCCAAAATCCAGTAAGCGGGATGAATTGCAGGCGATTACGGATCAATGTGCTAATGTTATCAACGCGATGCATGATTTGGGTCGGTGAAGAGGTAGTTTTCAGAAATATTTTAATGGTTGATTATGAATTAATGGGGGCAGTATTGTGTTTTGCTTTACTTTTATTTAGCCTTCCCGCCACTTTTATCCTTCTATCGCGCTTATTTAAGGGCGCAAGGCGTATCCCACCTCTAACACCCCAAAACCCCACACCAGAATTATTGGGAAGCGTTAGTGTAGTAGTTCCCACTTTAAACGAAGTAGAACGCATCAGTCCCTGTTTAATGGGTTTAACTAGGCAAAGTTATGAGGTACGGGAGATAATTATTGTTGATAGCAACTCCGAGGATGGAACCCAGGAATTGGTAAAAGCTGCGAAAAAGCTAGATCCTCGTGTGCGTTTAATTACCGATTCTCCCTTACCAAAAGGTTGGGTTGGTCGTCCTTGGGCGTTAAACTATGGTTTGAATTATAGTTCCCCGGATAGTGAATGGATTTTAGGAATTGATGCAGATACACAACCACAATCGGGTTTAGTTGCAGCTTTGGTGCAAGCAGCGCAAACTGGTGGTTATGATGTGGTTTCCCTCTCACCTCAATTTATACTCAAAGAACCAGGGGAGTGGTGGTTACAACCAGCATTATTGATGACTCTACTTTACCGTTTTGACCCCGCTGGAGCCAAGGCAGAGATACCAGAAAGAGTAATGGCGAATGGACAGTGTTTTCTGTCTCGTCGTGCGGTTTTACAGGAGGTTGGAGGTTATGAAAGTGCGAAGGCTTCTTTTTGCGATGATGTTACCTTAGCACGTCACATAGCAACTGCCGGATTTAAGGTAGGATTTTTGGATGGGGCGCAGGTAATTAAGGTAAGGATGTATGAGGGATGGCGTGAAACCTGGCGTGAATGGGGACGTTCCCTAGATCTTAAGGATGCCTCTAGTCCTGGTCAACTGGCAAGCGATTTGTGGTTACTGCTGGCTACTCAAGCGCTACCTTTACCTACTTTGCTATTTTGCCTTATTTATAGTGCACTAGGCTACAATTCAATTCCTGTTGTTATTACTGCGGGCTTAAATTTGTTTTTACTGGCGATTCGCTTTGCTTTATTATTCGCCGTTGCGCCTTCCTATGCTGGTAGAAAACCACTTTATTTTTGGCTTTCTCCCTTTGCAGATATCCTTGCTGTTTCGCGTATTTTTCTCTCTGCAAATCAGCAACCAACACAGTGGCGAGGACGCAACTATTAAGTAATAAGTAATAAGTAATAAGTAATAAGTAATAAGCAATAAGCAATATATTGTGTCTATACATAAGAATAAGTAGGTAAGTAATCTATTTAGTCTGTTTATTTAGATTTGAGCTTGTTAATAGTGGAGGTTAAAATTTTAATTATTTCAACAATTTCTTGTTGCATACTTGAAAATTTTTGTTGAGGAATAAGTTGAGATTTAATCATGATTTTAATCCAGTATTGTGTTTCTGCAGCTTCCTTTAGAGCAATAGAATACTTAGATATAAAGTCATTTTTAGATTGAGCATAAATAGCTTCAGCGCAATTAGCTCCAATACTTGTGCCACTTCTAAGAAATTGTTTAGCTAATATTTTTAGAGAATCATCAAAGTCCCTCTTATTGATTTCAACATAAGCTTTAATTACACGTACTGCAAAATCTTCTGTCCTATTTTGAATACTTGTGTTAGATTTTTTCATGATTGTAAACAAAACAAATATAAAAAACTGCAGCAAAACAAGTATAGCGATTCTCAAATCGATGAGGTATCTTCTAATCAACAATCAACTATTAACCACTCGCACTTTTACCGTAAAAACATAGAAAAAATCGCTTGTAAATCAATAAAAATAGCTTTTTTTGTATCTCAGTCCAAGAAAAAACGTTATACTTATTACTTATTACTTATTACTTATTACTTATTACTTATCTTAAATGTCTCCTCTTTTAATACTTATTGATGGTCATTCTCTTGCTTTTCGCGCCTACTATGCTTTTGCTAAAAGTAGAGATGGGGGATTGCGTACCTCTACAGGAATTCCTACTAATATTTGCTTTGGTTTTCTTAAGTCTCTGTTGCAAGTTTTAACTAATCAGCAACCGGAATCTCTTGCTGTTGCTTTTGATTTGGGAGGAAAAACTTTTCGCCACGAAGCAGATGAGAGTTATAAAGCAGGAAGGAAGGAAACACCGGATGATTTTTTCCCTGATTTAGAAAATCTCCAACAGTTGCTGACTGCTTTGAATTTACCCATCGCTGTTTCTCCTGGTTATGAAGCAGATGATGTCCTCGCGACGTTGGCGAAACAAGCGAGTGAAGCGGGTTATCGTGTTAAGATTGTCACTGGCGATCGCGATTTGTTTCAACTGGTAGATTCGCAGCAGCAAATTAGCATTCTCTATTTAGATCGCAACTCAATTCGGCGTTCTGGTCAAGCTAGCACAACTGAATTTGATCCAGCAGGGGTAGAGGATAAGTTGGGGGTTAAACCAACTCAGGTAGTAGATTTTAAAGCACTTTGTGGCGATAAGTCTGATAATATCCCCGGTGTCAGGGGGATTGGCGAGAAAACTGCTGTTAAGTTATTGAAAGAATATGGCTCTCTGGAGAATGTTTACGCCAATTTGGATAAAATTAAAGGAGCAAACCAGAAAAAGCTGCGAGAAGGGCAAAAAGATGCGGAACACTCCCAATATCTTGCCCAGTTGGTATTTAATGCTCCCACTCCTGTGACTCTTGAAGATTGTCGCCTTCAGGGATTTGACCTTGCACAGTTGCAACCTTTGCTGGAAAAATTAGAATTGAAAAGCTTTCTTAATCAAATTAACCAGCTACAGCAGCAATTTGGTGGTACAGTCGCGACTGATATAGCTACAGTTGAAGATGATGATTTGTGGTTTTTCACTCCAGAGGAAACGGCGGAGGCGATGGCGGAAACTCAAATCCAGTCGGGAATTGAACCCCAAATTATTGATAGTAATATTAAGCTACAACAATTAGTTACTCGCCTGGAAAAGCTAACTAAAACTCCTGTCGCTTGGGATACCGAAACCTCTTCCCTGGAGCCACGGGATGCTAAATTAGTAGGCATTGGCTGTTGTTGGGGTCAAGAAGCTACAGATATTGCCTATATTCCTTTAGAACATACTAAGGGAGAGAATTTAAATCGAGAAGAGGTACTTTCTGCTTTACGCCCTATTTTAGAAAGCGAAAAGTATCCCAAAGCTTTGCAAAATGCAAAATTTGATCGCTTGGTATTCTGGCATCAAGGTATTAAGCTAGCTGGTGTGGTTTTTGATACTATGTTAGCGAGTTATTTGCTCGCTCCTGAAGCAAGTCATAAATTGGGTGATTTATGTTTGCGCTATTTATCGGGAATTCAAAGTCTAGATTACAATGATTTAGGAATTCCTAAGGGTAAAACAATTTCTGATTTAAACATTTCTCAAGTAGCACAATATTGTGGTTTGGATGCCTATGCAACCTTTTTGTTGGTAGAAAAGCTGGAAGCTGAGTTAGCTAAAATTCCAGAGTTACACAAGCTACTTTTGGAAATTGAACAACCCTTGGAACCCGTATTAGCAGCGATGGAAAACCAGGGAATTAGTATTGATAAGGAATATTTAGCTTCACTTTCTCAAAAATTAGAGCAAGATTTACAACAGATAGAAAAACAAGCTTACCTAGATGCGGGAGAAGAATTCAATTTAGGTTCCCCCAAACAGTTAAGTGAGATTTTATTTACTAACTTGGGTTTAAATCGCAAAAAATCTCGCAAAACTAAAAC
Source organism: uncultured bacterium (assembly GCA_964633315.1). Taxonomy (GTDB): domain Bacteria; phylum Cyanobacteriota; class Cyanobacteriia; order Cyanobacteriales; family CAWCAG01; genus CAZWGS01. The sequence continues at coordinate 5,915 of CAZWGS010000138.1, read as the reverse complement.
AGGCTATTCTACAGATCACGCTACCTTAGAAAAGCTGCAAGGTGACCATCCTATTATTGATCGCATTCTTGAACATCGTACCCTAGCTAAACTTAAGTCTACCTACGTCGATGCCTTGCCAGCAATAGTACATCCTCAAACGCAACGTATCCACACCAATTTTAATCAAACTGTTACAACAACAGGAAGACTATCCTCGTCTAACCCTAATCTACAGAATATTCCCATCCGCACCGAATTTTCGCGTCGCATTCGCCAAGCATTTTTACCACAGGAAGATTGGTTACTTGTTTCAGCAGACTATTCCCAAATTGAACTGCGGATTTTAGCTCATTATAGTCAAGAACCAGCCCTCGTAGATGCCTACCAAACAGGGAAAGATGTGCATACAGTAACAGCACAACTACTCTTTGACAAACCAGACATCAGCGCCGACGAACGCCGTTTAGGTAAAATAATCAACTTCGGTGTAATCTATGGTATGGGCCCACAGCGCTTTGCAAGGGAGTCAGGAATTAGCGCAACAATAGGTAAAGAATTTATTGAACGCTACCGCAACAAGTATGCACGAGTTTTTGCCTATTTAGAAGAAATGAAAAAACAGGCGATCGCCCAAGGTTATGTTACAACTATTCTCGGACGCAGACGTTACTTTAACTTTAGCAGCGAAAATCTACAACGCCTCAAAGGTAGTAAACCAGAAGACATCGAACTCGATCAACTTAAAAAGCTAGGACAATACGACTCACAATTGCTTAGGGCTGCTGCTAACTCACCGATACAAGGTTCTAGTGCCGATATTATCAAAGTTGCGATGGTTAGAGTCCAGGAAATGTTGCAATTTTATCAGGCACGCTTGCTTTTGCAAGTTCATGATGAACTAGTTTTTGAGATTCCCCCAACAGAATGGGATGATTTAGCTGTCAAAATTAAATCCACCATGGAAGATGCTGTGAAACTTTCTGTCCCTTTAGTGGTAGAAGTACATTCAGGTAGCAACTGGATGGAAGCTAAGTAGAATGAGTGTTTTGTACTCATTACATCTGCAGGCAATTGGAAAGTAGAAGGTAGGGAAAGTTGTGTTGTTAAAAAATAGCCATCAAAAATTAGTTCGTAACTAAAGATGAATTTAAAATTGTAATCTAATGTTAATCATACTCAGGTATGTGAGATGAAAATAAGAAATTGGACTTTAGTTACTGTCCTTGTTTTAATTATTACCTTAGGAGCTTGCGCTAGTGACGAAAGTTCTGTTGACGATAAGGTAAAAGAAGCACAAGAAAAGACTGAACAATTGCAAGAGCAAATTCAGGAACAATTTGATGAAGGTGTAAATAAAGTTAACGAAACTGCTAAACAAGCAGAAGAAGCAGTTGAAGAAGCTAGGGAAACTCTTGAAGATAAAGTAAGTGAAATTGAAGAAATAGCAGAAGAGAAGGTAGAAGAAGCTGGCGAAACTCTTGAAGATAAAGTAAGTGAAATTGAAGAAGTAGTAGACGAGAAGGTAGAAGAAGCTGGCGAAACTCTTGAAGATAAAGTAAGTGAAATTGAAGAAGTAGTAGACGAGAAGGTAGAAGAAGCTAGGGAAACTCTTGAAGATAAAGTGGAAGAAGCAGGTGCAGCAGCAAAAGAGGCTGCAAATGAAGCAATTCAAGAATTACTTGAAGGTCAACTAAGCGAGTAATTCAAACTCACTGAAATTGTTATTAATTCAAACCTAGGCAAAATGTCTGTATTCATTTAGCAAGATAAGTCTAGGTTTTGACATTGTCTTCTTGACCACCACCTCTCCGGCGTTAATTGTGGATCTTCATCATTGTACACGAATACTAATTTAGCTCTCTTGATGTAGGGAGGAGAATCAGTTTTGTTTGCTAGCTTATTGATGGTAGTTTTCATGGTCAATTAACTGAGTTTACTAAATTTTTTTTTCAACAAGATGTGCGACGATAAAAAAACATAAAATCTAGAAGTTTATCGCCTTATTCAGTTTTTTCTTACTCCCATTCTAGTATTTTTTTAATCGAATATTTGTTGTGAAATCTTAAGACAATGTTCGGGATCGCGATTAACAGGTTAGTTTTGGGTGAATTTTGGCTCAAAAAAGATTGTTACTATTCTTGACAATTCAATGAGCGGAAACATAATTTCAGTAAAAATAAGTAATTACATCACCGAAAGGGCCCCAAAGCCTATTTTTTAAAAGAAACAATGGATGTTCATACGTAGGAGGGATAGCCGCAAGGGCCCTTAGTTATTTATTATTCGACAAACAACCAACAACTAACAACTAACAACTAACAAGACGAAATTACCTGTGCTTTAGCCGGGAGATGAGTTAACAAAGATAACTAGTAATTAATACTCAATATGTCTTTGTACTTATAATCTCTGACGCAATAAAATCACCATTCGTCTACCAACTACGGGATTTCTCGCCAGCGTAGTTCCCTGACTATCGTGAATCTCCAACTTAGAAAAATCCAACTCTTTGGCGCGCATTAAAATTTCTGCTGCTAGGCTATCCTGTTTTTCTGATGCTAACTGATACCAATCATCTCCTACCTGCACCGTCAAACGACCAGTGGTAAAATTAGCCTGAATTGATTTAATCAAACCCTCAGCATAATTATTCGTAAACTCCCCTACCTGCTTTTGAATCGCTGCAATTAAACTTTGCTCTGGTGTTAAGCTGGGAGGCGGTGCTATAAAAGTTTCTACTAATTCTGCTTCTTGAGGTGCTTGAAGTTGTGATGGTGCTGCTACCGATGGTGGTAACTCTACCACTTTTTGCTCGGGCTCCGGTAGCAATGCGACACTAACCCACAAAATAGTTACCACTAATCCAGTCACAATCCCCGTCAAAGCCAAATCATTGAGTTTCTCACTCACTGCGACAGGTAAGAAAGAGCGAATTTTATCTAAAACTAGATCCCACCAAGCTTGTAACTTGGGAAAAGTTGGTAAAATGCGATCCATCAAGCCCAATGTTTTCGGTTGTGAGAATACCTCTGCTTTCTCCTCACTCCTCTCCTCTACAAGATTTGGTGTTGGTTGAATTACCGTCTGTTTTGTTTCTAATTCAGGAGTTGGGATATCACTAACTTCTGGAGTAGTTGTTTCTAATTCAGAAAACTCAGTCTCACTAATCTCTGATGTAGCTTTTGGCGATACTGGAGTTGCGCGATCAATCACCTCTGGTGTTGTCGCTAATTCAGGAGTTGTTGTCTCACTAACTTCTGGAGTAGTTGTTTCTAATTCAGAAAACTCAGTCTCACTAATCTCTGATGTAGCTTTTGGCGATACTGGAGTTGCGCGATCAATCACCTCTGGTGTTGTCGCTAATTCAGGAGTTGTTGTCTCACTAACCTCTGGAGTAGTTGTTTCTAATTCAGAAAATTCTGTGTCACTAATCTCTGATGTAGCTTTTGGTGATACTGGATTTGCGCGATCAATCACCTCTGGAGTTGTTGTCTCTAACTCAGAAAACTCTGTGTCAATAACCTCTTCAGTAATTGTCGCTGTGGTATCTGATTCTGAAGCTTTGCTATCACTAACCTCTGGTATTGTCGTTACCTCTTCCTCTGACTCCAAATCAGTATCTATCACATTTGCTACAGAAGTTGTAGTAGGATTATTATCTACAGTAGATTTTTTCTCCTGTGCTGCACTCGTTCCCAATTTTGCAGTTTTCAACAGATTAATTATCCCTCGCCAAACCCCAACCACTTGCTTCTTGGGAAAAGAGATATTTTCTTTTTCCAGTGATTGCGCCTTCTCAGTTTCCACCTGAGATGATACCCTCGGAGTGTTAACTGATTCTGGTTGCTGTGGGCTTTCTTGTGACATAGAATTATCCTCCAGGAAAGTCCAGCATTACATTAGAGAAGTTGCTGGCATAGGACAAATTTAGCACTCGATTTTCCCTTTTTGTCTTTAGATTTTGGATTATTTATGTTTTGATATTCTCCTCAACTCATTTGAGATAAAATCCGGTTCAAATTCTCACACTTAAAATTTCTCAACATTAGTTCCAAATAGCGTTACTCTTAGCAATGTTTGGCTAAATTAAAGCTGATGAGAAAAATAAATCTGGTTATCCTCCCTAAAACAGCTACATCCGTGTTAGCCAACCATAGTTATTATCACTGGTTTCTAAGAGCAGATTATAGGGCTATTGAGATTGGATATTTGTGATGCTTCCCCTAGGAGAGTAAATATTGTTCTCTAGTTAATACGTTGATGCTTATAATAGCCTCTCAATCAGCTAAGCTAGAAGATTAAAAGACTGAATATATTCGTAAATAATCAATCTTGCTCAATTAAAAATAAAAAAAAGTATTTTTGGCATCACATGATATTGTTGCCAACTTCCTGAAGCCAAACTGCTCAACACAAAAAAATGGTTAAAACAATTGATTTTTATCATAATATTCATCAATTTCAGTATATAAGAGTATTATTTTTCACATTAATATCTCTTTGTGCGATTAGGTGAAACTATCAACCAATTTCATTGCCTACTAGATTTAATGGGTTGGGATACATTCTTTGAACTTGAGGTGACAAAAATTTTTCTAGAATAAATTTATGATTGTACCTTGCCTTATTCTCGAAAAAGTCAGCCTTTAGTATTTGTATTTACTCAAATCCAGAATATTTTCCTGTTGGATATGTGGTGTTAAAAGGATTGAATATGGATTTATTAACTGCTGAAATTGGAGTGGCAATTATAGATCAAAAATATAGAAATAAAGAATTTGGAAGGCTTGCATTAAAGCGACTGGTAGATTGTGCATTCGAACAATTAAATATTAAAATCATTGGGGTTGCAATTTTGTCTGTTAACAAAATTCAGTAAATATGTATCTAAGATTAGGATTTACAGTTAGAGAAATCATCTATGACTCATGGATAATGCTTAATACTGAACTAGTAAATATGGCATGGATGGAAATAAAACAAACATAATATATCTTGCTGAATTAAGATTTCTTTACTGATGAATCAAGGTTGGATATATCGAGAAAAAGTCACTCAACAAGCCGATGGTTGCTCAGTTTTGGATTATTACGCCAATCGCTATCTACACTCTAGTCGCAGCGAATGGCAAATGAGGATAGAATTGGGTCAAATTCTTCTTGATGGCAAACCAACTACCAGCGAAACTTGCTTAAAAACAGGTCAGAAACTAGCTTATCATCGTCCACCGTGGCAAGAACCAGATGTTCCCTTAAATTGGTTGACTATTTACGAAGATAACGAAGTATTAGTTATAGAAAAACCTTCTGGATTACCGGTTTTACCCGGAGGAGGTTTTCTTGAAAATACATTAGTCCATCAACTGCAAAAACACTACCCCAAAGCAACACCTTTACCAATTCATCGCCTGGGTAGAGGAACTTCAGGTTTAATGCTCTTAGCTCGTTCTCGCGAGGCTAGAGCTATTTTAAGCGAGCAGATGCGATTACACCAAATCAAGAAAATTTACCGTACTCTCGCTATAGGTACAAATATTCCAGATTCTCTCACCATTACCCAACCCATTGGCAAGATACCCTATCCCTATCTAGGCTACATCTATGCAGCCACAAATGAAGGTTTGTCAGCCCAAAGTCAATGTCAGGTTTTGCAGCGCCGAGACAGCACAACTTTACTCAAAGTCCAGATTACCACCGGACGACCTCATCAAATTCGTATTCATCTAGCAGCAGCAGGTTATCCTTTGTACGGAGATCCTTTGTACGATGTGGGTGGTGTACCTCGACCTATCAATCAGGGTAAAATGCCTGTTCCTGGAGACTGTGGTTATCATCTACATTCTCAACAGCTTATTTTTATTCATCCTTCTCAAGATAATTTAATTAATCTACAATCTTCACCACCCACATTATTAAGTAATAAGTAATAAGTAA
>CAZWGS010000137.1:0-12462 GCA_964633315.1 uncultured bacterium | reverse complement strand
GTGCTTGGATGGCACCCCAAGACCAACCCCACGAAAACTTCGAGTTCCCTGAGGAAGTATTACCTCGCGGTAACGCTCTCTAGAGTTTTCTGTTCTGGAAGCCACAAGTTAATTCTTCGGCTTCCTTAACTTTAAATTTACCCTACTCAATGAGTAGGGATTTTTTTTGCGAACTAATGTATTATTAAGTTTAAGTTACAAATATAGCGCTTCGCGCAAGGTCATAGTCAGAGGACAAGCAGCACCAGAGGTATCGTCCCAGAAGCTTTCAATGTCCTAACTCCTGTTGGCAGCGCTATAATGGCCAAAATAGCTCTGAAGTTAACATAATTTTCAGAGGTGGTTATACTTTAATTAAATCTTGTGGAAAACTTGTTCTATTCTGTGGAAAAATAGCATTATCTGTGGAAAACTCCGGGCTGGCTTTATTTGTTATCCAGACTAAAACCAATAATATTACTCATGGTATATTTGGTATCAGTGATTAGAATCAGGCTAATAGTTTTCTTCCCCACACTATTTTCAGAGCAAGACACAACAAGATTCATCTCCAGAATAATTAAAAGTAGTCATAATTCTGAAGCTGTAATCTGAAGTTCACTAACCTCATCAAAGATCCTGGTGGGTGTTTAAGTGTCTCAATTTAGTTACAAAATATCAAGTTCTGGAGATATTCTTTGCTGATGGTAAAAGACAAAGCTGATTCTCTGATAAATTTCCTTTGACAGGTAATTCTAACTCTAGCGGCGAAATAGTAAAATTCATGGGTAAGTCTCCGTTAACACTTAATTTAGTTCAAGGTTCTGTTTCTTTTGGTTTTACCCCTGAAGCAGCTAGGAATTTGCAAGCAGAGATTGCTCAACTGGTAAAGATTCTGAAAGTAAACGCGAGTGGGAATCAGAAGCTAGGGGAAAAGCCTTCTCCAAAAGCGAATCTGGAATATCGTTATACAGGTGATGTTTTTTTTGAAGTTTTCTGTAATCCCAACATTTATCCGAGCCCTTTTGCTGCTAAAGTTCTGTTGACATTGCGAGATGATCGCATCCGTTTGAGCACTGAAGCTGAATTGCCACGTATGATAGAAGACTTAAATCTGTATTTGGAGCAAGTAGGCTAGTTAAATAGCTGGTAGCAGTTTACTCACGGGCAAGATTTAACTACATATATAAACATATATAAAGTATTGCCTGAAATAGTTTTGTTGTTAATGGTTTATGAATCATTAGAACACTAGACATGCGCTAAATTTTGCTAGAGCACAGATTAAGCGTATTGATATTAAGTTGAATAGATATTTTAAATTAAATCCTCACTAAAACTTCAGCAGTTGGGATAAGTTTCTCTTGTGAAAATAGTCAAAGCTGACCAGTAAAAATATAGATAAATAAAAAACTCTATGGCATCTTCCTAAAGATGTATTATACAAATTTCAGTGATTCTATGGAAGCAGAATGCTAGGCAAGAAGTTATAAATAATACATGAGCATTCTCTTCTCCTATGTTGTTTAAAAAAATACAGTAAATCATTAATTAAAATAGATTAATTACTAAAAAGTATTCTGTTAATAGCTATTAATTAAGAAAAATACCTGAGTTTTTTTAAGCAAATATTTATCCTGGGTGATTTACCAAAAATAAAAGTATCTATCTAAGAAAATATAGATGCAATAGATAGAAATTTCTAAGGCATGATTATGGATAAAATAGACATCCTGAATCTACAAATTAATAACATTACCATGTCCGAGTTATTGGAAGAGCTTGGTGGTGGTGGTACTGTTTTTACCCCTAATGTAGATCACCTCATAAAACTACAAAGAAATAAGAAATTTCGTCAAGTTTATAAGAAGGCTGATTATCAAGTTTGTGATAGCAAGATACTATATATTGCTTCCAGAATTTTGGGTAAGCCAATCAGAGAAAAAATCTCTGGATCGGATTTATTACCAGCCTTTTACGAACGCTATCAATCTGATGAAACTGTCAAGATATTTTTGCTAGGAGCTCCTGAGGGAGTGGCACAAACAGCTCAGATAAAAATTAATGCGAAGGTTGGCCGTCAAATAGTTGTTGGTACTTATTGTCCTCCTTTTGGTTTTGAAAAAGATGAACAAGAGTGCGAAAAAATTATTAACTTAATTAATAATTCGGGTGCTACAGTTTTGGCTGTGGGCGTAGGTGCTCCTAAGCAAGAAATGTGGATTGCTCAGCACAAAAAGCAGTTAAAAAATATTAAAGTATTTCTGGCTGTGGGTGCGACTATCGAATTTGAAGCAGGCTACCGCAAGCGAGCACCAAAATGGGTTAGTAATATTGGTTTAGAGTGGCTTTACCGACTATGGGGTGAACCAAAACGTCTTTGGAAAAGATATTTGTTAGACGATATGCCTTTTTTCTGGTTCCTTTTCCGGGAGACATTGCGCTTTAGTCTCGAGCCAAGGGTAAGGAAGAAAAAGCTTCGTGTGGCTATGCTAGGACCAAGCTTAGCAGAAAAAGGAGGTATGGGTTCAGTTAGCAGCCTGATACTTGATACAGCTCCTGATGACGTGAAAATTAAGCATATCTCGACTTGGGATGGAGATAAAAGTAAAGCTTCAAAATTCCAAATGTTGCAAGCATGGCTGCGCTCTATTCTCTCTTTGCAATGTAACTTGTTGCGAGGGAAGGTGGATTTGGTGCACATTCACCTTGCAGAGAGAGGTAGTGCTTTGCGTAAATCTGTCTTAATTCTGATAGCTTTGGCATTTCGCAAGCCTATAATATTACACGCTCATGGTTGCGAATTTCACCTTTTCCACAGTCAACTTCCCAGCTTTTTTAAGTATGGATTGAATTTGATTTTGCAAAGGTGCGATCGTATGATCGTATTGTCGGAAAGTTGGCGTAAGTTTTATATCAATTATTGCGGCTTGAGTCCACAGCAAGTTGTCGTTTTACCCAATCCGGTTGTCATTCCTGCTACGGTGCTTAGACACGTTAACCCAGAGAAGTTGAATTTAGTTTTTCTGGGCAAAATTAATCAGCGTAAGGGTATATTTGACTTAATTCAAGCTTTTGCTGCTCTTCCTCAACACTTGCGAGCTAAAGCACAGCTAACCTTAGCGGGAAGTGGAGAGGTTGAGTCGGCGCGTCAGTTAGCAGAAAGTCTGCAAATTGAGCAACAGGTGGTTTTTCCTGGCTGGATTAATTCTAAACAACGCAATGAGTTGTTAGCGACAGCCGATGTTTTCCTCCTTCCTTCCTACAACGAAGGTTTACCGATGGCGTTATTGGAAGCGATGAGTTGGGGATTACCAGCGATTACGACGCCTGTAGGCGGAATTCCTGAGGTAGTGCAAGATCACGAAAATGGCTTGCTTGTTGAGCCAGGTAATATTCCCCAGTTAACCGCAGCCATGCACTCTTTGCTCGAAAATACTGATTTGAGGTTGCAAATTGGTAAAAATGCCAGGGCAGAAGTTTTACCTCTTGATGTTAACCAGTATATGAGCTCGCTGGTGAAGTTATATGACTGTGTAACTCTCAAAAATACTGAAGTGGAGAGACTGAGAAATCGTCTAGAAGAAGAAGCGCAAATGCGCCAACAACTCAGCAGCCAAGTCAGCAGCTTGCAACTTCAATTAGAGCAACAACAGCAGATTCTAGAAAGAACTTTGAGTCAGGTAGAAGCACTCAAAGGCACAATGAAGGTAGCTTAATGTTCTTACCGATAACAATAGCATCCTTTGCGACACTACTTTAAGACCAGCTAATCCCTTACTTTTATCTTTTCAGACACATAAAAGCTAATTTTGTAGGTTTTAATCCTACGATAATTTTTAATACCCAAATTGGGTTAACTTAATTTACCAGGATTCAGTACCAAAGATAAAAACAACTACTGAATTATTGATTAGTTAGATAGTTATGGATTTTCAAGATCGCCCGGAAGAGATTGATTTTCAGAAATATTGGCTGATTTTGAAGCGTCATTGGTTAGCAGCTACAGGAGTGTGGTTACTGGTTATTGTTGCTGCTACTTTTTCTGCTATTTCTAGTACGGAAACCTATAAAGCTTATGGTAAGTTGCGTTTAAAAAGGCGCAATACTACCTCTGCTTTGGTAACAGAAGCTGGAGAACAAATTGGCACCTTAGATTCTTTAAGTTCTCAGGATACACCCTTGGATACGGAAGTAGAAGTAATTCGCTCTGCACCAATTATTGAAAAAACAATTGCAGCTTTAGAGTTAACTAATACAGAGGGTGAACCAGCAACTTACGAGGGGTTTCTGGAGGCTTTGAGTGTAAGTGCGCTGGCGGGAACAGATGTTTTAAATATTACCTATCGCAGCCAAGATCCTCAGGAAGCTCAGACAGTTGTGGATCAGCTGATGGCAACTTATATTGAGAATAATATTCTAGTTAATCGTGCTCAGGCGGTAGCAGCGAGGGAATTTATTAGTCAGCAACTGCCGAAAACAGAAGCAGCTCTGTTGCAAGCAGAAGTAGCTTTGCGTCAGTTTCAAGAACAAAATAATATTGTAGATTTACAAACTGAGTCGAGGTTAACAATTTCCCAAATTAGCGAATTAAATAGCAAAATTAATCAAGTTAATGTGGGAATTAGTAAGTTATCTAGTCGCATTAACGAAATTGAGACTAAGATTGGTGCTAACTCCGATAAAGCGATTGCTGTTAATAATCTCAATCAAGCGGAGGGAGTGCAACAAGTTTTGGCTAAATTGCAAGGAGTAGAAAATCGCTTAGCTATTGAGCGCAATCGTTTTCATGAGCGCAACCCAGTTATTATTAATTTACTGGGTGAAAAAGCAGCTTTGGAAGCATTGTTAGAGGAGCGAGTTACTGAAGTTAGTGGTTCCGAAACAGTTCCCAATCCAGTTTTGCAAATTGGTGACATCGAAGATAATCTGGCGGCTAATTTGGTAGCTTCTGAGGTTGAATATAAATCCTTGCAAGAAGAAATAATAGCTTTAGAAGAAGCAAAAGTAGCTTATCAACAAAGAGCAAATGCCATTCCTCAGCTAGCACAAACCCAAAGGGAATTAGAAAGACAGCTGAATGCGGCTCAATCTACCTACGAAATTCTCCTGGAAAGATTGCAACAGGTAAGAATTGCAGAGAATCAGAATGTGGGTAATGCTCAGATTATAAGCCCTGCAATCGCCTCTCAATACCCTGTCTCCACAAGCAAAAAAGTTATTTTGGCGATGGGTATAATTGTGGGTGGTGTGTTTTACGTTGTCACCGCATTTTTACTTGAATTAATAGATCCATCAATCAAAACGAGTAAGGAGTTGCGTGGTTTACTCGACTATAATTTGCTGGGTATGATTCCCCACGTACAAAATAAGCTTGCTTTACCCTTACCAGGTTTAAAAACAGAGCTAGCGAAACCAGAAAGTTTGGTTCGAGATACACCCTATTCTATCGTGGGTGAAGCCTATCGGATGCTCCATGCTAACTTAAGATTTCTCAGCCGTCAGCGTCAATTACGCTCTCTTGTGATTACTAGTTCCGTTTCCCAAGAAGGAAAATCCACTGTTTCTGCTAACCTCGCCGTTGCTAGCGCACAGTTGGGTAGCCAAGTTTTGCTGATTGATGCTGATTTGCGCCATCCGAGACAACATCATATTTGGAAGTTAACCAATGAGATGGGATTGAGTGATGTAATTTTAGGTAATGCACAGTTAGACTTAGCAACCAAAACTGTGATGGATAACCTAGATATTCTACCTTCTGGAAGCATTACTCCCAACTCCCTATCTCTGCTTAATTCCGAAGCAATGGCGAATTTAATTGCTGAGTGTTCCCAGCGCTACGATTTAGTGATTATCGATACACCTCCTCTACTTTTGGTAGCAGATGCTCTTACACTGGGCAATATGAGTGATGGTATGCTGCTGGTAGCAAGACCTCAAATAATTGATAATGTCAGTGCTAATGCATCTCAGGAATTGCTGGTTAAATCAGAACAAAGAGTTCTTGGTTTAGTGACAAATGGCGTAGTAGTTGAAAATGAACCAGATAGCTACTTCCACTACGCTAAAAGATATTTCAAGGAAGGCTCCCGCGTCCAGTAAATAAATCGTTAATTTGTTGATTGTTAATGGTTGATTGTGGATTGTTAATTGAATCAATAGATGAGGATGTGCCTTATTGGTTCTAGAATCACTATAAATTTAATCAATTATTTATTTAAAAATTGCGATGTCTAAGCATTCGCTGACATTTTTGAGCCATTTAAAAATATTTTGGTTTCAAAAAAGTCAGAACAATAATTTATCTAGTTTCCTGGCACGTGCTGTTGCAGGAACTATTGGGATTCGTATTGGCAATGCGATTTTAGGCTATGGTATTAGCTTGATTTTAGCTCACTTTTTGGGAGCAGCAGGTTATGGCATTTATTCCTATGTAATCGCCTGGATAACTCTGCTGGAAATTCCAGCGATGTTGGGTTTATCTTCTCTATTGGTAAGAGAACTAGCAATTTACCAAACTCAGAATAGTTGGAGTTTAGCAAAAGGACTATTGCGCTGGTCAAACCAAGTTGTTTTTCTTGGTTCTGTAGCTATTGCTATTGTGGCAACTAGTATAGCTTGGCAACTACTCCCAGAGATGCAGCTACAAACTTTTATGGTGGCGGCAATTGCATTACCTTTAACCACACTTTCTCGGATTCGACAGGCAGTAATGCAAGCGTTCCGTCGCATTGTTACAGGTCAATTACCAGAGGTAATAATTCGTCCCCTCCTACTTACTTTACTACTTGTGGGTAGCTATTTTTTCATAGGTAGCAACATGAGTGCTAGTTGGGCAATGCTAATGTATGTTATTGCCACAGTCATTGCTTTTACAATTGGTCATTTTTTATTGCAGCAATCTGTACCTGAAAAAATCAAACAGGCAACTTCCACTTATCAAATGGGAGACTGGATTAAGAGTGCCCTACCGATGTTATTTATTGGTGGTATGTACATCATCAATAATCAAACTGACACCGTAATGTTAGGAGCAATTAGAGATTCAGCAGAAGTCGGGATTTATACCATTGCTAATCGAGGTGCGGGATTTATTACTTTTATCCTTGTGGCATTTAATATGTCTTTGGGACCAACCTTTGCTAGTCTCTATGCAGCAGGGGAAAAACAAAAGTTGCAGCGATTAGTAACCAAGAGTTGTCGCACTATTTTCTTATCTGCTCTTGCCATTGCTTTGGTTTTAATCATCTTTGGTTATTGGTTTCTTTTACTCTTTGGTTCCGATTTTGTAGCAGGGCAAACAACACTCACCATTCTGTGCTTAGGTCAGTTAAGTAATGCTTTTACAGGTTCAGTAGCAGTTTTGTTGAATATGACAGGTCATCAAAATGATACAGCGATTGGCGTTACCACTAGTGCAGTTTTAAATATCATACTCAACTCAATACTTATTCCTCAATGGGGCGTTGAGGGAGCAGCAATTGCCACAGCCAGTAGTACATTGGTTTGGAATATACTATTGGTATTTTTAGTTTACAAACGACTCAAAATTTATGCCAGTGCCTTGGGTAAACTAAATTTATAATTCAGGAATTTATCTATGTTATCTAATTCGATTAAGCCAGTTATCAATCGTTTGTGGTCATCTTCTTTTGAACCCTATCTAGGCTCCCTTGGTGAAATTAAAAAACACAGAGAAGACAAGTTAAAATATCCAACTCTTGAAGGAGCAATTGAAACTTTTCAGCAAAGATGGTCTGGGGTAAAAAGTAGTTGCGATTCCCAGCCAATTTTTATTTTTTCTGCTGGTTGGAGGTCAGGTTCAACTCTGCTGCAAAGACTATTAATGTCTTCCGGACAGGTGTTAATTTGGGGAGAACCATACTCCCACAATGGTTTAATTGATCATCTTTCTTTTCCTCTTAAAGGCATCACTGATATTTTTCCTCGCGATCCCTGGTTTGCCCATAGCAATGTGAGTAATACAGAATCATTAATGAATGATTTTACTGCGAATTTATATCCAGATATTAACTATTTAATTAACTCCCACACTTCTTTTATTTTAAATCTTTTTGAAAAACCAGCCCAAGACAATGGTATTGAACGATGGGGGATTAAAGAAGTAAGATTAACTATCGACCATGCTTTCTATTTAAACTGGCTTTTCCCTCAAGCAAAATTTATTTTCCTCTATAGAAATCCCTACGATGCTTACCGTTCCTATAGTGGTTCTTATTGGTATAAAAAATGGCCTCATGAGCCTGTATATACAGCCAAGCATTTTGGTCAAAATTGGCACAATTTACTAACCGGTTATACCAAAGGATACAAAAAATTAAATAGTATTCTCCTTAGTTACGAAAACCTTTGTAGTGAAGACTTTGATTTTGATAGCTTAGCTGAATTTTTAGACTTGGATATCAACAGAAATGTGATTCAAAAGAAAGTGAAAGGTAATATTAAATGGAAAGAGGATCGAGCATCGAGAAGAGAAATGCGTCTCCTCAAAAAAGTAGTGGAACCTTTAGCTAGCAGCTTAGGTTATGAGGAGTAATGAATAAAATACTTCAACTTGACATAGCTACTTTGCTTGGTCTGAATTACAATCAAGGGATAGAAAACGAGATTTTTGTGGGCTTGTTTAGATCTTCAAAACTATAAGAAATTGAAGGAAGTTATTATTTAGAATCGCCTGATCCAGGAATAGTTGCTATTTTTGATGAGAGTTTAGTAATCATAACCCTCAAACTACACTCCAATAGATATCATGAATATAAAGAGTATAAAGGAGATATTCCTGAGGGTCTTTATTTCCATAACTCACAAGAAGAGGTTCGAAATTTACTAGGAACGCCAACAAAAAGTCAAGCCAGACAAAAAGTACCAATATTAGGAAAGATAAATCCTTGGGATGGATACATATATAAAAATGCTTGGTTACATTTTCAGTATTCGGATGATTTAAGCAAAATACAAGTACTTTCCATAGCAATACCAGATTTACAGTCGCTGTAAACTATATTCTGCGTAATAAAGTTTTCATCTAAGTTAGCTAACTACAATTGAGACAAAGATATCCTTGGCAACTATATTCTGCGTAATATAATTTACGTCTAATTTAGCGAAATATAATTGAGACAAAGATATCCTTGAAAACTATATTCCACGTAATATAATTTACGTCTAATTTAGCGAAATATAATTGATACTGAGACAAAAAGACGCGGAAATTTATGTTTAGCAAGAATTGTTGAAGTTGGTATTAGCTATACTGGGCTAATTCCAGTAGGATATTATCAGGACCAAACAAGTAAACGAGACGCTTTCCTGTCTTAGGATAGGTCTGAATAGGACTCAAAAGTTCAACACCCATCTCTTTTAGACTCTCAACAGTTGCTTGAATGTTGCTAACCTCGAAGGCAATATGTCGAAATCCAAGCTGATTTGATTTACCCATAAGAGGATCTTTTTCCGAGGGAGGAGATGCATAGTGAATTAATTCTATTCGGGTTTCTGTATCAGGAAGAGCTAATTGAACGTATTCAGCTTGAACATTCTTGAGTCCAACAATTAAATCAACCCACTCACCTGATAGTTGGGATTGGTGGTTGACCAGAAAACCCAGTGCTGTAAAAAATTCAGTAGATTTCTTTAGATCACTGACAACAATATTGATGTGGTCTATTTTTTTTATCATATTTTCTCCATTAGTAAAACATAACTGAAGTAGTCATCAGTTTAACTTCTGTTATTTCTATAGCATCTAGTATCGTGAGCATTTGGTCAATCAAATTAGGCACAAAAATCAATGCTTCTCGAGCAAAGATAGTTGCTTAAAAAGCAATAAATTTCAAACCAGAGTTTTAGGATAATTGTACTTTAAACAAAAGCTTCAGTGAACGATATAAAGATATTTTTTAAATGTTATTGCGCTAAATTTGCGATTATTAGAAACTGGACATAAATTCACTGAAATTATTAAATCTGTACTCTAGTTTAGTTCAAATAAAAATTTATCCTTCTAAAATCGCTGTCATAATAACTATTTTCTTGTCATAGCATGAGTAAATCGCATAGTATTTGAGAAACATATAGTACTAAACTAAATTATTGTTATCTACAAATGAATAGTACTAGCTAATCAAAGAATCGAACAGGAGCTATAGACACCGAAAAATGTAGCGCTAAGTAGAATTGTTTTTGCTCTTTGAGTTTTACCTTAAAGCTATTGTGGAGACTCTAACAATAGAAATGCGAATGATTTTTTCTGCTTCTGAGCACTGTACTAGATTAGGAAAGCAAAATTCCATGCTTGTTTGATTCCACTTCGCTTTACCCAACCTAGCAGCTCTAAAATCGGACTTCCTAATTAGTTAACTGGGCAATTTTTTTAGCAGATGATGCTGCTTCAAGAATAATATATACTTCATCACCATAACGGCTGAAAAAATATTCATCTGCATATGAATCTTTGAGATAAGCTTCTGCTTCTTCTTTAGTTGGAAACCATTTCATAGGAGTCATCCCACTAGAAGTGACTCTGAAAACACCGTATAGAGATTTTGGATTATCTGACATAATTTGCTCCTTAAGAGTATAGATACTGTGTGTCTAATAGCAGAAAATAATCAGTGTGAATCACCAAAAAAAAGACCAATCAACTATCGTGACTTTCATCACACTTAGCATAGTCAGCCGTTAGACAAACCAATAATACACCAAAGCAAAATTGATCAACGTTTAAGCGATCGCTCCCAATAACAATCCGAAGCATCAAACTATAGCCTGATCTTCAAGCATTTATTTTAGCCATTTAACTTTATAGTTATATAATGCTATTAATGATAAAATTCAATGGTTTTAGTAATTAGGATTAGTATCAATAGTTATGTTGGAAACTTTTAATCAACAAAACACTGCCGAGTTTCTCACACCAGTAGCTGAATATTTTAAAGTTCTCTCAGAAATTAGTCGGCTTCAGATTATAAGTTGTTTAAAATCAGGTGCTATGAATGTGAGTGAGATTGGTGCAGTAACTGGTTTGGGACAAGCTAACCTCTCAAAACACCTCAAGCTATTGACTCAAGCAGGAATTTTATCTCGTCAGCCTCAAGGAGTTAGTGTTTACTATGAAGTTAGCGATCCTTTAATCTTTGAATTGTGTGAATTAGTATGTGATCGCATCTACAACAGGATGCAAGAGCAAGCTAAACAGTTTAAAAAAATGAATAGCTTTAGTTCCAATAGAAAACGCTAATGTTAATCTTCTCAGCTAGTGAGTTCCTGCATCAATTCTGCTACAGACAGAATTTTTTTAGCACGCCCAGCACTACTTCCTGCAAAAATTAGACCATTTTCCACATCTCCACGAGCAGCTTTATCTAGAGCTTGGATGAGACAATAAGTTTGTTTATGATCGCGACATTGACATGATTCTAAACAGTTGGCAATACAACGTTTTTCTAAATCAGGATCGCCTGCGATCACTTTTTGAGCAAAGGGATTATGAATAACTCGCCCTAGCATTCCTACTGGAGAAGGGACAATAACTAAATCCTCTCCACTAGCTTGCAGATGAAATTCTTTTAAACGAGGATCAGCATCGCATTCATTGGTAGTAATAAAACGAGTCCCGATTTGTACCCCTTTTGCTCCTAAAGATAAAACTATATTAATATCACTGCGCTCCCAAATTCCTCCTGCTGCAATTAAAGGAATATCCTCTCCCACCTCAGAATCAAGATAATCAAGTAACTCGGGAATAACTTGCTCGGCGTTGAGATTATTATTACCCAATTTATCGGATTCAGTACCTAAATGCCCCCCTACTTGATGGGGATTTTTGACAACTAAAGCATCAGGTAAGCGATTGTATTGTTTTTCCCATTGACGACAAATAACTTTAGCAGCGCGAAGATTAGAAATAATTGGTACTAATGCCACATCAGGATAATTAGTAGTATATTCTGGCAGTTTCAGTGGTATTCCCGCACCAGAAATTATTAGATCAATACCAGATTCAGCTCCAGTACGCACCAGCGTGGCATAATCTTTGGCAGATACCATCGCATTAATGCCTAAAATACCCTGGGGACTGAGTTGACGAGCTTTCTGGATTTCATCAATTAAAGCCAAACGGTTTGCTTCAAAAAGCGGGCGTTTTTTATAGTAGGGAGAATTGAGCCCTAAACTCATAGCTGCAATAATTCCTATACCTCCTGCGTTAGCTACCGCACTAGCAAGATTCGCACCAGAAATTTTAACCCCCATTCCTCCTTGAATAATTGGATAGGGAGCAATATGTTTACCAATACGAAGGGGTGGAAGTATTGTCATGGTTAGATGTTTTGGCTTAGACACAGTGAATCGCACTCAGCACAAATATCGAGGAAGATTTTTCTGCTGATATCGGGTACGCCAATTAAGTATATAACTAATGAGTCATAAAAAAGCGATTCATAGATCTCTGCATGAAAGAAT
>CAZWGS010000136.1:0-12559 GCA_964633315.1 uncultured bacterium | reverse complement strand
TATAGCGAAATGCTTTTAGAGGTGCAGTAGTCAGTGGACAGTTGTCAAGCCGTCCGAGAAGAACGGGGTTTCAGACCCAATATTTTTGATGAATAAGATAGAAGACTTCCAGAAAAACAACAATTATTACCTCCAAGCTGCAATGAATTGGTTGTTACTCCTTCTAGAACAACAAACTCAAAGGGAAGGGACAACTGCAACTGAACTAGCGGAAGCAGAAAGTGCGATGATGGCAGCAGAAAGGACTCAACCTGCGCCAGCTTTGATAAGACTCAGAAAGCAACTAAATTTATCACAGTTTGAAACTAACCTCTTGCTGCTGTGCGTTGCCATGGAATTGAACCAAAATATTCCGCAACTATATGCTTTAGTTCAAGGCAGTGAACGTAACTATCCTACCTTTTACCTCGCTTTTCTTCTTTTCGAGACTCCGAGTTGGGATATAGTTTCTCCAGAAAGACCCTTGCGTCATTGGCAACTTATTGAAATTATTCAATCTGGGGTCGATCCCTTGATAACCAGTCCCCTACGCGCTGATGAGAAAATTATCAACTATATCAAGGGTTTAAACTACCTAGATGATCGCCTCGCTAAACTAGTCTTACCATGGAGGGAAACGGTAAAGAGTGAGACTCTACAGGGAGACTTTCTACCACCTTCTCAGGAACAAGTAGCGGGAAGAATAATTGACCAGCTTCAAAATAATGCAGATACTCGCCAGCCGCTAGCGATCCAACTTTTGGGATCCGATGTAGCTAGCAAACAACTTGTAGCATGGCAAGTTTGTCAGCGTTTGAACCTAGAACTATATCGCTTACCCATCGCCTTACTACCAACGGAAAGTCATGTCTTGGAAACCATAGCTCGCTTGTGGGAACGAGAAAGCCTGCTCGAGCGGGTAGCACTGTACTTAGACGTGCAATCTTGTGAAGATTATATCACTCAAGCGCAAATGGCAGCTTTCTATCGTTTCTTGGCGCGGGGAAATGGCTTCTTTTTTATCGAAATCTACGACAAAACCTCAGCTTTAGAAGGGGAAAGCTGGAATTACGATCTTGCCAAACCGACATTAGAAGAACAAATACAGGCTTGGGAAGGTGTCTTGGACGGTGTAAGTCCTAACTTAGTCATGGCTCTGGTAGGACAGTTTAACTTAAATCTTGCCGAAATTGAGAAAGTTGTCAGCAACATTTCGCCCCCTAATCACCAACCTGTAGAGAGTAGACAAGAGGTGAAATTTGAGCAGGAGGAAGTTACACCATCGGTATCTAATTTCAATTTACTCGACTTTACTAGTTCTGATCTAGGTCGCAATCGCTTTGGGTTAATCGGCATGCCAAATACAATTACCCAAGGAGTTACTGAAACACCAAGAGTAAATCAATTTCAGAATCTTGAACCAGTTTCGCCACCACCCCAGGAAGATAATTACCTGTTAAAGCAATTGTGGAATGGTTGTCTGGAAATAACCCGTCCCAAATTAGAGAATCTAGCACAGCGCATTGATGTCAAAGCAGGCTGGCACGATATTGTCTTACCACAAGATGAGATGGAATTATTACATCAAATTGCCAAGCAAGTGCGACAGCGAGGTAAAGTGTATCAAGAGTGGGGTTTTCACCAGCGAATGAATAGAGGTAAGGGTATAAGTGCCCTGTTTGCTGGAGAAAGTGGTACAGGAAAAACCATGGCGGCAGAAGTTATCGCCAAAGATCTGGGCTTGCATCTATATCGAATCGACTTAGCAACGGTGGTGAGTAAGTATATAGGTGAGACAGAAAAGAATTTGCGTCGCCTGTTTGATGCAGCTGAAGATGGTGGGGCGATTCTATTTTTTGATGAAGCCGATGCCTTGTTTGGCAAGCGATCAGAAGTTAAAGATGCCCACGACAGGTATGCGAATATCGAGATTAACTACCTATTGCAGCGTTTGGAAGCCTATCGCGGTTTAGCGATTCTAGCTACCAATAAGAAAAATTCTCTAGATGGGGCGTTTCTACGTCGTTTGCGTTTTATTGTTAATTTTCCCTTTCCTGGAGTGGCGGAACGTGCCAAAATTTGGCAAAAGGTATTCCCCAAAGAAACGCCGAGAGAGGTGCTGGATTGGGATCGCTTGAGCCGATTTAATTTTACAGGAGGGAATGTGCATAGTATTGCATTAAATGCCGCATTTATGGCAGCGGAAGCTGGTAAATCAGTGACAATGGATTTTGTTCTCAAAGCAGCGCGCATGGAGTTTAAGAAGCTAGACAAACTGGTAAATGATGCGGATTTTAGGTAGTTTAATTCATTCAAGAAAAACGGTTGAGAGAGAATGAATGTAAATCTGAAAATAGATGAAATCGTAATTGGGGAAAATCTCGACATACCACGAAGTATGCGTCGAGTATTGCAAGTTGCTGTAGAAACGGAGTTAGCACAACTTTTAGCAGAAAAGGGCTTGCCGCATCATCTAGAAAAGGGTGTTGGGATACCAAGTATGCAAGTTGATCTGGACTTAAAAATGAAAACTAGTCCTGATCGCCTTGGAAAGATGGTGGCTCAATCTATTTACGAACAGTTAACTAAATAATATCCAGTTTTTTAGAGATAGAAAGGAAAGGAGAAAAGAAATAACGGTGCTTATGTTAAACGTTACAAATTTACCAGG
The DNA here is from genome assembly GCA_964633315.1 of uncultured bacterium. GTDB lineage: Bacteria > Cyanobacteriota > Cyanobacteriia > Cyanobacteriales > CAWCAG01 > CAZWGS01. The sequence continues at coordinate 9,909 of CAZWGS010000136.1, read as the reverse complement.
AAAAACACTGGTTTACGAATCTCGTAATTACAGTATTTCATTGATAAAAAACTTTATTTTTTATCTGAATTAATGCAGCTAAATTAAAGCAAATTGAAGATAAATATATGCCAAGATTCAATACCATTCTTCAGTTAACACAGATTATTTCCACCGACTCATCATTTAAGAAAATTAAACGATAGTCGTTAGTAAGTAGGAATCGCAGTTGCCCTAAAACATATAGGTAGAATAAACAATGACTCATCAATATGATGTTAGTAACAACAGCCAGTCTTCCCAACAAGACACTGACAAATGGATCTTGCAAAGAAGTGCAGTGCGACCAAAAACAGCTAAAACTGTGGCACCTCAAACAGAAACTGCAGCAGCCGCGCCAATGCGCGATTATGCCAAAGGCAGTAATCTGGACTTGACACAGATACCAGTTAGTAATCACTCTGCTAATCCTAACCAATTGCAGTCAGTAGACCAAAGCACTCGTGATATTCCAATCCAGCGCCAGGAAGAAGAAAAGAAAGCAGAAAACAAAACAGGTTTGCCAGATAGCCTCAAAGCCGGGATAGAAAGTATGTCGGGTTTTGACCTCTCTGGCGTGCGAGTTAACTACAATTCATCCAAACCCGCCCAACTGAATGCCCATGCTTATACCCAAGGAAATGCGATAGAAGTCGCACCGGGACAAGAGAAACATGTACCCCATGAAGCATGGCACGTTGTTCAGCAGATGCAGGGAAGAGTTAAACCCACCATGCAGATGAAGGAGGTACAGATTAATGATGATGATCGGTTGGAAAAAGAAGCCGATAGGATGGGCGAAAGATCAGAAAATGAAGGAAAGGAGTTGATTGCTAATGACTTAACCCCTGCAGTCCAACAGAACAGTGGTGCGGTGCAGCGATCGCACTCAGATATCCCAAAGCAGTTATCTGGGTTAATTGTACAGCGTTATGACCTTATACCTGGTGAAAATGATGAAGATAAGGCCAATGGGAAGGAACCCGTGGAAAAGTTGGATGGACCTGACGATAAGAAAAAGCGAAAGCATGAGGAAGAAGACAAACCAGGAAGCAAACGTGCTAAGACAGAGAAAACCATTCAAACTAAGCGCGAATCAGGGCAGTTAGTATTTGGTCAGAAACAAGACACCATACAGCGTAGCGAGAAAGACCAACCAAATCTCTGGGTTAGAACTTCCAGTCAAGATCACCAAGTACCATTTTGGGGACGCACTACAACCAACAGCCAAGGAAATGATTCTCTAACTATACAACGAGCACAAACACGATCTAAAGGGGCTCCTCCTTCGGGAGTGTACAAAGGGATGGCCGCTGGTGGAGGAGGTGGACGTCCTCGAGTTCCGAAAAGTCAATGGCAGACAAAAACAGTTGGTGGAACAACCTATAACTTTTGGAATGAAGCCGATGGAACCATCGAATTTACAGGGAAAAAAGCTCCTTTATCAAAGGGAGATGGCAAGATGACACCAGGACCCGCATTACCTGTTACTCACAGTGTCAACATAGATGCTGGAGGCGGTAAACTGATACATACTGGCAGATCGTTAAAAAACACACGTTACCAACATTTCTTGGCGGCTAACATAGACTATGAGGGAACAAACCCCCCGACTCAAAAAGGAAGTTCTCCTCCAAACAAGACTTGGCATCATCACAAAAACAAGGGAATTATGGAGTTAATTGATCGGAGTGTTCACGCGGCATTTGGTCATCATGGAGGATTTTCCATATGGGGATCTTAGAAAATAAGTCAGTTAAGTGGCAGCCATATTTATGGAAGCAAAGTCACCCAGCATCATTGAGGGATATCGAACGGGTTGAGACGGCACTGGAACTTCGCTTCCCCAAGGATTACCGGGTAGTAGCAATTCAGCATCAAGGGGAAGTACCCCAACAAAATTTGTTTGATTTTGTTGAGAAAGGTCAGCAAACAACTTCTGTAATGGGGGTATTGTTCCATTTTCTCGAAGATAAAAGTGAAGCCGGATATTACTCCTATAACCTCTTAGAAAATTACCGCAATAGACAGCATCTCTTACCAGCCCAGATTATCCCCTTCAGCGAAGATCCTGCTGGTAACAGCATCGCATTTGATTTTCGTAAAGCTACCAAGAATCCTTCAATAGTCTTTGTTAACCACGAAGCCATAGATGAAGTCAACAAAATAGTTGAAATAGCCACCAACTTCAGCGAATTTCAGAACTTTTTATATGAAGACACTAACAGCTAATCTAAATCTCAAGATTGCCTAGTTGACAATTGTAATGACAAAAAAGTTAGTTAACAAGTGCCATGACAAAAGAAACAATTGCTGAATTTTCTGAGAAGAATTTTATCGAGATAGCTGAGAGAAATCCTTGTACAGGATGTAGTGCGCCATGCTGTAGGGTGCTGCTGATTCCTCACAAACCGCCTGCAACATTTTTGGAGCTCGATTACATTCGTTATATGCTAGGTTTCAAAAATGTTGAGATGATAGTGAACAGTGAGGGTCAATGGCATGTATACCTGAAAGAGACCTGCCAGTTATTAGACGAGAAAACAAATCTCTGTACAGTACATAATACTTCCAGAAAACCCAAAGTCTGCGATTATTACAACCCATATCAATGCTGGTATCAGAGGAATTTGACCACAGAAAACCCACCAGACACTATTCTGATTGATAGAGAAGGTATAGAGAGAATTCTACCGCACGTTAAATTTGATAATGATGGCAATATTAAAGAAGTTCCAAACTGGGAAAAGATGAGGGAATTGCTGAATAATGATAAATCCGGAATTGTGTAGAAATTATTCTTGTAATGCGGTAGCTTGTAGTAGAGTTTCACAGCTAACTTGGTGGCGAGAGCAACTGATTTTGAAGTGAGCCTAAGTAGATGAACAAAATTATTTGTATATAAATTGTTTTTTATCCTTTGATGGATCTACTGCAGAGCAATAAAAAATGCACAATTAATTCTGTTCAGGTACTTATCCCACTAAAAACAGGTAGAAGCAGTTGCCAAGGTCGTTATAATATGCGATGAATTCCGTATATTGCTTCTTATGTAAGCTTAGTTGTTTAACCGTTGTGGCGGTTGTTATAGGTAGAAAAGAAAGGATAAAAAATGAATCGTCAATATAATGTTCACAACAGTAGCAAGTCTTCCCAGAAAGACTCCGATAACTGGATACTGCAAAGAAGTGCAGTGCTTGAACTACCAGCTAAAACGTTGACACCTCAAAGAGAAATGGCAGCAGCCGCGCCAATGCGTGATTCATCAGGTATCAATCTGGACTTGATGCAAATACCAGTAAGTGGTAATTCTGCTGGTAAACCCACAAAAGTAGAAGAAAAAAAAATAAACAGAGACCCCGTACAGTTAAGAACTGTATCTGGCGAACTCCATGTTGTTAAAAAGCAAAAAGCATGGGAAATTGATCGCCAAGGAAGGAGTAATCCACCCAATATAGCTATCAACAATGGTGGTCTAATCAATATGGGAAATAATGTTCAAAAGCGAGTCCTCCAAGGAACTGATCAATATATAAGAGCACACCTTATCAAGGCAGCATGGGATAATCAAAATACTATAGATCGCATGACCCATTGGACTGAAAATATTGATGAGCCTAAATGGGCGAGTGTCGAAGAGGAAGCTCAGTCCCGTGCCAAGGAAGATGCGAAAAAAACAACAGATAAGCAGATTTCAAGAAAGAAGTACTTAGTAACTACGATAACCGATGAACCGAACTATGGAGATAAGATATTAGGGAATACCAACACAAAGATAAAGCAGCAATGGTTGAGGGAACAATGTACAAACCAACCAGGTGGTGCGGGTGTAATTGTCAATAACCTCCGGACAGAACTTAATAGGATAGTTGGGAAAGCAGAGATGAAAATCCAAGGCAATGAAACGAATACAAAGTACAAACTACCTGAGCAGAGTGTGGGAAAGATAGAGACAAGCGGAGTCAATGGCATCTACGTCAAGGATAAAATATGATGACTGTACCCTTCACCTTCTTTCTCCAGGGACAAGGGTTAATAGAACGAAACTTTATTTGTGAAAGTTGCAAAGGAAAGGAAAAAAGATGACTCGTCAATATGATGTTCACCGAAGCAATGAGCTCCTCCAGAATAACTCCGACCATTGGATATTACAAAGGGCTGTGGTGCGTGAGCTACCTGTTAAAACTTTGACATCCCAAACAGAAACTGTAGCAGGCGATCACTCAGGCAGAAAACTGGACTTGCTGGAGATACCAGTTAGTAAGTACTCCGCTAATCCTAACCAATTGCAGGCATTAGCCCAAAGCGATCGCGCAGCGCCATCCCTTTGGCATGATCACGAAGTGGCGCGGGTACGCGATCGCGATATCCCAGTCCAGCGTCAGGAGAAAGAAAGGAAAGCTGAAAACAAGACAGGATTGCCTGATAGCCTGAAGGAAGGTATAGAAAGCCTGTCTGGCTATGACCTCTCAGGTGTGCGCGTTAACTACAACTCGCCCAAACCAGCTCAACTCAATGCTCATGCTTATACGCAAGGGCAAGCGATCGAGGTTGCACCTGGACAGGAACGTCATTTACCCCATGAAGCATGGCATGTGGTGCAGCAGATGCAAGGGCGGGTGAAACCGACAAAGCAGTTGAAAGGAAAAGTTAATATTAATGATGATGCGGTGCTGGAAAAAGAAGCCGATGTTATGGGCTTAAAAGCGGTTAATGAGAAAGTTGAGAGATATACGACAGGCAATACTGCAGGCGTTGCTCAGCAAAAATCTATAGTACACAGCAAGGGATGTGGATGTGCTTCCTGCACGAATCAATTAGTGCAAAGAAAGATTCTTGCACCTCAAGCTAGTGTAACACAATTGACTTGTGACAAAGGACACAAGAACCACCCGAAAGGTCCTTGCCCGGTAAAAAACCAGGAGGAATTCGACAAAAAAAGGGAAAATCAAAAACACGCACACCACGGAGGAGACGCGAAAGGGAGAACGAAAATGGATGAAAAAAGGAAGAAGAAAAAAAACTGATGCCTAACCACCTTCTGATTTAGGTGCCTTTAACTCCTTCAGTTTTTGAATTTTGATTTTTAGGCACCCTTAACTTTAAAATTAGTAGTAATAAAACTACCAGTACCCGAGTATTGGGGAGTTGAATCAGGAATTGGTGGTCCAGGACCCGGTGGCGGTTGCTGCGCTGGCGTCATCACTTGAAATTTAGCCTTAAAAGTACTCCCTTTGAGCAACACAGGTTTGCCACCGGACTTATTTTTTTTTGCTTTTTGGTTACCCCCCAAAGATTGAATCGTGAGCGTTCCTGCCCCTGGTATGCTGTATTGCGGCGTCATATACATACAGCCAGGTACTATCACTTTTTTCTCATCCCCATCCACACACACGGGCTTGCCATTAATTGTATCCTTGCCAGAACCAACTAATGTACCCGGTTGGGGCACCACAGTTGCTGCACCAAAGGTAGGATTAAACATTGCTTTATCGCCCGTAATTAGAATAAAGTCAGCCATAAAATATTTTCTTCAAGGTTTGGCTATAGGAAAACTATTGCAGCGCGGTGGAAATAACCCAACAAGTTGAGAGGGATTGAGTCAATAGCATTTTTTAATTTTTAATTTTTAATTCTCCTCACATAGTCTGATGACTATTTTTATTCAGATTCACTTTATTACCCGACAACTCAACACTAGCTGAACCCTTCTTCAAGTTAACCTTTGAAGATGTTATTTCCACCACCGCCGATGTGGTTTTACTCATTTTTACCCCTGAGTCTGATAGTTCCACTTTAGATTTATCCTTCTCTAATTTGAAGGCACTGTCGGTTAACTCAGCAATTGACTTACTCTTCTTTAACCGAATCTTATCTTTATTCAGCTCTACTTCTACCTGCTTTTCGGCTAGCTTAATACTCTCCTCGGTTATGGTAACCAGAGAGTCCTTTCCATTCTTCAACTCGATCGCCTTTTCCGTCAGTTTAGCGGTCGTTTTATTATTATTGTTGATTTCTATGCCATTTTCATTAAATAGTACCTTCAGCGGCTTATCTACTACTGGTTTAGTCACCTCGAGTAACAAATATTTTTTGCCTTTACTGAGACTTCTAACGCATAGTGTGACCCCTTGAGTCTTAAACATCTGCAACTTTTCTGGTTCCCCCGTTGTAGTCGCATCAGCTGCCTTTTGAGGCAGTTCATTTGCACTCCAGAAACAGCCAGTCCAAATCGGGCGATCTATATTTCCTCCCTCAAATTCTACCCAAATATCCGAACCTTTAGGTGGGATGGTAAACAGACCAATATCTTTTCCTGCATAAGGAACACAGGGTTCAGCCCACAAGCACTTATCTCCCAAAACTGAGGGTACACTAACCTCAAGACGACCACGCTTGTTTAGATCCTTTGTATTGGTTACTGTACCGCGATATTTACCAAAGAACTTAGTCATAAGAACCTCCTGTGAGTTGGGAAACCCTGTCGCGTGATTCGCAGGGAGGAAAACGAACAAATGGCGGTTTTAACCAACGGATGCTTATTTTTAACCGCCTAGTAATTTAAAATGTGTAACTGTAACCATCTTTTTGATGAATAGTTTGACAGTACTTTGCATTGATACCTTGAATTAATCCGTTAGCAGTTGAAATGTTAAAATTGCCTGTGCTTCTAACGGCAACTCTACCAACATAAGAACCAATCTTCTTACCTTTGGTGACAATGGCTTTAACAATATCTCCTGTCTGAAAACCTTTTACAAATTTGTTTTTAGGAACATATCGTTGAGGAAAGCCATATTTATCAGTGCGACACATTTGACGTGTACCATGACCAGTAGCTTTAACTACCAAAGGTTAATTAGTCACAAGTTTTAATTGATCAACATTTCCTACACAAGCCGCATCAATCCAATGGGTTTTAGGTAGGTTGAATCTTTGACACCGATTGAATTTTGTTTGTCCTCCACTACCAACACTAATAGGCAATCCAAAAGCTTTCAAAGTATTAAACAATGACCAACGGGTACTGTTAACTGCCGTAGCATCTTTTAATGATGCTTTGGCTTGCTTAAGGATTTTGGTTAGTAATTCAGGCTTTTGCTGCAGAAAATCTTTAATGTCTCTGTTACTTTTGCGTTGATTGCATTTTTCGCAGGCTAAACACAGATTTGATACCCGGTTAGATCCCCCTTTAGATTTAGGATGAATATGCTCGATTTGCAAAGGTGCATTTTCCTTACCACAGTAAGTACATTTACGTCCCCATTTTTCTAACAGGTATTCGCGGCATTCGTAACCTGCTAGTGTACCCTGTTGATATTCACTTCTAGATATTTCTGGGTTTTGCATTTTTTGAGTATCAAATCTGACTAACTCTTGAGCCATTGAACTAATAGTTGCTAATTTCTGAAGTCGCTTAACCCAAGTTTCAATTGTGAGAACCCGATGGTAAAGTGATGGTGCTAACCAACCTTGAGGACGTTTTCGATTTAAAAACCTAGCTTGACGGTATCTCGTCTTACGATTTCTACGAGAACGGCGAAGGTTACGGCGACTTTCAAGAGCATTCTTGATTTGCCATCCCCTATGCTCTAATTCCATTGCCCAGATTACATTACCTTGGTTAGTTACTAAAGCAAAACCACTTTTTTTAGAGCCAGGATCAATTTTTAATTGCAATGGGTAAATATTTGGATTTTCTACCTCCCTTTTCAGAATGATTGTGAATGGAAAACGTCGAAATATTGCGGCTTTTCCAGAGTTCAATAACTTCCGTGCTTTTGCCGGATGCATTGGATTAAGTGGTACTTTGTTGGTATCAATCACAAAAACGTAATTTGACATATTCTGTCAATCTTTATTGCTAAGTAATGTTTGCTTTGTCAATGTTATTGGTCGGTACTTTCTCAAAAGCACTGTCTTATCCCTCGTAAAACTGTTTAACTTTTGAGTTCTAGACGGACGGCTGAAATGTCAGAACCTGTGTCCGACATCACGTCCTCAGCTTGGAACTAGCACGCATCCCAAGGTAGGAACTTTAACTCTTGCCAATAACGTAGCCAGTTAAGACTTAGACGGGTAAGCTAACTAAAATCGAGGCATGAAGCCCCGTTACTTTAGTGCGGGATGCTTACAATTTCACTACAGGAACAGTTGTCCCCAAACCTTCACGAGTCAACACAAAGCTTTGCTTATAGGTTCCCACTTCTAGATTGTGGGTGACACTTTTGACATAATAGAGTCCATCGTAACTTTTGCCAGCTCCTCGCAAACCCACTAAACCTCTTGCCCTTAGCAAACCACCATACTTTTGCGAATCGAGTACACCTTCAACAGTAAGCACTTGTCCCAAAGAAGTATCAGTGATCGACTGAACCCTAGCCTTAGCCTGGGATTGATTCACTCCCAGAGGTTGAAGCAAACGCTTGCGCACTACAGGCTGCTTTAAGGCTGATTTGCTAGCCAGGGAAGGACTCTTACTCTTGGAAGATTTTACCGTTTTGGGCTTATTTTTTTTGCGATCCATCAATTCTCCAGATGCTTGGCTAGCCGCCAGTCCGTCATACTGAAAATTAATCGAGTCCACATTGCTATGCCAGCCCATATTCACAGATATTGCTGACTGGGGTATACCTGACTTTGAAGGTGGTCCCCAATAGGCGGTATTAGTTAGTGGTACTGGTCCAGGAGAAATATAAAATACATAACCATTACGCTCTGCCATCTCCAATATATATTGGAGATCTGTACCATACTGAGTTGGAATATATTCCGTAGGCAAAGGCGGTTTATCCCCTGAAGGGGGCTTGACTTTGGGAATGATACCGTATTTGGCGTATTTGCCAATGATTTTAGTGGTGATTGCCGTTTGATTCTGGGATGGATGCTTTTCTACTTTTTCTTCCATGTCCATCATCACGCTGAGGTCTTCCCCAATCACCGTTATCGTCGACGGGGCACCAGGTTGAGTACTCGGTTGTAGTTGCTGGTTGGTAATTACACCATCACTGAGAACATTAGGTTTACCATTGAAAATCACTACCAAGACAACTCGGTTAAACTGTTTTAGTTCCTTGAGTAAGGGATAATCTAAATCTGACTTGCTAGGACTGACTGTAAAGCTCATTTGAAAACCTGATCGACCAGTATCGCTGTTAGTTACCTCAACACTAGCAAGGGATTCAAGAAGCAAACGAGATGCTGGTTTAGGTACTGTCGGTCCTATGAGTATGGTTATTTGTACGCCCAGAAAGACCATTTATTTTTCTATTTGGGGCTAAGTTTTTAAGTCGGTTCAATAACATAGGGCTGCGGAATCCGTATCTGTTTACCTGGGGGATCAAGCAGATCGAAGGGATTCATCGTATTGTTGGCATCGCACACTTGCCAAAACATTTCCGGAGAACCGATGTAGGTATTGGCAATCCGATCAAGGCGATCGCCTTCACTTACGGTAAATTCCAGTTGCAATTCCAACTTCTCACTCTGAGGTAGAAAACGCCTGCGCTTGTAGGCTATTACTCTACCGTCTGGGTTGGTGAATTTTTCGGTTTCTATGTAGTAGTAACGGCTTGTTTCTTCGAACATAATTGTTTCCGGCTACCGCCTCAAGTTCGTTCCGCAAAGTAACTTGTGACATACTCTCGACACTCATGCTAAGCATAGAGTTTTAGCTTCTTACCAACACCAGCTATTGCTTAGGTTACTCAGTAAGCTTTACTACTGACGGGATGCCCCTCCGCCAAATTTAAAATACTAATTACTGCATTGATGCCCCTATGATTTTGCTCTCTGCAATGAGGAAATAAATGCCATATCTCAGATAATTTCTCACCGTCACTCACTCTATCGATTAAAGTGCAGGGCTTCACACGATTTCGCTAAAATGCT
>CAZWGS010000135.1:0-12785 GCA_964633315.1 uncultured bacterium | reverse complement strand
AGAAGAATTAGCACCAACCCAAACTAATAATACTCAGGAAATAGCTAGTGAGGAAACACTAGAGGTTGAAAAAACAGCATCTGAAATCACCGAATCTCTTGAAGTTGATAACGAGGAAACAGCACTTCAGATTCCAGCACAATTAACAACACAAGAGGACGAACAAGAACAATTAAAGCCTAAACAAGAAAAACTAGAAACAGAACCATTAACTCAAGCACCTGAATTTACACCCAATACTAATCCTCCACAACCCAAGCCAGATTTTGGATTTGAGAGAACTCGTACACCAGAAAATCTCAACCCCAGTGGTAATCCTCTACTATTTCCCACTAATCCAGAGGAAGTGCAGATTGGCAATGTTTATGCCATTACCCTGGAACAGGTGATTGAACTAGCCAGGAACAATAATCGCGAATTTCAAGTAGCACAACTGCAACTAGAAAGAACACGTCAAGGATTGCAACAAGCTTTAGCTGCTGAATTTCCCCAACTATCAACTCAAGTAGATTTTACCCGCACTGATTCTGCTCAACAGGAGTTGACAGTAGAGAGTCAAAGACAAGTAGTTGAATCCCAAAGGAACGATCAAATCGATGATGCTGATGATTTGGATGAGGAAGCAGCTGAGTTGGGTGAGGAGATAGCTGGTATTGAGGCTCAAATTGATGCACTGGATCCTCTAGATCCTAATTCTGCTGCTGAGGCTGCCACCTTAGATGCACAGGCTACAGCACTGCAAGATCAAGCTGATGCTTTTACAGACCAAGCAGATGTGCTTCGCTCAACCTTACCAGCTTTCCCCAGTGGAGATACGGTCACAACTTCCTTAAATGCACAAATACAGCTCGATTACGACCTTTTTACCGGAGGACTGCGTTCAGCACAAATTAAAGCGGCAGAGGAAACTGTACGTTTACAGGAGCTAGATGTAGAAACCATAGCAGAAGACACGCGCTTTGATGCCACCCAAGCTTATTACAACTTGCAGGATGCAGATGCTCTAGTTGGGATTCAGCAAGCTGCAGTGGAAGATTCTACCCAAAGTTTACGGGATGCAGAGTTGCTTGAGCAGGCTGGTTTGGGAACTCGATTTGATGTGTTGCGTGCAGAGGTGGATTTAGCGAATGATAATCAGCAATTGAAGTTAGCAGAAGCTAACCAGCGTACCGCCAGAAGACAATTAGCAGAGCTTCTGAGTCTACCACAACAAGCAGAGTTGACGGCGGCGGATGATATTCAAGTTGCAGGTGCTTGGGAGCTTTCTCTGGAGGACAGCATCGTCTTGGCATATCGGAATCGATCTGAATTGGAACAATTTTTAACCCAAAGAAATATTGATGAACAGCAGCGACAAATCGCCCTCTCAGCCTTGAGACCCCAGGTAAGCTTATTCGCTAACTATAATGTTTTAGGAGTACTAGACGACGATTTAGGTCCTGCTGATGGCTTTACTTTGGGAGCAACCCTACAGTGGCTCCTTTTTGATGGTGGTTCAGCAAAAGCTGCAGCTGAACAAGAAAAAATTGATGTGGAGATTGCAGAAATCCAATTTGCAGATCAGCGTAACCAAATTCGTTTGGAGGTGGAAAGCGCCTTTTTTAGTTTGCAAGCAAACCAGGAAAATATCCAAACAGCAACTGTAGCAGTGGAATTGGCGGAGGAGAGTTTACGATTAGCACGTCTTCGTTTCCAAGCTGGTGTTGGTACTCAAACCGATGTTATCAACTCTCAGACGGAATTAACCCAGGCAAGGGGAAATCTACTCAGTGCGATTATTGACTATAATCAGGCTCTCAATGCGATTCAAAGAGCTGTGAGCAATTTACCTGACAGTCGTCTGTTCGATTTACCTTAAAAAAATCAGCTATCGCTGAGGGATTCAATGATAGCTGATTTTAATCTGAGGTTAAATTGTGGACTTTCTCCTCTCGCTCGCTATGTCCTTATACTTATTTAGACTAGGACCAGGACGACGACGAGGTGTGTTCATTGGTATGAAGTACTTGGTCGCAAAATTTGGGCTTCCCTGTGGTTGTGCTTTACCATTAGAGCTAGAAGCAACTGCAGCTACTGGCTGAGGTGCACTCTGGGCTGTTGGTTGTGGTTCGGGTGCAGCTTGTGGTTGCTCGTTGGCTTGCTTTAAAGCTTCCAGCTTTTTCGCTCTGGGTGACTTTTTCTTGGTCTTGACTTCTGCTTCTGGTTTTGGTGCAGGTTCTGCTACTTTTGTCTCAACAGGTTGGGGAGCTTCTACTTTAACTGGTTCTGGCTTTGGAGCTTCAGCAGGTTTGGGAGCTTCTACTACTGGAGCTGTATCTGAGTCATCTAACTCTAAATAAAACTCCTTTTTTTTTCCCTTAAACAAATTGAACATTTACCATTACTCCTGGAGATTGAGGTGATTTACGCGCAAAGAAATTAAAGAAAGACAATAGCTTTTGAGCAACTCAACAGAATTTTGATCAAGCGCTCCTTTAACTGCAATTGCTCTGGAAGTGCTGAGTGCATCCTTGGACTGTGCAGCAGGATACATTGGGTTAGGTCTTCCTTTAATCATGAAGCCAGAAAAGGTAAATTTCTGCAATTATTCTTAATAATACTTAAATTAGACCGTAAAAAAAAGTCCCTTTCAAAACTAGTTTGCCAGGAATTTAATAAAAATTAACTATAATCTCAGTTTAGCTCCTGTGATAACTAGCGATCTCCAATTTGAGTCAATTCACGACCACCAAAAATTGCTTCGAAATGAGAGTAGAATTTAAATTCCAAGAAATTAAAAAAAGGATCTTCAAGGAAGAAAGTACGATGTTCTGTAAGCTGACCAGTAAAGCGAAATTTAGGCTCTTGATAAAAATTTAATTGCCTTTGTTGCGCTCTCTCTAGCAATTCTTCCCAATCATTTTGTTCCGGAAAAATTAAGCCAAAATGCCGAGGATAGATACCCTGTTGACGCTTTAGTGGTTCCTTGGTTACATGAGCAGTGAGCTGATGGCCATAAAAGTTAAAAATTACAGCAACTGGGCTTTCTCGACCAACAGTGCAACCCAAATCATCAGCATAGAAAGATTTTGCCTTGGTTACATCTCCAATGGGAATAGCAAGATGAAACATTGCTGTGTTATTCATGATTAAATTCCGGAATAACTAATTAGTTACTCGTAGGGCTAAAGAAAAATCCTGCAAATTCTAGCACTTAATAATGGCAATCTTGAAGCAGCTTATTAATTGGTTGCGCCTGTCGCGAATGCCAAAATACCGTTGGACGTGGTGCATCTTAGCCGCTGTCGTTTACGGGGTGATTTCGGCAGTTTCTTTTCCTGGACTCACTTTTGAGGCACAGCGAGCGTTAGCAGTATTCGGTGTAGCTGCCTTTTTGTGGGGGACAAACACCCTACCTTTGGCAGTTACAGGAATTGTTGTTCTGTTCCTGATACCTGTTAGTGGCGCTTTATCTTCAGAAGCTACCTATGCTTATTTCGGCAATAGGGCAGTTTTTTTCGTACTAGGAGCGTTGATTTTGGCAAGTCCCATTATGCGCTCTGGTTTAAGTACCCGTCTGGCTTTGACAGTAGTATCACGCTTTGGTCACAATCAAAAATCTCTCATTGGGGCGATTTTAGTATTAGCAGCAACTATGTCCTTTGTGATTAGTTCCCACGCTGTCACCGCCATGCTGTTTCCTGTGGTTCTCGAAGTAGTACAAGCTGCAGGAGCTAAACCAGGAGGGCGTTTTGGACTGGCGGCATTTCTCGCTCTCGCCTGGGGCTCTTCTATTGGTGGAATGGCAACCCTACTCGGTGGTGCCAGGGCTCCTTTAGCTTTGGGTATTATGCAAAGAACCACAGGTTACTCAATTAGCTTTGTTCAGTGGGCATTGTGGTCAATTCCAGTGGTAGTTATGCTCATACTAATTGCCTACGGCTTACTGCTGTTAATTGGGCGAGGTACAGCCGTTTCCCTAGATGTGGCTCGCGATTTCTTGGAAACCCGTTCTAAAGAACTGGGTGCGGTTTCGCGCCGCGAAGGAGTTACAGCTCTTTTGATGGGAATAACTATCCTCCTTTGGATTACCAAAGGAGAGGCTTGGGGACTAGATACAATTGCCTTTTTGGCAGTAATTTTGAGCTTTCTTCTACGTATTGCCGATTGGCGTGAAGTAGAAGAAGATGTCAACTGGGGAATTTTTGTCATGTATGGCAGTGCCATTGCTTTGAGTGCCGTACTCGGAGAAACTGGAGCTGCATCATTCATCGCCGAAGATATAATTGCGCCTTTGGTTCAATCTCCTACCGCTGGCTTTATTGTGATTGTCTTTTCGACGATGATGTTAACAGAAGGCATGAGTAATGCTGCTGCTGTTGCCGTAATGATGCCAGTTTCTCTAGCACTAGCGACTCAGTATAATATTGACCCGCGAGCCATAACATTGGGGGTTACAGTACCATCTGGACTTGCCTTCCTCCTGCCTTCAAGTGCGCCCTCAATGGCGATTGTCATTGCTGGTGGTTATGTACCCCCCTTAGAAGCTCTACGCCGTGGTCTATGGCTGAAATTGAGCGGGTTCCTCCTGTTTTTAGCGATGGCGAAGTTTTATTGGCCTTTATTTGGTTTGGGGTGAGTAATAATGACGGATATCTTACTAGTTTTGACTAACCCCTATGCTTATGAAAATGCCTTGGCTGTGGCAGTAAATAAGGCACAGCAAGCTCAGGTTGATCTGAAAGTGGTATTTTTAATTAGCTCAGATTCAGTGAGCGATATGATGGGGGATTTAGCAGAAAGGGGCTGGTTTGGCATGAGTTCTCTGCGAACACTGCAAAATAAAATGATCGATGGTTATCGCGCCTTGGCTGGTGATGTACTTAAAAGGGTATGTCGCAAAGCAGCCCCCATAGAGCCAATTTTGGAAGGAGTGGTGGAAAAGCATTCTCTGGTAGACTATCTCCAAAGTCGCCTCAGGCAAGGAGATAGCCAAATTATTGTCAGTAGTGCTGAGTTGCCAAATCCAGAATGGGGCAATTGGCTGGACAGTGTAGATTGGATCAAGGAAGGATAAATTTGGTGGTTGCAGCTGATCGCTTAATACAATCTTTAAGCAATACTTCCGTAAGTAGTGTTGCTTATTTTGTAAGAGTTAATCAGTTCCCATCTACTGACCGCAATTTGGTTTAAGTAGATATATATGGGAAGTGTTTAGCTCGATCATCTCAACTGTTAGAACTGAATCAATTCCAGGGAAATATATCTTAGTGTCGTTAATTACAAGGAAAATTTTTATGCATCAGCGTGGTGTGACTGTATGGTTTACTGGTTTGAGTGGCTCAGGAAAAACTACTATCAGTAAGGCAGTAGCAGAAAATCTGCAATCTAGGGGCTGTAAGTTAGAAGTTCTAGATGGAGACATTGTGCGCCAAAATCTTACCAAAGGTCTAGGATTTAGTAAGGAAGACCGGGATGAGAACATACGTCGCATTGGTTTTGTGTCCCATTTGTTGACTAGAAATGGTGTCATTGTCCTTGTTTCGGCTATTTCGCCCTATCGAGATATTCGAGGAGAAGTACGCCAACGCATAGGCGATTTCGTCGAAGTGTATGTTAATGCACCTCTAGAAGTGTGTGAAGAGCGAGACGTTAAGGGACTTTACGAACGGGCGAGAGCCGGACAAATCAAGGGTTTCACAGGTATTGATGACCCCTACGAGGCTCCTGAAAATCCAGAAATTGAGTGTCGCACAGATCTCGAAGAGTTAACAGAAAGCGTGGAAAAAGTACTGCAAAAGCTAACAGAAATGGGTTATCTGGGTTAGTACATTCTAAAGTGAAGGTGGTTAAGATTCACCTCAAATTAGAAGTGCTAATTTTTCATGGACGAAAAGCAAATTGTTGCCTATTTGCAAATGCCACAGGCGATTCGAGAACAATGTAATCGCCTGTTTTCTTTAGCTTGCGATCATCAGTTAGCCTACTTTGGTTGCGATTTGAGTCAGCTACCTCAGGTGGCTGACTACGTTATTTCAATTACCAAAGATAACTATGGTGATGGTGAAATACCTTTTCACAGTCGTTGGCGGCATTTTGAAGTGGGGGATGTACCTCGTTTGCAGAAACTACAACGACAATTACTTGGTTTCAGTCCTCTAGAAATAGCCCAAGCAAAATTTGATTTAGTTATTACTAGTGTTTTGCTGGATGCTGGTGCTGGTGCTAGCTGGTGCTATCGTGAGAGGGAAACTGGTCAGGTGTTTTCCCGTTCGGAAGGTTTAGCTGTTGCGAGTTTCCACCTCTTCTGTCAAGGTTTTTTTTCTAGTAACCCAAAGCAGCCTTTCCAAGCTGATGCTGAGGCTTTGCAATCCCTCACTAGGGAGAAACTCGCCCAAGGTTTTCAAGTAAGTGAAACTAATCCTTTAGTAGGTTTAGAGGGACGAGTGAAATTACTGCAGCGTTTGGGAGAGGTGATGCAAAAACAGCCCCATATTTTTGGGGTAAAACAGCCTCGCCTCGGAAATTTAGTTAATTATCTACTTGCTGATACTTCTACTCTTACCGCTAGTAGAGTTTTCCAAGCGTTACTCACTAGCTTGGGTGAAATCTGGTCGGGACGTATAATTCTGGGTGGCGTTAATTTGGGGGATGTGTGGCGACATCGCGCCCTGGAGACGGAAATACCATATATACCCTTTCACAAGCTTTCCCAATGGCTCACCTACTCTCTCCTGGAACCCTTAATGGAACTAGGTTATCAGGTTACAGGCTTGGAGGAATTAACCGGATTACCAGAATATCGCAATGGTGGTTTGTGTCTCGATTTAGGTTTACTCCAGATTAAACAGCCGCAAATTCTCCAGCAACATCACACTGTTGATTCTGAGGTGATTGTGGAATGGAGAGCCTTAACAGTAGCCCTTCTAGACCAAATTGCAGCGACCATACGCGACAAATTAGAACTGAGTGCGACTGAATTACCTCTAGTAAAAATACTCCAAGGTGGAACTTGGATGGCGGGGCGACGCATTGCTTCCCAGAGGAGGGTAGGGGGTGTTTCCCCTCTGTCTGTTATTAGTGATGGTACAGTATTCTAGAGTTATTCAGAAGCTTCATATTCGCGGCGCAAAATTGACATCACAACCAGGGAATCAAAGTTATCCCCAGTAAGCAAGGCTTCTCTGAGAATACCCTCAAAGGTGAATCCCACTGCTTCATATAAATATCTGGCTCGTAAATTACACTCTTTCACATCTAGCCAGAGTCTGTGAGCATTTAATTGCTCAAACGCTAGTTTCTGAATCAGTTGCAAAGCTCCCTTACCATAACCTTTCCCCTTTTCAACAACAACAATGCGTCTCAGATTAATACTGTGATCAGGATTTTCTAAGCCAGTCAAAATTGCGTAGCCTACTGGTTTAGCGTCTGTTTTCCGTTCAATTATGAGGTGAGATTGATCAGTATTTTTGATCGCACTTTCATGCTGTTGTCTAGTCCACTGAATCACAAAAGGGGCATTTTCTTGATTTTGTTCAGCTGCGAGTACAAAATCTAACTCTTGCACTCTAGTCTCTCTCAAACTAATCATCATCTACTATGTCAGCCCAAGTATTTATCATTGATCATCCCCTAGTGCAGCATAAGTTAACCTTGATGCGTCAAGCTAAAACTAGCACCAGTAAATTTCGCCAGTTGATGAAAGAAATTGGTATGTTGCTAGCATACGAGGTGACACGAGATTTGCCTGTGAAGTATGAGGAAATTGAGACTCCTCTAAGTACCATGAAAGCACCTATGATCGCTGCTGATAAAAAAATGGTGATTATTTCAATTCTGCGAGCAGGACAAGGACTCCAAGAAGGTATCTTAGAGTTAATTCCTTCAGCAAGAGTGGGACATATTGGCTTGTATCGCGAGCCTACTACCATGACAGCAGTGGAATACTATTTTAAGTTGCCCGATGATATCTCACAGCGCAATGTTTTAGTGGTTGATCCCATGTTGGCGACAGGTAACTCCGCAGTCGCCGCCGTAGATAGAGTGCTACAGTACAATCCTAAATCTATCAAGTTTGCCTGTTTATTAGCTGTCCCTGAAGGTATTGACCATTTTCACTCTCAGCACCCCGATGTACCAATTTACACGACTGCGATTGATGATAAATTAGATGCTCATGGTTACATTGTTCCAGGGCTAGGGGATGCAGGTGATCGCCTTTATGGAACTAAATAATAGGTAATGACTATGACTATAAATAAAATGACTAGTCTCAAGTGTCTCTCAACAGAATTGATCACCTCTGAGAATTTTCGACCCTTTGGACAAGTAATTTTTTCTACAGCAGATGGCAAGTTCTACGATGATAAGGATGCTCAACTGAGCCTTAATCTTGGTAATCCTCGCTTTTATATTATGCGCTTGCACTACCAAGGAATAAAATTTCATCAAATCACTCGTCACAGTCAGTGTACCCAGTGTTTGGGTGCTTTGGAAGGCAAAGATTGGTTCCTTGCGGTAGCACCACCAACAGAGGACAAACAGCCTAAAATTGAATCAATTAAAGCTTTTCATATTCCTGGTAATTGCTTTATTAAGTTGGCAGTGGGTACTTGGCACGCAGGTCCCTATTTTAACCACGAGATAGTGGATTTCTATAACCTGGAACTCCAAGACACGAATATTGTTGACCATTTCAGCCATAACTTTCGAGAAAGTCATAACCTAGAATTTGAGCTGTTGACGATGATTAATCGTTAAGAATCGTAGTACTTAATTTTTACAACATAGCCTACCTGTGGTTTAATCTGGGTGCAGCTACTAATCTGGGACACATCGATGACTAACTCTCCCCCTCCAGAACCACCAAGTCGCCGTCGAATTCTTCGCCGTGATGAGTTAATTGCCATAATTGTGGCATTAGCATCTATCGGTTCTATACTATTTTGGGTGATTGGTCGCAAAGATTACGGATTTAATTTGAACAGTTGGCTATCTACCCCCATTGCAACTCAAAGAGGTTCATCAGAATTTGGGTTTGGAAGTGAGACAAATACTGCAACAAAGGGAATAGGTGGAGGATTGCCATCTTGGCTCATTGGTGAGCAAACTATAAATGATGACGAAACAGACTCTCTCTTGGCAGATGGGTCCGGTATAGACTCAGATGTAGATGAGAGTGTATTCTCTATATTTAATCTCCCTTTCAGTAAGGATAGAGTTGCATTCCCTGAAACTGAAGGGATAACATCTCTAGATGGTACCGATAGTAATGATAGTGCTACTGATGGTGCTGAAGGGACTGATGGTGATGGTACCGATGATACTGATAGTGCTACTGAAGCCTCTCCAAAACCAACAGCAGAGGCTTCCCCTACTCCCAATACTTCAAAAAAACCTAAAGCAGAGGCTTCCCCTACTCCCAATGCTTCAGAAGAACCCACTGCAGTGGCTAAATTCTCAGATATTAAACAGGAATATTGGGCGCAACCTTTTATTTCCGCTTTAGTAGAAAAAAGTGCTGTTTCTGGTTTTCCAGATGATACTTTCCAACCCGAAAGACAAGTAACAAGGGCAGAGTTAGCCAGTGTAATTCAGACTGTTTTAGACCGACAAGAAAGTCAAAGCACTATCAGCTTCCCTGATATTCCCGAGGATTATTGGGCAACTACAGCTATAGATAGATCTGTGAAAACCGGATTTATGAAGGGCTATGCTGAGGGAGAATTTCGACCTGAACAAAAAATTCCTCGTGTTCAAGTCCTAGTTGCTCTTGTCACTGGACTCAATATTGAGCCAAAATCTGCGACTGAAGAAACACTAGAATTGTATCAGGACGGCGATCAAATTCCTGATTGGGCAAAAGAAAAAATCGTCGCTGCGACAGAAGCTGGTTTAGTCGTTAATTATCCAAATACCAAGAGACTAAATCCTAATAAACCAGCTACTCGTGCGGAAGTAGCCGTAATGGTTTATCAAGCCTTAGTTTATCTAGGAAAAGAAGAGCCATCCGACTCTGAATACATTATTCGCCCTTAAACAACTATTTTTTGATTTATTTGCCAATGCCACCATTAATTATTCCTTTGCCCACAATTGTCTTTCAAGTTTTATTATTATTAGTCGTTGTGGCAATTGAAGCAGCTATTTTTCATCGCTATTTAGGACTAGCTTACAAAGCCAGCGCACAGTATTCCTTGGCGATCAATTTATTCTCAAGCTGTTGTGGCTGGATTGGCTTTTTCTATCTCCAGCCTATGCTACCTGATAGCTTAAGGTGGTCTATTATAAGCTTAATTTTCTTCAATAATTTGCAAAAAATACCAGAATACTTGAGTGCATCTGTGCTAGTTGCTGTGGCATTTGCTGGTTTTGTGATTGTTTGCTTTCTTGAGTGGCAAGGAATTCTTTTCCTGAAGTTATTAACTAACGTTATACCAGGAGAAAAGTTTTTCAGTTTAACCAAAGTTGATCGTCCATCTTTAGCAAGTAAAACTCAAATGGCGGCTGCAGTAAGAAAGCCAAATCCTTTGGGTACAGTATTAATTGTGGCTAATGGTTTTAGTCAAATTTCTGTCATCATAATTTTATTAATACTTCAATTAAGATAAATACAGATGTGAATTATGAAATTTATCACTAAAATTGTTGGTTTTATTCTGGGATTGAAGATATCTCAGGTAATTGTTGAAGCACTCAAGCCAGCACGACCTTATTCTTGGAAAACTATGATCGGTCTAGGTGTGTTTTCCTGGATTGTATCCTTGTTTGCTGTTGGTTTTCCTCAAGAGATAATTAGTACTTGTGGTTGGTTATTTTTTATTATTGGTGTTAGTTGGGCAGGTAGAACTAACGAAATTACATTAAGCGATTGGTTAATTGGAGCCTTAATTTGTATTTTTATATTTAGTATCTTTACAGACTCAATACCTAAAGAAGCAATTATATTTTGGCCTCCAATTTCTGCTGTTGTGGCAGGCATACCTTACTTTATTGATAAAAATTTAAATTTACAGATTCCTCCAGTAGAAGATCGCCTGACACTGGTGATTTTATTTATGAGCCAAATCTTGCTCAGTTGCTGGCTACAATTTGGATTGTTAACTCAAGATTGGTTGGCTAAATATCCAAGCCTACTCACAGAAGATTTTAGCCGCAGTACCTTTGTTGTTAGGTGGGATTGGCGACAACCAGATAAGCCGAAAGGAGCAGATCTTCTCGACTTAATCACTAATGATTTACAAGACTTTTTTACTGAACAATCTTGGTCACAAGTAGAACTTTGGCTACTCAGAGAAGATGAACAAAAGCAGCTTGATGTGATTGTTGATCGAGCGAAACAGGAGATATTGCAGTTAAAGTCTAGTCAGGTAGAAGAAGATCAAGTTATTTTAGGTAGTTCTACTTGGGAAGGTAAACTCTGGAAAATTGAATCTGAAGTTAAACCTAGAGTAGTCGGATACAGTTTAGATCTTAGAGCATTATGGGAAGGGCCACGCTCTAGAGCTGGAAAATATTACATAGAAAAAAAATGTATTATTAGTCCATCGTTGCCAACAAATGATGGTACTACAATCAGCTTTAAATGTAATGCACCGGAAGTGAATGGTTGGCAAAATAGCCGCCAGCAAAATTCAATAATTACTCAATAAATTAGGGAAAGAGCCATCAAGAATGAATGTAGCAAGAATTGGTACAGTTGCGATTAATGGTTTCCGCGAAGTAATTCGCGATCGCGTCCTGTATTTTATCGGCTTTTTTGCTATTTTATTAGTACTAAGTTTAAATCTACTACCAGAGGTAGCTGCTGGCTCAGAAAATAAGATTTTTCTTGATTTTGGTCTAGGAGCAATGGGTATACTGGGTGCAATTGTGGCAATTTTTGTTGGTACTGGTTTAATCAACAAAGAGATTTCTCGCCGCACTGTATTAGTTATAATTCCTAAACCTATTAGTCGGGGGGAACTCATTGTAGGTAAGCATTTGGGACTATCTGGAGTACTGGTTATACTAGTAGCAGCCATGACGGTAATTTATCTAGCTCTCTTGAGTTGGTCGCAGGTTAATTACCCTCTTGGTAGTATTTTAGTCTCAATATTGCTGTTACTAGTTGAGTTATTTCTCTTAGCAGCAATTGCCTTAGTTTTTGGTGTTTTTACCAGTGAATTATTGGCAACTTTATTGACCTTTGCTGTTTATTTAATGGGTCATTTGAGTCGCGATTTAGTTACGTTAGGTAAACTAAGCGAGAATGAACAAATTCAAGCTTTTACCTACAATCTTTACCTAGTACTACCAGATTTGTCCCGGCTAAATCTCAGGAATCAAGCCGTGTATGATCTTTTGCCCTCACCTCTAGAATTATTAACCAATGGTATCTATGGATTAGTCTATACCTTGGTCTTGCTGGGAGTCGCCATACTGATATTTTCTCTAAGGGAGTTTTAGGATTTAATTTTCCTTGCTCTGAAAAAATAAATATTTCTATCTTGCATTGATATTTAGTTATATTTTTTGAGTAGACAGAGGAATGTAACCTGATGTACTCCAAAAGTAAATAGTGGGTTTTTAATAATTATTCGCCTATGCTAGAGATAGTTACTTGAACTAGATTCTTTAGATGGAGTAATATTGATAAGAATGGAAAAGGTGGGAACTCATCTGGTTGTTGATGCTTGGCAAGCACCATCTGACCTTCTCAACGATCCCCAGAGAATTCGTGATTCTCTCATGGATGCAATTGCTGCTGGAGAAGCTACCTTAATTGATTTATGTGTACACCAGTTTAGTCCCCACGGAGTTACAGC
>CAZWGS010000134.1:0-12873 GCA_964633315.1 uncultured bacterium | reverse complement strand
GCAATTTACCAGCAAAAGTGCAAGGAAATTTGAATCATCCCTATTATTGGTCAGCCTTTTTCTTAATTGGAAATGGACTTTAATTAAGTAATAAGTAATAAGTAATAAGTAATAAGTAATAAGTAATAAGTAATAAGTAATAAGTTTTGGAATCGCTAAACAAACTAGTGAGAACAAAAAAATACCTTTTCTCCCCTTTCTCCCCCTGCATCCCCCGCTTCCCCTACCTTTTTATACAACTTCTAACACCAAATGATTTCGTTCAGTTAACCTTGCTTCCCAACCAGGTTCAACCACAATCGTGCTAATTTTCTCAGCGATTATAGCTGCACCTTGAATAACATCTCCTGGTTGTAATTCTTCTCGATAATAAATAGGAGTATCATGCCAGTTTTGGGCGGTAAATATTCTTACTGTTTCCACACTTTGAGGTAACTCTTCTGGAGGGCGAGTGCGAGTTAGTACAGGTTCTTCTGGTGTATCCATTTTCTGAATCACTTCCACAGAAACTGATTCCACAATTAAAGCTTTTTCTGGTTGCAGGAAACCGTAGCGATTTTTATGTTCTGCTGCAAAATCTTGCTCCATTTTTGCCACTTCTTCTGCAAAATCAATACATAGAGTAGAGTTTGTCCCTTCGTATTTTAAGTTCACTTTGCAAACTAAATCTGTTTCTATTTCTGTGGCTACATCTGCATCTAATTCCTGCTTTGCTTGCATCGCGAGAGAATCAATTAATCGCCTTAAATCAACAATCAAATCTGCATTTAAAATACGTTCTACTCCCGCTTCTCTAATCGCTCGCAAATCAGCTAAACCCATTCCGTAGGCGGAAAGAACACCTGCATAAGGATGTAGAAAAATCTTTTTCATGCCCAAAGTATTGGCAATTAAACAAGCAACTTGTCCCCCTGCACCACCAAAACAACAGAGGGCATAATTAGTTACATCATAGCCACGTTGTAAGCTAATTTTTTTAATCGCATTTGCCATATTTTCCACTGCAATGGTAATAAATCCAGCGGCGATTTCTTCAGGTGAATTATTGCTACCTAATTTATCTCTAACTTCCCTAGCTAAATCAGTAAACTTTTGCTCTACAATATCCCTATCTATAGGCAAATTACCAGAACTACCAAAGAAAGCAGGAAAATATTGAGGCTGAATTTTCCCTAACATCACATTGGCATCAGTTACTGTTAAATTGCCACCACGA
Organism: uncultured bacterium; assembly: GCA_964633315.1. Classification (GTDB taxonomy): domain Bacteria; phylum Cyanobacteriota; class Cyanobacteriia; order Cyanobacteriales; family CAWCAG01; genus CAZWGS01. The sequence continues at coordinate 11,657 of CAZWGS010000134.1, read as the reverse complement.
CGATAACAAGCGGGACCAGGATTTGAACCAGCAGATTCGGGACCAACTCGGTATTTATAACCATCGAAAAAGAGCAAGGAACCACCACCAGCAGCAATGGTATGAATCGCGAGTACTGGAGTGCGCATTCTCGCCCCAGCAATTTCATTTTCTAGCTGTCGTTCATATTCACCTTTAAAGTGAGCCACATCGGTACTTGTGCCACCCATATCAAAGGTAATAATGCGATTAAATCCAGCCCTTTTACTAGTTTCTACCGCACCTACAATGCCGCCAGCAGGACCACTCAAAATACTATCTTTACCCTGAAATTTTTGAGCATCAGTTAACCCACCGTCGGATTTCATAAACATAATTTTCACGCCAGGTAGTCGACCAGCTACTTGATTAACGTAGCGTCGTAAAATAGGCGTTAAATAAGCATCAACTACTGTTGTATCACCCCGACTCACGAGTTTCATAAGAGGGCTAACTTGATGGGAAATAGATATTTGAGTAAAACCAATATCTTGAGCAATTTTAGTTACTTGCTGTTCGTGATTTGGGTAGCTATAGCTATGCATGAAAACAATCGCACAACTACGAATGCCTGAGTTATAAATTGCTTCTAAATCTTGCTTTGTTTTTTCGCAATTTACAGCTATTAACTCATTACCCTGAGCATCATAACGTTCCTCAACCTCCACAACCTCCTCGTAAAGCATTGTGGGTAAAACAATTTGCCTAGCAAAAATATCAGGACGGTTTTGATAACCAATACGCAGAGCATCTTTAAAACCTTGAGTAATAACCAGTGCTAAGCGTTCCCCTTTTCTTTCTAACAGTGCATTAGTCGCCACTGTTGTCCCCATTTTAAGTATTGAAACAGCTTGACCATCGATACTTTCGTGCCCAGATAAACCCAGGATATCTCTAATCCCTTGAATTACCGCATCTTGGTATTGTTCAGGATTTTCAGAAAGCAACTTATGGATAATAATCCAAGCTTTATTGGGTAGGTCAACAATTAAAAACTGCTTCGATTTTGCCGCCAAACTATCAACAATAGATCGCTCGTTAGTAACAGCAACAATATCAGTAAAAGTGCCACCGCGATCAGCAAAAACTTTTAGCATCGCTCACCTATTTGAATTTTAGGTTAGGTATTGAATTTTAAATCTTTTCAAGCCTTACTACTTAAAGTTTTCCATCCTTTAACTTTCTTGCCTACCTTAAATAGTAAAGTATCTGCCAAACCTAAATAATGAGCAGACAAGACTAATAACATAGATTGTTCTTGCATCGCAGCCAGAGATTCAGGACAATTAATAAAATCGAGACATAGCACCGTCGAGCGGTCCCAAAGTTCTCGACATATCTTACATTCTTGAGGTAGATTAGGAACCAAAGAACGAAATCGTTTGATAGCTACTTTTTCCAAGTCAGAACTAGCATTATGAAGCGGAAAGTTTTGTTTGCTCATAGTCATTTTCCTTCAGCAACTTTCTACATGGAAAATATCCCCAGTAGATTTTACTTTTAGAGGATTGATTTACAATTCTTAGCACTCCCATTAAAAGGAGTGATAAAAGGTACATTTAGGGAGAAGCTAACATGATCCCAAGAGAAAACAGTGGTATTGACACTACTTTTTTAAGATGTGTCTAATCCTTGAATCAGCAGGCAAAATGAAACAAGGTCGGATATCTCCCCAAAGTATTAGTTCTATTGCTAATGGCATTTTCAGGAGAAAAGGCAGAAAATCAGATTAGTAATGAACAAAGAGGCAAGGAAAATGAACGACATCAATGATTCAGTAGGTACTAGCACTGAAACTCCAGTAACTCCCGTAGAACCAGAAGTGGAAACAGCACACAAAGTTAGTGTGGAAGAATTTAGGATTAACGGTGATTCCCTGGTCACAAAAGTTAAAGAATTAATCCATCAAGGTAATATTCGTCGCATTATCATTAAGAATGAAGAAGGTCAGACCCTCCTGGAAATTCCCTTAACCGTGGGAGTTGTAGGTGGTGTTGTTGGTACTTTCATGTTCCCCCTAATCGCCGCCCTAGGAGCGATTGGTGCTCTTGTCGCTCATTTAACCATAGTTATAGAAAAGAAAGAGTGATAGCGTGATGGGAAGCGGAGGTAGCTGGGGAAGAAAAGCTTGTTTTTTCATTCTCATTAGATTGAGAAATCACCGCTTTTAAAAAAAGCATACCCTTAAGGGGATAGGGAGATAGGGAGAAAAATTTAGCAGAATATGAGCATCAAACTGCTGTCAGTTACCCCTAGTGGGACTCGTAATTTTATAATGGTTTTAGAGAAGCTAAGATTCAGCCTTGATTCAATCCGAAACCCTAGAATTACTGGAATGGTCACGCCTATGTAAACACCTCTCTACCTTTGCGGCGACAAAGCTAGGTGTAACAGCAGCGCGTCAACTTACAATCCCGACAACTCAAGCTGAAAGTAAGCAACTTTTGGCTCAAACTCAGGAAATTTACCAACTAGAAACACAGCAGTTAACTACCCTATCTTTTACAGGGATTAAAGATATTGGTGCTTCCCTAGAACGAGCGCAACTAGGAGGTATGCTCAAAGGAGATGAGTTTACCGACATCGCCACAACTTTAGCTGGAGTGAGGCGTTTGCGGCGTTTAATTGATGAAAGGGAAGAATTACCAGTACTCAAAACCCTAGTTGCACAAGTTCGCACCTATCCGGAATTCGAACAGGAAATCCATCGCTGCATCGATGATAGCGGTAAAGTAACCGATAGAGCCAGCCCTAAACTAGGCGGAATTCGCAGCCAACTCAAGGGTGTGCGGGAAAAAATTTACCAAAAATTGCAGAATATCTTGCAAAGAAACAGTGGTGCAGTGCAAGAACAGGTAATTACCCAGCGCAACGGACGTTTTGTTATCCCTGTTAAAGCACCCCAAAAAGATGCCATCTCCGGCATTGTACACGATAGCTCCAGCACCGGAGCAACCCTTTACATTGAACCCAATAGTATCGTTAATTGGGGCAATCAACTGCGTCAATACGAACGTCAGGAAAAAAGAGAAGAAGAAGTAATTTTACAGGGCTTAACCGAGCAAGTAGCAGCCCTACAGGAAGACTTAGAGTACCTGTTGGCAATCGCAACTGCCCTAGATCTGGCAACAGCCAAAGCTCGCTATAGTTATTGGATAGGTGGCAATGCTCCCCATTTCATTGACTACCAAAAAGGAGAAGATATTACCCTGCGAGAATTGCGCCATCCCTTGCTAATTTGGCAACAACAGCATGAACAAGGGGGTGAAGTTATTCCCATTAATGTTCAGATTAAGCCCCAGATTCGAGTAGTTGCGATTACAGGACCCAATACCGGAGGTAAAACCGTTACCTTAAAAACCCTCGGTTTAGCCACACTCATGGCAAAGGTTGGTTTATTTGTTCCCGCCAGAGAACCAGTGGAATTACCTTGGTTTGAAAGCATTTTAGCCGATATTGGCGATGAACAATCCCTAGAACAGAGTCTATCTACCTTTTCCGGTCATATTCGCCGTATTAGTCGGATTATTGAAGCAATTAATAGAAGGCAGGAAGCAGAATCAACAGAAGATACCTCAACTTCCCCAGCCTCCCCCGCTTCCCCATCTCCCCCTGCTTCCTCTGCTTCCCAACTCCCCAACCCATCCCTAATTCTCCTCGACGAAGTAGGCGCAGGAACAGACCCAGCGGAAGGAAGTGCAATTGCGATCGCCCTGCTACAATACCTAGCAGACCATGCTCAACTCACCATTGCCACTACTCACTACGGTGAACTCAAAGCCCTAAAATACCAAGACGAGCGTTTTGAGAATGCCTCGGTGGAATTTGATGATGTAAGTTTGTCTCCCACCTATCGCTTGCTGTGGGGGATTCCTGGGCGTTCCAATGCCCTTTCTATCGCCCGTCGTTTGGGTTTAAACTCAGAAATTATAGACCAAGCGCAGCAGCGAGTAGGTGGCTTTTCCGAAGAAATAAATCAGGTAATCGCTGGATTGGAAGCACAACGCCGCCGCCAGGAACAAAAAGCCGAAGAAGCAGGTCAACTGCTGCAGAAAACAGAACGTTTCTACAGCGAGGTGTCCAGCAAAGCCTCTCAATTGCAAGCTAGAGAGCAAAAATTAAAACAATCCCAAGAACAAGCGATTCGTGACGCAATCGCCGCAGCTAAAGCAGAAATAGCCCAGGTAATTCGCGATTTGCAGCAAAAACCGAAGCTAGGCAGAAATGCCCAAAAAGCCACCGCGCAGATTAACGAAATAGCCCAGCGTCACCTACCCAAACCGGAACCAAAAAAACAACCGGGTTACCAACCCCAAGTCGGTGAAAAAATACGCATTCCCAGCCTTGGTCAAACAGCCGAAGTTCTTAGCGATGCTGACGAAGATAATAAAATTACAGTGCGTTTTGGTGTCATGAAAATGACCATTCCCCTGGGCGACATTGAATCTCTTGATGGCAAAAAGGTGGAAATTGCCGCGAAAACTACGAAAAAAGCGCCTCCACCACCTCCCAAGAAAGATAACGCCCCTACAATCCGTACCTCTAGTAATACCCTTGATATTCGTGGTCAGCGAGTTGCCGATGCTGAACGAGAAATCGACCAAGGGATTGCCAAAGCCTTTACCACCTCGGGAGTACTCTGGATTATTCACGGTAAAGGAACCGGACGCTTGCGCCAAGGAGTACACGAGTTCTTGCAACAACATTCTCTGGTCAAGCGTTTTGAGTTAGCATCCCAAAATGAAGGTGGCGCTGGGGTGACAATTGCCTATTTACAGTGAGAAACTAAAATTAATCTATGATTTATTTTGGGATATGGGTAAGTAAAAGTCGATTGCGTTATGTTTCAAGATTGGTAACCAACCATCCGTCATCATCGTGGTTCATTAATCTAAAGTTATGCGCAGTACCACAAAGACCCTAACACCTGCGACTCAGTTGCAGGATTGGCCGCCCAATGAGCCAGATGCTAGTCAACTAGATAATATCAAAACTCACCTGGACTTGATTTTGCTTACACTCGAAGCATTAACAGGTATTGGTTCTGAGGCAATGCTGCAAGCTGCAGTTAGTCTCAATCTAGAATCAATTATTCCAGACCGGGTCGCTCTGTGGCGCTTGCGTCAATCTAATCCAGAACGTAAAAGTTCTGGAGGTCGAAAAAAGCTGGATGTGGAGGAAGCACGGGCATTGGTACTAATTATTTGCCATTTGGCTCAACAGCACCAAGAATTAATTCGTCGTGCTGTCAGTCTTCTGGAACAAACAGCACAACAGAACCAAGAACCCCACCGCAGTGCACTTTTAGGGGATTATCTCGATGGCTTTAGCAACACCTATCAAGAACGCATGGTCGAAAACGAAAACACTTCCCCAGAGTCTCTATACCAACTAGCGTTCAAACTGCTAATTGATTTGCTGTTCTACAGTGCAGCTAAAGGTCACCGCCGTCTTTGGTTAGCCCTCCTTGACCACTCGTGTTAACTGGTTACCAGCAATTAATCAAGCCATGATCATTTCTCGCTCTATTATAAAAAAATATACTCCTCCCACCTGTACCCTGAAGGTTATGGGAAAGCGTTCTGTACTCTCTCAGTGGTCAAAACATCCTCTGTTAAAGGATGTACGATTTGAATTGCGCTTCGATGACCCCAGAAAAACCAAAGAACAGAAAATAACACTCCAAGGGGATCAATTGCAACTGGAAGCACTATGTGAAGTGGTGAACGATTATGTCCAGGATTTTCTGCAACAATCTGCCCTCAGTGTAAAATCAGCGAAGACTAGCAATTGGGAATTGAATGCCCAAAATAGCACCTCTGTAACCGAAACACCAGCACCTCCAGGATTAGCTGTGGTTTCAGAAACACCCCACCTGCAAACACAGGGTTTACTTTCCCATCAACTCTCTTTTGGTAACCTCGCAAACCAGGTATCGGGTAGTAAAATTTACCTCAGTGCCTTACAGTTATTTGACCTCGCCACAGCCCTGGAAGAATATAGCACGGAAATGGAGGCACTGCCGAGCCTTAATCCTGACGAAAATCGCTCACAACAGCCCACTTGGGCAGGTATGGCAGCAGCAGTACTATTAGCTGTAGGCTTGACCACAGCGGTACTAAAACTAACCAATCAGGTTCAATTTTCTGCCCAATCTGAGGCGATAAAAGATGAGGTAGCCCTAACCGAACCAGAGTCTACTCCTGTGCAGCCAGAAATACCACTAGTACCAGAACCACCGGAAATCGCCCTTCCACCTTCTCCTATTTTGCCAGCACCCCTCGCTTCTACAGAAACACTACCTCCTCCCCCCAGAGTTGGTACACCCCCACCTCCTCCTCCAAAAACGGAAATTTTAATTCAACCAGAAATCCCTATTTCTCCTAGTGTTTCTCCTACTCCTAGTGTTTCTAGCGTTTCTAGTGCTGCTAGCGCTTCTCGTTCCTCTCGTCCCCCCAGTACCATACCACCTGCTCCCAAGGTAACGACACAGATAGAAAAGACAAATGAAAGTGAGAGTGAAAATGCTCTTGCTTCCTTACCTAAAGAGGACAAATCTAATCTTAGCGCCCTACCACCTCCTAGTGAAGAATTGCCCTCTCCCGAGATACAAAATCTACCCTCAGAAGCACCGAAACTACCTAAATTACCGTCTTTAAGTGCTAGTGCACCTGATGTCACTAGTTCCGGCAGCAGCAGCGTTATCCCAGATGCTACGGTTAGTATAGCCGCGCAAAATCGAGCCTTGGAGAGTAAAGCAGCACCGAGTCCAGAAACAGCTGTTTTATCGCCCAATTTACCACCAGAATTGCCCCAAGTAGATCAAATAAAGCAATACTTTCAAGAACGCTGGCAACCACCAGAAAATTTAGACCAACCTATAGAATACCGCCTTTTTCTCAATCGCGATGGTTCAATTCAGCGTGTTGCGCCCCTGGGTAGAATTTCTAGTAACTATATTGACAGAACCAGTATGCCTTTAGCTGGAGAACCTTTTGTTGACCCCCTAGAAACCGAAGGAACACCGCAAATTCGGGTGGTTTTTGATGCTGATGGTTCAGTGTTTAGCTTTTTGGAGGCGATTGATTAAATTGCACCAACATGGGGCAAAATTAACTGCATAATCGCCACATCATGCCAACAACCTTCCATAAAGCCAACTTCTTTTTGCACGCCCACAATTTCAAAACCAAAGCGTTTGTGGAAGTTAATACTACCTTGGTTAGAAGCCATAATTTTGGCAACAACATGATGGTAACCAAACTCTGCCACTTGCTCTAGTAATTCCTTTTGCAATTGGCTACCATATCCTCTACCTGTTTCTTGTAAAGTGATGTAGGTAGAGGTTTCACAGCAGACACGATAACCCCAGCGATCGCTGTAACTCTTGATTATACCCCAACCAATAACCTGCTCTTCTTCTTGAGCCACCAGCATTATCTCCCGGGAGTTGAACTTTTTAACCAGAGAACGAATATCTTCGGCATTCTTAACAGCAGTATCCATCGTAATACCACCCTGGATAATAGATTCATTATATATATCTGCGATCGCCTGGGAATCTGCTTCTTTGTATTTTCTAACTAGCATTAATAGTTATTTGTTATTTGTTATTTGTTGTTTGTTGTTTGTGGAAACGGATGAGGTATGGTGGATGGTTGATTGCTGATTGTTGATTGGATCATATAGATTCACTGTGTTTAGGTAATTGGGTTCATTTTAGTGCTCAACTATAGATCAAACTTATTACTTATTACTTATTACTTATTACTTATTACTTTCCCTATCTCCTCATTTCCCTACTTATTACTTCTGTTTCAGTACTAACAAAGTAATATCATCTCCCACCTTAGTTTTGCCGATGTGTTGACGCAAATCTGCGATTACTGCATCTTTAATCGCGATTGCTGATTCTCGCCAATGGTTCTGTACCACATCACACAATCGTTGTAACCCGTAGGCTTTACGCAGTGCATCTTCTGCTTCTGTGATGCCATCAGTGTATAGTACCACCACATCACCAGCTTGCAATTCAATTTTGAGTTGATCAATAAATTCGGAAATTTCGCTATCAAGTCCAATGGGAAAGCCTAAATCCACCGTATCGATTAACTCAATTTTGCCACCGCGACGCGCCACAATCATCTTTTCATGTTGTCCGCTTAAGCTGAGGATACCGCTTTGATAATCCAGCAAAGCCAAACTCATATTTTTGTAGGGATTGAGACGTTGGACATTGCGATAGATGGTGCGATTGAGAACATCGAGAAATTTAACCGGATTAGTTTCTTTCATCTCTTGCAAAGTTCTAACAGCCGTTTGTGCCATAATCATCAAAACCCCACTTTCCAAACCATGTCCGGTGACATCTCCAATACCAATTTTGACTCCGCCAGCGCTTGGTAAGACATCGTAATAATCGCCTCCCACCTCCTCTGCGGGTTCCATAAAACTGGCGATTTCTAAACCTTCAATAGATTCTAAATCCGTTTGTTTAGGTAAAATCATTTGCTGAATGCGTCGCGTCACCTCTAATTCTGCACTCAGACGTAAATTTTCCTCCTGGAGTTGTTCATTAAGTTTGGTAATCTTCTGATTGGCGGCGGCGAGTTCCCTAGTTCTTTCAGATACTTTAATTTCCAGGTTTTGGGAGTATTCTTCTAACTGTTCATTTGCCTTTTTTAATTCCCATTGATTATGGTAGTTAGCAACTAAAATTGCTGAACTAGTAAGGGCAAGAAAAGGGGTAAAAATAATAATAATCCAACCATTAAGAAACGCCACATAGCTAGTAGCAACTAATACACTAGTTTCCAGAATAATGGTACCAATGGTGGCGGCGAGAAAAGTATTGCGACAGCCCAGTTTAGTTTGCAATATCCACCAACTTCCGGTTGCGCCAACAAATGACCAAACTAGAATCCACAACCGATTCAAAGGGCGATTCCAAACCTGCAATAAGGGACGACCTTCGAGGGCTGCACTCAACATCTGACTGGTAACATTAGCATGGATAACTACTCCTGGTACAGGCGGATTATTGAGCAAAACGTGATTGTAGGGAGTTTGAAAGATATCTTTGAGGCTATCAGTAGTTGCTCCAATAAAGACAAGTCTATCGCGCATCAAATCCTCAGAAATCTCATTTGCTAACACTGCTTTTAAGGAAATGTGGTGAAAACTATCTAATTGTCCCCGAAAATTCAAGAGAGTTTGGTAACCTCCGGTATCTGAACCAATATAACCTCCCTCATATCCCGTTAGCGGTACAAATACTCCTCTACCTAAGCCATAAATCTTTTTTTCCGCATCAATTTCCCTAAGATGAATTCCCTCCTCTTTGAGATACATTAAGGCTAACTTTGCCCCTAATCCTTCCCGAAATTCACCATCCTGAGTTCCTAAAGTAATTAAAGCACGGCGTACCTTACCATCAGCATCAATCACTAAATCCGCCGCCGCCGTTTGTCCCAGGGAATCCAAAGCAGGTGGTGGCGCTACCGTTTCTCCAGTAACTTTTTCGATTCCAATCAGGTTGGGTGTAGATTCAAAAACATCAACTAGTTCTTCATGTCCCTTTGCATCGGCTAAATCGCGATATAAATCTAAAGCAATACCTCTAGGCTGTTGAGCTTTAATATTATTTAGTAACTGAGCTAGTGTACTATCGGACATAGGCCATTGTCCCAGTGCATTGATATCTGACTCGTCAACGGTAACAATGACAATACGATTATCTACTGGTTCGCTGGGACGTAATTGAAAAAATGGGTCAATAGTTGCCCATTCAAATAACTGAAATACCCCTGACATACTACCAGCAATCAATACTCCAGCAACACTAGGAGCAATGAGAAATACACCGCGCCATTCACCAAGTTTTCTTGTCAGATGATGCCACATATCGTAACTGTATCAGTTAGGTACAGATACTAACATGGGGATGTGGAAAGTAATAGTAGATCCGTATTAACTAGAGTTTGAATAAGCAGGGAATAAGATAAGCGGGGGAAGAAGAGAAGCTGGGGAAGCAGGGGAAGCTGGGGGAGAGATTTTTATTCTTTAGCCAAACGCGCCTCTAAAGCCTCTCTCGCCTTTTCTCTATCGTCAAAGTGGATTTTTTCAGTACCGAGAATTTGGTAGTCTTCATGACCTTTTCCGGCGATGAGGACACCATCTCCAGGTTGTGCTTCTTTTATAGCTTGAGCAATTGCTTGGGCGCGATCAGATACTACTATAGCTTCTATTTGCTCTGGAATTCCCGCTACCACGTCGTCTAAAATCCTTTGGGGATCTTCAGTACGAGGATTGTCGGAGGTAACAACTGCAACATCTGCTAATTCTGCAGCTATTTTACCCATTAAAGGACGCTTAGTGCGATCGCGATCGCCACCACAACCAAAGACGCAGATCATTTTACCTTGAATAAAAGGACGGGAAGCGTTGAGTAAGTTTTCTAAACTATCGGGAGTATGGGCATAATCGACAATAACGCTGATATCCTGGTTATTTGTAACCTGTACCCTTTCCATACGTCCCGGTACACCAGAGAATTGAGGTAACTTTGCCACCAGTGTTTCTAAATCTAATCCTAAGGTTAAAGCAGCACCTGTGGCGGCGAGGAGATTTGCTAAATTAAACTGACCAACTAATGGGGAACGAAAAGCAATTTCTCCTTTTGGTGTGTGGAGGATTCCAGAAACGCCATTAGGTTCATAATTAAGATCGCTAGTCCATAAATCTGCTGTGGAATCGCTGACACTATAACTCCATGCTTGATCATCACTTAAGCTATCTAGTAAACGACGACCATAGCTATCATCTTGGTTAATTATGGCTTTACCTTGGAGATAGTCTTCGCTAAATAGCAAAGCTTTAGCTGCAAAGTAATCCTCCATGTCTTTGTGATAGTCCAGGTGATCCTGGGTAAGATTGGTAAACACCGACACTGCAAAAGAACAGCCTTTAACCCTACCCTGTGCCAAAGCGTGGGAACTAACTTCCATAATCCCAAACTCGCTACCTGCTGTTGCTGCTGTGGCTAATTGTTCCTGAAGTTCCACTGCAAAGGGAGTTGTATGAATCGCAGTTTGGCTAAAACCTCGCCAACGTGTGTAGAGAGTTCCCAATAAAGCAGTGGGTAATTGTGCTTGCTCCAGGAAGAATTCTATCAGATGGGTAGTGGTAGTTTTGCCATTAGTACCAGTCACACCCACCATACTCATTTTTTGCGCTGGATAGTCATAGAAAGCTGTGGCGATTTCAGCACAGATTTGGTTCATATTTTCCACCACAATCACGCAAGCATCGCCAGTAACTGGTTGTTTAGTAGCTGCTTGGGGTGTCACTATCGCTGCAATTGCACCAGCATTGATCGCACTCTGCCAAAATTCTCCCCCATCAACACGCGTTCCCGGCATACCAATAAACAAATCTCCACTTTGGCAAGCATGGGAGTTAGTACTAATACCTTTAACCAGTGTATCTAGTTTTGGGTGTTGGGGAATAGCGGTAATACTGGGAACTTTGGCTAGTAGATCGCGCAGCTTAATCATGTTAAAGATAGCTTTGGTTATTTTTGCCCAGCATTATGACATAAAAATTATTTTTCTGAATCTATCTGTTTGAATTGCTTGCGG
>CAZWGS010000133.1:0-12888 GCA_964633315.1 uncultured bacterium | reverse complement strand
AACAAAATTACCTTTTACCTGCTTTGAGGTCAACAGAAGCTAGTTCTGATAGTTGGAAAGTAACCAGTTTATCCCAGTTCCCATCTTCAAACAAAACAGCAGCTTTGCCATCGCTAACTCTTTGGACAATACCTTCAAAGCAGTAGTAGGTATCATTAGGATTGGTAACTTTAACGGTTGCGCCAGGTAGAATCATTGCTTGTGTGTTTCTATTACATCTACGTCTAATAGCTTAATACCCCAGCCGTTAAAATTGAGGCTTTTGGCGAAAATTAGCCACCGATTCCACCAATCCCATAGCTAAAAAATTAGTTAACAAAGAAGAACGACCATAACTCATCCAGGGTAAAGGAATACCTGTGATTGGCGCTAGCCCTATAGTCATACTAATATTAACTACTACTTGAAAGACAATCATCGACAAAACACCAATCGCTAGTAGTGAACCAAAATCGTCTTTAGCTGTAATCGCGATTTGTATCAGACGCACACATACTAACCAAAAGCCACAGATTAAAGCCAGACTACCAACAAAGCCTAACTCTTCGCCAATGGCTGAAAAAATAAAGTCTGTGTGTTGTTCAGGGATAAAATTAAGTTGAGTTTGGGTTCCTTGATGCAATCCTCTACCCCAAAGTTGACCAGAAGCGATGGCAATGCGAGACTGAATTAAATGGTAGCCTCCTCCTAGAGGATCGCGTTCTGGTTGTAAAAAGAGAATGAGACGGTCTTTTTGGTAATCTTTAAGTAATCCCCATAGTACTTGACCCAAGCCTCCGGAAATAAAGCTAACGGTTACGGTAAAAAATGTGCCAAAAAAGCGCCAGGGAAGGGTTAACCAAGCAATAATACCAACAAAAATAACCCACCCTAGCCAAGCGGGGACATAGACACTAAATAAAATCGCCGCCACCAAGGGAGAAATCATAATTAGTAACCAACCGGGATTGGCATTACCCCAGTAGAGCATACCAATGGTAATCGCACCAAAGACCAGTGAGGTACCTAAATCTGGCTGGAGGAAGACTAAAGCCCAGGGCACTGCGGTAATCGCTAAAGCCCGAAAGACGCTTCTGAGGGTAAAAGCGGAGGTTTCGTGTAATAAGGCAGCCATGGTAATAATCAGCCCTATTTTAGCAAACTCCGAAGGTTGCAGGTTAAAACCACCTACACTAATCCAGCGTTGTGCACCTTTGGCACTAGCACCCACTACCATAACTGCGATTAGGGAGAGGTTAGTAATACCATAAATGACCCAATGCCATTGTAAAAGAGCATCGTAACTCCAGCGAGAAATTACAAGGGCGACAGTAAGACCAAAAATAGCAAAGATACCGTGTTGTAGCCAATAGCTAGTTTGTCCTTGATGAATTTCGGTACTGCGGATCATGATCACTCCACAGGAAGTAATCGCTATTATAAGCAAGAGCAGAAACCAATCAAATTGTTGCCAACGATTGACAAAAGATTTCCAACGGAAACTAGTTAGGGATTGGTAAAACATTTGTTGTTGGTTGTTGGTTGTTCGTTGTTTGTGGATGGTTAATTGTTAGTGGTTGATTGTTGATTTTTGACTCATTTTATCCCCTAATTTTTATTTTTTATTTTCCCTATTTTTGGATGGTTAATTGTTAATGGTTGATTGTTGATTTTTGACTCATTTTATCCCCTAATTTTTATTTTTTATTTTCCCTATTTTTGGATGGTTAATTGTTAATGGTTGATTGTGGATTTTTGATTGATTTTATCCCCTAATTTTTATTTTTTATTTTTTATTTTTTGTTTTTCCCTATTTTCCCCAACTCATTAATTATGTACGGACGTAATATATTACGTATCTAATTATGTATGGACGTAATGTATTACGTATCTAATTATGTACGGACGTAACATGTTACGTCCCTACTTATTACTAAACTAATGCTGCAACAGATACTTTCGCTGCAATTTGTTTTGCGATTGCAGTTAGGGCTTGGGCAGAAGCAGATTCGGGTTGGGCGATTACAATAGGGATACCACTATCGCCGCCTTCTCGTAGATTAATTTCTAGGGGGATGCAACCTAAAAGGGGAATTTGGAGTTCTTGGGAGGTTTTCTCACCACCTCCAGAACCAAAGATATCATAGTTCTTTTCTGGTTGGTCTGGAGGGATAAAATAGCTCATATTTTCCACAATTCCCAACACATTTACCCCTAGCTGTTGGAACATTCTTAAGCCACGACGCGCGTCTAGAAGAGATACGGTTTGGGGTGTGGTGACAATGACTGCACCCGCCATGGGTACAGCTTGGGCTAGGGTTAACTGGGCATCACCTGTTCCCGGCGGCATATCAACAACAAGATAATCTAGTTCGCCCCAATCCACTTGGTAGAGAAACTGGCGTATAATTCCATTTAACATTGGTCCTCGCCAAATTACAGGCTGATCTGGGTCGATGAGGAATGCCATGGAGACTAGCTTAACACCGTAGTTAAAGGCGGGTTCTAGGACTTCTCCCTGGGGGCTGGCTTGCACTTTGACTTTGGCTGTACCAAGTCCTAACATATTGGGAGCATTAGGACCGTAAATATCTGCATCGAGTAAGCCCACTTTAGCACCAGTCTGGGCTAAAGCTACTGCTACGTTGACAGCAACGGTACTTTTACCAACGCCGCCTTTACCACTGGAGATCGCTATAATATTTTTGGTACCAGCTACTGACTGGCGATCTGGTAAGGATTTCTGTTGCGGTGTTTCAGCGGTTACTTCTACTTCTACGGTTTCCACACCAGGTAATTGTTTGACTGCTTTTTGGCAATCTTCGACAATAAATTCACGCAGAGGACAAGCGGGAGTAGTTAAAACGAGGGTAAAACTTACCTTAGTGCCATCAATGGCTACGTTGCGAATCATGTTTAACTCTACCAAACTTTTTTGCAGTTCGGGGTCTTGTACGGGGCGCAGAATTTCTAAAACTGATTCTATATCGGGCATGATGTAGTAAATATTTTTTTTGACTCTAGAGCTTATTAAGCATAGTAGCGGTTTGCTGACCTGTGTAGGAGATTGAGACTAAATCAGGTTTAAATAAACTATCAGAAGATGCAGGGGATGCAGGGGAAGAAAAAGTAAGGTTTTTTTATCATTGAATTGAACTGCTTAGTTACTTGTTTAGTATGCTTCGCAAGTTCGGAGTTGTAGGATTCACAGGAGTTTCAGAGAAAGCAATTAATTATTCGCTAGTAACTATTAGAACTCTGTGGAAATTAAAATATCTGAATTTTTACCCATTGTAGAAACGTAAAATTTTACCTCCCTACATTCTTTGCCACGGAAATCTAGTGTGTCAATAATCCTCAATTGTTTGTATCCTAGTTATTTGGTTTGAACTTGTTCCTGATACCTTCATGGCTTTCTCCTCGCTGATTCGCACCTTAATACGTTCACAACTTACTAAAGAACTTACTGCTAAACTACAGCAACAAAAATACCTCAATCTCGATGGTATTCCTCGCCTCCCGAAGGGTTTGGTTTCCTCTGCGATTGCCCAATCCCAAGGGCTAAATCTGCTGGTTGTCTGTGCTACCCTCGAAGAAGCAGGGCGTTGGGCGGCGCAATCGGAGATAATGGGCTGGAAAACTGTCCAGTTCTACCCTACCTCAGAAGCTTCTCCCTACGAACCTTTTGACCCGGAATCGGAGATGATTTGGGGACAATTGGCTGTGATTAGCCATCAATTATCTGTAGCTGATAGCGACAAAGGTGCTACTACCGCTATTATTACCACCGAAAGGGCGCTGCAACCTCACTTACCGCCACCAGAGGTATTGCAAGGATACTTTCTACAATTGGAGGTGGGTAGTAGCTATAGTTCCAAAGAGTTGGATCAGCAACTGGTGAGACTGGGTTATGAGAGGGTGTCTCTGGTAGAAACAGAGGGACAATGGAGTCGTCGTGGAGATATTGTCGATATTTTCCCCGTTTCCGCCGAATTACCAGTGCGTTTGGAGTGGTTTGGTGATGAATTGGAAAGATTGCGTGAGTTTGATCCTGTGAGTCAGCGATCATTAGATCGCATTGAGAAGTTAGCGTTAACACCAACTAATTTTTCTCCTATAATCGCTGCAAATCTGGAATTGGAGACGGTTTCTCCTTACCTTACCCCAGAAGAGAGGGAAGCTTGGGAAGAAGGCAATTTTCCAGAGGGAATGCGTCGTTTTTTGGGACTAGCTTTTAGCCAAAGCGCCAGTTTATTGGATTATTTACCAGATAATACTTTAGTGGCGATTGATGAGGTAGATCAGTGTCAAGCCCATAGTTCCCGCTGGTTTGAGTATGTGGAGGAACAGTGGAAAGAATTCAAAATTAAGGATTCAAAATGCAAAATTCACCGTAGTTGTGAGGAGTCTCTGGCGTTAGCAGACAAGTTTTTGCAACTATACCTCTCTGAAATTGCGGAAGCTAATAGCCCTGGTTTAGATCTTTCCTGTCGCCCTCTTCCGGTGACACCTCACCAGTTTGCCAAGTTAGCTGAAATGTTGCGAGGAAAGAGGGAAGTGTACAATGGCATGACGCTAGATAAGTATAGCACTTGGCTGGTTTCTGCCCAACCGTCGCGTTCCGTCGCCCTCTTGCAAGAACACGATTATTCTGTTCAATTTGTCCCCAATCCCCGCGATTATCCAGCGATTGATAAGTTGCAAACACAGCGCACAGCAGTGGCTTTGAAGTATTCGGGATTAGCGGAACTTGAAGGTTTTATTTTACCAACCTTCCGTCTGGTGGTGGTGACAGATCGCGAGTTTTTTGGACAACACGTACTTGCAACACCCGGATATGTGCGTAAACGTCGTCGCGCCGCTTCTAAACAGGTGGATGTGGATAAGTTGCGCCCAGGGGATTACGTAGTGCATAAAAGCCATGGTGTGGGCAAATTTCTGCGTTTAGAAAGCCTGGAAATGCGGGAATATTTAGCTTTGAAATATGCTGATGGAGTATTGCGTGTTCCTGCAGATAGTTTAGATGTCTTGTCACGTCTGCGTCACACGGGAGATCAGCCACCAGAATTGAATAAAATGACGGGTAAGGCTTGGCAAAAAACCAAAAATCGCGTTCGCAAGGCGATTAAAAAGTTAGCCGTGGATTTAGTGCAACTATACGCCAAACGCGCCCAGCGAGAAGGCTACGCCTATCCTGTAGATTTACCTTGGCAAGAAGAGATGGAAGACTCTTTCCCCTACCAGCCTACACCAGATCAGCTCAAAGCAACCCAGGATGTGAAGCGAGATTTGGAAAGCGATCGCCCTATGGATCGCTTGATTTGCGGTGATGTGGGTTTTGGTAAAACTGAGGTGGCGATTCGGGCGATTTTCAAGGCGATTACCACGGCGCATAAACAGGTGGCTTTCCTGGCACCGACAACAATTTTGACCCAACAACATTACCATACCATCAAGGAACGCTTTGCACCTTACCCGATTAATGTGGGTTTACTCAATCGTTTTCGCACTGCATCTGAACGCAAGGAGATTTTACAACGCTTGCAGACAGGGGAATTGGATGTGGTGGTAGGAACCCACCAACTACTGGGAAAAGCCGTTAAATATAAAGATTTAGGCTTACTAGTGGTGGATGAGGAACAGCGTTTTGGTGTCAATCAAAAAGAGAAAATCAAAAGCCTCAAAACCCAGGTAGACGTATTAACTTTAAGCGCAACACCCATTCCTCGTACCCTATATATGTCTCTTTCGGGAATTCGGGAAATGAGTCTCATCACCACACCACCGCCTTCCCGTCGCCCGATTAAAACCCACCTTAGCAGCTATAATCCCGAAGTAGTACGCACAGCGATTCGCAACGAATTGGATCGCGGTGGACAAATCTTCTACGTTGTCCCTCGTGTCGAAGGAATAGAAGAGGTTGCAACGCAAATACGCAACATGGTTCCCAGCGCCAGAATCGCCATTGCCCATGGACAAATGGCGGAAGGGGAATTAGAATCTACCATGCTTACCTTCAACAATGGCGACGCAGATATCCTCGTCTGCACAACTATTATCGAGTCAGGACTAGATATTCCCCGCGTTAACACCATAATCGTCGAAGATTCCCAGAAATTCGGCTTATCTCAACTCTATCAGCTACGAGGCAGAGTTGGACGTGCCGGAATTCAAGCCCACGCTTGGCTACTATACCCCCACAAAAACAAACTTTCTGAAGCCGCCAGAAAACGTCTACGTGCCTTACAAGAGTTTACCCAACTTGGTTCCGGCTACCAACTAGCGATGCGAGATATGGAAATTCGTGGTGTTGGCAACCTCCTAGGGGCAGAACAATCGGGACAATTAGATGTGATTGGCTTCGATCTTTACATGGAAATGTTGCAAGAAGCAATCAAAGAAATTCAAGGACAGGAAATTCCCCAGGTAGACGAAGCTCAAATAGATTTAAAAATTACTGCTTTTATTCCCACCGAATACATTCCAGATTTAGAACAAAAAATGGATGCTTACCGCGCTGTTTCCTTAGCAAATTCAAAAGAAGATTTGGCACAAATTGCAGCCTCCTGGATAGATCGCTACGGAGAAATACCCTCCACCGCCCAACAATTACTGAAAATAATTCAACTCAAACAACTAGCAAAATCTCTCGGCTTTTCTCGCATTAAACCAGAAGGAAAACAACACATTATACTGGAAACACCAATGGAAGAACCTGCCTGGAAATTGTTGCAAGAAAACTTACCACAACACCTACAATCGCGATTTGTTTATAGTAAGAAAAAAGTTACAGTTCGTGGTTTAGGGATTGTAAAACCAGCTAAACAATTAGAAAGTTTACTAGAGTGGTTAGAAAAGATGAAAGGTGCTTTGCCAGAAGTGAGTGTGGTATAGGATTTTGGGTAAAGTAAATAGTAGGAAATTGGAGTTATAAAAACTCTCGAATAAATCAAGCGATCACTGATAGACAAGAAATCAGTATTGCAAGAAAAATATCAAAATCTTAAGAATCAGGAGGTATATGAAGTATCATAATTAATACTTAACTGCATTATCGAAATTACTTCTCAAGATAGAAGAATTAACTAAGCTGACACGCATTTTTATTGAATTTTTTGAAGTCCAGACCTCTTGCAGCAAGGCTTGTGATCAGTCAAAAAAAATAGCAGCCCTATTGATGTAAAATGAATGGACTGCCATGTTAAAGGTGATTAAATGGAAACTGCGAAGTGGTCGCTTAGAATTAGAATTAAGAGAGGATTAGGACTAAACTCTTACACTAAAGCCTTCCTTAGTTAACCATTTAACTGCTCGATTACACTTACGCTTCTCACTGAATGAAAACCAGCGATTGCGCTCTGATTCGTATTCCGAACGGCGTAGTACATCCTTAAAGCGACCAAATGCTCCTCGTCCTTGAATAGCAACTTCCAACAAATCTCGCAATCTTTCATCTTCAACCATTTCTATGAAAGCTACCATATCTTGATAGGCATCTCCCGATCCTTCTTGTGGAATTGGTACGTAGCGACGATCAAACTCAGCTTCTACTTCATCGTAATTCTCATCTTCTTCGTTAGGGATAATATCTAACGGATCATACTCACTACAAATCAACACTTCACCAGTTTCACGTTCAATATATCCGTAAATGCCATCCCCATCTCGACTATTTATAATTTCAGCAATATGGAAGATTTGGTCTTTTGAAATTGCAATTGACATTACTTAAACTCCTTGCCTGCTTTTTCCTAAATTTCTCACAGACATTCAGCTCAGTTTAGTATATTACTACTCATTTAGCATACCTTGATTGGGTATACAATTTGTCATCTGTGCATGGTTTAATGTGATGCACCAGCTTAGGATCAACAATTTGAAACAGATGTGACAGAAGGAAAAATAGATAAACTAGCAAATAAGGCGATTAAAGACTTATGAAAAGGACGTTGTACTGATTTGTGAAATACCGAGCAACACCAGATTTTTAGTACTATTGTAAATTTACTAGTTTCTCCTCAATTTCAGTACTTATTACTTATTACTTGACTTGGAGCAAGAAGTCCAATCATCTCGCTTTCCAAGTCCCTCCATAGCGATAATTAGGATTATCTGGAGACAAAATTTGCCAACATTGAGGACACACTAAATACCATTTTTTACTCGTATCATACTGAATGCGATAGCGAAGGCGAACAAGTTTTTGACAGTATTGGCAAGGTTTCACAGGGAATATAGACAGCTAATTTTTTTTAAACAAAAGAACAATATGGATTAGATTTTCAATCCTTCTTGTCTGATTTTTTAATCCAGAAATAGATTAAACAGACAAGAGTAATACTCATGAAGACAATGAAGCTCAGATTCAAGGCTGCTGGTAAAGTGCTAGCAGTGGGATGCAAAAGATTGTAAGTAGAGTTAATAATAGTATTAATCCCTAGAACCAGAGTTAATACGCTTAATAGAAAGTCAAATGATAACTCTAATTTAATATATTTAAATATACTATTCTTACCAAAGAAATATCCCATTCGTCCCAAGATAGGTAGCTCTTTTTCAGAGAATTTGTACTTGTTATAGAAATTGTTTAAGGCAAGTAGGAAAATCAGACCCATGAACAAATCAACAATCCAATCTTTGAACAATAAATAACTTTTGATTGATAAAGTTCCGTTGAATAGAGACTTTAACTCATTATGGGCATGGGAGTGATACTCACAGATTACGATGAGAATAGAGAGGAAAACTACCAGTATAGATAAAGCTAATCCTGGTACATCTTCAAAAAAAGAGGCTATTTCTGTTGAGAGTTTTTCAGGCTTGTCTTTGCTATCACTAGGCATCGTTACAACTCCTTTTTACAGTAGCTCTCTTCGGAAATTAGCATATTTTAATTTTTACCCATTCTAGGGACGTAAAATTTTACGTCCCTACATTCTTAACCCAATTTTAAACTCTCTTCTGTGCTACCTTGATGCACTGTTTTCACCCACTTTAAACGTTTGGGGCGCACTGACATTCTGGCTGTGGTAAATGTCATTACTAGTAGCCAGTGGGTCATATAAATCATACCTCGTGCAGTTTGATTGCACATTTGCAGGAAGGTGGTAAAGTTTAATTTTTTGTTCTGAGTGCGTCGCAAACCCATAAACATACTCCAGATGGGTAAGCCAAACATTAAACCAGATAGGGGACTCAAGACGGGGAAACGGTGGTAAGCGATTACCATTACTGTGTCGGGAATCACTGCTGTGGGTAATATGTATTGAATCAGCATGAAGGAGAGTAAATCAATGGTTTTTGCCCAACCCATGCGATTACTAATGATGAAACGCCAGTAGTCTAGGTAACGTTGGTAACCTCCTTCAGCCCAGCGATTGCGTTGATGCCATAATGCTTTAAAGCTGGTAACGCCTTCTTCTCCCACCGCAGGCACATTGAGGAAGCCTATTTTCCAGTTGTCTAGGTGCAAGCGAATGGTTAAATCTAAGTCATCGGTAATGGTTTGTTCATTCCAACCACCGCAACTATTGAGGGCGCGACGGCGCACAAATTGACCATTTCCACGCAATTCACCGATACCACCTAGGGCGATACGCTGTTGCTGGAAGTAGCTATCAAGTGCCATTTCCGCCATTTGTCCCCTTGTCCAGAAATTTTCTCCTGCGTTAGCAATCGCTTTGCGCATTTGCACTGCACCCATATTTTTCTGGTTAAACATGGGTACTATTTGTCGTAGTAAGTCCTTTGATACTGTGGCGTCGGCATCAAAAACACCGATAATGTCTCCTGTGGACATTTGTAAGGCTTGATTTAAGGCTCCCGATTTACCGCCACTAGCGCCTGCACCACGATGTAAAATTCTTAGTTGTGGGTATTCCTGTGCTAGTTTATCGAGTATAATGGGGGTTTGGTCTGTGCTGTGGTCATTAATGATCCAAACTTCGTATTTATCTTGGGGATAGTCGAGGGTGCAGAGCATTGTTACCAGTCTAGCGATCACAGCAGCTTCGTTTTTGGCTGCTACTAGAAGGGAAACGGTGGCTGCATTAGCTAAATCTTGGTTACTCAGGGGAGTTGGCGGCGCTTCGGGTTTTATCGATACTAAACGCAATGCTTGCACCACCAGCAATCCGGTAAAACTCAGAATTAACCAATAACCCCAGGAAAGCAAATGTAGGGCGATGACGATACCCCAAATTAGCATGAGTGTGAAGGCGGCTTTGCGTCTGCGCCCTTCTAAACCCTTAAAAAAATCACTCCGAAATTCTTCTTCTTCCTCTTCTGGATCAGATAATTCAGATAGTAGGGAACTAATGGGATCTAGTTCTCGATAGTCGTCTTTGTCTGAGCTAAATTTCTCCGGCATAGTTTATGGTGCAGTTGTGATAGTGGTGATATTTAATAAATTTGTAATTTATGAAGCTTAGATAAAGCTATGGCTATTGTATCGAAATTTGTTAATTTTCTTGGCTGACTTTTAAGTTATAACAATCAAGGCAAGACGTTTTCCGGTAAATTCGACTCAAAAAGGTCGCCTGATTCAGCCTAAAATGCAGTAAGGATAAGTTTATTCACGTAATTTAACTAATAAGATTCAAGATTTGTTAATAATGACCAATTGGATGCTGATTATTGCCATCGCTTTTGCTTCAATCCTTTGGGTAGAAATAGTACGAGATGGCTATCATGTACTATCCCATGTTTGGCAGCCTCTTTCTCGCTACCATAATTGGCATCATCGCGTTTTTCGCCCTGATTTATCGGTGGTGAGTGAAACAATTTATAGGAAGGCTCACTGGTATAATGATGTGCCGGAAGCTTCAGTGATGCTGTTGCTTAGTGGTATACCAATTGCGATTGCCTGGAGTTGGCAGTTGTCTTACTATTGGATCGCTAGTTTAGGTTCTGCTTATACTTTATTTTTCTTGCTTAGTGCGATTGCACGGGGTAGCGGTTTAGCCTACGCTGATGAGTTAACGGATCTTACCCATCGTCAAGGCGATTTTACCAGTCTTCCTAGCAATTGGTTAGTGAATCGTCCCTATCACTGGCGACATCACTTTGATAACCAGAAGGCTTACTATTGCGGTACTTTTACTTTTCTCGATAAAATTATGGGTACAGCCCTTTCCCTTAAAGGTAAAAAAATTGCTGTTACTGGCGCTTCGGGAAGTCTGGGAATCGCTTTATTGCAAGAGTTACAGGCGAAGGGAGCGAAGGTAATTGCTCTTACTTCCAGTGACAAAACCATCAGCATAGACAATGTAGCTCTACCCACTATCACTTGGCAAGTGGGTCAAGAGTCGGAATTATTGGCGGATTTGGAAAAGGTTGATATTCTGATTCTGAACCATGGTATTAATGTGCATCAGGAAAGGACAGCAGAAGCGATTACTAAATCCTACGAAATAAATGCTTTTTCTAGTTGGCGCTTACTGGAGTTATTTTTACAGACAGTGCGCAGCAACGAAGATAAAGTACGTAAGGAAGTATGGGTTAATACCTCAGAAGCAGAGGTAAATCCCGCCTTTAGTCCCCTCTACGAATTGAGTAAACGAACCCTAGGAGACTTAGTTACTATGCGTCGTTTGGATTCTCCCTGCGTCATTCGTAAGCTGATTCTAGGTCCATTTAAGAGCAATCTTAACCCCATTGGTGTCATGTCTGCCCAGTGGGTAGCGAAGCAAATTGTTAATTTGGCGGTGCGGGATGTGCGCGATATTGTTGTTACTATCAATCCCTTAACTTGGGTAGCATTTCCCCTCAAGGAATTAGCTGTAAGTAGCTATTTCCGGCTTTTCAGTCGCTATGAGTGAGGATATATTTGAACTTGCTGGAGTTCAAATTGCACCGGGAGAAGTCCGTCGTTTGGAAATTCCCGTTGCTCAACTACCCACCCATACTATGTTATCAATTCCCGTCACCGTGGCTCATGGAGTCAAACCAGGGGCGAAATTGTGGCTAAGCGCAGCCATTCACGGTGACGAGATTAATGGTGTGGAAACTATTCGTGAGGTTTTGCCACAAATTGACCCTCAACAGTTGTGTGGTACTCTAATCGCTGTGCCAATTGTCAATGTTTTTGGTTTTATCCAACAATCGCGCTATCTCCCTGATAGAAGGGATTTGAATCGTTCCTTCCCTGGTTCCGCAACAGGTTCATTGGCTTCGCGCATTGCACATTTATTTATGGAAGAAATTGTCAGTCGCAGCACCCACGGTATCGATTTACATACAGCTTCTGACCATAGGGTTAATTTACCACAGATTCGTGCCAACCTAGAAGATGCTGCAACCCATCACTTTGCGAAAGCTTTTGGTGCACCTCTAATTATGCACTCTAGCACCCGCGATGGTTCTCTGCGTCAAGCAGCAACTAAAAAAGGTATTCCTGTACTCCTCTACGAAGCTGGTGAAGCACTACGTTTTGATTCTGAAGCAATTCGTATCGGTGTTTCGGGAATTTTGCGTGTTATGGCAGCATTGGAGATGTATCCATTACCTCCTGAATTATCCTCAACTACTCCCCTGGAAGCCAAACGTAGTAAATGGCTGCGGGCATCCCAGAGCGGTATTTTGCGTTTGCACGTGAAATTAGGAGAAAAAATCAAAAAAAAGCAGATTATTGGTACAATTGCTGACGTTTTTGGAGATAAAAGCGTTAAAATCAAGTCTAGTACTAAAGGTTTTGTGATTGGACACACTCAAAATCCTTTGGTTAATCAAGGGGATGGGATTGTTAATCTGGCGATTTTAGAGTAAGCAATAAGCGCCTAACGGCGAATTCAAAATTCAAAATTCAAAATTCAAAATTGATGAATTGCCGAAAAAGAAGGTTATAAACTAGTCACATCAAAGGATTCAGACATCCTGTAATCATTTCTAGTTTCCACAAGATTAATAAGT
>CAZWGS010000132.1:0-12901 GCA_964633315.1 uncultured bacterium | reverse complement strand
ACACCCAATTCTAGGGAACTTACCACTGTCCAGCGTCCTGTACCCTTTTGTCCTGCAGCATCTACAATTAGATCTACTAAGTACTTGCCTGTCTCTGGCTCTTGGTATTTAAAGATATCGGCGGTAATTTCAATGAGGAAGGAATTTAACTCATCGGTAGTATTCCACTGAGCAAATATCTCATGAAGCTGCTGATTGTTTAACCCAGCAACTTTTTTGAGTAAATCGTAGGCTTCAGCGATGAGCTGCATATCGCCATATTCAATGCCATTATGCACCATCTTCACATAATGACCAGCACCACCAGGACCAATATAGGTCACACAGGGACCATCATCCACCTGAGCGGCAATTTTGGTGAGGATGGGTTCTAGTTCCCTATAGGCACTTTCTGTGCCTCCTGGCATTAAACTAGGACCATTGAGGGCTCCTTCTTCACCGCCACTGACACCCATACCGACAAAACCCAAACCGGTGGCTTCTAGATATTGGGTACGTCTTTCGGTATCATTGTACAGAGAGTTACCACCATCGATAATCATATCTCCTGGCTCTAGCAG
The DNA here is from genome assembly GCA_964633315.1 of uncultured bacterium. Taxonomy (GTDB): domain Bacteria; phylum Cyanobacteriota; class Cyanobacteriia; order Cyanobacteriales; family CAWCAG01; genus CAZWGS01. The sequence goes on along the minus strand of CAZWGS010000132.1, from coordinate 12,341 downwards.
GGGCTTGAGCTGCTCAATTACAGCATCAACTGGTTTACCCGCCTTCACCATCACCAGAATTTTACGCGGACGTTCTAGAATCTTTACAAATTCTTCCAGAGAATAGGCTGCTTTGACATCCTTACCCTGGGCTCTAGTTGCCATAAACTCTTCGGTTTTGGCTGCTGTACGATTATATACAGCAATGGGAAAACCACGGCTTTCAACATTTAAAGCCAAGTTTTCCCCCATGACAGCTAAGCCAATTACGCCAAAGGTTCTTGTTGTCATAACACTATGTTGCCAATTCTGTTTATAGTGAATCCCCATAGAAGTAAAAAATCAATTAGCTTGTTCACGACTCGGTTTAATTGGGAGCGTGAAATTAAGCTTTGCTTTCAGTCCTTCCATGCCCAAATCAATTCTATCAAAGCGATTATGTTGCTCTTTAACGAGCTCTACAAGTAGTCGTTTTCTGAAATTGGTATGACAAAACGACTGTCCTCGCTAAAGCCAAGAATCCTTGCTTCTAGGCAACCAGGAGTGTCAAAATCACTTCATCGAGAAAAGTGTAGGTAACAAATGCGAATCTTAATCATGGGGGGAACCCGCTTCATTGGAGTCTATCTGACCAAAACTTTGGTCGCCCAGGGACATGAGGTGGTACTGTTTAACCGAGGTAATAAGAGTGCACCTGTTGCTGATGTGCAGCAAATTCACGGCGATAGGAAGCAAATTGACCAACTCAAGGAAAAACTGGCTGGGGAAAAATTTGATGCTATTTTTGACAATAATGGACGAGAATTAAGCGATACTCAACCTCTGGCGGAAATTTTTCAAGATAAAATTAAGCACTTTGTCTATGTTAGTTCGGCTGGTGTCTATCTCAAATCTAACCAAATGCCCCATCTGGAAGGCGATCCAGTAGATCCAAAAAGTCGCCACAAGGGCAAACATGAAACCGAAGCTTATTTAGCTAGCGCAGGATTACCCTGGACTTCGATTCGTCCCACTTATATTTACGGTTCTCAAAATTACAATGACTTAGAAGCCTGGTTTTTTGATCGCATTGTGAGATCTCGTCCCCTTCCTATCCCCGGTAATGGTATGTATTTGACACAATTGGGACATGTTCGCGATTTAGCCAGGGCGATGGCGGCGGTGTTGGATAATCCCCAAGCAATTGGTCAAATATATAATATCTCTGGCGATCGCTATGTTAGTTTTAATGGTTTAGCCCTAGCTTGCGCCCAAGCAGCAGGAAAGTCTGCTGATGAGATTAAGTTAGTTCACTATGATCCCAAAAAGTTCGACTTTGGCAAGCGTAAAGCCTTTCCTCTGCGTTCACAGCACTTCTTTGCAGATATTCACAAAGCCAAAACGGAACTGGATTGGGAACCCAAGTTTGATTTGGTTTGTGGTTTAAAAGAATCTTTAGAAAATGATTATCTGGCTTCCGGTCGTCAGGATGCAGAGATAGACTTTTCTTTAGATGAGGAAATACTAGCTGCAATTTGAGGGTAAACGTAAACTAAACCTGATATTAACGTCAAAACTACAGCTAGCCAAAACAAAACTTGACAAGGTAATTCCCAAACTGCTGGTAGGGGTGCGATTAAAAAGGCGATGGCTATAATTTGGCTGACAGTTTTCAGTTTGCCCCAAATATTGGCACCTTGAATCTTATCACCACTGAGATTGGGATTAACTCGCCATCCTGCGATCGCCAATTCTCTAGCCAAAATTAAACAGACTCCCCAAGCAGGGATTGTACCCAATTCTATCAAGGCGAGGAAGGTACCCAGAACCAGTAATTTATCCACCAAGGGGTCAAGGAACTTTCCTAAATCGGTTACCTGATTCAGTTTGCGCGCGAGGTAACCATCCAACCAATCTGTTAGCGCCACCACTAGGAAAATAGCTAAACATAGCCAACGTCCTTCGGTTGTGGGATTGTGTAAACCGTAGAGGAGAAAAGGCAAACCGAGAAGGCGAGAGATGGTGATCCAATTAGGCAAATTCATAATTCAATGATTGAGCAGTTATTAGCTCGATCATTGAATATTATCTTTTGCTTAACAAGCACCTTTTTGCGCTAAGACGGCATGAATAGTTTTAAAAATCAAATTAATATCGTATAGAGGAGACCATTTTTGCTGATAGGCAATATCCATACGGACAATATCATCAAAGTCACTTACTTCGGAGCGTCCATTGGCTTGCCACTCTCCTGTTAATCCTGGTTTAACATTTAAGCGTTGGAAATGGTGAATTTCGTAGTTTTGAACTTCGTTGGGAGTTGGGGGACGAGTTCCCACCAAACTCATATCTCCCTTGAGTACATTCAGGAATTGAGGGAATTCATCTAAGCTGGTACGACGTAGAAACTTACCAACTTTGGTAATGCGGGGGTCATTTTCATTTTTGAAGATTTGACCATGGGCTTCGTTTTTTATTAGGTGTTGATACTTTTCCGCATCAACAATCATGGAACGAAACTTCCAAATGCGGAAGTGTTTACCATTGACACCACAGCGTATTTGACTGTAGAAAACGGGTCCTGGATTATCTAGTTGCATTGCAATCGCAATCGGAATAGTCAGGACACCAGTAATTGTTAAACCAACTAGAGAACCTGCTATATCTAGTAAGCGCTTAGTTTTACAGTGAACAGAACGATGCACTTGTTGTTCAGAGATTGGTAGATCGTCTTTTTGACCCGACAACAGTAGTTTTACGTAGCTTAGTGGTAGTTTAGATGTAGTAATCACAGCCAATAATCTCTTATCTAAGATGTTAATGGGTAAGACAAGTAACCTTTCAGTTTCTATATTAAGTAGATTTACTAGGAGGGGAAACAGCGTTGCCTTTAACTTCACTGACTCTTAATATTGCAGGAAGCTTTTTAACGATAGTGTGAAGCGTGAACACGTAACTACCGTAAAATCCCTTAATTTAACCGTCTTAGGTACTGATAAACTATGACTCTGATGACTCTGATGGTGTTTCTGGTGTTTCCTCGGTTTCAAAACGCTGTAAATCTTCTTCTAGATACTGTTGTTGTTCAGAATCGAGTATTGGTTGACTCAGTAATTCCTCTTGAGACTCGTCAGTGAATAACAAGCTTTCCCCAGAGGAAGCTGGCGTGTAATTTTCCTCTACTTCGCCATCGGCAAGATTGTTTGATGCTGTAACATTAATTTTTGCTAGCAACTCTTGCAAAGAGGTAATGGTATCTTCCTCCGTAGCAGCTTCTACTGGCGTATTTTCAGCCTCTGACACCTCCAATTCCTCCGGTACAACTTCTGAACCAAATAGTTCCTCTGTCAAGGTAGTTACTGGTTCATCGGAGTTGATGGCTGTGGTAGCAGTGAGGGAAGGATCTTCTAATTGTGTAAATAAAGCAGCTTCTGCTGTCAATCCCTCGGTGGTCTGAGAATTTAACTCAACTAGTCCAATATTTTCATCGGGAGTGGGTAGGGAGAAATTAGACTCTGGATTTTCGCTGTTTGCACTCTCCGTTTGATTTGTTGCGATTCCTTCGTCTGAGGTAAACAGAGGGCTGTTGAAAACATCTTGGGGCGTAGTCTCTAAAGTAATTTCGCTACCCCCCAAATCTATTTCCAGCAGACTTTCCACCTGCGCCACTTCTGAGATGATACTGGTTGCAGAGGAATTAATTTCCATCCCCGCATAGGGATATTTTTCCTCCTCCACCTCAGAGGGTTGGGAAAAGTTGATGACTTCAGGATTCTGACTTTCTGCGAGGAGGGGTACACTGGCTGAAACTTCAGATTCGTCTACCGAAGTGTCCACTACGGTATATTTTAAATGCTGGGTTAGACGATGAATTAATGCTGCGAGGATACCTTCTCCTTGTTGTCCTAAGCTATGCATTTGTTCTAAGCCTTGAGAGAGGGAGTTTTGATAGGCATTTAAATCTCGCTCAAGTGCGCCTAAAACCGTCTGGAAGGTAGCATCGAGGTTGACTAACAGTTGCTCCGAATTGGTTTGCAGCTGCTGCAATTGCTCCTCATCTGTCTCTAATTGTGAGGAGTTGGCGTAGCTTTCCCGTTGAATTTGTCGTAAGTGTCCCTCTAAAGTTGATTGCACTTGGTTGAGCTGTTGCGTTACACTTTCGGCAAAGCGACTGGTAAGTATGGGCAGGAATTCAGCCACAATTTGTTGTCTGTTTTCCTGGAGTTGCTCAATTTCGCGCTCTAGAGATGCTTTTTCCTGGTGCAGCTTAGCCACATCTTCCTGTAGGCTAGGTAAAGAATCACCCTGGATTTTTTGCATCTGCTCCACTACTGCTTTGGCAATTGCCGTGGTTGTTGGCTCTGTGGCATCTTCTATAGTGTTTAATGACAAGAGGTAATCTCTTACTTTTTTTAATAGTTGCTGCTGCTGGACAGTATGTGCTTTTTGCAGCCAGGGTAGTGCTGGAATACCTCGATTGATTATGCTGTCAATCTCAGCAATGAGAGAGGGAGAATTCTTTGAAGAAGTCACTGGGGAAACCTAACGAAAATGATGGAGCCGTATGTTTTAATTTATGATTTTTTGGAGTTTAAAAAAGGCAAATTGGAAATTACCTATGGAAAGCGCCTAGAAATATAGATAATAGTATGGTGTGGTGTCCTGTAGTTGAGTAAATAATTAGTGAATTATAAAACTACTCGCCTCATGGCTAAAAAGTCTACTTCCCAGGGTATTTTGTCTAGGCAAATCAACTGTGAGTGTACCCTTGCTCCTGTATTCTATATTGCAAGCTAGTGTTAACCAATACTATGGATGAGCGGTCTAATCCTGATATTGAAAACTTAATCGCCTCAATCCCTGTTTTTGCTGGCTTGCCTGAGGAAACTCTCTCCAAAGTCACGTATCATGTAGTGACGCGAACTCACCCACCGAATCAGGTAATTTTACTGGAAAATGATTGGGGTGGTTCGGTATATTTTATCCTTGAAGGCTGGGTTAAAATACGCACCTATAATTTGGATGGTAAGGAAGTTACCCTCAATATTATTGGTAAGGGGGAAGTATTCGGCGAAATGGCGGCTATGGATGAGGTTCCTCGTTCTACTGATGTTATTACCCTGACACCGACTAAAATTAGTAGTATTCCGGCGCAGGATTTTGTGGATTTAATTCGTTCTGAGCCTCTAGCTGGCGTGAGTTTGGTACAGTTAATGTCTAAGCGATTGCGTCAGGTAAATCGTCGGTTGCGATTGCGAGAAGCTGACAGTATGTCCCGCGTGGCTGATACAATTTTGTTCTTGGCAGAAGGGCAAGGTAGACAGGTAGAACAAGGAACTGAAATTCCTAATTTACCTCACCGGGAACTCAGTAGTCTCAGCGGTTTAGCGCGGGAAACAGTGACGCGAGTTTTAACTAAACTGGAGAAAAAGGGACTGATTCAACGAGATCAAGATGTGCTTTGTATTCCCAATCTTACGGCTTTAGAGCGATTTATTAGTTAGTTGTTGGTTGTTGGTTGTTGGTTGTTGGTTATACAGACAAGATGACTCAAATTTTTATCGCTATCGCAGCAATTCTCGCTGGTTTGTCAGTAGCCGCAGGTGCTTTTGCTACTCATGCTCTCCAAGATAAACTGACAGAGCGGGCAATTGAAATTTTTGAAACTGGGGCTAAATATCAGATGTACCATGCCCTGGCTCTATTATTAGTGGGAGTATTACTAACTCGCGCTGAAGTTACGCCCCTATCTCTCAATGTTGCTGGCTCTGCTTTTATTGTTGGTATAGTAATATTCTCAGGTAGTTTATACGCTTTGAGTTTTACAGGAATTAAATGGTTAGGAGCAATTACTCCCCTGGGAGGTGTTGCTTTTTTGGTTGGTTGGGGTTGTTTGGCTGTGGCGGCTTTAACTCAGCAGTAAGATAAGGAAACGGATGGTTTTTTTTAACTAGCTCTATTTTGTTAGAGTTAACACAGAACAACGGTTAAGTTATTCTCACTATCTCCACTTGATTAAATATGAAATGGTTTTAGTTTAGGGATGTGGGGGAATCAGTTTAACGTTTAATTAGATAGACTTACTGGCGTTGCAAAATGCTGGTGTATTTGGGATGGGAAAAAATACCAATCTCCCTAACTCCCCATCTCCCCAATTCCCTAATTCCCCAATCTGGGAAAATTTTGTGAGAATGAAATAGCCCTGCTAGATAGCTACTCAAAGGACATCATGGATCTGATTTTATGTCATCAAACCGCCGATTTTGATTCCTTGGGTGCAGCAGTGGGCTTAACACGTCTGCGAAAGGGTGCGAAGGTGGTGTTAACTGGGGGGGCGCATCCGGGAGTAAGGGATTTTTTGGCGCTACATAGATATGAGTTTGCTTTAATCGAAAGACGCAGTGTTAATCCCCAGCAAATCAGCAGTTTAATTGTGGTGGATAATCAGAAGCGGGGACGTTTGGGAAAAGCTTCTGAGTGGTTCGATTTACCTCATATTAGCGATATTGAGGTGTATGATCATCATCTAGATAGTGCAGGGGATATTCCCGCCACCTATCGCCAAATTGAAGCCGTAGGTGCAGCTACAACTTTAATTGTGGAAAAATTGCAGGAGGCTAAGATTCAAATTAGCGCTTCAGAAGCAACGGTAATGGCGTTGGGTATTCATGTGGATACTGGTTCCCTAACCTACGAAAAAACTCATCCTCGCGATGCGCTGGCTTTGGCGTGGTTGCTGGAAAATGGAGCTAGGGTGAGTACAATTAGTGAGTATGTGGAACAGGCTTTATCCCCACAGTTGCAAAAATTATTAACACAAGCTTGGGAAGAGTTAGAATCAGAAACAATTTTTGGTCATCGGGTAGCTTGGGTGTTATTGGAAACACCAGATTATGTTCCTGGTTTATCGAGCCTCGCTACACAACTGGTAAAGTTAAGTGAGACTGATGCTCTTTTGCTTGCTCATCAATACTATCGAGAAAGTACTGGAGAGAAAAAGTTAGCTTTAATTGGACGTTCTCGTTTAGATGGAGTTGATTTTAACCGATTATTTACACCTTTAGGTGGTGGTGGACATCCCCAAGCTGCATCTGCCAGTTTACATGATGTGGAAGCGGAAGTTGTGGTTAAGGATTTGGTTAGTGAGTTAATTAACCAAGTTCCCAAACCTCTGACAGCCAGGGATTTAATGTCTTCCCCTGTACGCACGATTCGACCCCACACTACCATAGGTGAAGCTCAGCGAGTACTGTTGCGCTATGGTCATTCTGGGCTATCTGTGGTTAATGAGCAAGATAAACTGGTGGGAGTAATTTCTCGGCGTGACTTAGATTTGGCGCTACATCACGGTTTTAGTCATGCGCCAGTTAAGGGTTATATGAGTCGTAATTTAAAAACCATTAGCCCTGATACTACGCTACCGGAAATAGAATCGCTGATGGTTGCTTATGATATTGGACGTTTACCCGTTTTGCAAGGAGAGCAATTACTGGGTATTGTCACTCGCACCGATGTTTTGCGTCAACGTCATCAGGAAAAGATAAAAATTGGGGAAGAGGAGGAGATAGAAAGGAAAATCTTGAGCTATTTTCCAGTAGCGAATGCTAAATCCCTAATTTCACCTCCTTTATGGCAATTTTTGACTCAAGTCGCCAGGGAAGCACAAAAGCGAGGCTGGAATTTGTATCTGGTTGGTGGTGCGGTTAGGGATATGCTGCTAGCTAAGGAAGATGAACCGTTGCTATTGCAAGATATTGATATGGTAGTGGATGGTTGCCATGCTAGCGCTGATGTGGGTGCAGGGGTTGAACTTGCGAAAGCATTACAGAAAATCTATCCCCAAGCGCGTTTAGAGGTTCACGGTGCTTTTCAAACGGCAGCATTATTATGGCATAAAGACCCAGAATTAGGATCGCTATGGGTAGATATTGCTACTGCACGTACTGAATTTTACCCCTATCCGGCAGCTAATCCAGAGGTAGAAGCGAGTTCAATTCGCCAAGATTTGTATCGACGCGATTTTACCATCAATGCTTTAGCCCTCAAACTAACGCCGCCCAGAGTGGGAGAAATGTTAGACTTTTTTGGTGGTATGTATGACCTGAAATCGCGACAAATTCGGGTTTTACACGCCAATAGTTTCATTGAAGATCCTACACGAATCTATCGCGCTGTACGTTTTGCAGTACGTCTTGAATTTGAAATTGAACCACAAACCGAAGGCTATATCCGTTATGCTCTAGAAAGTGGTGTTTATGACCGTTCACAGGCTGAAAATGGGAAAACACCAGCCCTACAAACTAGACTCAAAGCAGAACTAAAGTATATCTTGCAAGCGCCCTATTGGAAGCCAGCTTTGCAACTAATCGCAGATTTAGGAGCCTTACGCTGTCTCCATGCTACCTTGAAATTAGAGCCAAAATTATGGTGGCAAGTGCGTTTTCTGGATCGCTGTTTGCGACGCTTTGATAGGGAAAAGAAACTGGTACACTGGCAAATGCGCCTGGAAGTTTTAATCGCCTATCTTGAACCAGAAATACGATGTAAAGTAGCGATGAATCTGCAATTACCTAATGATAGTATTGAGAGATTGCAGGAATTAAATTCAGCTCAAACTAGGGTTATAGAAAGCTTACCCGATTGCCAACGTCCTAGCCAAATAGTCAAGCTGTTGCGCGAATACAAATTACCAACTCTAGTTTTACTCGCCATCCAAACACCACGCCACATTCGTCGCCAAATTTGGCAATATTTAACCTGTTGGCTGGAAGTAAAACCAATTTTGAATGGTAATGATTTAAAAGCTCTTGGTTACAAGCCCAGTCCTCGTTATAGGATAGTTCTTGATGAATTATTAGCCGCAACCTTGGATGGAGAAGTTTCCAATCGTGCGATGGCGGAAGCTTTTGTTAAAGAGATGATGGACGATTAGTTGTTGCTTGTGCCTTGTAAATAAAAGTAAATTTTGTGTAATTCCATCTGCAGAATACCGAAAAGTCTACTGGAGCTATTTATTTTGGGCCATGAGCACTAAAATACAACTGGAGAATCCGAGAAATAACCCCTTCCAAAAATTTAAATCTAGTTATCTAATTTTGGGAGCGATAGTAATCTCTATAATCGTAGCTTTTTTCAGTGTATCTATAATTGATTTAATCTCAAAAAATACACCGATTGCAAAGTTGTTAGCAGAAATTACATCTGTCCTTTTGATAACTGCTTGGACAATTTTTCTATGCTGGGGTTTTAGAATTGACTTACAGAAATTAATTGGGAATAAATCAAGTAATATTCAGTGGTTGTCAATATCTGGGACAGTTGTGAGTGTATTTATGTTTTCCATGGGAGCATTTTATCTTACCTACTATCCTTTATCACTAGTTGCTCCTAACTTTGCAGAGGAGATAATAATATTTTCCGAGCAAATATACTCTCCACCAACATCAGGAACATTAATCTATAATATTCTTTTATTTCTAGAAATTGTTGTAGTAGCTCCCATAGTTGAAGAGTTTTTTTTTAGAGGAATTATCTTACATCGATGGGCAACAAAATGGGGAGTGAAACCAGCAATTATCGCTTCCTCTATTTTGTTTGGCTTCTGCCATCTCAACTTCTTGGGTTTATCTTTATTTGGAGTAGTTATGGCTATTTTGTACCTCAAAACTCGAAGCTTGATTGCACCAATTTTCGCTCATGCACTTAATAATGCCATAGCATTTGTCTGGATAGTAACAGAAGCTAAATTTAGTTCTGTGGAAAATGCTTCATTTTTAGATCAGTTATTAAACAATTCTGCTTTAGAAGATTTTCAAGCACAATGGTGGCAAGGAGTAATATGTTTCCTTGTCTCATTACCTTTTATCTGGCGGTTTCTATCACAAAATTGGTCAAAAAATTACACAGTTTTACCTTACTTTACTAATTCATAAATTGTCACTCTACGAACTTGCTTTTATTTGTCCCAAGTAATCTCAAAAAACAAAAAATCAAAAACATAGCCCTTGTAGAGAGGTAAAATTTTACGATTCTAAATTATTTATGTAGATTCGATGACAAAGGACTGATTTTGTGTAAATTTATACTGTTGTAAATAAATCAAGATAATAGCGATGTTACCAGCTCAAGATCAACAAATGATTAGCCAGATTGTAAAGGAGTTTGAGGAAACACCTTATTCTCATGATTTTGGTTTCCTTTATGACATCTTACTTGGTGGTGATGTTAGATCTCTCGAGAGGGTTATAAGAGATGATGATGGAAAGATAGATTTTAGTGAGGATAATTTATTTAGGTGGTATATAGAGCAATACGAAGATAAGATGCGTTATCAACGTGATTTTCATCGTGATGTTGAAGAGTATTTCTTTAATTATCTAGATTCTAAGCGTTAGATTCTAGTCTCACTTAAACTGTAAAACTAAGCCAGAAACTCACCTCCTCTGACTTAGTTTAAAGTCCATTTCCAATTAAGAAAAAAGCTGACCAATAATAGGGATGACTTAGATTCTTTTGCACATTTTGCGGTAAGCGATCCTTATATTCCACTGCAACAGTAGCCCTTTCTCCTTCTAAATCGCTATAATCGCCTGTAATCAAAGCAATTTGCGCCTTTTGTATCGCCTCCGCCTTACTAACTCCCGATTGTTGCAAAGCAGCGTAAAATGCATTCATTAGCGCTTGGGTTCCCCCATCAGATACCTTCCAAAGAGATGCGAGAGTAGCCCTTGCTCCAGCGCGTTGAAATTGATAACCTAAGCCTAGAATCTCCTCACCATTGCCGAATTCCCCACCTAATCCGGTTTCGCAAGCACTGAGTACAACTAAATCCACATTTTCCAGTGACCAATCTTTAATTTCTGTAAGATTTGGTATGTCGCCATTCCCGAAAAGAATAAACGAATTCTCCGGTGTTCCCACCACAAAAGCAGCATGGGTGGCGAAGTGGACAATATTATGTTCATTGAGGCGAGGTTCAACCGCTTTAAGGCTAAATTGACGGTCGATAAAAGAGGTAATATTAGGCAAACTAGCGATTAAATTGTCCACCTCTACACCAGCAAAAGGCAAACCCTTAAAGAAAAAGTCCTCTTTCCCCACCTTAAAACTATGCTCAATTGTCTCATCAGCAAAGGCAGCAGCGAGTACTTTTGGTTGCGATTGGGGTTTGGTGGTAAAGTCAGTTAGAGATGCAGCAGTAATATTGTTAACGCGGTATTTTTGCACCAACCATTGTTCCCCATCATGCAAAGCAGCAAGGGGAATGTAGCGCAATTGTCCGTCTGGCGCGTAGATAATGGTTTCCACACCTGCTTGAATTAAATCCTCTTCGATGGGCGCAATTAGCCATTGGTAAAGCTTTTGCGCGGGAATTTTGGGTTTGAAGCGCGGATGCACTGCTTTGAGGCTTTGGCGAAATTGGAGTATGGTTTTATTGAGTTTTTCTCTACCTACTCCTTGTACTGTGCGACGTAGAGGTGGAGAGTTAGGAGTAGTAATCACTAATTCCAGGCGATCTTCAAGGATGAGAGGATAGAAGAGGGCTGCATTACCAATTTCTTCCAAGTTATCGCGTAGGGCGTTTAATTCTTCTAATTCAGGATGGGCTTTTTTTGCAGTGCGACTGAGTTGATCTACTAGGGCTATAATTTCATCACTGTCGATAAAAGCGTTGAATTGGCGATTGATTTCCTTTTGTAGTTGTACCAATTCCTCAACACGTTGCTGCTGTTGCGATGTGCGTTGAGATTCAGGAATTTGGCGTAAGTTAGCGAGTTCCGAACCTAATTCAATGGCGGAGGTTTGTAGTTGGCTGTATTTAGCGATAATTTCTTGTTCTGGACGTAAAATTGCGATTCCTGACTCAGTATTTTCGTTACTGCGTACACCACGCAAATATTCGTCGAGTTCCTGAACTTTTAGTAAGTCTAATACTCTTTGCGCTTCCAGGATGCGATCTTGAGAGAGGAGTAAATCTGCGAGGGTGCGGTAGGTACTAGCAATAGTTTCAGTGTAGGATTGCTGGAGTTCTTGAGAAAGTTGACGGTTGTCTTTGCGGATTAGTTCAAAGGTGTTGACGGATTGTTTGAAAAAGATAATTGCTATTTCTGGTTGGTTTTGCGATTCAAGGATATAGCCGAGATTATTGAGGGTTTCTCCCACACCAGCCCTATCGCTTACTTCTTGTCTGATAGCTAAAGCTTGCTGGTAGTATTCTATCGCTTGAGGATAATTCCCTAATTTGTCGTAAACTAAGCCCAGATTATTGAGGGTAGTACCTTCACCAGCCCTATCGCCTACTTCTTTTAAGATAGCTAAAGCTTGCTGATAGTATTCTATTGCTTGAGGATAATTCCCTAATTTGTTGTAAACAGCGCCCAGAT
>CAZWGS010000131.1:0-12968 GCA_964633315.1 uncultured bacterium | reverse complement strand
CGCTGAACCAAGAATCCCCTGAATTTAGCGTAGCCGATTCGGGGGAGTGTCAATCCGAGACGCTTTTGAACTCACTTTAGATCTCTCATGGCTAGTAAAAAAAGTACAGTTGATCTTTCTCAAGGTATACCAACCGGATTGCTGGTATGGTTAGGTTTTCTCCTCAGCTTAGTGGCATTAGGTTATTCTGTTCCTTTAAGCATTTTGCTGGGTTTGTTTAGTGGTTTAGCTGCTGCTTGGTTAAGTGCTTGTTTCCAGAGTAAGCAAGAAGAGATTCAAGAGTCAGAGGAAGTTAGTTTATTACCTTTGCGACAAGCAGGAATTACAGAAGCTCAAAGAAGGCGTAAGGTAAGGGAGATGAAAACGCCTAAGGGTACTTTGGGTTTAACGGCTTTTTTGTTTAATCGCAATAGATCGTAATTGAGAGCAGAAAACTTGTGAAAGAGGGCAAGAAACAGGATTAAAACTATTTTGTTAGTTGAATGAATAGTTTTTTAATCTGTCCTAACCTTTATTTCAATTTCTATAAGCTAGGATAATTTAGTTAATTCTCACTCTTGATTGCCTAATTTTATACAATGGCAGTGGATTGAGAAAGTTTTCTGTAACCCAACTGAATACGTCTATCTTCAACATAATTAATCGTAGTTTTTTGAAAACTATTTCCTTGAATTTAGTTTATCCCGAAAAATCGCAATTGCTACTGTAATACAGCTTGTGCTATATTAATGTAGTCAATCATAAATCAAAAAACATGGCACAGCGACTCAAGCGTTGGGAATCGCCCCGCCGCCAGGGACGCAACCACAAGGGTAAAGGTGGTTCAGCAAGGGCAAGACAACTCAAAAAACAACAGCAAATGTTACGCAAAAAGCTAAAAGGAAAGCTAGATGCGAAACCAAAGAAAAAACAGCAAGGAGGAGAAGTTAGTTCTCTTCCTTTTTTTTTCATTTGTTGCTAATTATTAGTTGTTGATTGCTGCAACTTTTGAGTGATTTATGATTGAGCATTGGTGGATTATGGTTACTGGGGGGCTATTTTCTGGTCTACTTGCAGGATTATTGGGTATTGGTGGTGGTACAGTACTCGTTCCTATTTTAGTTGCCCTAGGCTATCTACCCGTACAAGCAGCAGCAACTAGCAGTCTTGCCATTGTCATGACTTCAATTTCCGGTAGTATTCAAAATTGGCGCATGGGTTATCTAGATTTCCGGCGTGTCATTTTATTAGGTTTACCTTCTCTGTTAACAGCCCAATTTGGTGCCTATTTTGCTGATATTATGCCCGCCTATTTGCTCTTAGCAGCCTTCGGTTTGCTACTAGTTTGTAATATTTTTCTGGTTATGCTGCGTCGGCGATTGCTCAAAAGGAAAGACAAGTCACAAAATTCTCAGCTTAATCCCACCGTCGTGCGTCTTGGCACTGGCGGAGTAGCAGGTTTACTCGCTGGTTTGTTTGGCGTTGGCGGTGGTGTAATTATGGTTCCCTTCCAAATGCTGCTGCTAGATGAAGAAATTAAAGTCGCGATTCAAACTAGCTTGGGTGTAGTGGTAATTACAGCAATTTCCGCTTGTTTCGGACACGCCCTCAGAGGTAATGTTTTGTTTCTAGAAGGTATCATTCTAGGGGCTGGAGGCTTAATTGGTGCTCAGTTAAGTACTCGCTATTTACCTAAGCTACCAGATCGCCTGGTCAGTATTTGCTTTAATTCTATGTTGACAATACTCGCGATTTACTTTTTCTGGCAAGCAGCCAAAAGCTACAATGGTTAGTTCTAGGCAAAATTGCTATTAGAATGTCTAATCCCGAAGCAGTGACAGCGATGGTAACATAGAGGCTTTATCATAGATAAAGTTCTTTAGCCTCAAGATTTAAGCGATTTCTCAATCCATACCAATTGACCTAGTTTTTGTCTCCAACTCCTAAATTTTGACCTCCTTGTTGGGGAGTGAAGCAATATTTCTTGAATTTGCATGAGTCAACTGTACAACGCCTACACCCTATTCCTAAGCTTGCTAGTCGAAGCAATACCTTTTTTACTATTGGGTGTATTGTTTTCCAGCGCTTTACTACTGTTTATCGATGAACGCACTTTAGCAGCAAAAATGCCACGCAATCCCTTCTTGGGTTCCTTGGTGGGTAGTTGCGTCGGTTTTTTGTTTCCAGTGTGTGAGTGCGGTAATGTGCCAGTAGCGAGGCGTTTATTAATGCAGGGTGTGCCAACCTCTGTCGCCATTGGTTTTCTACTAGCTGCACCAACCGTCAATCCTATCGTGATTTGGTCAACCTGGGTTGCTTTTCGCGATCAACCAGAAATTGTTGTCCTGCGAGTGGTTTTCTCCTTTCTGGTGGCGGTGTGTATTAGTTGCATCTTTAGCATCCAGAAAGACGTTTCACCCCTGCTGCAAGACGATTTGGCAAAAAGAGTTAAATTAGTGCGTTCCCGTGCCCCAGAGAAGAAAAAAACTACAGTTCAAAAGACAAATCTAGCCTCACCTCTGCTGCAATCAGGTACCTTCATTCTGGGAACAGACGGACAAACCCTAAACCTCGACAATTTAGCTGCTGCAGCATCTGTTACTAATACTAATCAGAATAAAAAAATAGCTGATAAAATACCCCTATTTATAGAAAACATAGTCCAGGAATTGAGGGAATTAGGGGCAATGTTAGTCCTAGGGAGTGCCATTGCAGCTAGTATTCAAGTATTCGTCCCCCGCGAAATAGTCCTGAGTTTGGGTCAAGGACCAGTGAGTTCTATTGTGGCAATGATGCTACTGGCGGCGATTGTCTCAATTTGTTCCACCGTAGACTCCTTTTTTGCCCTTTCTTTTGCTTCAATTTTCACCAGTGGTTCTCTACTCGCATTTCTGGTGTTTGGTCCTATGATCGACCTTAAAGCGATTGGCTTGATGTTAACTATATTCAAGCCAAGAATGGTACTTTATTTATTTGGCATAGCAGGTCAATTAATTTTTATCCTTGCTATCTCCTATTCCTACTTTTTCTAGTTATATACCTTCACGCCCATCCCCTCTCCCTTAAGGAGAAAGCTAACCTTAGGCGGGGAGAGATTTTATATTCAATTTGACCTACTTATTTAGGGTTGAAACCATGACACAAAATACGAGAAAAAACCTCTATCGAGCTTTTACTCCTTGGTTAGATGCTCTAGCATTCTTTACTTGGGGAGTTTTGCTACTCAAATATTGGTCATCGGGTCAAATTAGTTTGCTCATTCATCCCAACTACTTTTGGTTAGTAGTTGTCACTGGTTTGTTGTTGCTATCGATAGGCAGCCTTAAAACCATGCCTTTAGTCATAGCACTTTTTCGGGGTCGTCAGCGTTCTTCCCGAATAGAAAATGTGCAACATCTGCAACTGTTTCCTCCTGGTTTTGGTAGCGGGTTGCTGCTATTGGTAGCGATTTTTGGTTTATCCATTGCGCCGCGAGTATTAGCGAGTGACACGGCACTACAGAGGGGAGTTACTGAGACTTTTGCCTTCACCAGATCCCAACCCCAATCTTTTCGCGCTGCGATTAAACCAGAAGATCGCTCTATTATTGATTGGGTACGTACTCTCAATGCCTATCCTGAACCAGATGCTTATCAAGATCAAAAGGTAAATGTTACTGGATTTGTGGTCAAACCTCCCACGCTTCCAGATGATTATTTCTTAATTTCTCGCTTCATTCTCACTTGTTGTGCTGTGGATGCTTATCCTGTTGGTATTCCCGTCAAGTTGGAAAATAAAAGTGATAGCTACAGCCAAGATATCTGGTTGGAAATTGAGGGCAAAATGACGACAGAAGAGATAGGAGAGAAGCGTCAGATAGTTATTGTGCCAAGTAACATTACGGAGATTCCAACTCCTAGAGATCCTTACGATTATTGATCAACATCAACGGATTATTTACTCTTTTATAAGTGATAAGTAGTTTTGGTTTAGTGGCGACACAGTGAGGTTAGTAATGAGTCTTTAGCGAGGAGTTAGAATCTTAGAGCGATCTTCTGGAGAATCTTCAAAGATTGCACCTCGTTTAATTAAGTCGCGTTTCATTAACTCAGAAATACTTTTGTCGTATCCAAATCTTGTATTTTCAACATTAGTACTAATGAGATTGGCACCCATGAGATTGGCATCACTGAAATCGGCACCTCTGAGATTGGCATCACTGAAATTGGCACCTCTGAAATTGGTACCTCTGAGGTTGGTATATCTGAGATTGGCATCTCTGAGATTGGCATCACTGAAATCGGCACCTCTGAGATTGGCATCACTGAGATTGGCACCTCTGAAATTGGCATCACTGAGATTAGCACCTCTGAGATTGGCATCACTGAGATTAGCATATCCAAGATCGGCATATCTAAGATCGGCATCTTTGAGATTAGCATCACTGAGATTGGCACCTCTGAAATTAGCACCTCTGAGATTGGCCTCACTGAGATTGGCACCTTTGAGATTGAGATATCTGAGATTTAGACTTTGAGTACTTTGGTTAACAATTTCGTGAACTAATCGCCATTTGTCATTAATTTTAGTTTCGTTGTAAATTATGGCACCTCTGAGATTGGCATATCTGAGATCGGTATATCCAAGATCGGCACCTCTGAGATCGGCACCTCTGAGATTGGCATATCTAAGATCGGCACCTCTGAGATTGGCATATCTAAGATCGGCACCTCTGAGATTAGCTTCACTAAGATCGGCATCTTTGAGATTAGCTTCACTAAGATCGGCATCTTTGAGATTAGCTTCACTGAGATTAGCTTCACTGAGATAGGTATATCTGAAGTTGACACCACTAAGATCTGCATATCTGAAGTTGACACTATTAAGATCTGCATCGCTTAGGTCAACACCTCTTAATTTACGACCTTCTTTTGGCTGATTGACAATTTCTTGGACTAAATGCCATTTATTATCTAATTCGCTGCTTTCCTTACTATCGGAAACTTCACTTAAAACTTGAATATCTTCTACAGGAAAACCATCTATTTGTTTTAAATCTCCTGATTTGATAAGAGATACAAGTTGCTCAATATCTTCTGGAGAACCCTCTATAGTTAACTTAATGCTGCCTTCTTGAATATCTTGAATGGTAATTGTATTGCCTGAATATTCTCTTAAAATTGCCTCCAGAATCTTTAAATTACTAACAGAGTTAATATCTCCTTCTAATTTTATTTCTGCTTTAATTTTTCCCGTTTTTTGTTCGATGACAGTTATTTTACGGTGGCTAGATGCTGACATTTCTTCCACCTCCCCATCAACAGCTAAAACTCTCTTAGTATTTTTTTTTCGTTGCTGTGTTTTTTCCTCTTCTATTCCCGCAACTTCTCTCCAGTTGAGGGTTAGTTCCTGGCAGATTTTTTTAAAGGTATCAAGCTGAATTGGTTGACTTTGAAAAAATTTATTAACCGTTGTGCGAGAGATAAGCTGGGATTCGGCAAAGTTGGCTTTTGAATTAAACCCTAGGCGAATTAAGGCATTTTCTGCTCTTTCTACACCTGCTTCTGTGGCGGTAATGGTGAATCTTTTCTTTCTAGGGTTTGCCATGGTTTCGCCAGGGTTATGAATTTGCTCGTGAGTAAGTCGCTCACATTAAATATAAAACCTCTCCCCGCCTAACGGCACCCCTCTCCTCGAAGGAGAGGGGATAGGTATAGCGCGTAGCGCTAGGGAATAGAAAACAGGCAACAGGCAATAGCAAATTGTGACAGGGTTTCAAAATTTTAAAATGTCCTAACCTAAATGCGTAGCGCTATATAAGAATGTAGGGACGTAAAATTTTACGTCCCCAAAATGGTTAAAAATTCAGATATTTTAATTCCCCCAGATATTTATTTAATTATGCTTAGCTACATACGGCAATCAAAAGTTGAACACAAAACAATCAAAGAAAAATCACAAGTGGTTAACAACAAAACCATTGCCTAGTCAAGGCTTGAGGTTTTTGGAGCGATATTAGAAATGTGAACTTTATCCGCTGTGCAAAATGAATAACCAGCCAATTTCTAACTCTCAAGCCAAAACAAATAGTTCAACTATGCAACAACTTTTTCAAAATATTTGGAAAATCGCTCTACCGATTACAATTGTATCGATGCTAGCCATGGGAATAGGTGCAATCGCAATCTTAAACGATGCACCAATGGAACAAGAAACAATTATTGAACTCAAACCTGATGGAATTAAGTTAGAAAATAGGATTAAAAAAGGTCAGAGTGAGTAATTATCCTTAGTTAAATGCCAAATCCCCGTACCTTAAGATCGGGGAATTTCAAACAAACAACGAATAACAAATAACCAACAACCAAAACTCAAACTTCTTTGATCAAAACATAGGGTTGCAAAATTAAAGTGTAAAATCGCTTATCCTGGTTACTATTCCACGATGCAAGTTGTTCAACACTGGGCTTTTGGATTAATTGTTCACCAATCCAGTGTTGCACAGACATAACATCATCACCTGCGATCGCAACTCCCACATCTACCAAGTCTAAATGCGAGGAAACTACCACTAAAGCATCGCGTTTGGCATGGGGTACTAAACATTCCCACTCAGTTTCAGCTAAATCTTTGGTTAATTGGGCTTTGAAATCTTGCATCGTGTTGTTACTCTGGCATTACTCCTACTGATACCACAGGTTTAGCCTCAGATTGTTGCTCTCGAAGATTAATTGTGCCACTAGCAAAGGGAAAACTCGAACCTTTAGTTGCCAAACGATAAAGCCATAGCAAGGGTAGTAGACCTAAAACTACACCTAATGATACTGGAATCCAAATTCCTGCTGCTAAACTCATCACCGTAGCAAAGGCAAAATTACTTAAATAAATCGCTAAGGGGAAAACTAATTGTTCCTCAGGTAAACTAAGAATCTTGCGATCCCAAATTAGAGTTGCTACCGTCATAAATACCACGCCAGTACCAAACCAACCTGCAAAGTTTTGATAAGGCATACCAAAAAAGGCTCCTGGTTGTTCCCAAATCCAGAAGGGAACAGTGGTTTGACTCATTGCTGGATCGAGAACAAAATCCCAGCAAGTTAATAGTAAAGCACCGAAAGCAATCGCACTGCCTAAACGTAACCACTTAGGCATAGTCAGCTTTTCTAAACCCGCACGAGCAATTATATAAGCACTAAAACCTAAATAAAACCAAGACAGGGGAATTGTAAACGGCACTAAACCTGCTATCTTGTATCCCAATCCCTCTAGATAATGGTAGTGACCAAAGGGAAAACCAGTACTTGTACCTAACAATTCACTTCCCAAGGAAAGAAACAGTGCAGGTAACATAAAACCCAACCAACGCCCAATTCCCAGGGTACGGTAAGCATATACGGAAACAGCAGTTGCTCCCAATAGCATATAGACTACACCGCCACCTGCCATTGACCAACTAAAAGCGGTTTTTCCAAACTCTGGCAAACTGAGAATAAACTCAGCATTGGGTAGAACTAAAAGTATTCCTGCTAAGCCAAATATCATCGACAGGACATGACCCATGAGTAGCAGATATTCTGTACTCAAAATTCGTTTGACCAAAATCACAACCTCCTTAACGGGCTAAACTGAAACTCAGCAAAAGTAGCTAGCCAATTTTTTTAGGCATCAAAAGCTTGTAGGGCAACCTGTTTGCTGCTGCCCCACTTTCTGCTTCCTTTATTTACTTTACATTAGTTAACAAAAAGTGAATGTTAATTGTGTAACTATTTCCGGGATACTCTAAATTATCAGTAATTTAATCACCACCAAAGATCCAAGTAATTAATCCGCGCATAGGGTTCAAGAGCATCGAGAATTGTAGTGCCATAACTACGATATATTACCCTACTATCCAATAAAGCTACAGTACCTTGAGCATCTCGCAGAGGCATAACCGCACGTTGAATTTCTCGCAATGCAGCAGGTAATAAGTATAGACGAAACCAATCTTGACGCTTACGCTTGTAGTAGGCAACTTTTCCTGCCACTATAGGATTTTCCAGAGAAGGGAAAGGTAGAGTTGCGATTACCAGTAGTTGGGGAGTCGGTAGAAATTGCTGATGGTAACGCCAAAATTCCCAACCACTAATCAAAATTCCCCCTGGCGTTAAATTTTCACTTTCCACCTGTACCAGAGAACCAAACTCAGCTGCCAACATTGACCCTACCTGCGCCTTTAAAGGGACATCTGCAACTAGAATAACCACAGGTCTTTTTTGCTGTTTATTTGAACTTAAAAGCTTTCTCAGTTCTCCCAAAAGTGCTTCACTAAACTTCGGAGTGTTGGGTAAGGGGATAAAGTCGGGAATGTAGAGTTGGATATGTTCATTTTGGCGATTGGGAGAGAATCTGACGCAGGTTAAATCCTCTGTAATGCCCAACTGTTGACGATAGACTGGGGCTTGAGTGTCTTGATCTAAAAAGCCACCCATAAAAACAATAGGCTGTTGCGACCACATTTGGCTCAGTGCCCCATTTACTTCTACTGGAGTACAGTGGAGGCTAAATTGACCAAGAGATCGCGCTACAGTTACCCAATGTAATTGATCACGTTGTTGCCATTGCCGCCAAAATTTGAGCTGTGGGGAATTGGTTATAGCTTCTAGAGTATTGAATAAACGCTGTAAAATTTCCTCCTCTGGAGCTTCAATAAGGTAACATTCGTAGGGATTGGGAGGATGGGAGAAGATCGCTTTGGTTAACCTAACCCGCAAATCTCGGATCAGATCCACTTGTTGTGGATAACTTACCATCATTGACTGCCAAGCTTCTGGAGAAATAGTATGGGTTAGGTATTGGCGAGTCCAGGTTTCTAAATCTTCTGCTTGTTCAATGAGAGTAGGAATTGAAGAGTCTGAAGGCAATTTTCCCTGTAATTGAGCTGCAAGCCAAGTTTCTGGTGTTGTAATGATTACATCTGCCAGAGTATCTGCTGTAGCCAAATCGCCCACATAAATTTTTTTATTGGTTTCCAGCCAAAATTGCAACTGGGCAATTAAATCTAAAAGCTTTTCCTGGTTAATAGCAGGGCTAACAATAACAACTTTACCTTTCCACAGCAGAGCCGGAGTCAGATAACTCAGGCGATATCTGATAGGATAGGTTTCCGTTTGAATTAGGGAAGAACGCCCCAATCGCAACGCCCGCGCGACTAAACGTGCCATCGTCAAATGATGAGGCCATGTTTTTTGACCTTGGGTACGTAGAAAGTCTCGCAGGGAAGAATGGACTTCTGCCTCAATCATAGTTTAGCTAATCACGAACTATTGACATCCTCACCGCTCTAGAAGTGCGGCGATTCCCAAACCTCACGATTTAGGTTTCTGTTTCTTTCAATGATCGCAGATTAATCTGTTGTTGGGCATAGGGTATTTCCAGAACAAATATAGGGACGCAATGTATTACGTCCCTACAAGGTATTTATCTAGATTTGTGGTTTACTAGCGACCAATACCAACAAAACGGAAACCGCCTGCTTCTACCACATCGCGATCTAAGAAATTTCGACCATCAATGATAACAGGATTATTCATCAAAGTCGCCATCTTCTTGTAGTCTAGGTTCTTAAATTGTTTCCAATCTGTAACCAAAACTAAAGCATCACAACCATCAGCTAATCTTTCAGCATCAGTTTCCACAATGACACCAGTTAAGCCGTGACGGATACCAGTAGAAGAGACAATTGGGTCATAGGCTTTGACCTTGGCACCAAGACGATTAAGTTGTTCAATGAGATTCAATGCGGGAGCATCACGCATATCATCAGTATCGGGTTTAAAGGTTAAACCTAGAAGACCAACAGTTTTACCCTTGAGAATTTTGAGTTCATGCTGCAATTTCTCTAGGGTAATGAGACGCTGACGCTTATTCACATCAATCGCCGCTTTTAACAACTGGGCATCATAACCATAGTCATCTGCGGTATGAACCAAAGCTGACACATCCTTGGGGAAACATGAACCACCCCAACCAATACCAGCTTGCAAGAACTTCTTGCCAATTCGAGAATCAAGACCAATACCCTTTGCTACCTGGGTGACATCAGCACCAACACGATCACAGATATTAGCAACTTCATTAATAAAACTAATCTTGGTTGCCAAGAAAGTGTTGGCCGCATACTTAATCATTTCTGCGGAATTGAGGTCAGTGGTAACCACGGGAACTGGAGGTAGAGAAGCAGCATCCTCAGCACCAAACTCACGTTCTACAAGGGGTTGGTAGAGTTCCTGCATCACTTGAATCGCTTTCTGGTTGTTGCTACCCAAAACGATGCGATCTGGATTGAAGGTATCGTAAACTGCTGAACCTTCTCGCAGAAATTCTGGGTTACTAACCACATCAAACTCCGCAGTACTAACTTTACCCTCTTCTGCAGCTTTGGCGCGTTCGTCATCCACAATCATCTTCACCCAGTCACCAGAACCAATGGGTACAGTAGATTTGTTGACAATTACCTTGTAGCCATCCTTGAGATTTTGTCCAATTCCCCTGGCGACAGCTTCCACATAGCGAGTATCACTTTCTCCAGTGGGTAGGGCTGGTGTTCCCACAGCGATGAAGAGAACTTCTCCATGATCCACTCCAGCTTCCAAATCAGAGGTAAACTCCAAACGTCCTGATTCAGAACACGATTGCATCAACTCAGACAATCCTGGTTCGAAAATTGGCGATTGTCCCGACTTCATCAACTTAACTTTTTCTTCGTTATTATCCACACAAATTACGTGGTGTCCAATGTGGGATAAGCAAACACCTGTCACCAAGCCAACATATCCAGTGCCAATTACACAAACGCGCATCTATGTTTAATCCTCAAAGAATCAATAATGAACAAATTTCCTCTTAGTTTTCTTGGCTGCGAGAAATTTCATCCAGTTTAGGTCAAGCAGAGGGGAATCGACTGTAGCTAAATGGAAATTTACTCTCGTCAACCAAAAAAACAGTCACTAAGTTACTACGAATTTTCCTCCAGGTATTCCCGGAAATACTTAATAGTTCTTTCGAGTCCTTGTTGAAGTGGGACTGTAGGTTCCCAATCCAACCAGGTTTTAGCTTTAGTAATATCTGGTTGTCGCTGTTTGGGATCGTCCTGGGGAAGTGGTTTAAAGACTAACTCTGCATCTGGATTCACCAGATTTTGAATTGTTTGTGCTAACTCCAAAATAGTGTATTCGCCAGGATTTCCTAGATTCATCGGTCCAGTATGTTCACTATTCATCAAGCGAATAAAACCTTCTACTAGGTCATCCACATAGCAGAAGCTACGGGTTTGGGAACCATCGCCATAAACAGTCAAGGGTTTACCTTGCAGTGCTTGTACGATAAAGTTGCTGACAACACGACCATCATTGGGCAGCATCCGTGGACCATAGGTATTGAAGATACGGACAACGCGGATATCTACTCCATTTTGGCGATGATAGTCAAAAGCTAAGGTTTCAGCAACACGCTTACCCTCGTCATAGCAAGAGCGAATACCAATTGGGTTCACATTACCACGGTATTCTTCTGGCTGGGGGTGAACATCAGGATCGCCATAAATTTCGGAGGTGGAAGCAAGGAAAAATCTTGCCCCAACCCGCTTCGCTAAACCCAGCATATTTAAGGTTCCCATGACGTTGGTTTTAATCGTCTTGACGGGATTGTACTGGTAGTGAACAGGTGACGCAGGACAGGCGAGATGATAAATTTGATCTACTTCTAAGCGAATAGGTTCAGTAATATCATGACGGATTAGCTCAAAGTAGGGGTTATCGATCCACTTTAGGATGTTATGCTTACGACCAGTGTAGTAGTTATCGAGACACAAAACCTCATGACCAGCTTCCATGAGCCGATCAATCAGATGTGAGCCAAGAAAACCAGCTCCACCGGTAACTAGAATTCTCATACAGCAGACTATATTGTGATAGCGAAATCAACTTTAAACTAACCTTAGAATTACTGAATGTCCATAGCTATGTGGTTAGATTGATTTGCTTGGCGATTCTTGGTTATCCCCAACTGTTGTCTGTTGATAACTCCCTATTCTGAAGCAATGACACAATCCTGGCGTGGTAGTTTACACTTAGTTTACGGTGATCTTCAAGGTAAAACCCACATTGAACACTCCCAAATGCAAGCACCATTGAGAGTGCAATGTCCTTTTTATCCAGAGGGACCAAGGGTTTGCCATAGCATTATTTTGCATACCGCAGGGGGTATGGTGGGGGGAGATTATCTCGAACAAAACATTACCCTCAAAGCTAATGCCCAAGCTTTAGTAACCACAGCAGCAGCAGGAAAAGTTTATCGCAGCAATGGGCAAATAGCACAACAGCAGGTTAAGATTCACGTTGCTCCTGGAGCTAGTTTGGAGTGGTTACCTCAGGAAACAATTCTTTTCAATGGGGCAGTTTATCAACAAAAATTGCGGGTAGATTTAGCCCCCCAAGCCAATTGGTGTGGCTGGGAAATTACTCGTTTGGGACGCAGTGCGAGGGGAGAAAAGTTCCTCGCTGGGGAGTGGCGATCTCATACAGAAATTTGGCAAGAGGGAAAACCCTTATGGATTGATAGACAGTGGTTACCTGGAAGCGAGTTAACCTTTAACTCTCCCCATGCTTTAGCTGGTCAACCCATTGTCGCTAACCTAGTTTGGTTGGGAAAACCAGTCAATAGCGATTTGGTGAATCAAGCATGGTTATTGTGGGACCAACAAACCAACACAGGGGAAGCAGGAGTGACGACAATTCAAGAACAAGGCTTATTATGTCGCTATCGTGGTAGTTCCACAGCAGAGGTCAAAAATTGGTTTATTGCTGTGTGGATGATGCTGAGAGATTTATTACCCCAAAGGAGTGGAAGTGAACAGCAAATTCCTAGGGTATGGCAATTTTAGGGAAATTGGGGGATTGGGGAATTAGGGATTTGGTGAGTTATACCAAATCCGATTACCAGAAGCTATTTCAAAATCTAATTCTTATGGG
>CAZWGS010000130.1:0-13015 GCA_964633315.1 uncultured bacterium | reverse complement strand
TATGACACTTTCCCCATCGATAATTCTTACATTTGGGAAACCATCGCAGCATTTATCCCCGATGCCAGCTTAACAAGCGAACAAGCCAAACGCGATCGCATTAACGCAACTGTGGAGAGTAATTCCCAACGGGATGACCTTTTAAAAGCATTAGGATTTGACACTAGCAAGGTAAATATTGCTTCTGACATTGGGGAAAGTTTTATCTTTGCACCGCAGGTTAGTTAGGAGGTAGCTAGTAAGTTTGGTTGAACCACGAAACCCAAAATGACCCAAAACTAATAGGACTTGGTTGGGTTTCACTATTGTTCTAACCAACCTACTCAATTCACTGCTAAAAAAACATTCACAACAGGAAAGAAAAAATTATGAGCGAAATGCCCTTTGGGTTTACCTGGTGTTATCAAGAAACGGAGGATGAGGATGAACAGTGTGACGTTTTAGTTATTGGGGAACCGGAGAATGTCCCCCCACTGGATATCGATATCAGCAATATCCTCTCAGACAAAACTATCGCTATTCGTCCTATGGGCGGGGTAAGTCAACCCGATGGGGACAATTACCATTTTAAGTTGGCTTTTTTACCTGGCATCTTAGCCGATCCTAGTGCGATCGCCGTGGAGAGCGCAGATTGGTCAATTAGCTTTGTTTCCAATGCAGATGAAGACAGTATTTACCTACTCTGGACGGGGACAGAAACTTCCCTGTCTCCCCAAGACACAATCAAGGTCATTTTAACCGGAGTTGCAGCCCAATCTGAGGTTGCTGATCAATCTTATCCGTCAAGGGCAACTACCACTGATGTCAATATCAGTTGGGAATTTGCCCAGGGAGGTATTCAGGTTGTGGATGGTGAGAAAATCCCTGAAGGCGGTGATTACGATGAAAACATTACTCTGACATTAACCATGGTTCAATCAACTGGAAAATCAAATATCCCTCTTTATGTTGGTTTTGTGAATTGTAACAAGGTTCTCAATCTCCATGATGAAGCTAGCAGTTTACAACTGCGCCTGACTAATACCAACCTTCCTAGTGCAGCAACTCCTGATATTACCTTCCACTATGATTCTGATATTAATCTTTGCTCTCAGTTGGTAGTAACTTTAGAAGTGGGAACAGTAGAAGATGTACCCTGGGCATTGGGAACAGAAGACCAAGTTAACAATATTACCATCTCCATTGCGGGAGACCAATGGCAACAAAATGGCGATATCGAACCCATTAAAGTAGACGGAGTTGTTCAAGCTTTACAGTGGACTTTTATTCCCCAAGGTGCTGATGTGGTGTTGGCGGTAAGAAAAACCATGTTAATCAACTTGGATAATATTATTACCTCCCACCCCACAGGAGAGGCTAACCTCTATTTAAGTTATCAGTATGTTCCAGGATATAAGGATGGGCAATTTGTCTGTCAAATTGAAAAAGCACCCCTAACTTTTGATACGAAAGTGCGTATGGGCACGAGAAAAGAATTAGAAGGTTTGCTCAATGTTCAAGATGGCATCACTCTCAATGGCGGTGAAATTCAAAATACAGGTCCTCTAGAATTCGTTGGTGATGTAGATGAATTGGGTGATTTTGCCAAATTCTACAACAAACCTGATACGCGTGCGTTCATGACTTTGAACAAAGAGGATAGATTAGAACTCGCTGGTCTACCTGCAACACCAGAGATTGAAACGAAGGAAATTCTCAAATTATGGCGACGTTGGACTGATCAGGTGAAGAATGCTAACGCCGTAGCTTTCAGAGTAGGGGCTTTTGAAGCAGCTCCCAGCGGAAGGACTCAACTCGATATTGCCCTTTCTGGAGCACCGAGAGACAGCAACGATTGGGGTGCCGATGCCGATACGACAGTGATGAGTTTGTTTGCTGACGGCGATGTAAAAGTTACTGGACGAATTAAAGATAAAACTGGATATGTAATTCCTGTAGGAACAGTTGTTCCTTATGCTGGAAGTTCAGCCCCAAAAGGATGGTTTCTGTGTAATGGTGACAAATTTGACACCAGTACATATCCAGAGTTACATGATGTCCTTGGCAGTGATACACTTCCAAATCTTAAGAATCGATTTATCACTGGTGCTGGCGACAAATACACTCTCAAGGAGACAGGCGGACAGGATGAAGTCACCTTAACAGTTGATGAAATGCCAAGCCATAATCACAATAATGGTGATTTCAAATATATTTTAAAGGTGGATGGTACACAAACCACAGACCACACCAATGAAGATTCAGACACAGAGCCAAATGTATCACAAACTGCAGCTCTCCAAAGTAGAGGTGGTGGTCAAGCTCATGAAAATCGACCACTTTATTACGCCCTTAACTACATCATCAAGGCGTAATAGGAGATAGGAGATGGTCAGTAGGTTGGGTTGAGGCATGAAACCCAACATTAACATGCTCTTATAAATACAACTTAGATGCATTTAATCTGAGGACTTGGTTGGGTTTCACTATCGTTCTACCTAACCGACTAAACTACTTACTGAATCCCAACTCCTGACTCCCTCCAAGCACTACAAACATCAACAGGAAAAATATCATGACTACAACTACCTCAGGACAACAAGTAAAATTCATTCAGTACCATCAACCAGCCCTTGAAAGTGGGGAATACCACATCAAAGTGGAGCAAACTATTTCTGACACCGAATGCAGGATTCCTAAGGGTATAAAATATGAGAAAGAATTAATCTTTTCTGTAATTGGGGAACGGTTTGAACCCCTGACACCTCAAAACATTTATGCGGTTTTTCCCCCACCAGAAAGCTTAGGTGACCATTCCAACGTACTACCCCATATCACTGTTAACCGGAGTACTCTTCCTTGGGAACGTTATCCTGGTACAACAGATGAAAACCTCACTTGGTTAGTCTTGCTATTATTCCGGGACTCGGATTTTGAGGATGACAATGATAAACCCAAACTAAAAACTATTACCCTGGGAGACTTACTAGCGGGGGAATCTGGGGTGAAGTTCCCTTCTTACACCCTTGATGGCGTAGGACAAACAGCAGAAGAGCAAACAACAGTATTCGATATTAAAAAGAAATATGTAGCTGATATTTTGCCTACTAAAGCTGATATTGCCTATATTTCCCATGTTCGGAAAGCAGAAGACTTAACAGTTTCAGAAGACGCTACCCCGGAAGAGGCGGAGGAAGAAAAAGAATTTGCCACTGTTGTCTGTAGCCGTTTACCCCAACCCAACGGCACAAGTTATGTCCATTTAGTTTCCGTCGAGGGACGCTATGGAGATGACGGCTTTGATTTCCAAGGGGCAGGGGATGAAGACCTGATCCGTTTTGTTAGTTTAGCAAATTGGAGTTTTTCTTGTGTAGACCCTAAACAAACCTTTACCGAAATCCTCAAGAATCTCAATCGTAACCCCAGCATTCCCAGACTCCCGGTTAATGAGAATTCCACTGCGGAAAAATCTTTAGCCATGGGCTATATTCCCTTACCCCATTCCCTACGCCAAGGAGGTCAAACGGTTTCCTGGTATCATAGTCCTTTAGCAACGGGTTTTCACTCCGATACCTATGAATTTCCTGCCAAAGCTGCGGATGAATTATTACGTTATGATCCTGAGTTAGGACTGTTTGATACTTCCTATGCAGCAGCTTGGCAATTAGGACGGATGTTGACTCTGCAAAATTCCACCATAGCCACCAGCTTGTATAACTGGAAAAGGGCATTTAGCCAAAGACTGAAACAGCTAGAAAACATTTTAATTCACTTGCCCTTAACTCCCAAGCAGAGTGCAGCACCGATAGACCTTCCCCTCTATGTCTTCAAGTGGTTCAGAGATTTGGAATAGTTGAAAGGTATACCTTTTAACTATTTAGTTCCTGATGAAAAACTACTCCCCTCAGAATCAATCCGGTTCTTCTGTGTAGATTCTTTATGGGTAGACTGTTTACAGGATGGTGCCTTTAGTATTGGTCGGGTAACAGAGGCAGATGTCACCGAAGATACTGTAAGCCGTTCTAGCAAAAGTGGTTTAACCCGCAGTGATGATCAAAAGCTTACCGGAATTATTATGCGATCGCAAGTGGTGGCTGGATGGCCTGGATTACTGGTGGATGGTTATGATACGGCTGTGGCGAATGCGGATTCGATTGACGAAACGGAAGGCAATCTTTTACCCCTATTACGGATGGATAAATTAGCCAAAGATGTCTTAATTTGTATATTCCAAGGGGAAGTGAAAACGGTTGATATTCACCAAAAACCAGAAGCTATGCATTCTGGGGTAGATCCTTTTGGGGTAGATAAAATAGATGTTACCAAAGGTTTAAGAAATGCCAAGGGTGAGCTGATTGTTGCTTCACCAATACCTGTACCCTGGAATAATTCAGCTAAAAGGGTGATCAACTTTGTGCAACTTGCTGAGAATATGAAAACTTGGTTTAACAGCGATGGTGGGGGTTCTATAACTAACTTTACCTCGGCTCAATTTGGCTTGCAGATGATGGAAGGGGTGCAAAAAGTTAGGTTTGTCAAGGAAGAATAGGCTCGTTTCCAACAGGTTGAATAATTACTAGCTTTTTGTTGAATGAGACTGCTGGCGATTGTCAACCCAAGTTTGAGTTAGATTAAGGATCAGATCCAAGCGGAAGTTATTGACTAAATTCCTTAGCTTATAAGCAAAATTTGCCTCATGAGGTGGAATTTGTTGAATCAAATCCATGATTTGTCGATTATTGAGACGGAGCACCGCTTGATGTAACTTTTCGACCCATTCTGGAGGCATTACCTGTAAATATTCAGGATCTAAAGAACCACAAACATGATGGACATCTAAATCCTTACTTACAATTCCTGTGGTCATTTCTTCATAAAGGTAGCGAAGTTGGAGGTGTTGAGCAATCTTATCCAAAAGGACAGATTCTTGGAAAGGCTTACCGATAAAATCATCACAACCTACCGCCAAAATTTCCCCTCGCTGTTCTTCAAAAGTACTAGCGGTTAGGGCAATAACCACTGTATTTTTTCCTTGGATAGATTGCTTAATTTTTTGTGTTGCCATGTAGCCGTCCATTACTGGCATCAACATATCCATAAAGATAAGATGGGGTTGCCAATTTGACCACAGGGCTAAAGCTTCTTGACCATTAATTGCTTCGCGCACCTCAAATCCTAATGGTTGCAAGATTCTATTGAGTAGCTTACGGTTGACTGCCACATCCTCTACCACCAAAACTCTATATTGGGGTTGATTGGGTGCTAACCCAATAATACGTCGTTGCGGTGAATCTTCTAGTTGTTCTACTTGATACTCTGGTATTACCTTGCTAGGCAAACTAAAACTGAAAGTTGATCCTTCTCCCCAGGTACTCTGGACAGCAATTTCACCTCCCATCAGCTTCACAAATTGCTTGCAAATGGCTAAACCCAAACCTGTACCTTGCATCGCTTGGCGACCAGTTTCTGTCTGTACAAAAGGTTCAAATAGGGTGTCTAATTCTTCTGGTGCTATACCAGAACCAGTATCACTAACTTGAAAATAGAGTAGTTGGTTGGAGTTTTGTGATTGTTTCTGAAGTATATTTGTTTTTAAGTTCAAGCCCACACGCAGAGTTACCTTACCTACTTTGGTGAACTTAATGGCATTACCCAGTAAATTAATCAGGACTTGGCGCAATTTTCCTGCATCTGAATTAATGTAGCGTGGCAGTTCTGGATCTGTAATTAATTTTAGCTCTAAGCTTTGGTTTTGAGCTTTGAATTGTAGCATGGTAACCAAATCATTAAGTAAGCCATGCAGGTCAAAAATATTGCTGTTGAGACTGGTTCTACCTGCTTCAATTTTCGACATGGAGAGGATGTCGTTGATGAGATTGAGTAGGTATTCACCACTGCGGTTAATAATGTCAATATATTCCCTATGCTCTTTTTTGAGGGTAGTGTCACGAGCCATAATTTGGGAGAAGCCGAGAATTGAATTCAGTGGAGTTCTCAATTCATGGCTCATGGAGGAGAGAAAATGACTCTTAGCGCGATTAGCTGCTTCTGCAGCTTCTTTTGCTTCCTGGAGGGCAATTTCTACCTTTTTACGGTCACTAATATCCCGTGCTACGATAATCACTGATTCTGGAGATAAAGGCGACAGCTTAGCATCTAACCAGACTTTCCTCTCACCAATCATGAGGTTATATTCCACACTGGTGGTTTCTTGAGTGGCGAGGGTATCTTGGAGCCTCTGGAAGAGGAGATCTGCGATATTTTTTGGTAGTATTTGGTGTAGGGTTTTACCCAACATTTCTTCAGGTGAGCAAAGGAAATTACCAGTTCCTGTGGGAGCAACTTTAAGGCAACGCCCCTCGATATCGCGTACCACAACTAAATCTGTCATGGCGGTAAAAATACCCCGAAGTTGTGCTTCTGAAGCTTGCAATGCTTTTTGTGCTTTTTGTCGTTCCTCAATCTCAGTTTCTAGTTGCTGGCGACGCTGTTGTTCCTGTTGTAGAAGATGAGATTGGGCAATCGCAATTCCCATTTTATTAGCAACAGCTTCAAGTAAATCAATTTCTTCAGAACTCCACTCTCGGATACGATCACATTGATGGAT
This sequence comes from uncultured bacterium, assembly GCA_964633315.1. GTDB lineage: Bacteria > Cyanobacteriota > Cyanobacteriia > Cyanobacteriales > CAWCAG01 > CAZWGS01. Next base: position 6,429 of record CAZWGS010000130.1, on the reverse strand, counting down.
GGCAATGACACCATTGGCTTGTCCTCTATAGGAAGTGCGAACAACTGCCATTGATTTAATTTCCATTTGTTCGCACAAATCGCTGATTCCCTCTAGAAGTGGTTCTTGATTCACATCAGTGGAAACTACTGCTCGATCTTGGGTTAATACTAACTTAGCGTGGGGGTTACCCTGAACAGGAATTTCGCAGTGCAAGATGGAGTCAACTTCTGGTTGGCGATATTGTGCAACACAGGGCAGAGATGATTTTGTGGTGCAACTATAGGTATAAATAACACAGCGACTAACCATAAACAAATTACCAATTAAGTTAGCCGCCGTTTGCAGGATTTGTTTTTGATTTAAGCTAGAGCGAATATTGTGGGTGATATGCTCTAGAAGTAAGGCGCGCTGCATTTGCTTTTCTAGAGCTATTTTCGCTTCAGTAATTTCTAATTCCACCCTTTTACGCTGGCTAATTTCTAGCCAACAGCCGATAATTTCTAGGGGATTATCTGAGTGGTCATAAATTAATTTTGCTTCATCTCGTATCCAGCGATAACTACCATCTTGGTGCCCAAAGCGGTATTCATGACAAGAGTAACCCTTCTCCCAAAGATTTCCCATTGCTTGCTTAACACCTTTAATGTCTTTGGGATGGATATGTTCAAGCCAAAATTCTGGAGATTCTAGGAAATCTTTTGCCTGATAACCAATTACAGATGATACATTATCACTAATCCAAGTAGTTTGATGTTTTTTAGTAGCTTGGCGAGAGTAAATAATTGCTGGACTAGAGGTTAATAAATAGGCAAGACGCTCATTAGCTAAACATAATTTATTCTCTACTTTTTTGAGTTCGGTAACATCAGTGTGAATACCAATGTAGTGAGTTAAATTACCTTGAGCATCATGTACTGGAGAAACATTTAATTCATGCCACAATTGGCTACCATCTGGACTTTTATAAGACAAAAGAGCATGACTTTCCTGCCCTTCTCGAACCGCTTGTTTCAGGGGAATTAAAGCTGGTTGTTCGCTGTTGGGTGTGGCGATTATGGGGCAACCTTTACCAACAACTTCTTCTGCACTGCAGCCTGCAATTTGCTCATAGCCAGAGTTAACATAAATTAGGGGCATCTCTGGTTTTTGGGCATCACTAATAACAACACCATTTTTCGAAGCAGCAATAGCACGTTCTAATAATTTAAGGCGTTGCTCTGTTTTCTTTCTGGTAGTAATTTCCTGTTGCAGAAGTTGATTTTGAATCTTGAGTTGTTGATTAGCACTGTGTAGTTGAAGATGAATTTGGATACGTGCTAGTACTTCTGCTGGTTGAATTGGTTTAGTAATGTAATCTACTGCGCCGAGGTTTAAACCTGTTACTTTATCTACATTATCGCTACAAGCACTTAAGAAAATGACAGGAATTCCTTGGGTTTGGGGTTTTGCTTTAAGATGACGACAAGTGGTAAAGCCATCCATTCCTGGCATTATCACATCTAATAAAATTATTGATGGTGTGATATTTTGCAGTTTTTTCAGGGCATTTTGACCAGTTTTAGCTGTTAATACTTCATAGTTATGATTGGTCAAAAAATCAGATAATAACTGGAGATTAGCTGGATTGTCATCAACAATTAGGATGGTGGCTTTCGGGTTTGGGTTCATTAGTTAATTACTACCAAATATTACTCATTTATGTTCGGTTTTGGGCGATAAATATAAGGCTCAATCAACTCCAATATCGCTTCATCTTCAAACTCTTTAGCTAGTGCTAGCATCAGATTAGCAAACTTGAGATATTGGGAGTCTAATTGTTTTAATCGCCAAGCTTCTTGTTTGATTTTTACTATATTACCAATTTGAGCTGCTTGGTATGCAGCCAGTAATTCCTGGGTAGGAGGAACAACAAAATCATCTGCTTTAGTTGCCTCTAGTTCCAGTTCTGGAGTAATTTGGGGTGCATCTTTCCAGGTTAGAGATAAGGATTGAGCAATGATATTAAGTAAGGAATGGTAATTAAGTGGTTGACTAATTAAGTCATTAAATCCCCATGCCTTAATTGTTTCTTTGTTGAAGTTATTACTATGGGAATAACTACCAAGAATAACTACGTTTCCCAATCCCAGACTCTGCTGTATTTGGGAAATCATGGTTCTAATTTTCCCTGATGGCAAGCGTAGATCAATAATGATTAAATCTGGTTTATATTCCAAGGCTTTTTCTAGACCCGATTGAAGATTACTGGCTTCAAGCATATAGAAACCAAGTGGTTCTAATAAATCGTGAATGATGGCATAGTCTGTGTGAGATTGAACCACGACAAGAATTTGCTTAACACTACCTCGATAACCGACGATTGCACCTTCTGGAGAACCAGTTTTTAGCTTAATATTTGCTGGTATTACTGGTAGGGTCAATTCAAACCAAAATTTGCTGCCTTGACCCAAATTACTCTCGAGTTGAATCATACCACCCATCATCTGAATAATTTGTTGGCTAATTGTCAAACCGAGTCCTGTACCTTCAGTATTTTGAGATAATTGTTCTACCTGTTCAAAAGGTAAGAAAATTATCGTTTTTTGCTCTGGAGTAAGACCAATTCCGGTATCTTCTACCTGGAAACGAATTTGGTAACTAGAGTCGGGTAATTCTTCAACAACGGTGACAGTAAAAGTGACGCTCCCGGAATCTGTAAATTTGATGGCATTACTCAGTAAGTTGAGCAACACTTGGCGCAGTCTTCTCTCATCTGCATAGACTGCGTTAGGTAGAGATGTGGGCAGATAACAGCGAAAGGTAAGGTTTTTTTGTTGGGCTTTGAGGCGAAACATTTCCGTCACTCCCCGCAACAAGTTTGGCAACACAAATGTGTGAGGCTGCAACTGCATTTTCCCTACTTCGGTCTTTGAAAAATCGAGAATATCGTTGATCAGAGTTAATAGATGTTCACTACAGTTATTAATAATGTCAATACTCTCTTTTTGTTGCCAAGTAAGATTTTTCTCTTGTTGCCAAATGTGAGCGTAACCCAAAATAATATTCAAGGGAGTACGTAACTCATGGCTCATCTGCGCCAATAATTGACTTTTTGCTCGACTAGCTGCTTCCGCTGTTGCTTTTTGAATCGCCAGTTGCGAATTTTGTTTTTTTGCTGACTCTAAAAACTGATTGAGGCAATTGCGGTTTTCTTGCTCAAGTTGAATGGTACGGTAAACATTAGCAGCGATCATAGTGATACTTAAAGTGCATAGGGAAGGAATCACAGGTAACCACCAACCTTGGAGAAAAGCAAGATAACTCACACTCATGAGAATGCTACTGTTGAGAATTATACTTACCCCTGTAACTAACCACTGATAAATTTTGCCATCATTTCTTCCTTTAAAAAATACTAGATGACAAGGTAGAGTTGCTCCAACTAAAGACCAAAAAGCAATCCAAAATCCTTCTCTGGGTTCACCCCAAGTTTGGATGAGGGGGCGTTTATCCAAGGCTGAACTCAAAATTTGGCTAATAATATTGGCGTGAATAACAATTGCTGGAGTGCCAATAGTATTGTTTAACGGACAATAATCGTAGGGAGTATAAAAGAACTCATTGAGACTAGCTGCAATAGAGCCAATTAAAACAATACGCCCGGAAACTAACTCTGGCTGAATCCCTTGCTCTAGCACCTGTGTTAGTGAAACATGGGGAAAGTGGTCAATCTGTCCTCGGTAGTTTAATAGTAGCTGGTAGCTACCGAAATTGTTGCCTACATAGCCACCATCATTGCTCGCCAAAGGCGAAAATAATGCCTTACCTAGCCTCATCTGGTTTGGCTTTTCCTTCACAAACTCTGGTGTAATTCCAGCTTGACTTTCAAGATAGCCCAGGGCAAGTTTAGCCGCAAAACTCCATTTGATTGTACCAGCAGCATCTTCATGCCACAGCAAAGCTCGACGTATTTTCCCGTCACCATCAACCACAAAATCGACGAAACCCACTTGCCCTAATTCCTCTAAAATGGGATAGGGTGCAACTAACTTACCAATCCTCTTTTCTACACCAATCAAGTTCTGTGTTGCTTGCATAGATTCTTGCAATTCTAGATGACCTGGTTCTATGGGTAAGTTACGGTAGAAAGATAAGCCAATAGCAGCAGGCTTGCTATCTTTTAGTTTATTAATTAGCAAGTTTAAAGTTATATCACTCACACGTGATTGTCCCAGATGCTTGAAATCTGAATCATCCACAGTGACAATTAAAATTCTCTTTTCTAGGCTTTCTGATGGACGCAAGCGCAAGAATTGGTCTAATGTAGCCCACTCTAGCAGTTGGAACAATCCAGTTGCCTGTACCAAGAGCACCAAAGTGGTGATACAAGGAGCAGTAATCAAAAAATTTTGCCAATTCATTACGTTTTCAAGAGATTAAAAACAGGTAAATGATGAAGATTATTGTGAAAATATCGGTGTGAAACCTGCATTGATTTCAAAGTTTTCTTTTGCGTGAAATCAACTAGTTAATATGACTACTTTAGCGATTTAGTCGTGAATAATGTGTGAAAAACTCTTCACAATTAGTATTACTTGAATAAAAATAGAGTTAATCTCAAACGATAAGAGTGATAACACGTAAAAAATAAAAATTATACTCAGTATTTACCCCAGGTTGTCTGTGACCGCAATCATGCCACCAAGTGATGGTAAATTCACAGTTAAATAGATCGCAATCAAATTAGAAGTAGGCAAAAAGCAAATTACAAATTACCATGTGGAAACAAATTGCTGAACGCATTGCGGAAGTTACAGGAGAAGACTTCCAAATTGAGCAACTTCAATCAGTTGGTGGTGGTTGTATTAACCAAGGTTACGCAGTGATTGGTGAGGAAAAAACCTATTTTGTTAAACTCAACAGTGCTTCCCAAATTGAAATGTTTGAAGCGGAGATGTTAGGGCTAAAGCAAATGTCAGCTACCCAAACTATTCGCATCCCTCAACCCATTTGCTACGGAATCGCCAATAGTTCAGCCTATATCGTTATGGAATGGTTAGAATTAGGACGTGGTGCTAGTACCCAAGCTTGGGAAGAAATGGGACAAAAGCTTGCAGCTATGCACCAAGTAGCTAAGGTTTCTCACTTTGGTTGGGATCGCAATAATACCATTGGTTCCACACCCCAAATCAATAATTGGACTGAGGATTGGAGTGAATTTTTTGCAGAATATCGCATCGGTTACCAGTTGCGTTTAGCCAAACGTAGAGGTGGTAATTTTCCAGATACTAACCGTGTAATCGCCGCAGTCAAGGAATATTTAGCAGGATATCACCCCCAACCTTCCCTTGTACATGGAGATTTATGGTCAGGTAATGCGGCTGTTACAGTGCAAGGAGAGCCTGTTATTCTAGATCCTGCCACCTATTGGGGTGACCGTGAAGTAGATCTGGCGATGACGGAATTATTTGGTGGTTTTCCTGCTGCTTTCTATCGCGGCTACAATCAAACTTGGCAACTTGATTCTGGCTATAAAAAAAGGAAAACTCTCTACAATCTCTATCATATTCTCAACCACTTTAATTTATTCGGTGGTGGTTACGCTTCCCAAGCGAGTCGAATGTTGGCAATATTGTCTTTGTAAAGTGCTACTGAAATAGAATTAACTAAAAACCGATAATTCAACTGCAAAATGTACCAAATTAAAAAAGGATGCAAGTTATCTTTTCTGTTGGGTCTAACTTCGGGTTAAGACTTTAATTTCTAATAATTACTGATATTTTGGGATGCAACCATTTGCAAAAAAATCCTTCACTTTTTCCAAAAAATAGATTAGGGGCAAAAGAGTCAAAACTTCTGTTCTATAGAGTGCGAACAAGTATGGAGAGCCAAACGAGTTTTAATCTATCTGCACCTCTAGAATTTAGATTAACTTGGTTAGCTCAGCTTTTATGATGTCAGAATATTTCTTTATTCTTCTTAAGAAGATAATTACATTCCTTTCTTTTTCTACATAGTGGATCGCTAGCTCAACAAAGTTTACTGAAACTAAAATAAGTTAGTTCAGGAAAGGGTTTTAATGATTAAAGTAAGTTTGATTGTGTAAGTCGAGAGGAAAAAAATTGGTGCTAATAACCATTTGCCTAGAGAACAGCTATTGGGGCGATTACTGCAGCTATTTTGATAGCAGAAACCGCGCTTGGGAAAGGTAAAAATTTGAAAACCAATACAAGGGTTTACTACATACTATTTATTGTTAGAACTACTCATATCCTAGAAAATCACTTCAATAAGCAATGTGAGATTAGAGGTGTAGTGGATAATTAAATTAGTGTTTTTACTCATAACAAAAGCGCCCCCAGATTAGCTAGGAGCGCCTTTGAAATTAGATTTGTATTGATTTAAACTAAATCACAAACCCTTAGCCGTTGATTGCAGGAGCGGTTAAAGCTACTGGAGCTTCTTCGC
>CAZWGS010000129.1:0-13040 GCA_964633315.1 uncultured bacterium | reverse complement strand
CAGTCAATACCAGTGATTTAATCACCCTAGCGCAGTGGATGGCGGGGGATTTTAGCAACTATAAGCAAGCAACCGCCAATCCCCGCAATTATGCTCACATCCACGTCTTTTTTCGTCCCTTACCTTTTGAGTTTTTCTCCGGGATTGGTTTTTATTCAGAACAGGTTTATGACTACGATTTGTGGAGTCCCTATCGTCAGGGAGTCCATCGTTTAGTAGATAAGGGTGATCATATTTATATTGAGAATTACAGACTCAAAGATTCAATTATCTACGCTGGCGCAGCACGGGAATTATCAATCCTGGGAACAATTACCCATGAATCTATTAAGCGACGCCATAACTGTTCAATGGAGTTTCGACGAAAGGGCGAGTGCTTTATCGGTAATGTGGAACCAGGAAAAGGCTGTTTGCTTAAACGTGGTGGTAAGCAGACTTATCTGGTGAGTGAAGTGACGATTACAGCTAATACTTGGGTAAGCTTAGATCGGGGTTTCGATATCGATACCAACGAGCAAGTTTGGGGTTCTGAACATGGTTCCCTATGCTTTGAAAAGCGCCAGAGTTTTGCTGATGAATTAAGAATGGAGTAACTGTGAAAACATACTCTCAAGATGTAGCACTTAAGTGGAATCACAATGGTGTCAGAACAATAATGTTGCCACCCGAAGCAGAGAAAAAAATGCAATCTTGGATTCGGAGTCGCCATTTAATTTGTTCTGGCAATTTTTTTATTTTTCAAACAGTTGTTTATAGCACGGTAGAGCGATTTACTGAGTGCATTACTGCCTTGGGTGGAACCCTAATTTCTGTGGAACCTATTGACAAAATTTGGATGGGAAACCATAGACAGGTAATTCTGTACCAGGCAAAAGCTAGTTTACATACACCTTGTCATAACTTGAAGCAGTACTGGATTAAGTACGGAGGTTTCCGCACTAGATTTGATGCACAACCTTAGCCACAAGTTATTAGTAATTAAAACTAGAAAATTAATAGCAATTTAATGAGGATATTTTGCCCATGACTACTACTTTTATTAATCCTTTTCTGAGTACTCATGCCAATTTGGGTACTCGTCCTTTTGATGATACAGACCCAATTAGATTTTGGCAGCAAAGTTCAGAAGAAGAAGCTGAAATTGCAATTCGGGCAGTTTATCGCCAGGTTTTGGGAAATGCCCATGTGATGGAAAGCGAGCGCTTGTTTGTACCTGAATCTCAACTAAAGCAGGGTGAAATTAGTGTCAGAGAATTTGTGCGTCATTTAGCAAAATCAGAACTTTACCGCTCCCGCTTTGTGGAAGATTGTCCTCGATCTCGTACTATTGAGCTTAATTTTAAACATTTGCTAGGTCGAGCACCTGAAAGCTATGAAGAGACTACTTATCATAGCCAGATTCTAGATCAAGCAGGATATGAGGCAGATATTGATTCCTATATTGATAGCGAGGAATATAGCGAAGCATTTGGAGAAGATGTAGTCCCCTACTATCGCGGTTACAAAACCCAACCAGGCAAAAAGATGGTTGGCTTCACTCATATGTTCCAACTCTTACGCGGTGCTTCTAGCAGTGATAAAGATGAAAGCTATAGAAATAGCTCTCGCTTGAACCAGTCAATTATGACCAATCAGCCTAGTGCTATTGTACCTTTAGCCTGGAAACCGCCACAGCCACTGACAGATGTCAACAAATTATTGGAGAAAGTTTTGGGATTAAAGCATTCTGCTGCTAGTCCATCTACCAGCAAGAAACGGCCTCAAGTTTTCTCAGATGCAACTCTAGACCGACAGCAGCAATTCTATCAAGCATATAAACCCTTTAAGGAAACAGACCCCATTGAATTGTCTCCAGGATTTTCAGAATCTGAAGCAGAGATAGTAATTCGAGCAGTTTATCGCCAGGTTTTGGGTAATGCTTATGTGATGGAAAGCGAGCGTTTAGTGGTGCCAGAATCTCAACTGAAGCAAGGTGAGATTAGTGTTAGGGAATTTGTACGTCAGTTGGCAAAGTCTGAGCTGTATCGTTCTCGTTTCTTTGATAATTGCTATCGTTATCGCGCCATTGAGCTTAATTTTAAACATTTATTGGGTCGTGCTCCTGATAACTTTGAAGAGATGCGTTATCACAGCAGTGTTTTAGATAATAGTGGTTTTGAGGCCGATATTGATTCTTATATTAATAGTGATGAGTATCAAAATGCCTTTGGTGAAAATTTAGTACCTTTCTACCGAGGCTATAAAACCCAGCCAGGACAGTCAATGCTGGAATTTACCAATATGTTGGAACTGTTGCGCAGTGCCTCCAGTAGTGATAAGAATTTGGCAACTAACAATCAAGCTCAGCTGACGCGACAATTGATTCGCAAAGCTCCCTATTGTGTAGAGAAACAGACAGATGTGGGTCTCTTACTTGCCAAGGTACTCAAGCCAAAACCTCCAGTGCAGATGACTCCAAATGCTCAAGCAATAGCAAACCAAGCTTTAGAGCGCCAAATGCAGGAACAGGAAGCAGAGATTGCAACTTTGCAACGGCGATTATCTGATTTGCGTCCCTTTGCTACAATTGGTTATTCAATTACTGGTGGTGGGCAATTGGCAAGTGCATCCACTGTAGCTGATAAAAATCGCTCTTTGCAAGCTAAGGTAGATGCCCAAGCTGAGCAAATAGCAGCTTTAAAGGCTCAAATTGCTGATACTCAAAGATTGGCAACAATTGGCGAAGCTCGATTGAATAGGTGGCGCAGCCGAACATTTAGCTGATCTTTTGTCTCAGTAATAGCTGCCCAACCCTTGGTTATTTATTATTTGTTGTTTGACAAACAAGCAAAAACTAACAACTAACAATACTCTCATTCTTTGTGGTTGAGCTGGGGATGAGTTAAAAGCAAGGCAATCTGGGAAGATAGTAATCTCACCAAGAGTAATTAGCAATTAAGGAAAAAAGACATGGCTGAAACTTCAGAGACCACAACACAAGAAAAGTTAACACCACAGGAACTAGCAGAAGTAATTGCTGAATTTGAGAAATATCGAGAAAGACTAGAAAACGATACCCTTGATGCGGCAAAACGAGCTAAGTTGATGAAGTCTGCAGTAATGAAACAATTAGAGCCAGAATTAGCTAAAATTGATGCCACAATTGAGGCACTGCGTACTCAGCATGACGCTCTTGTTTCTGGTCAGTAGGAGTTGAGATTATACTGCAATGACCAACTCCAAAACTCCATCTGAAGATATCAGCCTTATACTTAATCAGCAGCAGACAGATGAGCTGATGGAGCGAATTACTGAACAGATTACCCTAGATACCTTTGACGTTAATGATCATTTACTGCTAAGGCAAATGGTAGAGTGTCTGGGTGATGCGCGAGGAACAGTCAGGCTGCGTTTTGCAGAAACTCTGGGTCAAATTGGCACACCAGCAACTCCTTTTTTGGTGGAGGCTTTAGCTCATCATCAGAATGTTGTGGTGCGTAGGGCTGCTGCCAAAACCTTGACTATTATTGCCGATATCACTGCTGTTCCCGACTTAATCCACGCCCTGTTAAATGATGAGGATACAGTGGTTAAGGGTTCATCAGTAGGTGCTTTAGCGAGAATGGGTGAGACGGCTGTACCCAGACTATTGGATATTTTAGCGTCTCCAGAACTTCCTGAGAGCACCAAGGGACACGCAGCTTGGGCACTGGCATTTATTGGGGCGGAAGCCAAGCATTTGTTATATGAGCAAATTAATGCAGAATCGGCAGAAATCCGTTATGCAGTGGTAGGTGCGATTGCCAAAGTTGCTCAGGATGATCCTGATGAAGAGAGGGCATTTCAAGTTATGGTTGATGCCCTAGGCGATTCAGAGGAAATGGTACGCTGTGAAGCAGCTGCTGTATTGGGTAACCTTAGCTATAAACCAGCAGTTCCCCCCTTGCTACAACTTTTGTCTCACCAAGGGTGGGAAACTCGTAAAGCGGCGGCTTTAGCACTGATGAAAATTGGTGATGTTAGTGTCATAGAAGCTTTAGAAAATGCTTTAGCTGGGGAACAGGAAACAGCAGTACAAACAATCTTCAAGTTGGCAATTTCTCAACTTGCCCGGCGTTCAGAGGAAGATATTTGACATACTCATCAGCTAATGATGCTGGTATATGGGTTAACATTAAGCGTTAACCCATTTTTAGATCCTACAAAATACCTATATTAGCTAATCCTAAAATTGCCCCAAATCCGATAACATGACCTAAACTGGTTGTTGCCAATAGAGCGGGCCATCCCATACCACCAAACATTTCTGGCATTGGTAAATCAGGTTTTGCATTGGGGGTAGCCATTGTTGATTTACCCAAAAAAATTGCCAAAACATTGCAGATAATCATTACTATACCTACTAGGGGACTCCAGGAAGCAGTATGGGGAATTGTTGTTGCAAGTACTACTAAATGACTCATTTTGATTTCTCCTTAATATCTAGAAAAATTGTAATTAAAACAGAATTGAAAAAGCGCTAAATTACCTGTTAAAAAGCTGTTAAATATTAAATTCAACCTGTGCTCAACCCAGAAATAGCATTGAAATCAACTACAATTCTTTAACTCATCCCCCGGCTAAAGCACTAAGGATTTCGTGTTGTTTGTTGTTAGTTGTTGGTTGTTTGTCAAATAATAAATAACAAAGCGGTGGGCGGCTATCCCTCCCATCTTTGAAAAAATGGGTTTCCCAACCCTTTCTGTGAAAAGTATCAAATTGAATTTTCCTTTGACAGCTAAGGAATTGACTATGAAGTCAATTCATTTTGGTTAACTAGCTAGGTCAGACTATAGGACAATAACCCCTACCTTAGTCTTGTTTATGGAAAACAAAGTTACAAAAATTAAAAACAATTTAGTTTTATTTTTTCCATTAAGAAACATCCTCTCAATTTCAAGTAATTAAGAGGTTGAGCAAAATATTATCTGGTTCCTCAAGCAAAAAAGAAAAAGCTTAAACAACTTCAGTAACGCTTAGAATCTTGCCACCTAATTTTTGAATATTCTGAATTTGCCGAGACATTTGGCTGTACTTTACTACACGTTGCTGTACACTCAATTTTTTCAACCTAGCAGCAGAGGTTTTGCTGACAAAAGCGATTCGAAAGCGCTTACGAGTATTGTCATAGTTAGCGCCGTTATCAACTAAAGGTGCCTTCATGGGAGTTTCTAAGTTAGCTGCAATTGAACTACTTAACTTAGAACTATCATCACCATCATTAGTTGTTGATTTAGCTTGAAAACGTTGAGCATTTATTTCCTTATATTTAATTACCTGATCCAAACGTGGCAATGCACTTGTGGCTGATTCACGTACATAGGAATCAAAGTTTTCATCATCGATAACTGCTTGGAGTATTTCTTCTGCACGTATATCACCCAAAGAAGCTAGTGTATTAACAATCGTTACCTGCAAAGCTGGATTGTCTGTTGTGTTTAATGACTCAACTAAAATATCAAATGCAGGATTACCCACTTCTCCTAGCGCCATAACAGCAGCAACATGAACCACTGGATTGGGGTCATCAAGTGCTTTTGTTAAGCCTTCTAAACCTTCTGAGGGGAAAGGCTGATCTCGATAATTAATTGCCACTTGCGCTAATGCTTTGGCACAACTGCCCCTAACTGTAACATTGTCACTATTGAGCAGTGACTCTACCAGAGGTGAGACGGTATCTTTACCAATTGCACCTAGAGTTTTCACCGCTGCCCGCCGATAAACCACATCCTCCTCATCTAAAACACTCATTAAACGGGAAATTATTGTTTCATCGCTAATTTCTGCTAGTTCCAGCATTGCCCGATCTCGTAGGTGGGGATTGGGGTGTTTTAGTTGTTCAAATAAAGAATCTGTAGTCATAGTTTAGTCAGGTAAATGTAAAAATTAGACTGATTACTTATTAATTAACTGAGCTGCTTTAGCCCGCACCAACCAATCAGAATCTTGAGCAACCATGCTACTAGCGCTAGTATCACCAAGTTGCTCTAAAGCCATAAGAGCAGCGTATTTAAGCTCCCAAATTTTAGTTTCCAGGCTCTTTTTCAATTCCTCAATTGCTCGCGAATCGCCTAATTCTCCCAAAGCAATGGCGGCTGCAGTGCGGGATTTTTGGAACTGTGGTTGCGGGTTATGCAGTGCTTCTACTAGCAAATCATAGGCAGGAGCATATCGGAGCCAACCTAAGATTTTCATTACATGGTAATGGGCACCATAATCGCTGTGTGCTTCATCTGCATAGGTTTGGAGTAAAGCATCAGGTGCTTGCATAGCATGGGCATCCACCAAGGTTTGGCTAGCGAGATAGCAGCGACCAAAATCAATGTCATATAATTCCCGAATCAAGAAATTTATACTTGGTGGTTGATCATACTCATGGACTAGTTCCAAATCATGGGGATTATCGCGCAGGGTTTGCTCTAAACTCGGCTGAATTTCCTCAAAGGTAATTTCTTGCTTTTCCCTGCCAGCATCAGCCAAAATCCGTATCCCTCGCAAACGAAAAACGACAGATACTGGACAGCAAGCAATCTGGGGTATGGCTGGGTAGTAGCGAGTATCAATTAGGTCTTGAATGCAGGCACGACGGGCGTTACGGTGAGAATGTTGGAGAAAATCAACTACTCGATGCATCTGGCTATAATCGCCACTCAAGCCACTGACAGCTGCAATAGCAGCACTAGCTATGGGTTCATCCTCTACTTCCATAAAGGGACGAATACGCTCTATAGCGCTCTTATAATCTAGCTTGGCTAAGGTTTGGATAATTACCCGATAGGTTTGTCCCGGTTTTGCCAATAATTGAGTAATTTCTTCAAGGATAGCTTGATCATCAGTGCCAATTTCTCCCACCGCCCAAACCGCATTTTCCACGGTGTAGCAATCGCTGTCTGCTAGGCAGGTGCGAATGATGGGTAATGCTTCTTTTGCTTCTAGTCGCCCCAAGGTTTCTACTGACTTGCGGCGCACGATGCGGTTATCTAATGATGGTTCGGTGTTTTGAACTGCTCTAATTAGAGCTTGAATGGATTCTGGAGTGGAAAAATTTACGAGATGAGACGCAGCAATATAGCGTGAATCATCTTCTCCAAGCTGATCTTGGGGAGTATCTAAAAGAGTAATCGCCTCTTCTTCTGTCAAATTGAAGAGCTTAAAAAAGCGTTTATCCATATTTCAACCATGACAAAACTAAGGGATTCTCCGTCGGTAACTCAACCTCACTTTGGCAAAGCAACAGACCTAGAATCCCTTAGATAATTAGATGCTAACTAGAGCTCTAATCAACCGATGTCACTAGGACAAGGAGTTGATAGCGTAGTCGAGAAGTGCATTGTACTCAACTAAAGCTTGAGCAGACAAATCACGAGGAGCGCAACCACGGTTACGAGCATAGCTTAGAGCTGCAACGTAGGGAGCGGTAGGTAGGTTTAAAGCACGGTAAACTTCACGGCCACCAGCAATACCCCACTCATCCAAAGGACCAGTACCACCAACAACTAGGCAGTATTGGATGAGGCGCATGTAGTGCTTGATGTCACGAGCACACTTAGCTTTGAAAGTGTCGGTGGAGTTAGCTTCACCAGGGTTGTTGAGGTAGGGGTACTTCTCAATGCAAGCATTGTAAGCTTCTCCAGCAACAGCGTCAAGGTTAGCAGCTAGCTTCTCAGCAGCTTCTAAACGAGCAGCAGAGCGCTGAATGGAACCCTGTACGGACTCTAGGTCGGAACTGCTAGGAAAACGGCCAGCCGCATCAGCAGCTGCAACAACTGTAGTAACAACTGATTTCATTAGTTTCTATCTCCCAATTAACTTTGATCGAGTATTGATTTTCTTTGGTTTGGCTAGTAGCTGATTTACTAATAGCACTGGATGACGAGCGATTAGCTTAGCTTAAAGCTGTAATCACGCGATCGAAGTAGCTGGATGCTTCAGCAACGAGGCTAGCGCAACGATCTTCGGTAACGGTAGCGCCCATGATGCGCAATCTAGCACCAGCAAAGGATTCGCTAGGCTGATCTTTGATGTGAGCAGCAGCTTGAGCCTTCATGATTTGAACTGCACGAACGGTAGAAGTGGTGGGTACACCTAAAGCAGCGTAGGTCTCTTTCAAACCGTTTAAGCAACGATCATCAAGTACAGAAGCATCACCAGCTAATAGAGCGTAGGTTACGTAGCGGAGGATGATTTCAGCATCACGCAAGCAAGCAGCCATACGACGGTTGGGGTAGCAGTTACCACCAGCTTGGATTAAACCTTGGTTTTCGCAGATCATACCAGCTACTGCGTCGGAAACCATGCAGCTAGCGTTGGAAGCGATTGCGTTTACTGCATCTAAGCGTCTGTTACCGGAAGCAACATAAGCCTTTAGAGCATCGATGTCTGCTACGGGGCTGGTGCTAGCATCTGCCGAAACTACGGCTCTGGAAAATGCATCTAGCATTGAACTCTCCTTGTGATTAACTCTGATTAATGTCCGTCAACTTTGTCGTTTGACGATGTCGATTATGAACATAGGAGATTACGGGGACGAACGTCTCATTTATGAAAAACAAAGCAACAATCTTTTACAATCGCCAACAAATGCCTCAAAAAAATTGATGCTCCCTGGTTAAGATTTTGGGAGCTGGGGAAGCTAGGGGAGAAAAGCTTGTTTTTCAGTTAACTCTAAATTGAGAAATTATCACTTTGTTAGAAACATACTCTTGAGAGGGTGAGGATTGGGTAGAGCTAGAAAGCAAACAGACAATATATAGTGTTCCTCCCTGCTCTGAAGAGACAGGGCTTCCCACTGCAAGGATTCCTCGTGACAACTAATACCTAGATATCTTCTACTTCAAGCTGTGCCACTGTCACTGCACCAAAAGCAAAAGCAAACACCAGAGGAAGAGGACATTGGGTTAGGTAACTCAAAATTGTAGCCACAATAGCAACAATAATTGCAGTTGTCGACCAAATCCGCTCTTCTTGACTAAAGCCTTTACTGGCTTTAATTAATCTTAGGGTATGAGGTGGAATGGGTTCTGGCATCACCGCACCGGGAGGAAATGCCCAGTAATTGTTGTAGCGCTCTATAAATAAATCTGTCCACCCATTCTCTTGACACCATTCCTGGATCCATTCGTCAGCGTAATGCTTCATAAATCTAAACTAGCAGTTAAGATAACTTAGTATTTTTTTAGCTACAGTAAAAATTAGTTATGCCGTTACTAACTAAAATTTAATTCATAGGGCAAATCATAGCTGAATTAATACGTATTAGGATTAATATGCAAACAAACTTTATAACTATGGATTGGAAACACAGTTTAATTAAGAGTTTGAGTTGCACTAATTTTAAGTTTTATAGAGGAAAACAGTGTCATGCCTTTTGTTGTACTTGAACTAGAGGGAAAAACAACTTGAGGTGGAATATCTGATTAGTTTTTGACTAATGTATCTATAACACTACCTGTACCATGCTTCTTGCTAAGATTTGAGTGGCGCTACCAATGGTCAAACCAAAATTACTAGGAGGACATTATCAACTCATTAAAGTTATTGGTTATGGTGAATGGGGGGAAACCTATCTTGTTGCTGATGTGAAAATTGCTGGTTACCCCAAATACGTTATCAAGAGGCTATTCACGAGTAAAAACCATCAGATACAGAATAAATATTTTGGTGCTCTGCTGAAGCAAAATGCAGAGATAGTCAGCAAAATTAGCTATCACGAGCAAATAGCTGCACATATAGCTCACTTCACTGATAATCATGACTTTTATCTAGTCCGTGAATTTGTGGCTGGTCGCTCTTTAGCGGCAGAAATTGCCTATGCGAAAAGGTTATCAGAGATTCAGGTAATTGCTCTGGTTAAAGAAATTTTGGAGATAGTGAATTTTTTGAGTCGCTATCAGATGATTCATTTTCACCTCAGCCCCCATAATATTATTCGCCGTCACAGTGATAAAAAGTTAGTTCTAACAGATTTTGATTGTATTGAAACAGCACCAACTAAATTTGGTTTGTTTGCCAAAGAATTGAGTCAAGTAAATGGCACTCAAGAATATGCTTATTCACCACGAGAATGGCAGCAAAAACAGCAGCAAGAAACTGGGTATATTCATGATGTTGCCATGATTGCTTTGCAAGGAATGACAGGATTATCTCAGGCTAAATTATTGCGATTACAAAACAAGTTTGCACTTCAAGAAAATACAGGATATTTCTGGCAAAATCAAGCTGATTTAACTCCAGAGTTAGCCACAATTATTAACAAAATGCTTGGTGTAGATAGCAAAGATATTTATTTAGGTATTGATGCTGTGATCGCAGATTTAGAAGCATGGAAGAAAAGGGATTTATTGAGTCAAACAAGAATTAATTATTGGTTTGGTAAAAATAGATCTTATGAATCATATAAGCTATGGTTCGTACTAGTGAGCACGATTCTAGCGATCGCTTTGTCAATCTGTTCTCCTCAAATTTATAGTGGTCTGAAATATCAGTGGCTATGGCATCGAGGTTTAGCTGAAGAAAAAGAAAATGATGAGCAGGCTGTGGCAGAATATACTAGAGTAATTGCCCTAGCTCCTAAGAGTGGGAAAGCTTATTATCGCCGAGGTTTTGCTTACTATCGCTTGCAAAGTAATCCCAAGGCACTGGCGGATTTTAACCAAGCAATAGAATTAGGAGTGTCCCATGCTCAAATTTATTGGCAAAGAGGTGATATTCGCTTTAAACTTGGAGATAATAAAGGAGCGCTAGCTGATTATACTACGGCAATTGAGCTGGATTCTGACCTTGCTGTTGCCTATGCCCATCGAGGTTTAGTTGAGGCGAATTTAGGAAATGAAAAGGCTGCAATTGAAGATTACAATAGAGCGATTGAGTTAGATAATACTAATCCTGAAACTTATGCTAATCGCTGCTTAGCAGTTTCTAATCAAGGCGATCTTGAAAGTGCACTGCTAGATTGTACCAAAGCGATTAATCTCAAGCCAGACTTTGCCCTAGGATATAAATATCGTGGTTTAGTACGCCGTCGCTTGGAAGATATTCAAGGAGCGATAGAAGATTATGATAGAGCGATTAAATTAAATCCTCATCATGCCAAAGCTTATTATGATCGCGGCATAGCTAGGCAGATTATGGGGGATTTTCGGGGAGCGATTGCAGATTATACTGAGGCGATTAATCGCGATTCCAATTATGCCCTAGCTTATCATGCTAGGGGTTTAGCTTATAGCAAACAAGGCGATTACCAAGCAGCAAAAACTGATCTCGAGCAAGCTCAAAAAATATGTCTTAACCAAAGTGAAAATAGCTGCTCTGAAGATATCAAGTATTAGTTATTGATTATTAATTGTTTGTTATTTTTATTAGTTATTATTTACCTGTAGATAATTAATTATCTAATCAACTGCTCATCTCCCTGCATCCTGTAGTCCACACCTCTATATTCCAATAATTCCGGATCTGGTAGCTAGTAGAAGAAAAAAGGTATGGCTGTATTTATATTTATGCCATGCTCAAGAGTACAGTACTGAAAGTAGGCGATCGCCTAATTAGTTCAGAGGAAATAATTGATTTATTAGAGCGTTATCAACTGCTACCTCAACTAGTACAAGAGGTAATTATTGATGATGCCGTTGCAGCTTTTGATTGCAGTGAAAAAGAACTAGTTACTACTCGTCAAAAATTTTATCAGCAACAACAGCTTAACACACAAGAGCAACAGGAAAGTTGGCAGCAAAAGCGAGGAATTACTAGTGAAGTCTTAGCCGCTAAAATAGCACGAGAAGTCAAGTTAGCTAAATTCAAGCAGTTAACTTGGGGTCAACAGCTACCAGAATATTTTAGCCAGCGCCAACAACAATTAGCTCAAGTTGTTTATTGGCTACTGCGCATCAAAAAGACAGAATCTAACTTAATTGAGCAACTGTATTCCAAATTGGAGAGTGGGGAAAACAATTTTTCTGAACTAGCTCGTCAATATTCTACAGGTTCTGAAGTCAATACAGGTGGATTAGTTGGACCAGTGGAAGTAAGCACCCTTCATCCTCAGCTAACTCAAATCTTATCTCAAAGTGAAGTTGGACTACTGAAAAAACCTTTTCTTCTTGGAGATTGGTGGGTAATTGTACGTGTAGAGAAATGGTTACCCGCCACACTAGATGAGGGGATGCGTCAGCGACTGATTGAGGAACTATTTAAGAAATGGCTAGAGAAGAAAGCGAAGCAAAATTTGGGTTGGTACCAAATTAACATTACTGATGACCCGTTGTCAGCCAAATAATATTGGAAGTAGAGATGGAGTCTGGCTCAAAGTATAGGGGAAGCAGAGATAGCAAGTTAACAAATAACAAATAATAAATAACGAATCATAAACAACAAATCATAAAATTACTCATGGCTGATCTTTCTACCTTATTACTCCTCACTTGCACTAATTGCAGTGCAACTAACCATCAAGCAGTTAATCTTAACTACTTAGGTTGTGATTCTATTGAGCAGCAAGATCAAAACCAGTTATCTAATCCTGAATCGCTACCCTGTGTGAGTCCACCAGAAGCTGTATCTATTGCTTTTAAAGCTGATATTATTTCGAGAAATGTAGTTCGTTTTGGTAGTAGGAGTGAAGAGGTAAAGGAATTGCAAAAGCAGCTAATGACCTTGGGCTACTATGAGGGGCAAATAGATGGAATTTATGGCTCCAAGACTCAAGAATCTGTAATTGCTTTCCAACGTAACCACAACTTATTAGCAGACGGAATTGTGGGTAATTTGACCTGGAGTGAATTAGAGCATGTAATCGCTTCAAAGGAGCCAGAAAGTTTTATTGAAGAAGAAACTGAGGCAGAAACAAAGAACTTTATTAGATCTACTCCATCTCCAGAAATTGAACCAGAAATATTTACTTCTCTATCAGCGGAAATATTACCTCCAGAAAGAACGTTTCCGGAAGCAAAAAATGGAACTAAGACACGTAAATTACCCAGCTACAAACCATTTTATTTCGCACTCTTTGGTTGGGCAGTAATCTT
>CAZWGS010000128.1:0-13315 GCA_964633315.1 uncultured bacterium | reverse complement strand
GTTTGCACTTGTTCTGATGTTAAATTAGCCGCCTCTACAATCAGCCAATTTTCTTCAGCTTCACCCTCTTTTTTAATTGAGGTTGTAACTTGTGCAGGTACTCCCATAAGCTGCAACAATTTCTCTAGCCAATCTTTACCACGCTCTAATTGCTCGTTCATTAACCTAACCTGATGTTTTTTCTTTCTTTTTAGATCGCTTCTCAAAAGGTAGCGTTTCTCGCCCTTGCTGCTTTTTCTCTTCTTTTTCTTGCATTTCCACAATCTTTTGCAAGTTTTCTGGCAAAGGCTCCCTCATCAGAATAAAAGTTTGGAGGGTTTGGAACACATTGGCAATGACGATATACATTAAAACACCAGCAGGTAAGGGGAAGAACAAAAACATTCCCGAAAACAACACTGGAGTCAGCTTGGTAATCATCTGCTGTTGTTGAGCATTAGGACCAGTGGCTGCTTGCTGACCTGTGAGTAACTGGTTGACATACAAGCTAACACCAAAGAATAGTACCATGCCTAGGATGTCCCAATGAATATTACCATTTTCATCCACAGCACCAACACTACCCAAGGCTTGGATAAAGAGAAATCCCTTGTTAGCAGCGATACCGGGGATTGTACCCTGAATGGTTACTTCCCCTGGTTCTAAAGCGGTGATTGTTCCATCTTCGTTGATAGTCACACGCTCTTCCCCTTTGGTAACTTCCCATTGGGGTTGGATATCATCTCGGCTGTATTCAGCAGCTAGCTTTTCTAGGGGCTTACCTTCGCTAGTTTGAAATTCGATTTTGGTTGTATCTCCCACTGCCAACTTACTGCCACCTGGCAATAAAGCTGCCATAGGGTAGTGTACACCATCACTAATGTAGATATTCTGTGGCTTAGTGGAAAAAGGTTGGAGTTGCACTCGCTCAATTTGAGCTTCAGGCAAAATTTGCAGATTGACGTTGTAGTTAATATTAGAGAAAGGCGATCCCCTCAAGGTAGCAAAGAGAGCAAACAGAATTGGCATTTGCAATAGCAGGGGTAAGCAACCCGCCAGAGGATTACCAAATTCTTTGTAAATAGCAGACATTTCTTGCTGCTGTTTTGCAGGATCATCTTTATAACGTTCCTGAACTTCTTTAATTCGCTTTTGCATGACAGGTTGACCAACTTTCATGCGCCTCATGTTGCGAATTTGTCCCGCACTTAGAGGATACACGGCAAAGCGGATTACCAATGTCAGCGCAATAATGGCAAAGCCATAGCTAGGCACAATCCCGTAGAAGAAATCCAGGATTGGCAGCATAATATTAGTGGAAAGAAACCCGATACCAAAATCCATTCGTTTGCAGTTAAGCCTTAGTACTGTTAAGTTTTTCTGAGTTTAATTTATCTAAAATTTGTCTTCAGTGCATCTGGGACTAATTCGGGAACTAGTCAGTAATAACCCAGTCGAGTTGCAACTGGGACTTATAAATTTCCAAGATTTTACTGAAGTTTAATTGCTTCTAGAGGTTTGCCAGTTTTAGCTGCGGCTTTTTCCGCAATATATTCATATATTTCTCTATGTTTTGGCACTGCCCGCATTTCTAGGCGACTTTTGTCTTTGAGAGTGACCACAATATCACCCCATAGTCCAATGCCGCGAGAAATTTTGCCGATTCTTACCACATCTGAGTAAATAAGATCGGTGCGATCACGTCCCATCCAGCCACCGCTAATGGAAATGCGTCTATCGGTTACCTTGTAGCGTAGCCAGAGAGCACGTACTACAGCTCCAATGGTTAAGGGTAAACAGATTACTGTAAATCCTAATAAAATATTAATAATTAAATCACCAATATGGGGACCTCCCTCAAAAAAGGTGTTCTCTCTAATGCCCATCCAATACCTCTGCTTGTCGCAACAACTGTTCTAATTCTCGCAAAAAATGTTCATATTCGCACTCAAGAGCTCTGGGTCTTACAATCACTACTAATCGCCAACCCTTTGCTATATCTGGGATTAAGCTTTGCAAAGCAGCCCGAATTCGCCGCTTGATTCGGTTGCGCACCACCGCTTTCTTACTCACTTTTTGGCTGACGACAATACCGATTTTAGTGCTGGTTGCGGTCGTTGCTGAAATCGCTGGTAATGTAATCAGAACTAAATGGCGACGGGCGTAGCGACTCCCGTGCTGATAAATTTCCTTAAAATCTCGTCTGTGCTTAAGACGATTGGCTTGAGGCAATCCCACACCCTTAGGATTTATGTGAGATTACCCGTGCCATCCATAGCCATTTACCTCTCATGATGGTAAATGCGATCTAGACCGATAAACGATAGCGTCCTTTTTTCCTCCTGGCTCTAATCACCCGGCGACCATTTTTGGTTCGCATTCGAGCGCGGAAACCAGAGGTTCTTTTTTGTTTGCGAGTCGTACCACCCAGGGTGCGCTGAGTCACGGAATTATCTCCTGGTCGAGTTTACTATTGCTGACTTAATAAAAAGTCACAATCTATAATTATACTAGATTTACACTAAATTAGTTGCCTGAGCGACCGATGCTGAGAATCCAGGTTCCTAGGTAACGGGGTAGAGGAATGTCACCGGGAGAGAGAATTTGGCAATTGAAGTAATAGGTACCACCAAAGCGAGGATTTTTGACATTGGAGAAGACTATTTCCACTCCATTGCCTGCTTCTATTGCTTCATCGAGGTAAATTTGCACTAGTTGGTTTTCTTTGTCCCAATTTACTTCCGAGAGGGGCAATGATTTGCCATTAACACGCACTTCGATGCCTCCGGTGTCAAATTTGCCATCGTAGTAGTCGGGATAGGAAATCGCGATTTGTGCTACGCCTATTTCCATTTTAGTGGCAGGAATGCGCAATTTGTAGCGATCGAAGGCATTGGGTTGGCCACCAAAATCGAGGTGATAACCCAACTGATTTTCCCGTGGGATACCGCTAAAAATTGTGAATCCAGGGTTACTCTGGGCATAGCTGAGCAAGGGCATACCGCCAATTAGACAACTAGCAACAGCGAGAGTTGAGACCAAACCGGGTCGAACAAATTTCCGAGAAAACATAGACGCAAAACTCAAAATTTAAAGCATCGCAAGATATATGTTACTAAACTTTACCTATTTGCCAATGGCATTGGGTTAAAGTTGAGCAGCGCAACAACAGACGTAGGGATCTCGAAAAAGTTGCTTTCCCAATACTAAAAAGCAAGTTAAGGATCATGTAAGAAAGCAGGGGATCGATATAGTATTGCCCCTAACAGTGTTAGAAAAGTGACAATTACTCACCAAGACCAATAGCTCTGCAACCTGTTGAGTCCACAAGGAAAGTTTAAGGAGGTTTTATGACAGTAGCCGTTGCCCAAGAGGTGAAAACGGACGACCATGAACAGAAAAAAACTAGTCTGAAAATTGGTATTCCTAAGGAAGTTTATCCTGGCGAACGTCGAGTAGCTGCCACACCCAATACAGTTAAAGTATTGCAAAAAATGGGTTTTGAGGTGCTAGTTGAATCGGGCGCAGGGGAGTTAGCAAATTTCTCTGATGCTGCTTATCAACAGGTGGGATGTCAGATAATATCACAGACCCAAAATTTGTGGCAGACAGCAGACTTGATACTCAAAGTTCGTGCCCCGGAAATGAATACCCAATTAGGTATTCACGAAACAGAATTGTTGCCTGTAGGTGGCACTTTAATTAGCTTCATTTGGCCTGCCCAAAATCCAGATTTGTTGGCGAAATTAGCCGAGAGACAAGCTACGGTATTGGCAATGGATGCGATTCCTCGCATCAGCCGCGCCCAGAAAATGGATGCCCTCAGTTCGATGGCAAATATTGCTGGTTATCGCGCGGTGGTGGAAGCGGCGAATAATTTTGGTCGCTTTTTTACTGGACAGATTACTGCAGCGGGAAAGGTACCACCAGCGAAGGTATTGATTATTGGCGCTGGGGTTGCTGGTTTGGCCGCAATTGGTGCAGCCAGTAGTTTAGGTGCAGTGGTACGCGCTTTTGATACCCGCCCTGTGGTTAAGGAACAGGTGGAAAGCTTGGGTGCCGAGTTCCTAGAGTTAGAATTCGAGGAAGACGGCACTGGGCAAGGCGGTTACGCCAAGGTGATGAGTAAGGAATTCATCGAGGCGGAGATGGCTTTGTTTGCCGAGCAAGCCGAGGAAGTAGATATTATTATTACCACGGCTTTGATTCCAGGGAAAAAAGCACCTTTACTCATCACCCAAGAGATGGTGGAGAGTATGAAGGAAGGTTCTGTGGTTGTGGATTTGGCTGCGGAACAAGGTGGTAACTGCGGTGTGACTAAGCCCAATGAGATTTATAACTACAAGGGTGTTACCATCATTGGTTTAACGGATTTACCAAGCCGTATGGCGAACCAATCCAGTCAGCTTTATGGTACCAATCTGTGTCATTTGCTTAAGGATATGGGTGGTTCCTCAGATTACCGAGTTGACATGGAAGATGAGGTAATTCGCGGTGCTTTAGTTCTTCACGAAGGACAGGTTACTTGGCCACCACCAAAGCCCCAAAAAGCGCCAGAAGCCCCAAAAACAGAGGCAAAAACTGCTGCTACTCCTGCGGCGGAAATGGAAGCAGAGGAGGAAAAAGGAAAGGGTATTGGTAGTTTCCTCTTCCCTGTTTTGGCAGGTTTAGCTTTGATTGGGATTGGTATTGGCGCACCCTCGTCTTTTCTGTCTCACTTCACGGTGTTTGTGCTGGCTTGTTTCGTAGGTTGGCAGGTAATTTGGAATGTTTCTCCTGCCTTGCATACACCTTTGATGAGTGTGACCAATGCGATTAGCGGCATTATTATTATCGGTGGTATGCTCCAGATTTCTGGTTCTCTAGCTTCGCCGACAACTATACTGGGCGCGATTGCGATTTTAATTGGTACCATCAACATTTCCGGTGGTTTTCTCGTTACCCAAAGAATGCTGAAAATGTTCCAAAAATAGTCATTGTCTGCAGTGAATAATCAATGACTAATTACCAATGACCAATAAAAAAGGACTCAGTAATGTCAACTAACCTTGTTACAGTCGCTTATATTGCGGCTAGTGCCTTGTTTATCCTTAGTTTGGGAGGCTTGTCTAATCAGGAAACTGCTCGCAAGGGCAATCTTTTCGGCATCGCAGGTATGCTGATTGCCTTTATCGCTACGGCGTTAGGCTCTCAAGTAACGGGGTATGGAACCCTGATTGTGGCGATTATTCCCGGAATTATTATCGGCTCTATTTTGGCGGCTCGTGTGGCGATGACGGCGATGCCAGAGTTGGTAGCCATTCTCCACAGTTTCGTTGGTTTGGCTGCGGTTTTGGTAGGAATCGCTAGCTATTTGGGACCTGACCCCTCCCTGGTGGGAGTAGAAGAGACAATTCACCAACTGGAAATTTACATTGGTGTCTTTATTGGCGCGGTAACTTTTACTGGTTCAATTGTTGCTTTTGGCAAGCTACGTGGCATTGTCAGTAGTAAGCCTTTAACTTTGCCAGCGCGCCATTTCCTGAATTTAGCCATGCTTGGTGCTGTGATTGGGTTTGGTTTCCCATTTATGGCAGCAGAAGGTACTACAGGCTTAATTTCTTTGCTTATTATGAGCGGTATTGCCTGCGTATTAGGTATCCATTTGGTTGCAGCCATTGGTGGCGCGGATATGCCTGTGGTTATCTCTATGCTTAACAGCTATTCTGGTTGGGCAGCCGCTGCAGCAGGCTTTATGCTATCTAATGACTTGCTGATTATTACAGGAGCTTTGGTTGGTAGTAGTGGTGCGATTCTCAGCTACATTATGTGTACAGCGATGAATCGCTCCTTTTTCAGCGTAATTATGGGTGGTTTTGGTACCGGAGATGGTAATGCTAGTGCTAGTAGCACTCAGATAACCGGAGAAGCTACTTCTACTACGGTTGATGAAACAGTGGAATTGTTGCGCGAAGCCAAGAGTGTAATTATTGTTCCTGGCTACGGTATGGCGGTAGCCCAAGCACAACATCCTGTGTCTGACATTACCAAGATTCTACGTAAGCAGGGAGTTAAGGTGCGTTTTGGCATCCATCCAGTGGCTGGTAGAATGCCAGGACATATGAATGTGCTATTGGCAGAAGCTAAGGTTCCCTACGATATTGTCCTGGAGATGGATGAGATTAATGAGGACTTTGGGGAAACTGATGTAGTACTAGTAATTGGTGCTAATGATACGGTTAATCCTAGCGCTTTGGAAGACCCCAACAGTCCGATTGCAGGAATGCCTGTGATGGAGGTTTGGAATGCTAGTCAGGTAGTGGTTATGAAGCGCAGTCTTTCTAGCGGTTATGCTGGTGTGGATAATCCCCTGTTCTACAAGGATAATACCAAGATGTTATTTGGGGATGCGAAGCAGAATAGTGGCTCCATTTTGGGTCAATTAGTGGCGACTAGTAAATCGAAGTCTAGTAAGACTTTGGTAAAGGCTTAAATTCAAGTCGAGATCGGAAAGTCTCAATTGAATAATTGAAGAAAATCATGGGGTATGTGACATTGTCCATACCCCCATTTATTAGGAAAATCCAATATAAAATGCTTCGAATAATATTTTTATTTAATCATAAAAAATGTTATGAAATTATAAGGAAAAAGATTCTGATGAACATTATTTTCTTCGAAAAAGGTTTATTCGCTGACTCCAAATTGCAGTTTTGACGGTTTTTGTGCTCAAGATCAAGCTGTGAGTAGTTTCAGAACTTAGAAATAACAAAATTAAGGCTTATAAATATACCATAAAACGATTTGGTAATAAGTTTAATCTCTTACAAGAGATAATTTTTGGTGTCAGAATAAGTCATTATGTTTCTTTAAAGAAGTAACAATATTAATTTAACTTGACTTGAAAACATTAATAGTTTTAACATTAGTGTCATCTTTGAAAACAGTTTATAGATAAAAAAAACTAGTTATGAGATATATTGTCTAAGCTTAAAATGTAGAATAAATCAATTAATATCTATTATTTTTTTTGTTTCAACAGACAATAATTATGGCAAAGCAATTTGGAATATACTTGCTTTGATTATTAATTTTTAAAAACATTTTTATGTCTTATCCTACTATTAATAAAAAGCTTTCCATCAGGTTTCTACTTTCACTTTCTTTCATAATTCAAATACTAGCTGCAGTAGGTTTGACAGGATGGTTTTCCTTCCTTCATGGGCATAAAGTCGTTCAAGACATGGCTCTTAAGTTAGGTGATAAAGTTATGGAGGGCATTGATCTGCACGTACATGACTATCTCAATAAGCCTTATTTAATCCACGAAATTAATGTAGCAGCGATAGAAGCTGGTTCTTTAGATTTACAAGATTTTCCTGCTTTGAGTCGTCATTTTCGTTCTCTCATTGCACATAATCTTGGCATGACTTTTTCCTTTGGTAACCAGCGTGGAGAAGTTGTTTCTATTCTTAGTGAAGCTAATGGAGATGCTTATTTAGCGATTAAAGATGCTTCTACAGCTCCTTATCTTGAAACTTATCGTTTAGATAAGCAAGGAAGTCCTTTGGAAATGGTGAATCAGGAAAAATTTATCCTAGAGGAACGACCTTGGTACAAAACTCCTGTAGATAAGAATAAACCGACTTGGAGTCCTATTTTTACTTCTTTAGCTCTGAAAAATTTGTATATAGGTGCAGCTCATCCTTTACATGACCAAGAAGGTAAACTTCAAGGGGTTTTTAATATTAGTTTTACTTTAAAAGAATTAAGTGAATTCTTGAGGAGTCTACAAATTAGTGAACATGGAGAGCAGCTTATTATAGAGCGTTCCGGAGCCATTGTTGCGACTTCAGCAGAGGAAGAGCCTTTCATACGCAGTGGTAATATAATCAAGCGTCTTCATGTATTAGACAGTAGTAATCCTCTCATTC
Organism: uncultured bacterium; assembly: GCA_964633315.1. Taxonomy (GTDB): domain Bacteria; phylum Cyanobacteriota; class Cyanobacteriia; order Cyanobacteriales; family CAWCAG01; genus CAZWGS01. Next base: position 5,423 of record CAZWGS010000128.1, on the reverse strand, counting down.
GTGCTACAGCAGAACATTTACTTGAAGAAGTTGGGGACTTCTATAGAGTGAAAAAGTCTGGCTACTGCTTCCTTTCCATTAATGGCAAAAATGTTCTTGTCCAATTAATGCCATTTTTTGATTCTAGAGGAATTGATTGGCTAATAATAGTGGCAATTCCAGAGGAAGATTTTATGGAACAGGTTCATATTAATACCCGCATCACCATAATCCTTTGTTTTATTTCTCTGGTTGTTGCAACAATCATCAGTTGGCAAACATCAAGATGGATATTTCAACCTTTAGCAATACTGATTCAAGCTTCCCAAAGAATTGCTCATGGTGAATGGGATCAAAAAATTCCTGTGGGACACTCTTCAGAAACAGCAGCATTATCTGAATCTTTTAACAAAATGGCAAAGGAGCTCAAGGAAATATTTGCCACTCTGGAGTTAAAAGTGAGAGAGCGTACTGCCGATTTAAATAAAGCTAATCTAGATTTAAAAGCGAGAAATGTCCTAATTCGTAGTATTTTTGGTCGCTATTTAACTGATGAAATTGTAGCTAATTTACTTGAAAAACCTGAAGGATTAAAGTTAGGTGGTGAAAGACGTACTATTACCATGCTAACCTCCGATTTAAGGGGGTTTACTGCCTTAGCTGAAAGATTAGCACCAGAGCAGGTAGTGCAAGTTCTCAATTTCTATTTTGAGGTAATGGCAGATGTAATTACTTCTCATAAAGGTACTATTGATGAGTTTATGGGAGATGGCATTTTGGTGCTTTTTGGTGCGCCGATTCCCAGAGTAAATGATGCCCAAAGAGCGGTAGCTTGTGCTGTGGAAATGCAGTTAGCTATGGATAAAGTAAATAGACAAATGAAACAATGGGGTTTATCAGAACTAAGTATGGGAATTGGTATTAATACAGGAGAGGTAGTAGTAGGTAATATTGGTTCTGAGAAACGGACTAAGTATGGTGTTGTTGGTAGTAACGTTAATTTAGCTTATCGAATTGAGTCTTATACAACAGCTGGTCAAATTCTTATTTCTGAGCAAACATTACACCAAGCAGGTAAATCAATTATTAAAACAGAGGGAAATAAGCAAGTACAAGCCAAAGGATTAAGTCAACCCATTACTATCTACGAAGTAAGTGGTATCGGGGGAAAATATAATCTATGTTTACCCTACGAGGAAGAAACTTTTGTCTGTATATTGGAAGCAATACCTGTACAGTACAAACTTTTGAGAGGCAAGCATATTAAGAAGGAAGTATTTTCTGGCAGCATAGTTGAGCTATCAGCTCATGAAGCTAAAATCAAAGTTGATGATTGTTATGAACACTACGTACCGCCGATTTTAACTAATATCAAGTTAAACTTCTTCACGAGGAATAACTGGAAAGAAGTAAGTGATGATGTTTATGCTAAAGTGATTCAGAAAACAGCTCTGAATTCAGGGTATTTTTCTGTAGATAAGGATAGCTTTTATATTCACTTTACTTCTAAGCCACCTCAAGTAGAAGAAATGCTTAGGGAAGTTTACCAATCACTTTAGAATTGATATATGGGTAAATTACAAATTAAAATCGTCACCTACACAGAAGCATTAGAGGAAATTAGATTGATCCGCACTCTAGTATTTCACAAAGAGCAGGGAGTGGATCTTGAACTAGAATTTGATGGTAAGGATAGTGCAGCAGAGCATTTGTTAGCTTACTTGGATAATCAAGCTGTTGGTACTGCTAGAATTAGGCAATTGAGTGAGGATATAGTTAAGATTGAAAGAGTTGCAGTAGTCAAGTCAGCTAGAGGCAAAGGTATTGGCAAGAAGCTGACGCAAACAGCTTTGGATTTAGCGATGCAACAAGGATTTGAAGCAGCAACAATCCATGCTCAAGAATACGTTAAAGGGCTTTATTCTCAGCTAGGATTTGTGCAGGTAGGGGATAAATTTGATGAAGCGGGCATTCCTCATGTCAAGATGGTGAGAAAATTGAGGTGAGTGAACTTGGCTTAATTGGTGACGCAGCAAAGATATCGTAACTGGCACAGCAATTACTTAATTCTACTGCTAATTTGGTTAGCTGGAGCCATTTTGGATCGCATTTGGTTTGGCTTAGATAATTCTGTACCCGCTTGGGATCAAGCTGATTATCTTAACGGAGTGATGAATTATTGGGAAGCATTGCAAATACCCCAATTACTGAATATTGATTGGTGGCGTGATTTTTGGTTGCTGTCCCCAAAAATTCCTCCTTTAACCTATATTATTACCGTTCCTTTTCTAAATTTTTGGAATACCTATGCAGATGCAGCAACTTTAGTAATGTTGCTTTTTAGTGCAGTTTTGCTGCTTAGTATTTATGGTTTAGGAACAACTTTATTTAACCCAGATGTTGGTTTGTGGGCAGCTATTTTATGTCAGTTATTACCAGGTTTATATCGCTATCGTCTAGAATTCTTACTTGATCATCCCCTGACTACTATTGTTACTTTCAGCTTTGGTTTACTCACTATCTGGTATAGGAGAAGAAATCGCTGGTGCGACTGGCTATGGGCAATAATGCTGGGGATATCTCTGGGAATGGCATTATTGATTAAGCAAACTAGCTTATTCTTTCTCTTTACTCCTTTAGTCTGGGTTTTGTTTGCCATTGTTAAGAACAAGTATTGGGTAAAACTAGCTCAGTTAATTACTAGTTTCAGTATCGCGATACTAGTTTGCTATCCTTGGTATCGTACTAACTGGTTACTAATTTTAACTTCCGGTAAAAGAGCTACATTAGATTCTGCCATCGCAGAGGGAGATCCAGCACTAAATACTCTCGAAGCATGGCTTTATTACCTGAAAATTTTACCTTATTTAATTTCTATTCCTCTGCTGATAATCGCAGGGATTGGTTTAATTATTTATGTAGTCAAACAAAACAATAGTGACTACCCTAAATCAGATGCTTTTTCCTGGCGTTGGCTAAGTGTTTTTCTAATTGGTGGCTATTTACTGTCATCTTTAAATATTAATAAAGATGCTCGTTACATTCTACCTTTGCTGCCTACTTTTTCCATAATTTTAGCTGTTGGTTTATTATCGTGGCGCTCTCGCTGGCAAATTTATATACGCTGGTTCACTCTTGCGATCACTGTGCTTCTAATGCTACTAAATATTTTCCCTCTCGGAGGTAGCCAATTAACACAAATACTGAGCCCCCGTGTAGAACATCATCCCTATCTTGGACAATCTTTTCCCCACCAAAAAGTAATAACAACAATTGATAATGCGAACCCTTATTTACAAACAACTTTAGGAGTTTTGCCCTCCACACCAGAAATTAATCAGCATAACTTTTCCTTCTATGGAACCCAACCAAATTATCAAGTTTATGGACGACAAGTAGGCATTAGGGAAACAGAAATTGAACAAGATGCTCGTTCCCTAGATTGGTTTATTACTAAAACAGGCGATCAAGGTTCAATTCCAGAAGCACAAAAACTAATTGTCAAAAAAATAGAAAATAGCGATAACTTTTATTTACACGCAACTTGGCAACTGCCTGATAAAAGTGACTTAAACTTATACCATCGTCGCGAAGCTTCAGTCAGAGTCAGTGAATCTAGGAATGAACAAAGCAAAGTACAATTAAACCGGATAATAGTACCAGAAAATATACCCCCTGGTTACCCAATTCCTATTAGCTATGAATGGTCAGGAAGTTGGCAGCAATTGGCTTCTGGGTTAGTTTTACTGACTTGGAAACAGGAAAATAGTGACTTTTGGATGCATGATCACGCCATTGGTATGGGAAGACTAAAATTAAATCAATTTGCTCCTAATACTACTCAAAAACTGACAGTAACAGAAAGAACAGCCATGTTTCCTGGTAAAGATACTCAACCAGGAGATTACATTCTAGAAGCAACTTATTTGAACCGAGAAACAGGGGAAACCTATGCTATTTCCACACCATCTGTTACCTTAAAAGTAGACCCTGAAGCGGCTCCTCAACCTGCACCAGAATTGGATTTAGTCACCCAATTTCGTCGCGTAAGTGCTGGTTTATCTCAGGGAATAGAGGGTTTAGAACCAATTTTTATCCAAACAGCCCGCATTAATCAGTATGATGCAAATCAAGACTATGTGGTGCAAGCAGAGCAAATTCTTAGCTACCGCCTTCAGCAACAGCCAGAACGACTTGATTGGGCTTATACTTTAGCTTTAGCCAGGGTATTGCAGCAAGATGTCAAAGGTGCAATTGCATCTTTCCAAGAAATTAGAGAAAGAGATGCTCAAAACCCTTACGCTCACGCTTATCTTGCCTTTGTTTATCTCTATAATTGGCAACCTTATGCAGCTCAAGCAACCTTAGAACCAGCCCTAACATTAGCACCAAATGTGCCAGAATTTAAACTTTTGAGTGGTATTGCAGCTTTGATGCAGGGAAACTTGATCAAAGCGTGGCATAATTTATCTCCACTGTTAAGTAATCAATAATTAACTATCTTTTACCTAATTAGGAAATTCATCATGTTTAAATTAAAATTTGGTGCAATAGGTTTCTTTAGTTTAGGACTTACTTTAATTAGTAGTCCAACCCAAGCTTTACCTGGACAAACAACAGATGAAGCTGTGGCTTGGATTAATGCTAATCCTACTCTACGTCCTGCAATTGGTAATGGTTTGGTAGTAAAAAAAAGTAATACGCCATCCCAACGCTTCAATTTTCAAGCCTCTTTACTTCCTCCAGGTAGAATTGATGTTCCTAGAAATCGCACTACTATTCGTAGCGAACGCTATGCATTTTTCGACATGATTAATGGTGTGACTTTAGAGAGATTAGTAACATCTTTGCGCATAATTTATGGAGTAGATATTTATCAAGATTACCAGCAATCTCAGATAATTTTTAATTATCCTACTCAAGAAATGATTAACCGTTCTCGACGGCAAAACTTGCCTTTACTGGAAGCAAGAAAAGGTCAACTACGCTTGGGAAATCGCTATGCTTATTGGCTGGAAATAGTCGAAACAGAAAATGGCATAGCTTTTGATGGCCAAATGACAGTTTTTCTTAAAGAAGATCTAGAAAAATTTGCTGCAGAATTGCAATCTCGTTAGATTGAAACCTGATTTTAAATGGAGTTTTCAAAAAATATATATAGGGCTACGGGGTTAAGTTAAGACATGTACTTATTCCTCGTTTACTGTTTTTTGTTCACTTTTAACCGATAAATGGTGTCCTCAGGTATATCCGTAGCGCTATATTCAGTTATATTCCTCTTTTGTCACTCTGGGAAAACTCTTGCAATTGCTATTTTCTATAACTATTGTCCATCAAGCGATATCCATCTTATTTCCTAATAAAAAATCCAAAATATACTCAAATACCTGAGTCATTGTTAGGGTAAATGTTGTAGAGATCGCCTTCTCCGAAAATGACAAAAG
>CAZWGS010000127.1:0-13387 GCA_964633315.1 uncultured bacterium | reverse complement strand
ATGAGATAACGGACTAAGTTATTCACTTTCAACCCATCAACCATCAACCATCAACCAATAACCAATAACCAACAACCAACAACCAATGAGACAACGGATGAGTTATTTACTTTCAACTCACCACACATAACAAATAACCAATAACCAACAACCAACAACGAATAATTTGTAAAATAGTCATCGGCTCTATAAAAAAACACACTATGCGACTGTCTCAGATGCTCTTTGTTACGTTACGGGAAACTCCAGCGGAAGCGGAAATTCCCAGTCACCAACTCCTGCTGCGTGCAGGTTATATTCGTCGCATAGGTAGTGGTTTATATGCCTATCTTCCCTTGATGTTGCGTGTTCTGAATAAAATTTCCCAGATTGTCCGCGAGGAAATGAATGCAACAGGCGCGCAGGAATGTCTTTTACCCCAACTGCAACCCTCGGAATTGTGGCAAGAATCGGGGCGCTGGGACACGTATACTAAGGCTGAGGGTATCATGTTTGCCCTTACTGATAGACAAGATCGCCAATTAGCCCTAGGACCAACTCACGAAGAGGTAATCACCACAATTGGTAAGGAAATGATTCGTTCCTATCGCCAATTACCCCTACATTTATATCAAATCCAGAGTAAATTCCGCGATGAAATTCGCCCGCGTTTTGGCTTGATGCGGGGACGAGAATTTATTATGAAGGATGGCTATTCTTTCCACACCAATGAGGCTAGCTTAAAGCAAACTTATCAGGATATGGATCGCGCTTACCGCAATATGTTCAGTCGCTGTGGTTTAGCATTTCGCGCTGTGGAGGCGGATTCTGGGGCGATTGGTGGTTCTGGTTCCCAGGAGTTTATGATTCTAGCGGATGCGGGGGAAGATGAGGTTCTCTACACCGAGGATGGTAAATATTCAGCTAATGTGGAAAAGGCGACTTCTCTACCACCCGATGCAGCAGTTTCTACATTTAATACATACGAAAAGCTAGATACGCCGGGAACTTCCACTATTGCAACTTTGGCAGAATTCCTCAAGTGTTCACCGACAGTAATTGTCAAAAATGTGCTGTATGAGGCGGTTTATGACAATGGGACTACGGTATTGGTATTAGTTAGTACTCGTGGCGATCAAGATGTTAATGAGGTGAAGTTGCAAAATGAGCTGACTAAATTAGCCAGTCAATATCAAGCCAGCACCTTACTAGCACTGAGAGTACCTGATGAAACAGCACAAAGGCAATGGGCTGCAAAACCCCTACCTTTGGGTTATATTGCGCCAGATTTGAGTGATGACTACATTAAACCCACCAAAAATCTAATTCCCAAGTTCCTTCGTATGGTAGACCAAACCGTCGTGGAGTTAAAGAATTTTGTCACTGGTTCCAATGAATCAGGATTTCACGTTGTTGGTGCAAACTGGGGCGAACAATTCGAGTTACCGAAAATTGTAGTCGATGTGCGCAGTGCCATGGCAGGAGATCGCGCTTTTCACGATCCCACACAAACTCTGCAAACCGCCAGAGGTATTGAAGTTGGACATATTTTCCAACTAGGAACCAAATATTCCCAAGCGATGGGTGCAACCTACACCAGCGAATCTGGCGAGGAATTACCTATGTATATGGGTTGCTACGGTGTTGGCGTTTCCCGCTTAGCCCAAGCCGCAGTGGAACAATCCTACGATAAAGATGGTATTATTTGGCCTGTTGCTATTGCACCTTACCAAGCGATTGTCATTATTCCCAATATTTCCGACAGCGCCCAAGTAGAAGCAGCAGAAAAGCTATACCAGCAACTCAACCAAGCAGGAATTGAAACCTTACTGGATGATCGCAAAGAACGAGCAGGAGTAAAATTCAAAGATGCAGATTTAGTTGGTATTCCCTACAGAATTGTGACTGGAAGATCCCTCAAATCTGGCAAAGTAGAAGTGGTACAAAGAGCAACCAAGGAATCGCAAGAACTAGCTATTACAGAAGTAGTAGAAACGATTCAACAGTGGATAGCTGGTTAATTGTTGATTGGTTATTTGTTGTTAGTTGTTTGTATCAATGGATTGTGTCAACAGATGAGGTATTGAAGATGAGTGTTAGTAACTGATACATCAAACCTCTCCGACAAAAAATGTAGGGACGTAAAATTTTACGTCCCTACAAAGGTTCTCTTCCCCGCATCCCCTGCTTCCCCTACACCTTTAATCAATGACTCAACCCGAAGCCATACAATCCCTCCTACAAGAAGTAGCTGCTGGCACAGTTACTCCCCAAGATGCAATGGAGAAATTAAAGCATCTTGACTATGAACCCTTGGGAGAATTTGCTAAAATTGACCATCATCGCCAACTGCGTACTGGTTTTCCAGAGGTAATTTGGACTCCAGGAAAAACGCCTGAACAAATCGCCCAAATTATGATCGCGATGATTCAGCGTAACCCAGTGGTAATGGCGACGAGGGTAGAAACAGAGGTTTACGAGGAACTGAAATTTCTGGTTCCCGATGTGCAATACTATCCTGTGGCACGTATTTGTACTTTGGGCAGTCCAGATGCTGGAACACAAAGGTTCGGTAAAATTACTATTGTTACCGCTGGAACCTCAGATATAGCTGTAGCAGAAGAAGCAGCGATTACAGCACAAATGTGTGGTTTCCCTGTCAAGCGTCTCTGGGATGTGGGTGTGGCGGGGATTCATCGCCTCCTCAACAATCGCCATTTTATCGATGAGGCGGATGTTTTAATTGTTGTTGCAGGTATGGAAGGTGCCCTGCCTAGTGTGGTTGCGGGAATCGCTGATTGTCCCGTAATCGCAGTTCCCACTAGCATTGGTTATGGTGCGAGTTTTGGTGGTGTTTCAGCTTTGCTAACGATGCTGAATTCATGTGCTGCTGGGATTGGTGTGGTGAATATTGATAACGGTTTTGGTGCGGCGATTTTGGCTGGTCAAATTTTGCGAGTAGCGGGGAAGTTGGGTGGATAAAATTGAGATTTTAGGTTGGCGAATTGTACTCTTATAGTAGTAGGATAAATAGTGATAAAGTATTAGCAAAAAAAGTATGTAATTTTAAAATACGCTTAAAACTTATTAATGAATTCTTCGATATAGTAAATATACGAAAAGTCTTTCTCCAGTAAAAAAGTTAAGCTCTTGCTTAGATACATAAATATACTATAAGTCTACTCAATATGAATTATGCAGGGTTTTGGACAAGATTATTAGCTCATATAATTGATACTATAATATTGCAAATCTGTGCCAGTGTTGCAGGTGGAGTAATTGGTGGAATATATGGTGCAGCAGGAGGCTCAGCAGAAGGAGCAGGAATTTTGGGTTTTCTGCTCGGTTCATTAGGTGGATGGCTATATTATGCACTTATGGAAAGTTCTCCTAAGCAAGCAACTATTGGCAAGATGGCAATGGGAATATATGTGGCAGACTTAGATGGAGGTAAGATTACCTTTGCTACAGCAACAGGTAGATATTTTGCCAAAATACTTTCTGGATTGATTTTGCTAATTGGCTACATAATGGCTGCATTTACGGAGAAAAAGCAGGCTTTGCATGATCAGATGGCTGGAACTGTTGTTCTCAAAGGGTGATATGTTTGCACTTTTTGCGATGTTATAAAGTCTTTTAAATCAAAGTTTTTGATTTTAGGTTTTCTGCTAATCAATATGGGCTATGGATGAAAAATTACGATGGCGGATTACAAATTTAATTTCTATTTGTTTCAAAAGTGTTGATTAAAGCTATATCGTAAGCGATTATCCGAACTTCATTGACCGCTTCTAGGGTGAGGAGTATCAATTCATTTTACTAGTTCTTTAATTGTTTCCGACACAGAGCGTGGTTGCCAACCTAATTCTTGAAATGCTTTAGTAGCCTTCACTCTAACGCAACGCTCATAAATATAGTGAATGCGTTCTCTACTCAGAGGAGGATTCCAAGAGAACAACTTTCCCATGGGTTCAAGTAAGCTAGCTGCTAGCCTTACAATAAATTCAGGAGGTTCAGCGGGAATGGGAATACCAGTCTCTTGAGATAAGATTTGAAACATTTCCCTAGTTGTTAGTTCCCCAGCCGAAATTATATAATCCTCTCCTGGTATACCTTTTTCTGCTGCCAGAATCATAGCATTAACCAAATCTTCTACATGGACAATTCCCGTAATGCGATCGCCTCCTGGCCATAGCTTCAATCGTCTTTTGAGGAAGAGATCGATTACTGGTCCAAAATGAGGATCATCCATACCCAAAATACCCGAAGGCATAACACTTACCACGGGTAAACCTTGCTGGAAAAATTCCTTGACCAACTGTTGTGCTTGATATTTTGTGCGATCATAGGCAGAAGAAAACTCTTGCTGGTTTCTTTGGCAGTTTTCATCTACTATTTGACCTTTTGTATCTCCATAAACACCAATGGTACTGCAATAGACCATTTTCGAAATTCCAGCAGCTTGGGCAACTTCTAGGACAGTGCGGGTACCTTCTACATTAACCCTTTCCATCTCTGCCTCATTAACCAATCCCAAGTCAACATAGGCAGCAATGTGAAATAATGTATCGACATCAGCAATCGCATCTTGTAAAACCTCATGATTGGTAATATCGCCGTAAAATAGCTCTAAATCACAGTTAGCAAGGCGGGATAAATTACTGGATTTACGCACTAAACCCTTGACATCATAACCTTGGTTTAATAGCTCTTTAACTAAATAAGAGCCTGTAAAGCCATTTGCGCCTGTTACCAATGCCTTCATAGTGATTTTTCATAAATGCGGTAAGTCTTATAAATTGTGCCTCCTGATGCCTCAATCAGCTTACAGGAAGGAAAATTATCTTCCCATACCCAGGAAAGTTCTGCTCTTTGATAGGGTTTATTCTTTTTGATACCTCCCTGCATTCCTAAATAAATTAGGGCTAAAGGCACCATTTTTCGGCGATACTCTGGTAAAGAGCAGATCGCAATGACTCGACCTTGGTTAATCTGACGGCGATACCAAAGAAACTTGAGCATACCTAGCCAGTTTAGTTTACCGTTGACCTGTTTTAGGGGAATATTGTAGTCGGGTAAGCCCATCCAAAAGCCGATCATCTTACCCTTATCTTCCGCAACTGGAAAAAGATCTGGATCTACTAACTGTTGTAAATCCTTTGCTTCTTCGATAAATTCCTCTTCACTACGGGGAGTAGAACTCCAATTATTGGCAAAAGCTGTGGTAAATAAATCATAGAGACTGCGACAATCTTGCTCAAATCCAGGATTTTTCAGGCGGATGGGGCGGAAATTAATACCAGATTTACAAGCAATTTGATATGCTTTCTCAAACTTATAAGGAAGAGTTTGATCCAGGGACAAATCATAGGCATAGGCATCTTTCGCTTTTTGCCAACCAGCCTGTTCGATGAATTTAGGATAGTAGGCTGGGTTATAGGGCATCATCATCATTGGTGGCGAGTTAAAACCATCGATGAGACAAAGACAATTATTATGAGTTGAGAGATCGATTGGTCCACGAATCTCTACCATTCCACGAGCACGTAACCATTGGCAAGCAGTTTCTAGAAGCATCTTAGCAACGGTGAAATCTTCGATGCATTCAAAGTAACCGAATAATCCTATTTTTTTCCTTTCCTTGACAATCAGTCTTTGATTCACCGCCGCAACAATGCGCCCCACAGTTTGACCTTCGGCTAGGGCAATAAACTGTTGTAGCTGTCCATACTTCAAGAAAAAGCTTTGGGGAGATAATTGTTTAGCGACGCTACTGCGTAGCGGTGGTACCCAGTTAGGATCATTTTGATAAATCCTAGCTGGGACATCAAGAAAAGCTTCTTTTTCCGCAGCAGTAGCAACAGTAATTATTTGATAGGTCATTATATGATGATCAACCAGACCAAAGGTTAAAGCCTGTTTTACATTGCCATATTTCTCGGTTTAGATAAAGCATTCCTGGTGCTGATCATCGCTGAGACAAGATGATCCATCTCATCCTTGGTATGAAGTGCATTGGCGGTAATACGAAGGCGAGGTTTAGCCCGATACCAAACAGCAGATACCCAAATACCATGCTTTTCAATCAGTTCAGATGCAAATAACTTAGGATTTAGTTCTGGTGATAAAAATACTGGAATTACCTGAGTTTCTCCCATAGTATCAAAATCATGTTTTTGAAGGAGCGATCGCAGATATCGAGTATTTTCCTGAAGTTTCTGGACTAACTGAGGATTTTGCCTAACTTGACGAATTGCTTCTAGGGCAGCAGCAGTGGTGGGTGGAGGTAGCGAAATAGTGCCAATGGAAGTAGGAGATACATCTAATAGGTCAATTAGTTCGCGAGAGTGGCTACTAATTGCTGCCCCTGCTGAAGCTGCAAATTTAGAGAAAGTAGTCATTATTATGGGTACTATTCCCCGATTAAGTACTTCCTGAGGGGTAATCCCGAAATGGTCGTAAATGCCGCCTCCAGTGGCCCCAATTGAGCCGCTGGCATGGGCTTCATCCATGACGATAATACTGCCGGGATATTTTTCCAACACGTCCAGCATTTCTGGCAAGGGGGCAATATCTCCTTCCATCGAAAAGACTGCATCGGAAATCACCATAATTCTGTCATCGGGTTTAGCATAGCGCTGTAACTTACGGGCTAAGTCCGCAACATCACAGTGACGATAGGGTTTTACTCGAACATTGGCACTATTACTAAAAACTCTACCAGAGAGGTTTTTCGCATTAACTATCGCCGAGACAATACAACCATGGTTGAGTACATCGGTCAAAATTAGGGTTTCTCTGGTATTCTCAAAGCCAGGAACTGGAGCTGCTAAGTGACAAAAACCATCCATTAGAGCCTGTATTGCCATCCAAGCGTTAACAAATAAATGGGTATGGGGTAAACCTTTAAAAGCAGAAATTTCTTGTTCTAGCTGACGATGTAGTTCAATACGTCCACTCAAGGTAGGGCAAGAGCTGTTAGAGGTTCCATACTGAACAATAGCATCAATCGCTGCTTGCTTGACTGCTTCTGATTGTACTAAACCTAAAACATCATTAGTACAAAAAGTAAGCACTTGATAGCGAATCCCTGTGGCTTCTTCTTCAATGTCAACGATATTTCCTTGTTTTTGGTGACAAAGATATTGGTCAGGATAGATGCCATTGTCATAAAGACCCTGCATATATTCTTGGACAACTTGCACAATGTTCCCCTCAATTTTTCTTTAATCGTTAACCTAAGTTATTTTTTTGTTGATTCTTGCAACTTATGTAGCCATTGCAACATTTGGTAATTGATGACGGCGTTAGTCAAAGTTGAATCATACATCATCCTTAAACAAGTTTCACGATCCATGATCAAAACTTCAGCTTCCCTCGCCTTCCTAAACTACAAAGGATTCGGTAACGACTTCTGCGGTAACTCTAATGGTTCAATTGCCACATAGGGAGTGAGAGAATCATCCTCCACCCAAGCAGAAAAATATTTAACCGTAGTGGAATCTTCGCTAATCTCCATCAACTCCAAATCCCCGCGTATCGCATAGGTATCACTAGGGCGATTGGGGTCAAAACCAAACTGATTAGAAGCAATACCTGAAGGCCCACCACCAAAATAATCCAGGGATACTTCATCAAAACCACGTACAAAACGCTCACCCTGCCAATGCCAATTATTACCTGCCCAGTAAGCAGGGGCAAGCCAGTCTGGGGGTGGAGTTTCTTCTCGCAATAGCCCTTGCTGTTCCAGGGTTGCGGTTAATCCTGGTTCATATCGCACCTCGTAGCGTCCCACTCGAGTATCATAACTTAGGGGTGACCACCACAACACTTCCACTGTTTCTAATTCTATGGTTGCGATGGCATCCTTACTCAAGAGGGAAGGATATAGAGGAGGGCTTTGTGATGGTACTTTTGCCATAGTTGTCACCCGCCAACACGACCAACTATCGTTACTATCAGCCGTTTTCCAATCTACCTGACAAATACCGTTACCCGTGCCAACCCAAAGGCTTTCTCCTTCTCGCAACAGGCGATGGGGAATCGCACCAACCATAGGGCTATTGCGGATATGGAAAGTATTGAGAGTACCAGAATTGAGGTTTTCGAGATCCGGGCGATAGGCGACTAATCCCATTGCTGGGATATAGGGTGAACCTTCGGCGCTGTATTGGGTTCCCATCCAGAGAACGGGATTTTTGGCTGTACCTGAAATCGCAATATCGGTGATTTGTACCCCTTGGATTTTCTCCGGCTGAATCACAGCGAATTTTTGGTTTTGGGGGTTATAGCTAACAACTGTCGCCACCCCACTAAAACCTTCCCCTTGTTCAGCTGCAACGGACCAGAAAATGCGATTACCCACCACATTTGCACTAGTAACCCTAGGCAATCCCAAATCCGAACCTATTTGTGCTGCCTGCAATTGTTCTAAAGTATAGAGGATTTGCTGTTGAGGTTCCCCTGATTCCGGTACAATTAATTCAAAAATAACCTTTTCAGGTTGCTCAGTAAAATCTGGAAAAGGATTAGGTTCCAGAAGCACTCGATATTGATAGCTTGCTCCCTCCACCTCAATAGTTTGATACTTCGGATTAGCTAATTGCGTCAGACTTTCCTCGGTGGTTTGGTTGGTGGGAATCTCACTAACCCAAGTTCCCGGTTGTACTGTCCAACTGCTATCTCCCCGACAAAAAACAAAATCATAATGCTGAGTTTGAAACTTAATTACATCTTTTTTCGGCACAATTTTGCGGATATTAAAATCCCAGCCACCATACAAATCCCCTTCCTCCTCCGAGGCTTTTACCTCTACCACACTGGGTTTGGGACAGTTAGCCACATTACCAGAGGGTTTAGTTGCTGACTCTGGAAGCTGGTTGGTTTGGTTCGTTTGGCTGCTTTGAGGATCGCAGGCCACCAAAAGCCACAGGAGGCTTAAACTACTAATGTAAATGCGTTTCATCATGCTCACTCAGCAAATAGGACTTTCAGGCGAAAAGATCATTGTCCCCTAAATTCTGCGATTCAGTTAAACTTCTAATCTTCTCTTACTCCCCCAGCTTCCTCAACTTATTACTTATTACTTATTACTTATTACTTCCCCAGCCTCCCCTGCTTCCCCCGCTTCCCCTGCTTAAAAGACTCCCCATTACCAGCAGAATTCTTACAATGTTAAAAATAGTGTCCCTACCTTCTCATGACTGAACAACCCAAACGCATTTGTATCCTTGGTGGAGGCTTTGGTGGTTTATACACCGCCCTACGTCTTAGCCAACTTCCCTGGGAAAAATCCCCAGCACCACAGATTACTTTAGTAGATCGCAATGACCGTTTTCTATTTTCTCCCCTACTCTACGAATTACTCACAGGAGAATTAGAAACCTGGGAAATTGCACCCCCATTCGCCGAATTGCTAGCGGATACCAACATTAAATTCCATCAAGCTTGCGTTACTGGGATTGATGTGGAAGCCAAAAGAGTACAACTAGAAAATGACTCTCCCCTATCCTACGACCGTTTGGTAATCGCCCTAGGGGGAAAAACTCCTCTGGATATAGTACCAGGAGCGAAGGAATATGCCCTACCCTTCCGCAGTCTCAATGATGCCTACAATTTAGCCCAAAGGCTGCGCATACTCGAAAATTCCCAACCAGATAAAATTCGGGTAGCGATTGTTGGTGGTGGTTATAGTGGCGTGGAATTAGCCTGTAAAATCGCCGATAGACTGGGACAAAAAGGCAGAATTCGCATTATTGAAAGAGAAGATAAAATTCTCACCTCTTCCCCTGAATTTAACCGACAGGCGGCACATAAAGCCCTACAAGCCAAAAAAGTTTGGATTGATCTTGAAACCAGTGTCCAATCAGTAGCCGAAGATAGTATTTCCCTACTCTACAAGGGTAAAACCGACACCATTCCTGTGGATATTGTGCTGTGGACAGTGGGTAACCAAGTAGGGGATTTAATTAAATCACTACCTCTCAAATCCAACCAGCAAGGCTTATTATTAACTAATCCCCAATTACAAGTCCAAGGTTACGAAGACATTTATGCCTTAGGAGATGTGGCAGAATGTAGCGATGCAACTGGTCAAAAAGTACCCGCCACCGCCCAAGCAGCCTTCCAACAATCTGATTTTTGCGCCTGGAATCTCTGGGCTTCTTTATCTGAACGCCCTTTGCTATCTTTCCGTTATCAGAATCTTGGCGAGATGATGGCATTGGGTAAAGATAACGCGACTCTCAGTGGCTTAGGAATGAAGTTAGATGGAAATCTCGCCTACGTCGCCCGACGTTTAATTTATCTCTACCGTCTACCGACTAATAAGCATCAGTTAGAAGTGGGCTGGAATTGGCTAGCAGGGCCGATAATTCGGGAGTTGGGTATGGTGTGAGTACAGCAATTGTGGATTGGTGCTGGAAATTAAGCTTGAGAACCATTAAGCTGATATTACTTGCTTGTATTGCAGCACTGCCGCTTTCAGTGCATTATTAGGCTGGGGAGGATTGAGGAGATCATTGACAAAAGCTTTGCTGTCTTCAAGGCTAAGTTTGAGTGTTTGGTGTTGCTCCATGACTTTGTAATCCTCCGCTTTAGTAGTTGCAATGATAAAAGTCAGCTAGGCTGCGCCCTTCTAAATCAGCTGCTTTATGGAGAGGAGGGATATACGGTAACTTGCCGTACATCTAATCGCTTGGGTTATTTGAAGCCTTTGGCACCAAATATTTGAGCTGTTTTAACTACAGCGGCTAAGGGACAAGCTACGATAGTTATTGTATAAACAGAAGTTGGTATTGCTCTCTACCCTACTTTTGATGAAATTCCGGGTTTCCTGTCGTCAATCGAGTCTACAACTTTACTAAGCCTATTGCTTGAGTCTTATAGTAGAAAATACTTAATCTGCTGCTTACTCACTACTGTTCAGGAAACCAAGAGGGAAATTCATCTCTTAGTTCCTCTACAAAAGAGTTTCTCAATTCCTCATTTAATTGAAACTCTTGTCTCAATTCAGCGGTGGCATTTTCTGTATTACGTGTCAAGGCTGATGATGATGACAGTTGTAATAACTTTTCTCCCGCAGGGGTGCGGTAAAACTGATTGATTGCTTGAATTTCTTCTAGTGTGAAGTATTTTGCATATACTGGAACAAGAATTTGTTCCAACTTTTCAGGTGTTATTATTTCTCTAAGTTTTCGATACCAAAATGCATAGAGGCGCTGTTTTTCACTTTCGGTAAAAGAACGACCTATTCTTGGCTGAATTAATCGCTGAAACTGCAATGATGCTTGACTTGCACCTCCAGAATATACTCTTTCAAGCAGGCGAGGGCTGACTGCAAGGCGAAGAAAATCTCGAATAGCAAGTTCGTGAAGACTATCCGAAGCAACTGTTTCTTGGGAGATAGCAGGTTGCATTACTAAAGCTGAGAGAATTAATGCTAATCCTGCACTTATCCTGATAGCTAAGCTTTTTTTATGGTTAATTACCATGTATAAATGTCCATGTGCTCCAAACTACGAACAGACTATCAAAATCTTACCTAAACTTCAATTCTCTCCTCCCAACTTCTCTGCAACTCGCAAAATTTGACCAGCCAAAATCGCCGCCCCAAAACCATTATCAATATTCACCATACCAATACCAGCAGCACAGAAATTAAGCATCGTTAGTAAGGGTGTAAAACCACCAACACATCGTGTAGGGACGTAAAATTTTACGTCCCTACAAAGGTATCTCTACCCAACCCAGCCTACCTGGGAAACATTCTCTAAATTCTAATTTATATAATTGCAGTAGAACAAACAAAGGAAAATGGGTTAATTGAAAAGGTTATTAATCGCGATTCCACGGCGACTACAACGCAGAGTCTGGAACAAGTTAAACCCTACCAGTAAACGATGTTGCCAAGTTGGTTTAGTTCTCTTCCTCTCCTGTTTGACGGTGCGATTGTTGCCTTATTTAGCACCAATTTCTGCTGAGGATTTAGTCCAAGATGATCGCGCTATAACCTTTCATGATCGCAATGGACTTCTTCTTGGAACTCTACTGACTCGCGATCAAGACCATACCGCAGTTGTGCCCCTAGAGCAAATGTCACCCCAGTTTCTGCAAGCGATTTTGGCGGCTGAGGATGGACGTTTTTATCAGCATGGGGCTTTGGAAATGCGGGCGATTGCGAGGGCGATGCAACAGGCGATTGCGGCGAGGGAAATTGTTAGTGGTGCTTCTACTATTACTATGCAATTGGCGCGAATGCTCGAACCTGCGCCGCGTACTCTCCCTGCTAAAATTCAGGAAGTCTGGCTATCTTGGCGTTTAGCTGCGGGGATGAGTAAGGATGAAATTCTCGCTGCCTATATCAATCGCTTGCCGATGGGGGGTAATATTTACGGTGTGGAAGCTGCCAGTCGTATCTATTTTGGCACACCAGCAGCTGAACTTAATCTTGCCCAAGCTAGTCTTCTAGCTGCGATTCCCAACAATCCTAACTATCTCAATCCCTATGAATATTGGCAATATTTGAAGCGTAGGCAAAAGTATGTGTTGCGAAGGATGGTGGAAGATGGTTATATTTCCCAATCCCAAGCCAATCGCGCTTTTTCAGAAGCTGTTTCTTTGCACCCTCGTCAGCAGGGAATTGTTGCTGCGCCTCACTTTCTGTTTTGGGTTGCTAAGCAATTACCGTCAGAACATCAACCACAGATTAATACTACTCTAGATCGCTCTGTGCAACAGTTTGTGGCAAATCAAGTCCAGCAAGTTGTCAGCAATCTAGCCACCCGCAATGTCCACCACGCCGCTGCTTTGGTGCTGGATAACAAAACAGGAGAAGTACTAGCTTATGTGGGTTCTCCGGACTATTTTGCTTCGTTTCAAGAGGGAAAAAATGATGGGGTGCAGGCATTGCGCCAACCGGGTTCTACTCTTAAACCTTTTTTGTATCACCTGGCTCTGAGCCAAGGTAAAATTCGTCCTAATACTATACTTGCAGACATTCCTACCCACTATGCGATTCCAGGGGCGCGATTGTACAGTCCGACGGACTACAGTGAAACGTTTCAAGGTCCTGTGAGGGTAAGAATCGCCCTAGCTAATTCCCTCAATGTACCAGCAGTGAGAGTTTTAGAACAGGTGGGTGTAGCCAATTTTCTCAATTATCTACATCAACTGGGTTTTCGCAATTTACAGGAAACACCTGAACATTATGGTTTAGGTTTAGCCCTCGGTAGTGGCGAAGTTAGTCTTTGGGAACTTGCTCGTGCTTACCTTACCTTAGCTAGAGAGGGAAATGCAATAGAACCAGTTGTTACTCAATCTCCAAATTCCCAAATCTCAGGACGTACTATACTACGTCCCTACATTTCCAATCCTACTTCATCTCTGATTACCAATATGCTAAGCGATC
>CAZWGS010000126.1:0-13568 GCA_964633315.1 uncultured bacterium | reverse complement strand
GTTGAAGCGCAGCTTATCGGGGTCTCTTACTAATAAAAACAGTTCGTGGTCTGTTTCTTGAATTAAGGCTTCACTGAGATAGTGACCAATGCAGCCACTAGCACCAGTTATAAAAATCCGCTTGGCAGTCATGAGACTTGAGCATCAAGGATGGGAATATACCCTTGAGATTATGCATGAGCGGTGAGCAATTTGTCAGCTTGTTTGGCACACTCGAAGAAGAAAGCCACATTTTCTTCGGGAGTTGTGGACAAAACGCCATGACCAAGATTGAGAATATGACCTTCAGGTCCAGCTTTGCGAATTGTGTCTAAAATGCGTTCGCGAATAAATTTGTGGGAACCAAAAAGTACGCCGGGATCCAAGTTACCTTGTACCTTCATTCTAGGTAATTGTTGTTGTTGAGTAACTGCATCGAGGCGTTTGCGTGCATCTGCCATGTCCACAGTCCAATCCACGTTGATGATATCAGCGCCGGAGGGAGGCATTCTCTCCAATAAACCTGCGCTACCACTGACTAATAAAATCAGGGGAGTATCGGGATGGGTTTCTTTTACTTGGTCAAAAACGCGCTTTTGGTAAGGTAGGGCAAAGGTTTCGTAATCTTGGGGGCACAGTTGACCTGCCCAGGAATCGAACATCTGTACCACTTGAGCACCACAATCAATTTGGTGGCGGATATAAATAGCAATGGAATCTGCTAATTTTTCCAGTAGTTGGTGCAACATTGCTGGCTCTTGGAAAGCCATACTTTTAACTACTGAGTAGGTTTTAGAACCCTTTCCTTCCACCACATAGGCGGCTAGAGTCCAGGGGGCGCCGACAAAACCGAGTACTGTTGCCTCATTACCCACTTCTTCGCGTAATGCGGTCAAAATTTTGCGGACAAAGGGTAGAGATTCATCCGGTTCTAGAGTATATAGCGCATCTATCTGTTCCTGGCGACGAATAGCCTGATTGATAACGGGACCTTTTCCTTCGGCGATATCCATGTCAATGCCCAATCCTGGCAAGGGAGTGACAATATCGGAGAAGAAAATCACACCATCAGGCTTAAAAGCGTGCCAGGGCTGCAAGGAAATTTCAATGGCAACTTCAGGAATTTCTGAACGTTGTCGAAAGCTGGGATATTTTTCTCGCAAATCCCGGTATGCTTTCATATAGCGACCAGCTTGCCGCATCATCCAGACAGGGGGACGCTCTAACTTTTCTCCAAGAGCAGCCCGCAATAGATAGGGAATTTGGGTTGATCCACCCATACTGTTTTAACCTAGATAAATCTCAAATTTTATAGTTTAGCGCATTTGCTAGCTTACCATTAGACCCCATAGAAAAGAAAACAAGTATGAGCAAGTTAGCCCAAAAATTCCGGCTTCTCAATCAACCCATTATTTGGTGGTTATTCTCAATCGCCTGGCTGGGGGTAGTTTGCGGGCTGGCTTTTCTCTGGAATTTGGGCAATACTGGTTTGGTGGATGAGACAGAACCATTATTTGCAGAAGCAGCGAGGCAAATGACGGTTACTGGCAATTGGATTACGCCTTACTTCAACGAAGCAACTCGCTTTGACAAGCCACCCCTCATCTATTGGCTGATGGCGTTAGGTTATCAGTTTCTCGGAGTAAATCCTTGGGCTGTGCGTTTACCCTCTGCCCTAGCGGCAATTTTACTCACACTGGGTTGCTTTTTTACTCTACGTCGTTTCTCTGGTTCCCTGGCTGCCTGGATTGGGGCTGCTTTGGTTGCCTTCAATCCCCAAACCCTAGTCTGGGCACGCACTGGAGTATCAGATATGCTCCTTAGTTGTTGTCTGGGCAGCGCTCTATTATGCTTTTTTTGGGGCTATAGCCAGGAAGGAAAAGGTCAAAGGTGGTATTTTGCCTGTTATCTATTTCTGGGTTTAGCTGTTTTAACTAAAGGACCTGTGGGCATAGTTTTGCCTGGTATGATTATTTTCACCTTCTTGCTTTACGTAGGTAAATTGAGGCAAGTGATGGGGGAAATGCGGCTGTTGCAGGGAAGCTTAATTTTCCTGATCGTAACTGTACCTTGGTATGCTCTGGTAACCTGGCAAAATGGTGCCGCTTTCATCGACTCATTCTTTGGTTACCATAATCTAGAACGCTTCACCAGTGTAGTCAATCGCCACTCAGCGCCTTGGTATTTTTACTTTTTGGTGGTGCTATTAGGTTTTCTCCCTTGGTCAGCATACCTGCCCGTTGCCCTATTGAAGCTAGAATTTTGGCGTGTTTCTCACTGGCGCAGACAGCCTCGAGTGCAACAGCTGGGCATCTTTGCCTTTTTCTGGCTAGTTAGCATTTTCCTCTTTTTCACCATCGCAGTTACTAAGTTACCAAGCTACGTTTTGCCCCTAATTCCGGCGGCGGCGATTCTCGTGGCTTTGTTATTCAGTGATGCCCAGAGTACACAGCGGCGCAGCTTTTTCTGGAGTGGTGTGGTTAACTTTTTGCTGCTGATGGTGCTAGCAATCGCCTTTATTTATAGCCCAGAATTTATCGGCAAAGATCGCTCTGCACCGAATTTAGCTGAATTATTGGTCCAATCTGGAATCCCAATTTGGGGCTTTCTCACTTGGCTAACCACAGCTTTAATTGTGGCTCTTTTTCTAAGCGCCAAAAAGTATTGGCGTTGGTTATGGAGTGTGAATTTTCTCGGTTTTATCGCCTTTATCCTGTTTGTTTTTTCCCCTGTAACTTTTCTTGTTGATAGCGCGCGTCAACTCCCCTTAAGAGAAATCTCAGCCACAATCACCCAACTCAGACAACCAGAGGAAGAAGTTTTGATGGTGGGCTTTGGCAAACCCAGTGTCGTTTTTTATACCCAACAGCCAGTGGAATTCTTTACCAGAAGGGGACAGGTTGCTGCCTATATCAAGGAAACTTTAGCAACTCCCAGAGCATCTTCTTCTGTGTTGTTATTACTGGAGCCCAAGTATATCGACAGGTTGAAACTAGAAGCAAATGAGTACCAAATTCTCAGTCAAAAGCTAGCCTATCTGCTGGTGCGAGTTGAGCGAGAAATACTGAGGAAGAAATAAAAATTAACTAACAAACCCTATTTATGTTTCCGAGGAGAGATGAAGTCCTGATTTCAGCCAGTTTGTGCTAGAACAGATTACATTAGGGCAAAAAAAGCACAATAAATATCAAAGCTGAATGTAAGTAGCTTAATGAGCCATCTATGCTCTGAAGTCAGCTAGCATTAATTGAGTTTTTGTCTTCGATACCCAGACAATGACCCAGCGTCAAATACCTAAGGAACTACCAAAAAAAAGTACAACTGTATTTAAATATAGATACAGCTCTATTGCTTGCGTATCACCTTAGCTAACCCAAGACTGGTAACCGCTTTCTTCTTCCACAATTTCCAGAAAACTTCAAATCACTTGCTATGAAGAAATCCTGCAGAACATCTTCTCCTCTCAAAAGACTCTTTTTTGGTAGCGCAATTGCCAGTTTAGCAACTATATCTGGAATTGTCTTTAATACTAATTTCCCAGTACAAGCGGTTTTGGAAACCAGTCCCAAGGAAGTTGTTGATGAAGTGTGGCAAATTGTCAATCATGAATATGTCGATCAAAATTTTAATCAGGTAGATTGGCAAACAGTTAGGCAAGAATTACTCACTAGACAATACTCTTCCTCTGATGAAGCTTACCGTGCGATTCGTCAAGCCCTCAAAGAAATTGGAGACCCCTACACTCGTTTCCTACCTCCTAAAGACTTTGAAAGGCTCACCAGCCAAACCTCTGGTGAATTAACTGGTGTTGGCTTACGTCTAGAAATTAACTCAAAAACTAAGGCGTTAACGGTTGTGGAACCACTAGCTAATTCTCCTGCTAGCGAAGCCAATCTTCAACCAGGTGATGAAATTCTTGCTATTGACGAAAAGCCTACCACCCTAATGAGCGTTGAGCAAGCTTCTGAGTTAATTAAGGGCGAGATTGGTACGGAAGTAACCCTAAAAGTTAGAAGAAGTGAGCAAGAAGAATTTACTATTACCTTAAGCCGTGCTCAAATCGAGCTCCCAGCAGTTGCATATACCCTCCGTGACGAAGGACAAATGAAGGTAGGTTATATTCAACTTCAAGAGTTTAGCTCACACGCAGCAGAGCAAATGCAAGCAGCTATTGAGAGTTTGAATGAGGAGAAAGCGGAAGGATTTGTCTTAGATTTGCGCGGTAATCCTGGTGGATTACTCTTTGCAAGTGTTGATATTGCTCGCATGTGGATGGAGAGCGGTGCTATTGTTAATACTGTTGACCGTAAGGGCGGTGACAGGAAATTTTTTGCTAATCACACTGCTTTAACTAACTTACCTTTAGTGGTTTTAGTTGATGATTATTCAGCTAGTGCAAGTGAAATTCTAGCTGGCGCTCTTAAGGATAATGGCAGAGCAACAGTAGTGGGAACTAATACCTATGGTAAAGGAACGGTACAGTCAGTTCACTCGCTCTCAGATGGTTCGGGTTTAGCTGTTACAATTTCTCGTTACTATCCCCCTAGCGGTATTGATATTAATCAAAAGGGCATCGCTCCAGATATTCACCTGACACTAACTCAAGCACAAAAGTTAAGACTTCAAGCTAATCCTGAATTGATTGGAACTGAGTATGATCCTCAATATGCACAAGCCGTTTCTGTGTTGAGAACCAGTGGTATTGGTCAAGTTGAATTACCAGAAGCAGTAGGTATTCGCTAAATTCAAGCTTAGGTTTAATCTCTATTTGTTATCATGGCACAGTTTGGTCAAGCTGTGCCTTTT
Organism: uncultured bacterium; assembly: GCA_964633315.1. GTDB lineage: Bacteria > Cyanobacteriota > Cyanobacteriia > Cyanobacteriales > CAWCAG01 > CAZWGS01. The sequence goes on along the minus strand of CAZWGS010000126.1, from coordinate 8,783 downwards.
GCATTAGTGCTAAATTCAGCAATCGCAGCTCTGGTTTGCAGATTATCAATTCTTAAAAAATTAACAATCAAGCTTCAATTAGAGTAAAAAAAATAGTTAATAATTGCAGAGACAATAGCAATTCTGGGAAGTTTTTGGTTACTTATTCTATTAGTCAGTATCTGATTAGTTAGCAGTAGTAACTACCTTAGTATTTAAGTGTTTGCGAAAAGAAAATTCTTAACATAGACTAGAGCATTCAATCCATTGTTGGTAAGGCAAATACAGACTGAATGACAAAATAAAGTATATTTTGATACCGTAAATTCAAAATAACGTAAACAAAAAATTAACTTTTTTAATAAAAAGAGCAATAGTCTTGACTCTTTTACCAGTTATCTGTAGGTTTTGTTCGTAAGACTAAAATTGCACGCCTTGGGGTAGATGACAAATGCTGGTCGATAGTAATTAGATTACTTTAACTCGCCAGATATTGTAGCTAACAGCCTCAAAGTGTTGGGGTGTTCAGACCAGGAAATCAAGATAGATAGCAAGTCAAAGCTAAAACTTAATAAGCAAAAATAAGTTTTTACTTAGCTTAGATGGCTCTGACAGATGCTAGTCCCTGACAAAAACCAGGTTCATAGCTTTGAGAGTTGAACTTGGTAGCGTACTCCTAATAATTTCAGAGAAAGTCCAATACAGTAGATGATGTCCAATCCGTTACAGAGAATTAACAAACCACCGACGAAAGCGAGGCGAACACTTCCCTCAAAGCAGACTCAAAATGCCAAATCTGCCTCCTTTCTAGCACCCTTAGAGGGCATGAGCAAACTTTTTTCCCCTTTTTGGTTAGCCTGTATCCCTCTAGCAGCACTGATTGTGATTGTTTGGAGTACTGCAGCTTCTGCGCAGGATGCTATCGAACTCATTGAAGTTGATAATAATCAAGCAGCTCAAGTTCAGGGAATTCTAAACGTTGTCTTTATCCTCGTTGCATCCGTACTAGTAATCTTCATGAATGCTGGTTTCGGGATGTTAGAGACAGGTTTCTGTCGTCAGAAAAATGCGGTTAACATCCTCTCCAAAAACCTCATTGTATTTGCCATCGCTACAATTGGTTACTGGGCGATAGGTTTTGCTTTGATGTATGGTGTGGGGGCTGAAGGAGGAAATGGTTTTATTGGCTTGACGGGCTTTTTTCTGTCCAGTCAAGATCCAGCAACTTATGGGCTAGATCCTTTCCCCGCAGGTTTACCTATTTCCGTCTCTTTTCTATTCCAGGTTGCCTTCGCAGCCACAGCCGCTACGATTGTATCGGGTGCTGTAGCTGAAAGAATTAAATTCGATGCTTTTTTAATCTTCAGCTTCTTGCTAGTTGCAGTCTCCTATCCCATCACCGGACACTGGGTTTGGGCTGGCGGTTGGTTAGGTAATATTGGTCCTGGTTTCTCCGACTTTGCTGGTTCTACAGTAGTTCACTCCGTTGGTGGTTGGGCTGCATTAGTGGGTGCAGCTTTTCTTGGTCCCCGGATTGGCAAATATGAAAATGGTCAACCTCGTGCCATTCCCGGTCACAATATGAGTATCGCGACTCTGGGATGTTTAATTTTGTGGATCGGCTGGTTTGGTTTCAACCCCGGTTCAGAATTAGCAGCAACCCCAAATGTTTCCTACATTGCGGTAACGACAAACTTAGCAGCAGCAGCAGGCGGTGTCACTGCAACCTTCACCGCTTGGGCAAAAGATGGTAAGCCTGACCTCTCAATGATTATCAATGGTATCTTAGCTGGTTTAGTCGGTATTACTGCTGGCTGTGCTAGTGTTAGCTACTTTGGTGCTGTGGTTATTGGTGCGATTGCAGGTGTAATCGTTGTCTTCTCCGTCGCCTTCTTTGACTCAATTAAAATCGATGATCCTGTAGGTGCAATTTCCGTTCACCTGGTCAATGGTATTTGGGGAACCTTCGCTGTAGGTTTATTCGCTCTAGACGGTGGTTTGTTCTACGGTGGTGGTATTGGTCAGCTAATAGCTCAAATTGTCGGTATTCTAGCGATAGGTGCCTTCACAGTAGTCTTTAGTGCTGTAGTCTGGGCTGCCTTACAAGCAACTGTGGGCATTCGCGTGAAGCCAGAAGAAGAAATCGAAGGTTTGGATATTGGCGAACACGGTATGGAAGCATATAGCGGTTTCGTTAAGGAAGCAGAAGAATTTGCTGCTGGTGGTGCTAGTAGAATAAGTGGTGCTAGCGATATAGCTCGTCACTAACAGATAAATTGCAGCTTAGGTAGTGGAGAATGTGACTCCCAGTTTCTAGCCTAGTTGCAATCTTAATCCAGAAATCAACTCGCCTGAACTTAGGAAAATTTTATTTCCAAAATAGAAGGCGGGTGTTTTTTTTGTTGACATACTCCTCGCCCTTCAGTGCGGGGATTCTAGGATACTGGCGTAGATAGCACGAGTAATCATGTCTGACATCTACTCTCCTACTAGACAATGCCCTACCTAGCTGAAAACTCAGACAACCAGGATGGTTTTCTTGCTTTAGGTTTTTCTAGATACCTGATACCTGGATTTTACCCCTAGCGAATCAATCTACCAATCAAACTAGAAAAACTACATTCTTATGGTGTGTTTAAGGTTTTACTCAATCAACTTCTGATGGAAACCCGATACCTTAAGTATGTTGAAGAACTTATGATTATTATAAAACTTAATTAACAGTTCAATATGCCAAGATTTGGTTAAATATTACGCTCTAAAGGGCGGGGCTTTAAACCCTCGATTTTTTGGTAAAAAAGTGTAGAAGTTAATTGTTTGCTTTGAAACGTCTTCCGATTTGGGCTTGGTTGTCCCTCATAATTAATGGAGTTTTAGTGCTTGTACTTGTCCAAATTTGGCAGCGCGAGCAAAATTTGTCTAGTTCATATCTCGTTCATACCCCAATACCAACAGTGCGAGTGTTAGCAGAAATACCAATCCGCCAGGATAAAGTCGGCAAACGCCACCAGCTAAACTACCAACAGTGGTTAGAATTACTAGGAAATGAAGCAACAGCAGTTGCTCTCCAGCAACCAGAAAATCTTCAAATATTATTGGGTGATTCTATTAGTCTTTGGTTCCCGTTGGAACTATTACCACCAGACAACACTTGGCTGAATCAAGGGATTTCTGGGGAGACTTCTGTGGGTTTACTCAGGCGCTTGAATTTACTGGGGGCGACTCAACCCAAAGCTATTTTTGTGATGGTGGGCATCAATGACTTAATTCAAGGGGTGGGAGACGAAACGATTATTGCTAATCAAAGATTGATTGTGCGTTATTTGCGACGTAACCACCCGCGTAGCAAAATTATCTTGCAATCGATTTTACCCCACAGTGAACAGCAGGCAACCTGGGAAGGGCGAGATCGTCTTTTGGAAATTCCCAATCAGCGCATTGACAAGCTCAATCAACGTTTAGAATCAATCGCAAAGCAAGAAGATATTATTTATCTGGATCTCTACAGCTTATTTGCGGACAATGAAGGTAAATTAAGAACAGACCTAACCACCGATGGTTTACATCTCAATACGGAAGGCTACAAACTATGGCGTATCGCACTACAAATTTGCATTCAGTTAGAAGTAGATGGATGAGGATTTGGTGTAGGGACGTAATATATTACGTCCCTACATAAGTAAGAAGTTTGATTGGTGTTGAATGTTCCAAAATAGGTTATTTTTAGCTTTATTATGTCTAATATGAATTGAGCGCCAGAAGGACTGGTATTATATTTATCGTCTGGAAAATCAAATTTTAGATAAAGCTCAAAAGCCTTAAATTATGGGATTTTTTTTGTAATTAACATCAGGCATTTATTCTTAAACTTTTTACTCCTGCTCTATATCTCCAAACAACAAACAACAAACAACAAATAACCAACAACCAAATGGACACAAAAACTTTTAAACGCCAACTCTTGCAATCAGAAAATTATCACCGTAGAGGATTTGGTCATGAAGAAGAAGTTGCTGGAGTTTTGAATAGTGAATACCAAAGCAATTTGATTCAAGATATTCGCGACAATAACTATCGTTGGCAAAAGGGAAATGTTACTATTCGCCTTGCTGAAGCATTTGGCTTTTGTTGGGGTGTAGAAAGAGCCGTGGCGATGGCTTATGAAACTCGCCAACATTTTCCCAAGGAGCGTATTTGGATTACCAACGAAATTATTCATAATCCCTCTGTTAATCAGCGTTTGCGGGAAATGAATGTGGGTTTTATTGAAGTTATAGCAGGGGAAAAAGATTTTTCTGTAGTTGATTCAGGTGATGTGGTAATTTTGCCTGCTTTTGGTGCTAGCGTAAGTGAAATGCAACTCCTGCAAAACAAAGGTTGCACCATTGTAGATACAACTTGTCCTTGGGTATCTAAGGTTTGGAATTCTGTAGAAAAGCACAAAAAACGCGACTACACTTCCATTATTCACGGCAAATATAAGCATGAAGAAACTGTCGCTACTAGCTCATTTGCAGATAAATATTTGATTGTTCTCAATCTTGAGCAAGCAGAGTATGTTAGTAACTATATTCTCCACGGTGGCAGTAAGGAAGAGTTTTTAGACAAGTTTAAAAACGCCCATTCTGTAGGTTTTAATCCTGAACAGGATTTAGAGAAAATTGGCATTGCTAACCAAACCACAATGCTCAAAAGTGAAACTGAGCATATTGGCAAATTATTGGAGCGCACAATGCTCAAAAAATATGGTCCTGGTGAATTAAATGCTCATTTTATGAGTTTTAATACCATCTGCGATGCTACTCAAGAACGTCAAGATGCGATGTTTGAGTTGGTAGAAGAAGAGTTGTCTTTGATGGTAGTAATTGGTGGTTATAATTCATCCAATACCACTCACCTACAGGAAATCGCCGTCGAACGTAATATTCCCTCGTACCATATTGACAGTGCAGCTAGAATCTTAGATAACAATCGCCTGGAACACAAACCCCTGGGAAAAGAGATTGAAATTAAGGAAAACTGGCTTCCTGAAGGTAAAATCATTGTTGGCATAACCTCAGGTGCATCCACACCAGATCGCGTTGTTGAAGAGGTGATTGAAAATATTTTTGAATTGAAAGAAAAGATGGGTTAATGAATAATTGCGATTCTGTGCGCTTGGCTGTAACCATGGGAGATCCCGCAGGTATTGGTGCGGAAATTGTCTTGAAAGCTTTAGCAACTCCCTTGGCTGCCAAAACTAGTCAAATTACGGTTTTTGGTAGTTTAAATTGCCTGAAAAGTACCTATGAGGAGCTAAAAGCCAAGGGGGTGGAGCCACTGGCTAATCCCCAGCAACTAGAAATTGTAGACCTGCCCACAGAGGAAGGTAAAATTAGTCTAGGAGTAGGCAATGCAGCTAGTGGTGCAGCTAGTTTTGGCTACCTAGATACTGCGATTGATCGCACCCTCAAAGGCGAGTTTCAAGGTATTGTCACCGCACCCATCGCTAAATCCTGGTGGCACGCGGCGGGGTACAATTACCCAGGACAAACAGAGGTATTGGCGCAACGGGCGGGAGTAGATAAGTTTGGTATGTTGTTTGTGGCGCAATCGCCTTTTACTGGCTGGATGCTGCGCACTCTTTTAGCAACAACCCATATACCCCTGCGTCAAGTTGCTGATAGTTTAACACCCCAATTAATGTCGCTGAAGCTAGATTTGTTGGTGCAATGTTTGCAGCAAAATTTTGGGATTAGCCAGCCTCATATTGTTATTTCTGGCTTAAATCCCCACAGTGGCGAAGAGGGAAAATTGGGAACAGAAGAGAGGGATTGGCTATTTCCTTGGCTGGAAAAAGAACGCCTGAAACGTCCTCAGGTTAAACTAACTGGGTTAGTACCTCCAGACACTTTGTGGGTAAAACCTGGTCAAGCTTGGTATCAAAAAGAAGCAACAAATAGTGCTGCTGATGGCTATCTTGCTTTGTATCATGACCAGGGATTAATTCCCGTTAAATTATTAGCCTTCGACCAAGCGATTAATACTACTATCGGTTTACCCTTTATTCGCACCTCACCAGACCACGGTACTGCTTTTGATATTGCTGGTAAAGGAATTGCCAATGCTTCGAGTATGATAGCAGCGATTAATTTGGCTGCGGAGTTAGCAAATGTAGGGAGGTGAAATTTTACATTTTGACAATAGAAATATTCGAGATTACCCTTTATTTCTTAATTTCCAAAGCCCTTTTTACCGCCATAAAAAACTGTCTTAAACTCAAGAGAATCGCTGTAGGGATTATAAAGAGTATAAGTAGACTTTCCTGCTTCTCTACCCACATTTCCTACACCAACAACTCTTCTTTTGGAAGCAGTAATAGTTTGCACAGGTTGCTGAGAATCTAAAGTCATCACCGAACTATTAACTGAACCTCCTTGTAGTTGATATTCAAATACTTGACCCGAACGACCACAAAAGAGATGATTTGCCTGTACTCTTTGCAAACGGTCTAACATTTGCCAGGGTTGAGTTTCGGGGTTTAACTCATCACTGACGCCAACAGTGCTACCGTGAATCAACAAACAATCTAATTCAAAGAAGCCAAAATGACAGCTGCGTAACCACTGTACTGTTTCACGAGGTACATAATCCCAAAGTAGTTTAGCAGTTTCTTTGCCAAAGCGATCAATCAATTCTGTGGGTTCTGCTGTCGAACCAACACCGTATAAAGCAAAGCATTGTTCTTCCCACCAGCCTACACATACTTGGGGTTCTAATTCTCCAGGAAAAGGATTCTGAATGCGTTTGATTACTTTTTCGCTATCTGGGTTAGCTGCTACCATATCACCCAAAATATACAATGCTTCTACTGCGACGCGCTGGCGTTTAATATCTGCTAATACTGCTTCGTAAGCTGCTATATTTCCTTCAATTCCGCTTAAAATTGCCCACATCTATCTGCTTGTGTGTTTGTAATAAAAGTAATCATTTTTATCTTGCCACAAAGACTTGTTATTTTTCCTCGCATATGACAATGATAATCATTATCACTTTCTTTCTAGTCATAAGATGTTCTCCAATTTATTCAAAACTTCTAGAATCAAGTTCTTCAGATGCACTCTAATTGCCAGTTTTACTTGTTTGAGTGCGATTGCTTATGGTAAACTAGCCACCCCACAAACAAATTCTAGTTCCAAGATTGTCACTACTTTTTTCCCAGTTCACTTGTTTACCCAAGCTGTGGTGGGAGATACAGCAGAAGTGGATATTTTAATTTCTCCTGGTGCAGAAGTTCATGACTATCAAGCCACCCCAGGCGATGCTAGGCTGTTAGCCCAAGCAGATATATTAGTAGAAAACGGCTTGGGTATCGAAGAGTTTCTATCGCGTTTAGTAGCCAATGCAGGTAACTCTCAACTTCAGCAAATTAATGCTAGTAAGGGGATCGAAGCAATAGAAGAAGAACATGATGAACATGGACATCACCATCATGGACACGGACATCACCATGAAGAAGGAAATCCTCACGTTTGGTTAGATCCAGTCTTAGCACAACAACAAGTAGCTAATATCAGAGATGGTTTAATCGCGATTGACCCCAATAATGCCGATAGCTATCGTACCAATGCAAATGCTTATATTCAGCAACTACAACAACTAGACCGTGAATTTAAACAAAAATTAGCCCCTGTTCAAGGTTGCAATTTTATTACTTTTCACGATGCTTTCCCTTATTTAGCCCTACGCTACGGACTTAAACAAGAAGCAATAGTAGAAATTCCAGAAGATAGCATTACTCCCCAAGATATCAGACGAGTACAACGACTAGCAAGACTATATCAGGTTAAAGCTTTATTTACTGAGCCAGGGGTTGAAGACAAACGCATCGAGCAAATATCGAGTGACTTAAATATACCCCTAGAAGAGATCGACCCTCTTGAGTCGGGAGAAACCAATCCCCAATATTATTTTCAAGCTATGCGGAGAAATCTGGAAGCATTGTTAAGAGCTTGCCAATAATCAGTTATCAAATGTTTTTTCTTGGCTATTTTCCTCTGCTTAAGTAGGAAGGTGAAATAAAATATAAAACCCAAAAGAAATAGATTTTGATGGCGATTAGCTATCCCAATCTATTCCCCAATTACCGAACCCAACCATCTTCTAATTAATTTTACCCACCTACTTAAGTAAATTTAGTAAATTAAATGAACCAAAAATTATCTGTTACCCCACCCATTGTTACAGTTAAAGATTTATCGGTGATTCGTGGGGAATATTTAGCGATAGATAATGTTTCTTTTGAATTATTGTCAGGTACTCATACAGCAATTATTGGTCCAAATGGTGCGGGAAAAACCACCTTAATTAAATCTATTTTAGGTTTGATAACCCCACACTCAGGTGAAATTAGATTTTTTGATGGTACAGAGAAAAAATCAAAGCGATTTAAACAGGAAATTGGCTATATTCCACAAAAGTTTCCCTTTGAACGTACTTTTCCTTTAACGGTATCGGAGTTAGTGAGTTTGGGCTTAAATACCAAAAAGTGGTGGTATTTTAGTAAACAGAAACAACAGATAATTTACCAAGCTCTAGAACAGGTTCATCTGATTAAACAAGCCAAACAAAAAATTGGGACTCTTAGCGGAGGAGAATTAAAACGAGTTTTGCTGGCTTATTGTTTAGTCGTTCCCCGTCGTTTTTTAGTTCTCGATGAAGCTTTAGCAGGAGTGGATGCTACCGGAGAAATTGAATTTGCTAATTTACTCAATAATCTTAAACAAGAACACAACTGGACAATTTTGGAAGTTTCCCACGATTTA
>CAZWGS010000125.1:0-14312 GCA_964633315.1 uncultured bacterium | reverse complement strand
CTTTTGAACCAACTTTGGATATTAGGGCTGGAGTTGAGAATGCACTAGGAAATAGTGTTGAGGGAACAGTGACAGCTACACCTAGTTTTAGTGATGCTAGCAGTGCAGATATCAGTGTTGGTGATATTTCTGTTGTTGGTGGTGGAAGAGTGTTACTGACTAATCAGTATCAACCTAATAGTGGATTATTTGGAGATATTACGGTTAGTTCTATTGAAACATCTAATACCATTAACATTAATGGTGGTGGTGCTGTTACTATCGATTCTCGTGGTGGGATTAGGGTTAATGGTGCAATTGATGCTTCTGGTGCAACTTTTGAGTTTGATATAGTTAATAACGACTTTGTTCCCTTGGATGTTGTTGGCAATGGTGGTGATATTACCTTGATTGCTAATGGTGATATCAACCTACCTGGAGATGTTTCTGTACTTTCTCATGGTTTACTTAATGGTAATATCAGCCTCACCAGTGATGCTACCATATCTATTGGCTCTGGTTTTATTGGAGGCTTCAGCACTGGTTTAGGTATTGGTGGCGATCTTAATCTTAGTGCTCAATCAATTGTACTAGAGGATAGTATTGTCTTTACTGAAATACTCGATGGTGCAATGGGTAGCGGAGGTGATATCAATATTACTACAGGCTCTTTGTCTGGTAATCCTGCTTTTGTAATCGCTGAGACTTCTGGAGAAGGAAATGCTGGTAACATCACGATTAATGCCAGTGATTCTATTTTCTTTGATGGGGAATCTAGCGGTATTCTATCTCAAGTCAAACCAACAGGAGAAGGCAGTGCAGGTGATATCTCAATTACCACAGGTTTCCTTGCTATTACCAATGGCGCTCAAATTTCTTCTGCTACCTTTGGTATGGGTAATGCTGGTGATGTAGAGATTAATGACACAGATTCTATCTTATTGGATGGAGAATCTAGCAATGGCACATTAAGTAGTATTTTAAGTTTTGTTGGTTCTGGGGGAATAGGCGATCCAGGAAGTATCGAGATTACCACTAACTCCCTGAATATTATCAATGGAGCCCGACTTTCCACCAGCTCTTCAGGTATGGGTAATGCTGGTAACATCAACTTGAATGCAAATCAGATTAGCCTTGATGGTGGTTCTAGCAGGGACGAGCCGAGTGGTATTTTTAGTAGTATCGAAGAAATGGCTATGGGAGATGGCGAAGGTATTAACATTAATACTGGCTCTCTGAGTGTTACTAATGGTGCTGTTATTAGTTCTAGTACTCTTGGTCAAGGCATCGCTGGACCACTTACTATTAAGGCTAGGGATAGTGTCATCATTGATGGCGTTAACCCTGATGGTATTTTCCCTGTAGATTTAACTCAATTAGATTTTGAAGGATCGCCTAGTGCCGTTGGTAGTTTACTCGGACCCGATGGTAATGGTCAAAGTGGTAGTGTTTTGATTGAGGCTGAATCGCTAGTTGTTAGTAATGATTCCCTTGTTAGTTCTAGTTCCCTTGGTCAAGGAGATTCTGGCAATGTGACCGTTAATATCCGCGATAGCATTAATATTAGCAATAAATCACAAGTAATTGTTGGTGCTTTTGGTCAAGGAAGTGCTGGGGAACTAGAAGTGAGTGCTGGTAACCTCATTAGTGTGGATAACAGTGAGGTTTTTGGTACTGTTGATGAAGGTGCCATGATTAACGACAATATTGGTAGTATTAGCCTCACGGCAGAGCAAATTAGCATTACTAACAATTCCGAAGTCTCCTCTTCTACCTCAGGAGTTGGCGATGCTGGTAGTCTTACTCTCAATGCTTTTAGTGAACTATTAATAGATAATAGCTCTGTTTCCAGTGCTGTTGAACCCACAGGAAAAGGTAATGCAGGAAGCATCGACATTACCACAGACTCCCTGTATATTACCAATGGCGCTCAAATTTCTGCTGCTACCTTTGGTATAGGAAAGGCAGGTGATATCAATATTAACGCCACAGATTCTATCTTATTGGATGGAGAATCTGGCGATGGTACATCATTAAGTAGTGTTTTAAGTTTTGTTGGTCCTCAGGGAATAGGCGATCCAGGAAGCATCGACATTACCACAGACTCCCTGTATATTACCAATGGAGCTAGACTTTCCACGGGTAGTTCAGGTGTTGGTAATGCTGGTAGCATTAACTTGAATGCAAATCAGATTACTGTTGATGGTGGTTCTAGTAACGGCGATCCTAGTGGTATTTTTAGTAGTATCCAAGAAATGGCTATGGGAAATGGCGAAGGTATTAACATTAATACCGGCTCTCTGAGGGTTTCCAACGGCGCTATTATTAGTTCTAGTACTCTTGGTCAAGGAGATGCTGGACCACTTACCATTAAGGCTAGAGATAGTGTCATTATTGATGGCCGCAATCCTGACGTTATTTTCCCTTTAAGCATACCTCCATTCGATTTTGAAGTATCGCCTAGTGGAATTGGTAGCGCACTCGGACCTAATGGTAATGGTAAAAGTGGTAGTATTACTATTGAGGCTGAATCGCTAGTTATCAGCAATGGAGCAGTTGTTGGAGCTAGTGCCCTTGGTCAAGGAGATGCTGGTACCTATACCATTAATACTCGCGATAGCATTAATATTAGCGATCAATCACAAATAATTGTTGGTGCTTTTGGTCAAGGAAATGCTGGGGAAGTTGAACTGAATGCAGGTAATCTTATCAGTATCGATAGCAGTGGGATTTTTGTTAGTGTGAATGAAGGGGCCGTTAGTAACAATGGTACTGGTAGTATTAGGTTTCAAGCAGACCAAATTAGCATTACTAACAACTCCCAAATATCATCTGCTACCTCAGGAATGGGCGATGCTGGTAGTGTTACTCTCAATGCTTTTAGTGAACTATTAATAGATAATAGCTCTGTTTCCAGCGCTGTTGAACCCAGAGGCATAGGCACAGGTGGTAGCGTTAACTTAAGCGCACCTTCGATCTTACTTGATAACCATGCTTCCCTAAATGCTGTGAGTAAAGGAGAAGGTGATGCAGGTAGTATTGAGATTGAAGCACAACAATTAACTATCCAAAATAGTTCCCAAGCGATAGTCAGCAGTGCATCATTTCCAGCTGGCGATATAATGATTATCTCTGATGACCTTACTTTAGACCAAGGTACACTCATTGCAGAAACTGGAGGTGGTAATGGTGGTGCTGAGATTAATCTCTCCATCTCTAACTTATTATTCTTGGGCAGCGAAAGCTTGATTAGTGCCAACGCTACAGGTAGTGCTGATGGCGGTAATGTGAACATTGAGGCTCAATTTATTATTGCCGAAATACCCACTGGTAATCAAGGAAGCGATATTGTTGCTAATGCGATTTCTGGAAACGGTGGTATGGTAACAATTAACTCTGAAAGCTTATTTGGCATTGAATTCCAGCCTTTGAACACCTCATTGAACGATATTACCGCTAGTTCCGAATCTGGTGCTGCAGGAATTGTGGAGATTTTGCAACCCAATATTAATCCAGCACAAGAGTTGGTTAACTTAGGAACAGAGGTTGTTGATGCTACTCACTTGATTGTGAAAAGTTGTCCGACAGGTAGAGGAGATAGGGAAAACTTAAGTCAATTTATTATTACTGGACGTAGTGGTTTACCGTTTAATCCTCATGAAGCCCTCACCAGTGATTCAATTATAGATGGTTGGTTAACCTTGGAGGTAGACGAAGAGCCACCAAACTCTTCTGCAACGAGAGAATTTAACACTAATTCTCGCGATTCTATCTCAATAGTAGAGGCTCAAAGTTGGATGATTAGTGCTAATGGTAAGGTAATTCTGACTGCATCTAATAATGTACAATTGCCTTTGTTTGCCAGTAATGCAATTTGTTAACAAGTAGGATTGTTTATCTATTTTTAAATAGAGGAGAAAAACTGAAGAGATTAACTAATCCCCCGGCTAAAGCACGAGGGATTTCCTGTTTTTGGTTGTTGGTCAAACAACAAACAACAAATAACAAATAACAAATAACAAATAACAAATAACAAATAACAAACAACAAATAACAAATGTTTCTTTCTTTATTTCTCTTCCCATTCCCCTTGCAAAGAAAAAGCAGCCCAATAGTAAGGGCGAGAAAATTTTTGCTCGCGCCACATTTGCAGTTGTGCTTGTCGTAGAGCGGCTGATGGTGTTAGATTTTGCTGCAAAATTCCCTGATAAAATTTCACCATTAAATTTGCTGTTGCTCTATCATCTACATTCCAAAAACTAGTTACAATTCGCTGTGCACCTGCATACATTAAACCTCTGGTTAAACCCATTACTCCTTCACCACGAATCGCTTCTCCTAATCCTGTTTGACAAGCACTTAAAACTACTAAATCCGCAGCTAATTTGAGGTTAAAAATATCGTGTAAACGCAGGAAACCATTTTCAGAATCGCCTTGGGAGTTGACTAAAGACATGACAATTCCGGATAATTCTGGGGCGCTGCTATGAACAAAGCCATGGGTGGCGAAGTGTATAATTCTATATTGTGCTAATTCTGGACTTGTGGCGCGCTCTCGTGAAGCTTCGAAGTCGAGTACATAGCTACTAGTTTCGTTGTGGGGTAATAAGGCTAAAATCGCTTCTGCTTCTTGACGTGTGCCTGGTAAACGTGTCCAATTTATACCTGCATTGGAGGCTGCGCGGGATATTTGTTGTGATGCGATGGGTAATTTGGAGGAAGGGTTGGGATGGGTGTTGCTGTTTTTTACTCGCTCATCATCGGCACTAAAAACGGGATCTGCAATAATAGTTAAGGTGCGAGGTGCTGGCGGGCGATTGGCTGTTTCCTGGCGCATTACTGCTACAGTGGAGGCGGAAGGTAAGTTGATTATTTCGTGCTCTATAATTAAGGGTTGATAGGATCGCGATGAGAGGGATAGGGCAGCAAAGGGTATGTATTGCAGTGCACTATCAGCGACAATGAGGAGGCGTTGCTTGTCTAGTTGGGATGCGATGGGGGAGATGAGGATTTCGCATAATGCGTTGGCTGCTGTTTGCACTCTTTGGGGGGAGGCGCGACGATGGGTTAAGATACGGCGAAATTGTCTCACTGCTGCTTCAATTTCGGTTTGGGGAGGTAGTTGGTAGCTGGTAATCTCGGTTTTACTGACTAGCCATAAATAGCTGCGATCTTTGCCTAAAAAATATTCCAGGAGTAAGGTATTATCATCGAGTACTTGTTGCTGAATCTCTGCTACAGATAGGGGTTGGGGTTGGGTTAATGCTGCATAACGAGGGCTAGTGGCGCTAATTTGCTCTTGAATTTGTTGGTATTGTCGCAGTATAGTTTGTCTATATTGCTCAAGATTGGCTTTTTGTGTGTCAGTATGGTTACTACTGAGAAGCTGAATGCGTTGCTGTTCAATGGCTTCGAGTTTTTGCTGCAAGTCTTGCTCTTGGGCTAAAAGTTTTTCATCTACGCCTTGGCGAATGTCTGCGTTAGCTTCAATAAGCATTTCCAAAAGACTTCTTGCTCTAGCGCGTTCACTTGCTTGCAGGGCTTTGCTATCGTAACCTTGAGTGGGGTGTTGTTGGTGCAACTCCATCAATAAGTCGATGTAGAACTGGTAGTATTGTTGTTTGGAAGCGAAAAATGAGGTGCGTAAGTCTCTGCTTTTCAGGTTGCTGCGTAGGGATTCTACAATTTCGAGGGCTGTTTCTACGTTAGCTAAGGCTGATTTTAAGTTACCTTGTTTTCTTTTTACTTGAGCGATTCCCAAGAGTGTTTCTGCTTCTTCGGCGCTATCTCCCAGTTCCTGTTGTATAGTTAAGGCTTGCTGATAAAATTTGAGACTCTGTGGATAGTTTCCTGCTAAAGCGTGGGTTTTACCTAAGCCAAAGAGTGTTGTTGCTTCAATGACGCGCTCGCCAGTATCTTGGATTAGGGGTAGTGCTTGTTCGATTAGGGAAATGGCTTGGGTATAGTTTTCTTGCTGGCGATAAATTGTACTTTTAGCCAGTAGGATGACAACTTTTTCTCTTGGAGAAGCTCCTTGAATGTTATAAATTGATTGTGCTTGCTCTAAAAAACTCAGAGCGTTAGCGTAATCTTTTTGTTGCAGGTAAACAAAGGAAATATTTTGCAAAGCCCTAGCTTCTAAATTATTTTCCAGGCTTTGCCAAAGAGAGCGTGCTTGTTGATGGTAATCTAAACTGGATGCGTAATCTTGCTGTGCTAAATAGAAATCGCCTATTTGCCCTAAAGTAAAAGCAACATTAGCGTCTCTACCAATGGTGCGAAAAATTTCCAGCGCTTGGTTATAAGCATTAATACTACGCTCGATATCCCCTAATCTTTCATAGATATCTGCAATGGAGTAAAGTGTGTTTGCCACTCCCTCAAAGTAGCCAATTTTTTGCTGGATTTCCAGTGCTTGGTTATACAAATCCAAACCCTGTTGATAATCGCCGATGTTGCTATATACTTCGCCAATGTCAACGAGTGTTCTCGCTTCACTTTCAGGCTCATTTATAGTTTGATATATTGTCAGAGCTTGATTGTAAAATTTCAAGCTGTTAGAAGCACTACCCAGGTAATTGTAGATTTCAGCAATACCATTGAGAATATGCGCTTCACCAATAGGATAGTTAATACTCTGGTAGAGTGCTAGTGCTTGCTCATAATGCTCTAAACTGAGCTGGTAATCATTCAAAGAAATATAAACTAAAGCAATTCTACTGAGAATTTGAGCTTTTTTTTGCGTGCTACCAACTTCACCTTGCAAAATATCCCAAGCTTGCTCAAAAATGGAAAGTGCTTTTTGATAATCGCTTCTATTTTCGTAAGTTGAAGCAATTAGCGACAAAATACTAGCTACCTCACGGCGATTGCCCTCTGCTTCCCGAATCGCCAAGGCTTCCTCTAAATATAATAATGCCTTTTCTGTTTGACCGAAGCTATCATATTGTCCGCCGAGTAAAAAGAGTAGATGAGCAACACCATTACTATCATTTAACTGACGCTTAATCGCTAGTGACTGCTCATAATACCCTAAACCTGTTTCAGTTTCTCCTAATTTCAGGTTGGCTGAGGCGATTCCTTTAAAAACATCGCTTACCAAGTCCTTATTTTCCAGATCATTGGCTATTTCTAGAGCAAGATTGTAAGATTCAAGTGCTTTTTGCCACTGGTCTAAATCATCGTAGACATCACCAATAGCATAAATAGTCCTTGCTTCTAAAACCCTATTTCCCAACTGACGATATAACACAAGCGCCTTTTCATAAGCTGCCAATGCTAAACTTCGCTCTGCTTGCGTTCTATAAGTTACAGCAATTATCCCCCAAGTACTTGCTTGGGAGTAAATATTACCCAAATCTTGCCACAACTCCAGGGATTGAAGATAGTAATCTATAGCTTGTTGATACTGCTCTAAATTTTTATAAGCACTACCCAAGCGAGAAAAAACTATCGCCATCCCCGCTCTATCCTCTCGTTGCTGATAGATTTGAAGAGCCTTTTCATAAATGGAAATCGCAGTTTCATTTTCACCTAAATCAGAATAATTATTACCAACTTTCTCGAGAATCGCAGCTGCATTAGCAATATTCTCTGATTGTTCCAGGATTTCCAATGCTTCTTGACTATTGTTTCGCGCTAATTCTAATTCACCTAAATCAACGTAAATTTCCCCCAATCGCGCCAACATTTGCCCTTCCCCGCCAAGATTTTCCAAACCGCGGTAAACTTGCAATGCCTGTTGACTACTCTCCAACGCCTGCTGTAATTCCCCCAACCGAGAGTAAGTATCACCTATATCCCCAAGTAATAACGCCTCTCCCTCGCGATTTTCCGCCTCTCGCGCTAGCTTCAGCGCCTCTTGAAACGATGCTAAAGCTAATCGTATATTCCCTTCAAGTTGCTCTACTTGTCCAATAGTGCGATTCATCCTCGCCGCTGCAACCCTATCTCCCTCTTGCTCAAATAGTTGCAATGCTTGTTGAAATGCGATTAGGGATTGCTCGCGATTTCCCAACTCAAAATAAGCATAACCACTCGACTCTAGACTACTAGCTACTGCTGCACTTAAACCGAGCCCTTGGAATTTCCCCCTTGCTTGCTCATAAATCTCAATCGCCTGCTCTACCTCTCCCAATTTACTTTGAATTGTACCTATCCCCAGCAATGTCCAAGCTTCCAGATTCTCCTCTCCCAATTCTCGCCATAGTTGCAGAGAACTGTTTGCTTTTGCCAATGCCTGATGGTATCCTGATTCTGTAGACTGCCCAAATAGTGCCGTAGCCGCCTCACTTTCTGCTTCTGCTCGATGCCAAATGCTTACCCTATCGCGATCTTGCACTCTAGCAGCACGTAATTGCTCTACCTTAACTCTATAGCTACCAGTCTCTGGATTTCCTGCTTCTGACCCTCGCTGAATTTGAATCTGATAGTTACCAGAAAATTGAGCGATCCAAACTAACTTTTCTGCTCCTTGATGAGGATACAATAAATCAGTTTCGTACAATTGCTTGCCATCAGGGGCTAACAATATTACCTTCAGATTACTTAACTGTTGCTCAACGACAAGCTCCATGTAATCATTAGCTTCTAGTTTTAACTCATAGCTATCAATTTTGTCTTGACTAATTTCCCCTGTAATTGGTTGCTGATTGGGAATTAAGGGAATTGTGGCGTTGGCGAATGTTGCTAGCAATAAAACAATAATCAAGCTAGTAAAACTGAGCCAGATAAATCTGGAATATTGCTGCAAAATCTTTTTAGGAGCCATAAGTCATGTCAAAGATTATACATTTTCTATCTTTACGCCTGATGCGAATTAAAAATAAATCTTATCGCCTTAAGTTTGAGATAGTTAATTCACATTAGACATATTTTGCAAAAATTGTTACTTAAATTCTATCGTTTCTTCAGCCAAACTGTATGCAAAGCTAATTAGCACTAATAAATATAATTGATTATGCTGAAAATGGCTTAAAAATATATTTTTAGTTGGTTATTTAGTTGATAAATACATATGTTTCCAATGTTTTACTCGAGTAAATAAATTTATTGTCAAGCTCAAAATCAAGGATTGTATTTATTAGATACCAAGGAATAGTTAATTACTTTTTTTGTCTAAATTTGTAAGTAAGTAGGTCAGGTTTCCCGCCGCAGTTCGACGGGGCTAGCCTGAGTGTTGGTCAAATTAAATATAAAACTTATCCCCACCTAACATCACCCCTCTCCTCTCAGGAGAGGGGATGGGGGAGAGGTCTGATAGTACATTTAATTATGCATAGCTACTTAATTTATTACTAAGTAGCTAGACGGCGGAAATACAAGGTTCGTGCGACGAAGTGACGCTCTAATATTTATGAATAATTAAATGCAGCTATTGTCAATCTAATCAAATAACGAAAAAACAAAATAAAAAGATGAAACAGACTTTTACTAATGCAGCATTTTGGGATAATCGCTATCAGGATGAAAAATATATATATTCATGATGTTTTTACTGGTAAATTTACAATAAAACAGCTACCAACATCTAGCTGACTTTCCACCGTAATTAAACCATGATGCTGCTGGGCAATCGCCTGAGCAATTGCTAACCCCAAACCTGATTTTCCTGCTTTGTAAGAACGAGATTTTTCTGCACGCCAAAATCGCTCAAAAACCTTAGCTAAATCTTCTGGTGCAATACCTACTCCCGTATCTTTTACTTTGACTACAATCTGGGAATTGATTAAATTGGCTTGAATCGCGATCAAACCAGCTTCAGGTGTATAGTAAATTGCATTTTGGAGTAAGTTAGTAAAAAGTTGCTTTAACAGCACTTGCTCACCAACTAAATATAAATTATCAGCGATTTGAACTTGCAAGCTCAGTTTTTTCTCACCAGCTTGAACCTCGTATAACTTAACTAATTCCCCTAAAATCAAACTGAGATTAATAACCTCCCAAGCTGTCTTCGTCACTTTATCTGCACGAGCTAACAGGAGTAAATCTTCAGTTAAACGAGTCATTTGCTCACTAGCACTCACAATCATCTCAAACTTTTGTGCATCTGTAGGGCGCATTCCTTCGGGATATTTTAGTGCTACCGCAGCGTTACTCTGAATCGCCATTATAGGGCTACGTAATTCATGGGAAGCATCTGCAGTAAATTGTTTTAATCGCCCGAAACTTTCCTCAATAGGTTGCATCGCTTTACGAGTTAACCAAATACCACCTAAAGCACTCAATATTAGGGCTGCTAGAATACTACCTGCAAGTCCAAAATCTAAGCTGCGTAGGGTTTTATTGAGTTCCACAGTAGACTCGCTAACTCTGGTGTAACCAATAAAAATTTTTGTATCGTAATCTTCAACAGGTATGGTAAGACTTTTTATTGGATAGGGTTTAGTTTGTGTCTGAATTGATTGCTGGGGATCGAAAGGAAGCAGTGAAACATAATCTCCTTGTTCTTCTATTAATTCCCCTTCTTCATCGAACCATTCAACAGCTTGATGAGAATTAATTATAATTTCATCTTCAACTTCTATTTCATCTTCTTCATCTATTTCTATTTCTAAGGCTGCTATTGTGGCTAGTGTCTCCAATCTAGCCATTAGTCGCTGGTTTAAAGTATAGGAAAAAGTGATGCGTATCGCGATGGCAAAAACACTCAAAATTGCGATTAATACGAACAGGTAGGAAAGTAGTAATTGATGGCGGATTTGAGTGAACACTGGCGCTAGGTAGTGAAGGTGTTTTTAGTAGTGAGTATGTAGCGATTCTAATTTAGATGAAGTACAAGTTAAATCCTGATTTTTTTTGATTGGTGAGGGAACACAGCGAATTTTTTCGCCCAGGGAACGTACGAGCTGTTAATGGTTGATTGGCGAGCGAAACTGGTGAACTTTTTATGGGAAAGCGCGAGCTGTTGATGGGAATGTACCTCATAAATACGACAATTACAACAATATTAGTGCTTTGATCGCTGCGATTTACTGTTGTAGTCTAAATCATTAACATCTCAACATTTTCCTAGTTCATTATTGCTATTTTCCCTGTTCAAATTTTTTGAGGGTGCTATCATATGAGAGGCTAGTACAAATGTATATAAATGCAGACTTGTAAGATATTTTATTCCTGGCAGTCAGATTTACCAAATCCCACTAACCGTGGTTTTATTCAAACAGCTCTTGAAAAAGCGATAAAATCAATTCGCAATGATGAATCTATACAAGTAGAGCCAGCAATAGATCGCGATACTCAGGGTGTTCCTGGTTCACCTGATATTGCTAATACTATCTTTGATAAAATTGACCAAGCAGCAGTTTTTGTCTGTGATGTTTCAATAGTTGGTGATATTTTAATCAAAAATCAAGACAAAGAGCCACGCCCAACTCCAAATCCTAATGTCTTGATTGAACTTGGATATGCTTTTAAAAGTCTTGGTCCAGAGCGAGTAATTATGGTGATGAATACAGAATTTGGAGAGCCAGAAAAACTTCCTTTTGATTTGCGTATGAAAAGAGTTCTTACTTATAAAGTAACTAAGGAATTAGAAAATAAAGCAAACGAACGTAAGAAAATAGAAAAGATTTTCAAAGATGCATTGAGTAGCTCTATAAAAGAAGATATTTTACAAAAAAATAACGAGACTACTACGTCTCCATCAATAGTTGAGCAAGCAATCATAGCTGTTGAAAATGATAAACCTAATCAAGAGCTTTTAGTTCGCAAGTTTATGGAATATTTAGTAGATCAACTTGATGCTATTGCTCCTGACTTCAAAGAGCCAGTTGGCGATCAAATGATTATAGATAGTATTGATAAAACTGTTGATATTGCAGTTGAATTTTCTCGTCTTGCAGAAATGATCGCTTCAATGAAAGCATCTGATGCTGCAATGTCTCTCTACAAGGGTTTTGAAGAAATTATTAATCGCTACAGTACACCAGATGGATTTGAAGGTCGATTTTATGAATTAGCTTTTGATTTTTACAAATTTATAGGACATGAGTTTTTTGTTATTTTCTTTTCCTTCCTGATTCGTGAGCAACGATGGGATATTGTTGCGGAAACATTGAGTGAATATTTTTATTGTAAGAATCCATATACTCATAAATATGAGACTCGACCATTTACGGAGATATCCTCATATCTTAAGTCTTTAAGGTATCGAAACCAACGTTTGAATCTTAATAGAGTGTCCATACACGCTGATTTACTTAACGAAAGACATACTGAAGGAAAGTTATCTAAAATTGTGCCAATGGAACAGTTTATTGATGCTTATTTTTTTCTGTTTATAAGAGCAGAAATCAATAAATCAGAAGAGCATTTACTTATGTATTGGAATCCATTTATCTTCATATACATTCAAAAAATACCAAGATACTTCATAGAAGCAGATCGCTATAAGAATGCGGCAAGAATTCTAGAACCTTTAAATATAGAAAGTGTTGAGGAGTTGAGGAAAAGTATGATTGATATAACCTCTCAAATTCGCGAAAGGTTTGCGCATGGATGTCCTCTTACATTGGCATATTTTAACCCTCAAGCCATTGGAACTAAATAGTAAATTATTTTTGTGAATAAGGTGTTGCTGATTTTGATAATTATTCAGCAACACCTTACTTTTTACCTACAACATAACAAAATCGCTTATACTCAATTCCGCTACGCAAACTACTTGCACCCAAACCTCATCTCCTAATTCAATGAAAGTACCACGACTCTTTTGAATAAAGGAAAGTTATCAAAGCTTAAACTACCTTACAGAGCAATTAAATATTCGCCACTATTAAATTCATTTATGCCAATTGAAAAAGATAATAATATGTTGGACTGATACCGTGTTTTTGGACAACAGGATCTAAATATTTTGGCTGACTAGCTAACAATTTATATCCGCTAGATTCAATCACTGGCAAAAAATCTAACTTCTCACCATTTTTTTCATTTGTTAGTAGTTCGACTTTTTGATTGTCAATTTGCTTATTATATGGATAGTTGGGAACAATCATCAGATATTCAATTTTGTATTTTTGTAGAATCTCAAGCCATGCTTTGATTGAAGCTAGGGTACACTCAGAAAAACTATGAATATTTATCGCTAAGTTAATCGACTCATTAGCTAATACATCATCCAAATCATCCAGTGGAATAACTGCTGCTTTTTTATCGACACCGCGAAACCTAAGGTAATATTCAGATATAAAAGTTGACTCAGCTATCGCATCAACACAAAAAACTTTTTCAATATTTGGTAATGCTTTAACCATTCGATGTGCTAAACGTCCATACCCTGCTCCTATATCTAAGACTTTTAAATTAGACATTGCAGAAATTTTTATTGACTCCTCTAAAAAATAAATTTCTAGAATAGAATCCAATAAATCTCGACTTACACATAGATTATCAATTGTCGAAAAAGTATAACAACCAAATAAACTATCTTCTTCTAGAATCTCTAAAAGTCCTAATTTATCTATAGTCTTGATGTAATATGTAATTAACCAATAGTGAAGTTCAGTATTTATATTTCTAAACTGCCAGACATATACATAATCGCCTCGAAAAAATTGTAATTTATCTACCGAACTAACAAAACTTTCTGTCCATCGCGAAGGATCTATTACTGGACTAGCTAAAACTTGGTACCTTTGTTTTAGCTCTATAAGTCTTGGGTTATTAAATTGTAAATATTTTTCTGCATCTTCAGGTAGAGTTAACTTATTATGCGAGGGTTCGAATAATAACTCATCACTCACATTCAACCTTTGCAGTAACTTTTCATACTTGAATTGTAATGAATAATTTTTTTCAATTTCAGAGCTTCTGATGAGATTTAAATCAAATTTATTCAGAATAGAGTTCAGTGTTAAAAGTATTCTCTGCTGCAATGACATCTTATTAAACAGGTAAGTATATTTTCTTGTTTAAGCTTTGCAGTTTGCATTTTACCTGTTTTTCGTGGAACAGTTTCTATAATTTATTTGCCTAGCAGCAAGAGAAAACCGAGTCCTCTTCTTCCACAATCATATAACTATAGTCATTTTAAATAAGAATGAAACACTTTTCTTTCGAAAAACTTCTATCTGTAGCCCTTTACAGCAGAAACATCTGTCTCAATCTAAACTGAAATGACTATATACCTAAGTATTTTTCTCCGTTGATTGCTAATCAAACAAATTCAGCTATTATGACCATGTGATATTATCTCCGTCTGACTAGTTCGATAAGATTAGTAATGCACTAAGCCTCAATTTCTATTTTTCTCAAAAGTGTTAATTAAAGCTATCTCATCAGCGATTACCCGAACTTGATATGACTAAGTGTACCAATGAGTGAAGCAATCT
>CAZWGS010000124.1:0-14383 GCA_964633315.1 uncultured bacterium | reverse complement strand
CAATGTATCTACTTTGCCTTTGAATGTCAACCCCTTTCTCAATCTTTTTTTTTCAGGTGTCAAAATTTAACTACTCGGCAACTGAAACAAAACACCCAAATACTCTCGGTAGCAACAGACTTGATTGCCTCTAATATCAAAGGAAATAGCCGCTTGGTTTTGGTAAGGATATCCTGCCATATTCCCTGTGGAGCGAATTTCAAATATCACTGTGTTTGCATTGCTGGTACAACGCTCTACAGTTATCACTAGTCCTTCACTAAAAATTTGAGCGACGGACTGAAAAAACTCACTAGCTTTAGCTTTACCATGATTCCAGCCTTGAAACGGACCAACTGGAAACCAAAAACTAAAATCGTCGGTAAGCATTTCTAGAAAAGGTTCCCAATCTCCAGTAGCTAAACCTTGGGTAAACTTTTCTAAAGCTTGTTGAGCAGTTTCCATAACTTCTGAGGTTACTTGAGGCATTGCTTTAATGAATCTATTACTTAATTTTCTAGACTAAAGTGCTAAATTTTCAGATGCACCTTCAGTATTTGTGGACATGATCCAGATTTACACCCAGCAGTCACAGGCAGAGTATTGGCTTGATTGCTACCAGGGAAAGTTACCGCTATTTGCGTGTATTTTAGGATTTACTGCTACAGGTTTGTTACCAGGTATTTCTGCTGCTGGTGCAACACCTGAGGCTCGCCAGTATACTGCAGTTGCAGATGCTGAATTTTTATACTATGGCTGTCAAAGAGCTCCCATTTATCCTTTACCGCCCTTAGAAGCAGGTATTTCACCAGTTTTTATTTCCCGCAGTGTCATAGAAGCTTTTAAGTTGCCATTGTGTATCTTTAACGCGGGTTTAAAAATTGCGCCAACGATACCAGCAATTGATTTGGGCGGTATTTCTGCTCAATGTCTTTCCTCTGGAGTTGCTTTACCTTTGGCTATTGTCAAGAATCTATTTGAGCAAGGTTGTGCTTGGGGGGATAAGCTAGCAAATGGGAGGGAAGGAAGTTACGTAATTCTTAGTGAGTGTGTTGTTGGGGGTACAACAACAGCTTTAGCTATTCTCAAGGGTTTAGGCTTTGAAGTTGATGGTATGGTTAGTAGCAGCATATGTAATGGCAATCATACTCAAAAGTCTCAGCTAGTAAAGCAAGGATTGAAGAGAGCTAATCACTTACCTAAGGAAGATCCACTTAATTTAGTTGCTGCAGTGGGAGATCCTATGCAGGTAGTCGTTGCTGGAATGGCAATTGCAGCAAGTCGTCGTTGCGGAGTTATGCTAGCTGGTGGAACTCAGATGTTGGCTGTGTACGCTTTGATACAAGCCCTTAGTAAGTATCACAAGCTAATTTGGGAGCCAAAGCAGGTGATAGTGGGTACTACTCGCTGGGTTGCTGAAGATACTAGTGCGGATACAGTGGGTTTAGCACAAAAAATTGGCAGTGCACCCTTAATCGCAACCAAACTCAGTTTTGCTCTTTCTCGCTATCCTCAATTGCGCATTTACGAAAGAGGCTTTGTCAAAGAAGGTGTTGGTGCTGGTGGCTGTGCGATTGCTGCAAATTTATATCAAGGTTGGAAGTCAGATCAATTAGTTGAAGCGCTTGAGGAACTGGTGGAGCGCTGCAGTTCCCTGTTACTGTGAGTGAGATGTTTAATCCTTCCCGCAGCAAAGTAAGTTACCAAAACTCTAGATCAGGAGAACAAGGGTTAATTACCTATATTCGTTCACAATCTACTATTAATCTTTTACTGTTAGAAGATTTGCTAAGAGTGAATTCTTCCTTTAAGAAGTTGCTCTTCCAAAGCTGCTATTCGATTGTATGCTGCTGTTAGCTGAGCTGTAAGTCTACGAATTTGAGTGTCTGGAGACATTGTCCGTTCATAATTTTGCTCGGAATTATTGTGCCAACTATTGCCATCAACCAAAATGTCTTTATGCTCCATCCTGGCGGCAAAACCAATAGCATTGGGATATGATTTATTTTGGTCAAGACTGTTTATAGAGTTTGCTTGTGACATATCCTGTTGCTGTTTTTCAGAGACTAGGTCTTGAATCTGCTGATGTAGCTGTGTCAAACTCTGGTAAATCAGATTAACTTTGTTCGTTAACTCGATAAGTTGTTGTTGCATTTCATCCATAATGTACCTGCTAGCTACCTTAGCTTTCGTCTCTCTTTTATGCTATGGGCTAGATCCCCAATACTTTACTGATTCCTGATTCATTTAACTTTTTGAGCTGATATCAATTGAGATTTAGATGTTTGTTGGTAAGAACCCTAAGTTTATCTATCTTTAATGTTTGCTCGCACAATTAGAACAAAATAATTTTGTCAATATGAAATTTATCGGTAGTCAGTTTTATCCTTGTCACTCCTTGAAAAGGAGTCGTCGTTCCTTTTTACTGGGTTTGGGAGCTTTGAGTGCAGGCATAATAACTTCAGGATGTAGCAGTAGTGAGGAGATAACTTTAAAAGTTAGTCTGCTCGAGAATTCTATTCCACCACAATTTTTGAGAGAATTTCGTCAGCAATTAACAGAATCAGTTAACCTAAAATTCCAAGCCGAAACTCAGATTAAATCACTATTTAGTTTGCTTGAAAATTGGCAACAACAAGGTCAATCTAAAACTGAAAATGAAAATTGGCAACAATGGTTTAATCGTAAACAAATCACAATTAGTGATTTAGTTACTTTGGGAGATTATTGGTTAGAATCTGCAGTTTCTCAACAACTTATTCAACCTCTTGATGTGGAAAAACTCCAAGCATGGAAAAACCTACCTTCACCCTGGCAAAACTTGGTTAGGCGCGATCAAAAAGGTAAACTCAGCCAAGAGGGTAAGATTTGGGGTGCACCCTATCGTTGGGGCACAACTGCAATTGCTTATCGTCGTGATAAATTTAAAGTATTAGGTTGGAAACCAACTGACTGGAGTGATTTGTGGCGGGAGGAATTGCGTCATCGAATTTCTATTTTAGACCAACCACGAGAGGTAATAGGTTTAACCTTAAAAAAGCTGGGTGAATCCTATAATGAAGAGAATTTAGACCAAGTACCTAATCTCAAACAAGAGTTAATTGAACTTAATCAACAAGTCAAATTCTATAGCTCAAACTTTTATCTTCAACCTTTAGTTTTAGGTGATACTTGGTTAGCAGTTGGCTGGTCTAGCGATATTGTATCAATACAGAAAAGATATCAGAATATTGGTGCGATCGTACCAGTTTCTGGAACTGCTATGTGGTCTGATTTGTGGGTGCAACCAGCCGTTTCAACTACAGAGGATAATCAAATTCAACCTGTAGTTGATAGATGGATCGATTTCTGTTGGAGTAGGAAATCAGCAAGAGAAATTTCTTTACTGACAGATGCTGCCTCACCAATAATTACAGATGGAGAAGCAAATAAACTAGATTCAGAAACTCAAGAACAATCTTTGCTCAGCGTGCCATCTTCCATTATTGAACGCAGTGAATTTCTTGAACCTCTACCGACAAAAACACTAACTCAGTACCAAAAATTATGGGAGGAAATGCGCCAGGAGTTAGTTTAAATTAACTAGAATTGAAATCCACTACTACTAGAAGTTTGAAGTTCTAATTTGCATTGGGGAATTGTAGAAGTGAAATCACACTCGTAAGTTGCTAAACGGATTCCTTGTTGATTAAAAACTTGCAAAATATATCCATATTCTCTAACCACACTACCAAAGTGGTTAACAAAACTATAGTGTTCTAGATAGTTTTGAATTCCCCAAAGTTGTCGATTAACACATAAATCAACCTTTTTATCTTGAGGATAGATTAACCAGTTGTTGATTAATTTACCGCCAAAAGGGTCAAATTGATATTTAGCCCACCATAAGTTGGGATAATCTGAACTTATTGGTTGATTGAGTTGTTCCTGCGCAGTGATTACTTGTTCTCTAGTAGAAGGTGAATTTTCTAAATCTCCGAATATTTGTACAGTTTCCGTTGTTTCACAGGACAATGATTCGCTAGTAAGTTGTGCTGTGGCTACATGAGGAAAAACACCAAGTAAAGTTGGTATGAGTAGCAACGGCAGTAGTTGAAGTTTCATGACTCAAAGAAGGTAGCTTGCCAACCTAGTATTAGTTTCCTCTGACGCAGCAGTATTGTCTTTAGTTTCTGCTGTAGAGTAACATCTCACAAGCTGGCAAGCAGAGCAATTCTACATTGCTAATTACCAGAGTCCGATTTACTGATAGGGCTGAAAACCAATCAATGTCATTACCTAAGGCATATCAGGTAAATAATGTAACCAACTCCTCTAGGTTAGAAACTCGAAAACCATTGCCAATGGCTGCCATTTTCCACTCTTGATCCTTGCGATAAATTTCTGCCATCACCATACCTGTCATATTATGGTAGGCATCACCAGAGAGGTTATAACGAGCAATTTCACGTTGATTGCCTAAATCTACTAAACGCACAAAGGCATTCTTCACCTGACTAAAATCTTGTTTGCGAGTAAGACAACTGTAAATATTGACTGTAAATACCAGTTTCTCGATGTAATTAGGAACTTGAGCCAAATTTACAATAATTTCTTCGTCATCTCCATCTCCAGCACCTGTCAGGTTATCTCCCAGATGGGTAATTGCTCCTGATTGATGTTGCAAATTTCCGAAATAAATCAAATCTGTCTTATCTCGGATATGACTATTTGGATCTAAGCAAACAACTGCTGCATCTAGATCGAAATCTGGAACATAGGTAAAAAATCTTTTTACTTTTCCTGGCGGTAGCTGCGCAATATCCCAACCAAGTCCACACATTAATCTTGTCAAACCAGGTGCTTCTTTTTTTAGGGAAATGCGCTGCCCTTTTGTTAAGTTAATACTCATTGAGAGTTCCTTTTAGCTGTAACGGTTAAACAGTGCTTGTAAACCGCCTTCATAACCTGAACCCACTGCACTTAATCGCCACTCACCATTTTTGCGGTATAGTTCAGCCATAATTAGGGCTGTTTCTATGGAATAATCTTCTACTAAGTCATAACGCAGTACTTCTTGCTTAGTTTGCACATCGACTAAACGCACAAAGGCATTTTCTACTTGACCAAAATTCTGTTTGCGCTTGTCAGCTTCATGAATAGTAACGGTAAATACTATTTTCTGTACTTCGGAGGGGACTTTACGCAAGTCAACAATAACTACTTCATCATCTCCCTCTCCAGCACCTGTCAGGTTATCTCCCATGTGCTTGACAGACTTATCAGGATCGGGACTAACAAGATTATTGTAAAAAATGAAGTGTTGGTCAGAAACTAGCTTATCATCAGCACCTAGCATAAATACAGAAGCATCTAGGTCATAGTCAGCACCAGTGTCAGTTGCTTTGACATCCCAGCCTAAACCAACAAATGCTGCAACTAAACCTGGCGCGACTTTCTCGAGAGAAACTCTTTGTCCTTTAGTTAGTGAAACTGCCATTTTCGTCTACCTATATTAGTACAATGAAATTTCGCGAAATTTTGAAAAATTAGGCGACACTGCTGCTTCAAGCAACAGTTAAATTACCCATAGAGATTGCAAACCGGAGATTCATGATATTTCCGCCATGTATCAAGCAACCCTTGGGAACCTAAGTTATATCGGGGGGTAAATTTTGAGTGATGGTTTAGCTATAACGATTCAAAATTGCTTGTAAACCGCCTTCATAACCTGAACCCACTGCACTTAATCGCCACTCACCATTTTTGCGGTATAGTTCAGCCATAATTAGGGCTGTTTCTATGGAATAATCTTCTACTAAGTCATAACGCAGTACTTCTTGCTTAGTTTGCACATCGACTAAACGCACAAAGGCATTTTCTACTTGACCAAAATTCTGTTTGCGCTTGTCAGCTTCATGAATAGTAACGGTAAATACTATTTTCTGCACTTCAGAGGGAACTTTACGTAAGTCAATAATAACAGCTTCGTCATCTCCTTCTCCAGCACCTGTGAGATTATCTCCCATATGCTTGACAGACTCATCGGGATCAGGACTAGCAAGATTATTGTAAAAAATGAAATGTTTATCAGAAACTAGCTTATCATTAGCACCTAACAGAAAAACAGAGGAATCGAGGTCAAAGTCAGAATCAGTATCAGTTACTTTTACATCCCAACCTAAACCAACAAATGCTGCCACTAAACCTGGCGCGACTTTCTCGAGAGAAACTTTTTGTCCTTTTTCTAGTGAAATTGCCATTTTCTTCTACCTGATTTTAACGCAATGAAATTTAGCGAAATTTTGACCAAATTAGACAAAGCTGCCATAGTTGACAACAGTTTAAATGTCTATAAAGATTGTAACCCGGAGATTTGTGGTCTTGCCGCCGTGGATCAAGCAACACCTGGTACTCTCAGTTATATTGAGGGAGGAAAATTTGCGGCTATGGTGAAGCAAACAGAAGCCAGTGCCTTGATTTTACCTCTAGATGAAAAGCTGCAAAACCAAGCCAGTGAGAGAAATATTGCCTGGATCGCTACACCACAACCCAGATTAGTATTTGCTCAGATAATCACACTTTTTTATCAGCCCTGGCAACCTCAACCAGGTATTCATCCTAGTGCCGTCGTTGACCCCACAGCAATAGTAGGCAAGGATGTTTATATTGGTGCCCATGTGGTAATTCAAGCAGGAGTCACGATTGGAGATCAAGCTTGTATTCACCCTAATGTAGTGATTTACCCCAAGGTCAAAATAGGTAACCGTACTATTCTCCATGCTAACTGTACCATTCACGAGCGCAGCCAAATTGGATCGGACTGTGTAATTCATAGCGGTGCCGTAATTGGTGCAGAGGGATTTGGTTTTGTGCCCACAGTCCAAGGCTGGTTCAAAATGGAACAGTCTGGTTGTACAGTGCTTGAGGATGGTGTAGAAATAGGCTGCAATAGTGCTGTAGATCGCCCAGCAGTGGGAGAAACCAGGATTAAGAACAACACTAAATTAGACAACTTGGTACATATTGCCCATGGTTGTGAAATTGGTCAAAATTGCGCCTTTGCAGCGCAGGTAGGTTTAGCAGGCGGTGTCGAAGTGGGCAATCGTGTCATGCTAGGTGGTCAAGTGGGAGTTGCTAACCAAGTAAAAATTGGCGATGGAGTTATTGCAACAGCACAAACAGGCATTCCCAGCGATATCAAACCAGGAGCAATTGTTTCTTCTTCTCCTGCGGTTCCCAACCAACTTTACTTGAAAGCTTCCGCGATTTATAAACGTTTGCCAGAAATGTACCAAACTTTCAAACAGATAAAAAAACACTTAAGTGAAAATAAGTAAGTATAGTCTTTTTTTTAGCTTGTATATCTTTACAGGCAAGCTATTAGTTATTTGACAACATAAAAGCCTCAAAAATATTCTAATTACACTTATTTCTAGTTGAATAGACTTAAGTATTGATACTGATTTTGCTTACAGTACTTGTGTTTCTCTACTTAGTAATAAGAGCAATATTATTGTTTTTACTAAGACTAATTAATTATTTTTTCTTGGTAGCAAAAAACTGTTTAACCTACTTTATTGAAAATTCATTCAAACTTT
This sequence comes from uncultured bacterium, assembly GCA_964633315.1. Taxonomy (GTDB): domain Bacteria; phylum Cyanobacteriota; class Cyanobacteriia; order Cyanobacteriales; family CAWCAG01; genus CAZWGS01. Next base: position 6,824 of record CAZWGS010000124.1, on the reverse strand, counting down.
ATACAAATAGTGGTTGTATCAGAAGACAACAGAAAAAAGATGAGTAAAATTAATTCAGTACTTGAAAAATCCACTAAGTACAGCGCAGTTAACTAACAGTTTTGTACAGTAAAAATTACAGTACACTTCTTAGATAAATTTGCGGCACGGAAATGATAGAAAAACCTGATCATAGGTAATCTATTTCAACTCTGTTTAGGTTCCCCGGAGAATATTTACGATGTTTAGCTCAAACCTTTTCAATAAACTATTTTTAGCTACTGCTACAGCCTCTATCTGCTCTCTAGCTTTAGTTTCTGCTCCAGCAGAGGCTGCACGTTTCTTTAGCTTTGAAGGCACAGATAGTCCAATTGCAGGTGATTTTTTAATTGACGAAAATACACCTAATGATTTGTCTTTACCTAATTCATTTTTCGGTATTTATGGAGGAGCAATCTCTGAGTTTAGCGCAGGTTCTTTTAATTTGCGAAATCTAGACTTCCAAGTACAAAATACAACTACTGATTCAGTCAGTATTTTCAGAGATGCAAGTGAGTTAGCAACTTTTACCTTTGACGACAACCTGCAATTTGCAGATGCTGGAAATTTAGGTAATGTACTAGATTCTCTAGATGGTTCTACAGCAACATTGACCTCTAGTCGCTTCATAAGTTTGAGCCGCCAGGTGCGTTTTTATGAGCGCAATCAAGAACCTAGAGATATTCCAGAGCCTACTACTACCTTAGGATTTTTAGCAGTATCTGCTTTAGGTGGAGTTTCTATACTCAAGAAAAACTTAGTTTAGGTTTGAGTTACCAATAATTAATGAAATTTGAGTGTCTTTAGTATAATTGGAGGCACTCAAATTGTTACAAATACTGAAGTGTTCGTTAACATGAGTTCGGCATAGACTCAAAGCACTGTTATTTCCTAAGCTGAACCCATATCATTTTGTTTAAAAGCTCGATGAGGGAAAACTTATTACATCCAACTCTGCAGACGATTCCAACAGATGAGTGTCCGACTTAGTTCAACTCAATGCCATTTAGGGGTGCAATCATGTTTAAAGTCAATTCTAGGTTTGTATTTGCTTTAATCTTACCGTTGCTAATCAGAAGTAACCCTGCTTTCGCGCAGCTTTCAGATACAGCCAGATGGACTTCAACTTTACACATGGATTACAGGATCACTCCAAATATTACCTACCTGAAGGCAAATAATGTTGAATTAAAGCTTGATGTCTATGCACCACGAAATGTTGAAGAACCAGTTCCAACATTGATTTACTTTCACGGTGGTGGTTGGACAGGTCATGTAAAAGAGGAAAATGTCTTACGTCTGTTACCTTATCTGGAAATGGGTTGGGCAGCAGTTAACGTCGAATACCGATTAGCTAATGTTTCTCATGCACCAGCAGCCGTCGAAGACTGCCTTTGCGCTCTTCGGTGGGTAATCCAAAATGCAAATCGCTATGGTTTCGACGCTAAAAAACTTGTTGTCTCGGGTCATTCAGCTGGTGGTCATCTTGCTCTTACCACAGGAATGATACCAGCAAGTGCAGGTCTTGACCATCAATGTCCAGGTAATGAAGAACTCAACGTCGCAGCAATCGTAAACTGGTATGGTATTACCGATGTAGGAGATTTGCTTGAGGGAGAAAACAGAAAATTCTATGCAGTACAGTGGATAGGAAGTATAACAGACCGTATGGAAATTGCCGAACGTGTTTCTCCCCTTAATTATGTAAGAAGTGATTTACCACCAATACTTACTATACATGGCGATCCTGATCCTATAGTTCCATACAGCCATGCCCTTCAGCTTCACCAGGCACTGGAACAAGCAGAAGTTCCTAATGAACTAATTACCATTCCTGGTGGTAATCATGGTGATTTTTCGAGAAATGAAATGTTGCGCATCTACAGCACTATTAAACAATTTTTAAATACCCACATAGGGGTTGAATCGAGGACTGTGGAAAACAGTGCAACATCCCCTGAATAATCTTACTGGCTCTTGATTTTACCCGTATTTCTCAGAAGCAGAACCCGGATTTATACACTAGTCAAAAGAGACAACGAATTTGAGGTTAATTCGCTGGAGGAATATTCTCAATCGCAATCAGTGCTTCCATCACCGATTTAACAATTGGTGCTGCGACTGTGGAACCAAAAACTTGTTTCTTCCCTTTTGGTTCATCCACCACAGCTAACACCACATATTGAGGGTCTTCCACAGGTAAAATACCGACAAAACTGGTAATCTTAACACCATCGTAATAACCACCATTAGGACTCGCTTTTTGAGCAGTTCCAGTTTTACCCGCTACCCGATAATTATCAATCGCAGCGTATTTCCTAACATTACCCTTAGAAACTACCTTCTCCATCATTTCTAGTACAGTTTGTGTCGTTGAAGGGGAAAAAACATTACTAGTAGGAAGTTCTGGTTTCCAATGAACTTTTCCTTCTGGATCTACTAAAGACTTTACTACATGGGGTCTTACTAGAAAACCACCATTAGCAATTGCAGCATGAAGTTGAGCTAATTTAAGAGGAGTAAGAGAAAAACCTTGACCAAAAGAAGCAGTAGCTGCTTCCACTGGAGTTGCGGTAAATGCATTTCTACTTTTCAATTGTCCAGGAGTTTCACCAGCTAAATCAACACCCAAACTTTTCTTAAGACCCAGACGTTCTAGAGCCTCATAGAATGCACTAGAACTAAGGCGTTCAACTATTTTTACCATACCCACATTACTCGAATATTGCAAAATTTGAGTCACATTCTGGCGACCCCTTGCACCTCTGGTAGAGTAATCATAATTCCTGATATCCCAATGCTCGATCTTAATTGAGCCTGAGTCATAAAAAGTGCTGTTTGGATCAATAACTCCTGCTTCCAGTGCAATCGCTACATTAATAGGTTTAAAAGTAGAACCAGGCTCATACAAATCACTGACAGCCCAATTCTTAAAGAGACCAACATCATAATCATAGTAGCGATTGGGATTATAGGTAGGTTCGCAGACCATCGCCAAGAGTGAACCATCGTGTACATCCATAACTATTACAGCACCACGTTTAGCATCGTACTTACTCATTTGTTGTTTGAGTGCTAAACGAGCTGCTCTTTGCAATCGCAAATCAACAGTCAGTTGCAATTCCAGCTTATCAAAGTTTAAAAAACCTTCTGGCAGGTGAGAAGGCATCAGTGCGCCATTTCCTGCTCGATTTAATTGTACCGTGAGTACTGAGCGCTCCAGTAAATTTTCTTGAGTATATTCAATACCTGCTTGACCCTGATGCTCAAGGTTAGCATAACCCACCACCTCTGCAGCCATTTCTTGGTGAGGATAGAAGCGAGAATACTGTCTGATTAATTCCAAACCATCAATACCCAGGGCTGTGATTTGGTCAGCGATTCCCTCATTTAGAGAATAAGCTAAACGAACTCCTGTTTCTCGGCCACCAAATTTTTTAAGCAAATCGCTAGCACTTTTATCCGGTAAAATCCCACCAAGTTTAGTTGCAATTTCTTCTGAAGAAACTTTAAACAGTTTAGGATGAGCAAAGAGACTATAAACCAGGCGATCTGTTGCTAAAACATTCCCTTTGGTATCCAGAATCGGTCGTCGGGGTACGTAGGGACGTAAGTATACCATCCTTTGATTACGTGCCTTTTCCGACAACCTAGCCCCATCTAGGATTTGTAGTCGATATAAATTGATCCCTAAGCTGCTAACCCCAAAAACTATTACCAGCCAAACAAGGAGCAATCTGAAGTTGTTATTTTCAGCAAAATTTGGTTTTGAAGCTTTACCAGAACGCTCTTTTGGCGATTTTGAAGATGACCGATGACGCTTTTTGCGGCGAGCCAACTTTCTGCGAGGATGAGTTTGGGTCGAATCAAGTTTCTGGAGGCTTCGCCTTTTCTCATTAGTCATTAGTTTTGTGTTCAGAACTCTCTTATTACCCGTCGTCCCGGTTTCAAGCACAAAAGGAGTTACCTAGTTTAGAACCTGCTTACTAGTTATGCAATAGTTACATAGTAAATTGCTCTATTCAAAAGAGCACATCCTAATAGCCAATGGGAGCATTAGCCTTGGAATTGGGTACTTGAAGATTTGGTTCTGGAGAGCGGATAAAAGAATCTTGTCCACCAGAAGAAGGAAGAAAAATTGTGTTGGCGGGATTGGGGGCAACAAAACCAGAGTCTGGACTTTCGGCTTGATCTGCCAGCTGATTTTTTAAAGTTTCGTTGGTAGTTACAAGATTGCGATGATTGCGCTGTAAACTTTTGAGTTCCTTGTATCTAGCGCTCCATTGCTGCTGAGAATAGACAACTCCTCCATAAACGCTCAAAGTCATGAAAATTAAAAAGAAAGTAACTATGGAAGAACTGTGCTGGATAAAAAAGAGAAAACGTAACCATAGGGGGTGTTTCCAGCGACGGCGTTGATGTACAACAAGAGAGCGAGGAGAATTAGACATAAACACCAGTACTTGACCAATTGCCAATAGCCATTGCATAGATTAGATATTAATACTACCAAAGCTATCACGCTAGAGGGAGAAATTGAGAAGCAACTGGTTGGTGTAAGTTTTAAACTAAAAAGTAAATAGCCACAGGTGATGTAATGAATTACGACCTGCTAAAGTTAGGAATAGCAATGGTAACAATAGCGATTCCTGGCACTTTGAATCCTAGCTTTGCCCTACCATCTCCCGATGACATATCAGAAGAGGTACTGCGTACAGAAATTATCTTAGAAACACGCTCACCTTTAGATGGTACTCCTTTAACTATTGCTGAATACACAGAACTAGAGGCCCAACTTCAGGAAAGAGAATTTGCTCCTGAAATCGATCCTGAAGTACAGCAACTAATCTTCCAGTTACGCCTGCTGAAGCTAGTTAGAAGCTTTGTTCCCTTTTTCTGACAAGACCCAAATGCTTATAAAAAGCTAGAAAAAAGTCAAGACTTATATATATATTTGTAAATGAAGTTTAAATATTCCTTTTGCTTTTACTTTAACTACTCGGATAACGATTAAATGCATACAACAATTGCTCCTGACCAAGTTAATCAAATTGTCTGGAATCAACATAACAATCCATTTGAGGTACTCGGACCTCATCCAGTGGAGCAAAATGGTACAGTAAAAAGCTGGGTAGTAAGAGCCTATCTACCCAAGAGTTCTGCTGCTTGGGTAGTGTGCCCAGATCAACGTAAGGAATACCAGATGCAATCAGTGCATCATCCTAATTTCTTTGAATGCCAAATTGAGACTGCAAAATTAAGCAACTACCAATTACGTATCCAAGAAGGGGAACACGAAAAGGTCATCTACGATCCTTATGCTTTCCGTTCTCCCAAATTAACAGAATTTGATATCCATCTGTTCACAGAAGGAAACCACCATCGTATATACGAAAAATTAGGAGCACACCCCACAGAAATTGATGGTGTTAAAGGTGTTTATTTCGCTGTCTGGGCACCCAATGCTCGCAATGCTTCCATTTTGGGTGATTTCAATCAATGGGATGGTAGACAGCACCAAATGCGTAAAGGAGTAACTGGAATTTGGGAGTTATTTATTCCAGAATTAGGCGTAGGAGAGCATTATAAATACGAAATAAAAAACTGGGATGGGCATATCTACGAAAAATCTGATCCCTACGGTTTTCAGCAAGAAGTTCGTCCAAAAACAGCCTCAATTGTGGCTACTTTGGATAACTATGAATGGAATGACGATGAATGGTTGGAGAAGCGTCGCCACACAGACACTCTGACACAACCAATTTCTGTTTATGAAGTGCACTTGGGTTCCTGGTTACATACCGCCTATGATGAACCAGCCCGCTATCTCAAGGGAGAAGGTGAACCAGTGCAGGTGGCAGAACTTAAGCCAGAAGCGCGTTTTCTCACTTACTATGAATTAGCAGACAAACTAATTCCCTACGTCAAAGAACTAGGCTATACTCATGTAGAACTTTTACCTGTTGCGGAACATCCCTTTGACGGTTCTTGGGGTTATCAGGTAACTGGTTACTATGCGCCCACTTCACGCTATGGTAGCCCTGACGATTTCATGTATTTTGTCGATCAATGTCACGCCCATGGTATTGGTGTCATTGTAGACTGGGTACCTGGTCATTTTCCTAAAGATGGTCATGGTTTAGCTTTCTTTGACGGAAGCCATCTTTATGAACACGCAGATCCCCGCCAAGGCGAACATAAGGAATGGGGTACCCTTGTGTTTAACTATTCTCGCAACGAAGTACGCAACTTTTTAGTTGCCAATGCTCTATTCTGGTTTGATAAATATCATATCGACGGTATTCGCGTTGATGCAGTTGCTTCCATGCTGTATCTTGACTACCAGCGCAAAGATGGAGAATGGGTAGCTAACCAATATGGAGGAAGAGAAAACCTGGAAGCGGCTAATTTCCTGCGTCAAGTAAATAGCGTTCTCTTTAGCTACTTTCCCGGTGTGCTTTCCATCGCTGAAGAATCAACCGATTGGCCTATGGTATCATGGCCTACCTATGTCGGTGGTTTAGGCTTTAATTTAAAGTGGAATATGGGCTGGATGCACGATATGTTGGATTATTTCAACATGGATCCTTGGTTCCGCCAATTCCACCAAAACAATGTAACTTTCAGTATGTGGTATAACCACGCTGAGAATTATATGCTAGCTCTCTCCCATGATGAAATTGTTCATGGTAAGAGCAATATGATTGGTAAAATGCACGGCGACGAGTGGCAGAAATTCGCCAATGTGCGTTGTTTATTTGCCTATATGTTCGCCCACCCTGGCAAAAAGACTATGTTTATGAGTA
>CAZWGS010000123.1:0-14390 GCA_964633315.1 uncultured bacterium | reverse complement strand
ACTTATCACTAAAAAAAACTACAGCCTATCCGTTTCCCCAATCAACAATCAACAAATAACCAACAACAAACAACAAACAACAAATAACAAAAATGACTCTTTCTGAAGCAGAAAAAACGCAATTAATTGAAGCCGCACGCAGTATGGTAGAAAAAGCCTATGCTCCCTATTCTGGGTTTCGAGTGGGTGCAGCCTTGATGACAATACAAGGTAATATTTTTACTGGCTGTAATGTAGAAAATAGTTCCTATGGTATTACCCTTTGTGCTGAAAGGGCTGCGATTGCAATGGCGGTGGCGACGGAAGGTGGAGAAAACCTGCAAATTCGCGCTCTTGCAGTAGTAAATGAAGCAGATAGTTTTTGTTCTCCTTGTGGTGCTTGTCGGCAAGCGATTTTTGAGTTTGGTAGTGATGCTCTAATATTATTTCAAGGTGTACAAGGGTGGCAAGAAAAGCTAGCGAAGGAATTGCTCCCAGAAGGATTTTCTCTGAATTGTTCCCAAGACAAAAAATCAAACTAATTGGTCTGGATTCAGAACAAATAGAGGCGGTTGATAATCAGCTCGAATAATTAGTAAATGCACACACTGAATATTTGTTTGAGAAACAAAGCCATTTGGTAGAGGAGCAAAGGAAGAATCTGGGAATCGCCTTACCAGAGGAGATGAATCAATGGGTAAACCAACTATATTTCCTTGAGTATTTTGCAAAATTATTAGGTATTCTGGTGTTTGAATTTTGGGTGTTTCAGTTTGAGGAAGTAGTGAGAAACTAGTGTCTGTATCTGTGTCTGCTGTTAGTGAAGGCGCAAGGAGTAAATTTTCTTGTGGCAAAGGCTTACCAAAGATTTTTCTTTCCACATCTAAAACACCCAATTCTTGACCTTGAAATACCATAATACTCATCCCTGATCCAAGAGGATCGCCGTAGGTGTTACTCATCGGTACGACTTTATGTACTGCTCCAATGGGCAATGCAAACCATTCTTCGCGAATTTGAAAGGCGATTACTTGACGAGTTTTTTGTGCTACGCGAGTTTTATATTGTTGGGATTTTAGAGAAGATAGCATAATCCTAAGAATTAGTAATTGGACAACATCCTGTTTGATTAATGGTCATTCTCAACATATATTCTGGAATAAAATATTGCTTATTACTGTCTTTTTCGCGTTAATTTGAGCTAATATAGGGCTACGCGCAAGGCAGGGAGCAGGAGGCAGGAGTATACTGCATGTAAGGTTTCAAGACTTTAGCTTGTCCTAACTTATATTAGTAGTGCTATAATTCGGGCGATGCTGGTTTTCTATACTATTAATTATTACTCATTGCTCATTACTGATTACGGAATTAATTGCTGTAAAGTCTGTAGTAAATCTTGCTCCTGATAGGGTTTAGAAAAATAGGCTTTGGCTCCCAAATAATTAGCAATTTGACGGTGCTTATCGCTACTGCGAGATGTGAGCATAATAATTGGTAAATTTTTAAGTTGAGGGGTAGATTGTACCTCAGCTAAAACTCCATATCCATCTAAACGAGGCATTTCAATATCGCAAATTACAGCTTGTATAGATAATGAGTTACCAAGTAATTTATCCACTGCCACCTGACCATCTTTTGCCTGTTCCACTCGATAGCCAGCACGTTCTAACATCATAGTTAAAAGCCGACGCATATTAACCGAATCATCTACTACTAAAATAGTATTTTTCTCTGAAATAGAAACAACTGGTTCCCATATTTCTTCTGTCTTAGTTTGCATTAAAGGCTGCCAAGGTTGTATTTTCTGGGGAGAAGGAAGATTAGTATTAGCAATCCATTCCAAGAGTTTGGAAATATCTGCTAAAGGTACAACTCGACCATCTTCGAGAATAGTACAACCAGTAAAACCAGGAGGAAGATTAATCACATTTTCCACCTGACGCACCACCACTTCTTGCTCTCCCCAAAAGCGATCAATATGAATACCACTCACTTGATTTCCTTGACGAATTAAGATTACTGTAGGCTCATTTAGTGTTGGTTTAGCTTCTGTTTCTATGGCTCGACGAGGACAGCGGAATTTTAACCAGCGATCTAGGCGAATTAGTGGTATTGTCATATTTTCCCAATGAATAACTTCCTGTCCTGGAGAGTTGAAAAATTGGGCAGAACTGAGGCTAATTATCTCACTGATGCTATCTGTAGGTAGTGCTAACCACATACCATTGGTTTCCACCAACAAAACCCGCATCACTGAAAGGGTAAAAGGAACACTAATAGTAAAGGTAGTACCAACACCAGGTTGAGTATCTACTTTGATTTCGCCTCTAACTTGTTCGAGATTGGTACGAACCACATCCATACCAATTCCTCTCCCTGAAAGGGCTGTAACTTCATCTGCGGTACTAAATCCTGGTTCAAAAATTAGTCCTAAAAGTTCTGTTTCACTAATCTGATGAACTTCGGTAGGATTGAGTCCAAAGGACATCTGACAGGCTCTCTCCCAAATTTTATCAATATCGATACCCGCTCCATCATCACTGACGGAAATTAGGGTTTGATTTCCTCGATGCGCAGCCCGAATTTCAATTGTACCTTGGGCTGGCTTGCCCATTGCTTGGCGCTGTTCTGGCTCTTCTATGCCATGATCAAAAGCATTACGCAACAAGTGCATCAAGGGGTCTTTAATTACCTCTAAAATATAACGGTCAATGAGAGTCGAACTACCATAAATTTTGAGTTCTGCTGTTTTACCATAGTGGAGAGAAAAATCCCTCACCGCTCGAGGAAATCGTCCTACAATGTCCGATAGAGGACGCATACGAGCTTGGGTAACATTAACTTGGAGTTCTTTAGCAGTGCGATTGAGTTGATTGGTTGATTGTTTGAGTTCCCGCAAACTCAATTTCAGATCTCCAGCCACTTCCTGAAGCTGAATTACCGTTTCCCGTTGATCTTGAGAAAGGAGATGTAAGTCGCTATAGCGGTCTAATTCTAGACTATCAAACTGAGTGTGATAAGTATCCCAAGACTTAGATGGCAATTGCAATTGGGAGTTGAAATTTTGCCCTAGTGTTATAAATGGGCTGGGTTGTGAGGTGGAAAAAGAAGCTGTATTGCGAATATTAATCTGATCGCAAAAAGTTTGCAATTTATGGTTAGATTGCTCTAGATTTTTCATCCGAGAGGAGAATAGATGAATAAAATCTTCAAAACGTCCCAAACGAGAGTTTAAGACATTACGCTGAATAATTAATTCTCCAAATAAGTCATTTAATTGCGTTAATAGCTTGACTGGTACTCTAACTGTGTTTTCTGATGCTTCTTGAGCCTGATTCAAGGAAGTAGAATCCATTGCATCGTTGTTAGTAGTAGTAGCAGCAGAAGTAGCAGCCACTTCTATAGTTGCAATCGGTGCAACTTCAAGTATCTCTTCGGGGGGCTCTAAATTGGAGATAGCTTGCTCTAATTCAGAAAAATTGATGTCTGCAATCGTACCTAAATTATCTAATTCTTCCTCTAATACCTCTAAATTTACTTCCACATCTATGGTTGTTTCCGTTTCCACAGCACTATTTTCGCTGACTGTGGTCTCCTCCTCAATGTTTCCTATTTCTCCTGCTACAGGAGGTAAATCGAGCTGTGTAGGCAACTTTTCTAGTTGACCTACCATTACCATTGCTTGAGATTGTTGCCAAGCTGCTAAAGCCTGATGAGCCAAAATTTCGACTTCATCTGGTGACACAATTGCAAGCTGCTGTTGCACACAGACACACAAACTAGTAAAGTCATTGAGTTCGAGCATTTGCCCTAATTCACCCAATTCCGCCGCCATCATCTCCAATTCTTCCCGTAAACAGGGTAATTCGGGGTTTGAGAGGACACTTTCCAGGCGTTCAAGCAATCCTGCTACTTCAGTCTCAAACATAACAGCGATCATATTTGTACCATCTGCTTCCGACATCAAAGAAGCTTCTTCCCCCGGTTGCAATTCGCCTAGTCTTTGATGGAGTTGCTCAAAAATAGGGTAAACCTGTTGGCTTAACCATTCCTCTTCCACCCCTTGAAATTGACGGTGAAGGAGGCTGATTTGACGCATACGATCCACCCCTGCTAAAAGTAGGGTTTCTAATTCTGTATCTACTACAGTTGAATCTCGACGCACTTTGAGAATTTTCAAAGAATCTTCTAGTCGATGCGCCAGTTGACTCAAAATCTGGCAATCTACCATGGCACCGATACCTTTTATTGTATGGGCTGCTCGCAAAGCTGCATCCATTTGTGGAATATCGAAACCAATGGTACTTAATTGCAGTAAAACTGATTCAATCGTATCAAGATACTCTTCTGCTTCGTCAAGGAAGTTCAGACGAATTTGTAGTTCTTCATCATGTAACATTGTTGATGGTTGATTGCTAATTGTCGATGGTGAATGGTTGATTGTGCTCAGTGGAAAGTCAATAGCTTATCGGTTGTGTCATTTTTTGTTCTTCATCATGTAACATTGTTGGTGGTTGATTGCTAATTGTCGATGGTGAATGGTTGATTGGGAAACAGATGGTTGATGGTACTACAGCCTAGTTGATAGTAATGTGGCAACGGATGATTGATGCATTACCACCGACTTTTACTCTCCCCCTGCATCCCCTGCTACCCCTGCATCCCCTGCATCCCCTGCACCTCCTGCACCCCCAGTTTCCCCATCTCCCCACTGGTTTTAACCAACCTTAAATTGATCCACCGCATCTTCTAACCCCTGTGCTACCTGCACTGTGTCTTGCAAAGATTGAGCTACTTGACGGGAGAATTCTGAGTTTTTCTGGGAAGCTTGGGTAATTTGCTTCATTAAATTGGTTACTGTCTGAGATGTATCCGCTTGAGATACGGTAGCTTCGGAAATTGACTGCAGTAAATCGTCAATCTGTGCTGATACTGCTAAAATTTGTCCTAGGCTTTGCTTTGTCTCATTCACCAAAGAGGAGCCTTCAACCACCTGAGTTGTCCCTAATTCCATAGCTTTTACCACCTCTATGGTTTCCGTTTGAATGTTTTTCACAATTTGCTCAATCTCTTTAGTCGCAGCTACAGATTGATCAGCTAATTCCCCTACTTCTTCAGCAACTACCGCAAAACCTCTTCCTTCTTCCCCTGCGCGTGCTGCTTCAATGCTAGCGTTAACAGCAAGTAGGTTGGTTTTGGTAGCAATTTCATTAATTAGCAATACCGCTTGGGAAATTTGTTGGGAAGATTCACCCAATTGCTTCACCTTTTTGGTGGTTTCTGCTACTGTAGAACGCAGGCTGGAAATACTTTCTACGGTGCGATCCATCGCCATACCACCTGCTTGAGCAGTAGAGGAAGCACTACGAGCAACTTCTGCAGCTTGACTAGCACTACTGGCTACTTCTTGAATTGAATCGGACATTTGCTCAACGGAGTTCAAAATCTGACTGATTTCATCCACTTGAGCCAAAGATTCATCCGCTAGTTGTCTAATTGCTCCTTCATTGTTACCAATGGAGGTATTAACCTGACTCGATGCTTGTTTTACCTGAATAACTATTTTACGCAATCTTTCCACAATAGAGTTAAATACGTCGGCAACAATACCAATTTCACCTGCACTTAACTCTGCACGCACTGTCAAATCGCCTTGAGATGCGCCTTCAATCTCGCTCAAAAGGCTGGTAAGCTGGAGTTGTAGAGACTCTTTTTGTTGGCGTTGCCTTTGTGCTTCTGCTTGCTGCTGTTCAAATAGAGCCAATCCACTTAAAGCTAATCCTAATTGATCGGCACTTTCTTGCATATCATTAATTTCACTATGCTGCCAATCATGGAATTGTTCACAATGATGGGCGATCATTAAGCCAAATAAATTATCCCTTTGTCGAATCGGTACCACAAGGCTGGATTTGACTTGTAAGCGTTGCATCAAAAGCAAATGTTCAGGGTGAAAACCAGCTTCAAAAACGTTGCGAGTAGGTACAACTCGACCATTTCGATAGTCTTCAATTAGTTCTGGACTAATGCAAGGATCTTCAATATTACTGCCTAAAGCACGAGACCATTTTGGCACTACAGATTCACCAGCAATATAGCCACTCCAGTTAGTATTAAAACGATAAATAACAACGCGATCTGCTTTTAGAGTAGTGCGTATATCTTCTAAGAGATTTTGCAGTGGTACTTCTAAGGTATTGATATCTCGAGATCGGGCAATATCTGCCATCATTTGCGATTTCAGACTATTCTTTTCTTCTTGTCTTAATAATTCCTGGATTTGTGTCGCCATCTGGTTAATATTAAAACCTAGAATAGCTAATTCGTCTTCTCCTTGAATTTTTAAGCGAGTATCCAGGTTTCCTTGCCCTAGTTTTGTCACTGCATCTGTTGCTTCTAGAATTGGTTGGGTAGTGCGTTTGGCAATATAGGCTGCTACGAAACCTACTACTACTGTTGCCAGACCAATTCCCCATACTAAAATCGAGAGTAAATAGCGTTGGGGTGCAAAAATAACATCAGTGTTAGAAGCACTAATAACTGCTCCATTGGCTAAACCAAAGTGCTTAGGATCAAGGTCATCAAACGCAACATAGGCAGCCAATACTTCTTGATTATTAGTTTTGTGCTTATCCATTGCTGAGACAGCATTTTCGTCTTCTTGACTAATTTCTATTGGAGTATTATTGAATTCTGATTGCTCCACCTGAGCGTTCAAATTGGGAAAGGAATCTTCAACTGAAAAACCGATAAATTCATCGGACAATAAAATCTTACCCTTAGGATCAACGAGATAAAATTTTCTATCTTCTAGAAAGAAAAAATCAAAGGTCTCTTTTAAATAACTGACAGGAATACGAGCACGAACAATGGCAATCGTTTTATCAGTAACACTATCTTTAATGGGAGCAACACTATAGAGACTCAAAAGTCCAGAGGTTTTGGATATGGTTGGTGCACTCACAATTGGAATATCAGTCGCCAGTACTTTTCTAAAGTAGTCGCGTGATGAATGATTTAGTAGAGGTTTTCCCTCTGTTTGAGCTAGAACATTACCATCAAGGTCAAACACTGCAATACTATGATAAAAATCGTATTTGCTAGCATAGGAATTTAAGGCAGAATCTAAATCCTGGCGAGTTACCGAGGCTCTAACTCTAGGATTTGTAAACACATCAAGCTCTGCAAGTACTTGGATATCTGATAAACGATTTTCCAAGAAAATTTCCATTTCCTCTTCAATGGAAACAGCACGTTCTCGTTCAGAGGCAATTGCATTTTCAGTAAAGGTTTTTTGAGCTGCATAGTAAGCAACTGAACCCACTACTAAAATAGGCAAAACACCAATTGCGATCGCCACTAAAGCTGCCTTAGTTCGTAGTGTTTGTCGCCACCATCCTCTAGAGGATTTAAACTGAGTTTGAGAAACTAGAGATTTCCTATAGTTCTTAGTTTTATAACCACCTATTTTGTCCTCAGCCCCAGTCAGAATATTGAGAGAAGACAATGAATTATGGGAAGCAGTGTTACTCTGATTTGAATTGTTGCTTTGAGCAGGGATTATTTTGTTAGTAGTCATTATTAATGGTCTCTATATTCTGATTCTTGGGTTAATTCAAGAGGTAAAATAGTCTTGATTTACTAGTTCTATTTTTAAATTAATTCAAGCAATAACTCAGCAAAAATATATATTTGCCTGTAATTTGTAATAACAAAAAAATAATTTAGTTATTTTGCAAAATAGGAGACTGGGCAATAGCTTCAGCATCTAGAACTAACATTATCTGGTTTTGATGAACTACACAGCCTTGGAGACAGGGCGCTAAACTCGGTGAAAAATACCCTTGTGGTGCTTGAATTTGCTCCGGTAAAAAGTGAATACTCCGGTACACTTGTGGTACCATCAACCCTAAAAGAAGTGGCTCTTGGGATGCGCCTAAAAATTTGTTTTGCGATTGTTGTCTTTGGTTCACCCGCACAATAATTAGGTTATATTGCTCCACACTAGTAGCTATTGATTGAGAGAGTAACATCTGCGCTAAATCTAATACCCACATCACACGACTGCGCCGATTTAATAATCCCAAAACACAAGCTGGTAGATTGGGCATAGGTGTAACTTTATGAGCAGGAATAACAAGAAATTCTTGCACTTGTTGCATTGCGATTACCGCTAGATTTTTGTCATCAAGTTGAAATCGCAAATAAACTTCGCCTGATCTTTGCCTCGATTGGGGAGATCTAATTGAAAGAGCAGAACTATTCATTGATTTAAACTATATTTAACAGCACTGAGTAATTGAGCTTTAGAAAAAGGCTTAGTTACGTAAACATTAACTCCCTGTTTCATCGCCCACAAACGATCAATTTCTTGATTTTTAGAAGTGCAAGCAACAATCGCCATTTTTTCTGTTACCGGATTATCTTTGAGGCTACGACACAACTCTAAACCACTCATTCCCGGCATCACTAAATCCGTAATTACTGCATCTGGTTTATGTTCAACAGCTTTATTTAAAGCTTCCTTGCCATCAGTTGCCAAAATTACGGTGTAACCACTCTGCCGCAAGTAGTTACTAATTAATTCCAATTCAGAAATAGCATCATCTACTACTAAAACCTTATTCATCTTTAATTACCTCAAAACAATAATTACAAATAATTTGGAGTTTGTTCTAAATGTTTATCAATGACTTTCAATAAGTCACTTTCAGTAAAAGGCTTGGTTACATAATCTGATGCACCCACCATTTTTGCTTTAACTTTGTCAAGCATTCCATCTCTACCTGTAACCATCACAATTGGTATTTCCTTAAAGGTGGAATTATGTCTCAACATACGACACAATTCATAGCCATTAATTTTCGGCATAGTCACATCAAGAAAAATGATGTCTGGTTGGAGACGTGCCAATAAAATGGCAGCTTTAGTCGGCTGCTGAAATTTCACAAAAGAAAATCTTTCGTGACCTAATAAACGTTCAATTGTATCTAGAGTATTGGGACTATCATCCACACAGGCAATAACAGGAACTTTCCCATTATTTTGACTAAAATTGAGTGGAGATTTAGATGTAGATGCCGTAGGATAAAACTTTGGTAGTTTATTAAATGGTGCTTCTGGTTCTCGTAAAATAATTGAACTATTTTCAATGTAAGGGCGTAAAAATTTAGCAAATTCTAATTCATCTCGCCGCAGAAGATCTGCTATATAACGAATACTGTGACCATTGAGAAGAGGAACTAACTTCTGTTTAATACTGGGTTCAACCTCATCTTTGTCATTAGCTTTGCAAAAGAGTTCTTGATTTCTAACATAAGGTCTTTGATAGGGAGAAGCAACTACCGAAGCGAGAGATTGCCAAGCGTACCAACGCCTTTTACAGTATCCAATAGTTGGCTGTATTGCAAACTCATAAAGTGTCTGAATTCTAGGACTGTAGGAGTAAAATTCATCTTTACCTTCCTTAAGCGAGAGAAATAATTCTAGATTCTCCCGCATTAGCTTTCCAATCAAACTAGCAGCTTGTGTATCATTTAAATGATGTTTATCAAGCAGCCAGCGAATAGCTTGATATTCTGGATATTGGATATGTTGACCTCTAGAAGAGGAAAAAACTAAAGGCTCCCGAAAACTACTTCTTACCGTAGCAAGAGCAGAATCATAACCCAGACGACTTAAATGAGTTTTGAGCCTCGTAAATGAATAAATAGGATGGGAAAGTATGGAATTAGAAGCGTAAGTTAATTTACCGTGATGAGAGTGAATTTGCCACGAAACTGAACCACTAGAAACTTGTAAATATCCAGTTCCTAGATTATTCTCTAGCTTATTTAATAATTTGTTGGGATCGAGCTTGGGAATAAGTGTGTTAGTAACCATAAAAATCGCCTGAGTACAGAAAAACTCAATTGTTTATCAACGACAAGAATTACTCTCCCAAGCAGCCATTAAGAAATAGCCGCTTGAGAATTGCAAATTCTAATCAAAAAGGATTTGTCGCTAGATTAACCCTGATTTGTTTTTTCTTTTACTTGTTGATGCACCTAGGCTTTGGTTCTATCCTCAGTTAATGAGGATCTAACATTGAAGGCATTCCCTTGGAGAACTTAGTTAATAAGGTTCCCAATTTTTGTGGTTAAGTTAACAAAGTTCCCAATTTTTTTTGCTCAAGCAAACTTGAAGCAAAGGGAGAAGGTAGCAGATGGCGGGTAGATAATCCTGGAAAGTTTGCTCTTTCTACTTGTGGGTAGATGATTAATCACTTCTTGGTAAATACACTGAGTAGTAGTGCAACCTATCAGTTAGCTAGAGGTTAAGACAGCTTACCGAAAACTGTATCCTAAGCTCAAATATAGTACATTTACCTTAGAGATGGCTTGGGTTACTTAATAGTTTTTACGTAAACTTTAAATTTTAGTTGTCCTTTAAATACAATTAAATAGTTAATTATACTTAAAAATATTTTCCTAGCATACATTTTGGCATAATTACTTAAGTAATGCAACGTATGAAAATCAATAGACAGAAATCCAGATCGCCTGGAATACAGTGAAGACAGGCAACTTGGAAATAGTCAGAGTTTCAATTGCTGTGGGGTTGTAGCGAACAGTAAACAGACAGCACAATCGTAGACGCTGACCACATCACCTTTCAGTCGAATTATAAACTTTGAGTAAGCTCCGAGCTATAGTGCAACTACTATAAACAGAAAAAGGTCAGATATTTTTACCAAATATTTATGGTGCGACTCGTAGCTAACAAGCAAAAGATCGACTACAAAAAACTTGTAGCCGCCAGTAAGGCTCTCACCTAAATGCGTAGTGCTATATTCTTTTTATAGAAAAAATGATTGTCAGGGTATTGGGTCTAATATCTACTTTTTGGCAGTAAGCATCTCAAGTTTAGCTAGAGAATACTCTTCGTGCAGAGTATTTAACTCTTCAATCCTAGGCTTCAATTGAGCTAATAGGCAAGAGCCATCTTACCTTGACAACTTTCTGCTTGACGAGGACTATGATAAAGCAACTCACGAGCTTCCTGGCGTACTACTCCCTCCATTGCTGCTTGCTGCAACTTCATGAATGCTTTAATATCTTCTGGTTTGCATTTTCCCCTCAAGAGTTTACGCAGTTGGTTCTCTGCTTCGATAGTCAAATACCCAGTTCTTAGCGCTTGCTGAATTATATCTTGCATTCTGTCTCTGGTTTCCATTACTCCCCCTCTCGGTACCTATTTTAATAACCCTCAAAACTAGTTTAAGCAAAAAGTAAAGTTTTTGTTAATTAGATATGAAAGTTTTGGGATTTAGCTGAATTTTCTGTCTCTCTGAGGGAGAAGTTTACCATTTTAGGGTAATTTAATAATGAATTTTCTGATACTTTTTCAAAAAAATAGGGTAGGTACAGGCTGAGGTTGCTGATTGAAAATATCTTCCTCATTCCTTTTTTCCCTACCCCTAAAAAATAAACTTATGGCAATATTCCTTATTTTTTAGCTATCATTACGAGGATAGCGTTGCATAAGCTCTCTTACCTGTTCTGCATGATAAGAACTTCGGGTTAGAGGACTAGACACAACCTGGAGAAAACCGAGAGACTCTCCAAAACGTCGCCAAGCATCAAATTGTTCTGGAGTGACAAATTCTTTGACTCCCAGGTGTTTTTGTGAAGGTTGGAGGTATTGTCCTAAAGTGAGGATATCGCAGTTCACAGCGCGTAAATCCTTCATTACAGCGCGAACTTCAGCATCACTTTCACCTAAACCTACCATAATGCCGGATTTAGTATAAATATTAGGAGCCAAATCACGAGCACGTTGCAATAGCTCCAAAGAACGTTCATAGTTACCTTGGGGACGTACTCGACGATACAAACGTGGTATAGTTTCTGTGTTGTGGTTAATAACTTCCGGCTGAGCTCGGATAATAATTTCTAGAGCCTTCCAATTACCGCACAAATCAGGAATAAGGACTTCAATGGTAGTTTGGGGCGAAACCTTACGCACTTGTGTAATGCAATGTTCAAACTGAGTCGCGCCTCCATCGGGAAGATCATCGCGATTTACAGAAGTAATCACCACATGATTTAACTTTAGCCTACGTACAGCCTCAGCTAAGCGCAGAGGTTCACTAGAGTCAAGGGGTTGGGGTTTCTTTTCAAAATCAATATCGCAATAAGGGCAAGCTCTGGTGCAAGCAGGTCCCATAATGAGGAAGGTAGCTGTGCCTGCTTGGAAGCATTCGCCAATATTGGGACAAGATGCTTCTTCGCAAACTGTATTGAGGGCTAAATCTCGAAGAATTTCTTTTACATTACCAACTCTTTGCCATTGAGGAGCTTTAACTCGCAACCAATCAGGTTTTACACTCATGCGCTACCAACTAAAATATCAAAATAGAAGATCCGTTTTTGATCGTAGCAAGGAAAGCTGCTGCAATGAGAAAAACATGGTAGGATGTGGGCAATATATTTAACTACGGGATGTAGCGCAGTTTGGTAGCGCACCTCGTTCGGGACGAGGGGGTCGCAGGTTCAAATCCTGTCATCCCGATTGTTGTACAGTGACTAATTATTTGTCATTGTAGACAGATTATTGTCATCGGGACTAATTAGATGTCGTGGAGACAGTTTATTGTCGCTTAACTGGTAGAGACAAATTAATGTCATCCAATACAGTGCGAAAAAAGCAACTATCCCGAACGAAGTGCGCCTTTCAATCCATCCTAGAATTCATGAGAAAGCAAAATTATCTCTAGCACAAAGGTTGTGGAAGCCCTTAGTTGATTTGGGCCGCTACTAGCTGCATTTTCTTTCAATCCTTCTCTAGCTGGAGTACAGATGAATATTTAATAATCTGTACATTCAATAATTAGTTGTCGCAATACGATGCTCAATAGTGTTAACAAATTAATGTTGTTATTAAGTGTTTCTATTAAAAGTACCGCCAGTGGTGATAATTACTTGTCCAAAATCGACTCCTGGCGATGCAACATATCAATTTGAATTATCTGTTTTTACTGTTTGTAAATTTTGTATTTATTTTCAACATATAGTAAGTGTTTAACAAGTTAATAATTAAATATTAAAAAAGTAACATCAAATATTACTAAACATTGGTGTATACTCATCTACCATGATGAATTAAACAAGGGTAAATTCCGCTTGGTAAACAAAATCATCATAGGAAAAATCTCCACCACCAACTAAATCTTCAAAACCAAATGTATTATCTCCTAACAAGCGAATATAATCTAAATTGTCACTGTTAGCATCTAAGAAAGGGAAAAATACTTCCTCACCACCATTAACACCATCAGCAACAAGATAAGTGCCATAGCTAAAGCCACCAAGAAGGAGCACAGGGTCTATACCATTGCGATCAAATTCAACTATGCTATTATCGCGGGCTACTTGGGCGTAATTTATATCGCCGGGGGTAAGAACATCTCCTGTCACAGGGTCTATAATTGTACCTTGTTCATCAGCCATAATGTAGATTCCCACTAAGTTATTGAAACTGGCATCACTACTCGGCAAAACAGTAAATTCTCCTCGGATGAGTTGACCGTCATAAGGAGTTAAATCAAACACTTCTAAGCCTTGAGATATTTGTAAGTTAGTGCCGATAGCTGTATTTGCATTAGTAGTTCGTACTCTCAAATTTAAGTCATTAAAATCTTGATCGCCACCATTAAATTGGTCTTCAAAACTAACAATAAAATCACCATTTTCTAGCTCTGTAACTTCTAGATGATTAAAGATATCTTCATTACTAACTACACTGGAAAAGAAAACTGGAGGAGGGGTCGTTTGATTGTTAGTACTTTCAATAAAGTTATCAGTGGTACTGTTTTGTACTAAATAAAAGCTAAGAAATTTACCTGTAGGAAGATTGCGTATGGTGGAAGAAATTTGGTTGTTTCCTAATCCCCCAGGTAAAGCACTGAAAATAACTTGTCCTGAAGCTAGTGCAATTTCTGCGTAGTTATCGTCATCGGGATTAAGATCAATATTTCCATCGCCATTAGTATCAATACCACCATTGATATCATCTACCAAAATTAAGCCCACTTCGTTGACAAAGTTTGCAGACACTTCATTATTGAGACTAAATTCCAGAGTAATTTCTGTATCGGGATTACCTTCAATGGCAAAGATGTTGTTGTTTTCTGGGTAGCTTAAGCTAGGAGTAATTGTGTTATTGTCATCTTCTGAGATATCTGCATCATCATCATCAAGGTTAGTGACTACTAAATCCTCAGGATTAAGGGCACTGTATTGTATATCTGTGGTGGTAACCTCGGTGGTAATGGTGTAAATAATGTCCCCATCGTCTACATCATCATCCACTCCGGTAACAATGAGAGTTTGAGGTATATTCCAATTAGTAGCAGTGAAGGTGAGAGTATT
>CAZWGS010000122.1:6466-15061 GCA_964633315.1 uncultured bacterium | reverse complement strand
CTACATCTAATTGAGCATCTGCGCCAAAATTAATACCATTGGGATTAATCAGAATGAGATTGGCTGCACCATCGACACCTAAAGTACCAAAAATATCTGAGGGATTAACTCCAGTGACGCGAGTGAGAATGTTGAGAATACCATTAGGATTAGCAAAATAAACTTGCTCAAGAGAGTTGACATTAAATTCAGTGAAACTGTGGAAGAGATGATCGCCACGAATCGCCCCACCTTCAATTAAGTCACGAAACTGTTGTGGTGTGACTATGGAGTTTTCGCTACCCAATGTATTATCGGGAATAATTTGGGCACAGACAGAATTTCTATTGCCAGCTAGTGTAGCAATAGTCAGCAGTAGCAAGGCTAGCGGAAAGTTCAGTCTCATGCACTGCCTAAGAGTAGTTCATCAATTTCAATTTTATAAGAATTACGCACTTAAGTAAGTAGATCCAATTAAATATAAAACCTCTCCCCGCCTAAAGATACCCCTTTCCCTGAAGGAGAGGAAATGGGGTTGAGTCTGACCTTACATTTAATTATGCCTATCTACTGAAACTCAAAATCAAGACAGAGAATGTGGGGACGTAAAATTTTACGTCCCCACAAATATAATCTAATTCGCATCAGGCATATCCTCTTTAATTGGGTATTATTTACCTACAACTTTGCCTTTTTGTTTTTTCATCAGCCAGCCTAAACCCAGTAAACCTAGTAATCCAAAAGTAGCATTAGGTTCTGGTACTTGTTCCGCCAAAACGATGGCAGCATCTCCCACAGCAACTGTATCAACTGCTGTGCCATCAACAAAGACTCCAACAGAACCAGAATCAAAGTTTCCTGGTGCTTGGCTGGGAATGATGTCAGGATCTGTAGTGGATTCAAATAATAAATCTAATTCAAATTGTTCCTGACCTTCACCTGGAAGCCAGTCAGGATTTACGATAAATGAACCAATAATAATCGTAGGATTAAAAACCTCTGTAAACATCCTATCAGTGGAACCAAATCCCACATCAGCCAGAAAGTTACCTTCAGCATCAAAAATCTGCCCTTCAAAATAGGTGATTTCAAATAAACCACTTCCTGTGGCAGAATCGAGATCTGGTGTTCCCTGACTCAAAAAGTAATTAGCAACAAGAGTTAACTCCTTACCAAAAACATTAGGCTCTTCTATGGTTGCCGTCAAAACAAATTCTGTTTCCTCACTTTCTGGAGCATCTCCGAAGATAGTTTGGGTAGTATAGGTTATGGTTTCACCAGCATCTAGGGAAAAGAGGTTATTCAAAGCGATGGCGGTGTCAGTACCCATGTCACTATCTATGAAATGATCGCCATCAATACCATCGCCCCTAACCGTATCAGTTAGTTCTTCTCCAGCGCTAATCCTAGCCAGCAAATCCCCAGAACTATCTAGGTCATATCTACCTTCTAATGGTATTGTGCCTCCTTGTGCTGTAATACCAATGAATGTGGGGTCATCTGGACTATTAGTTGCGGTGTCGGTGCGGAAGACGATATCGTGGTTATTAGCAAAAAGACGACCACCACCATCTTCTGAAGAACCAACCTCATCCACATCATCTAGGAAGCGTAGCAGTTCAAAATCGATGGCTGCATGGCTGGTATTGGTAATAGTATAGGTTTGGGTGAATAGGGATCCTGTTTGGGAATCTTCCTCAAAGATAGAATCTAGAGTTTGCTCCAGGTTAAACTCTAAACCATCCACGGAAAAAACACTGGTAGCAGAAGTAGCTGAGGTTTGTTCTCTAGAGATTTCCTCTCCTACTAGATTCAAAAAGCTTCTGTGATCATCGCCCAAGCCAATCGCTAGCCCAGAATTGGAAATCTGATTCACTGCTTCGAGATCGCCAATGGGGTCATAAACTGCACTATTAATAAAGCCAAAGGTATCTAGATCCAAGGTTAAACTACCATCACCAGAGCCATTGGAGAGAGAAAACGTTGAAGCGATTGCTGGCACACTAGAGATGCACCAAACACTACTAATCGCGACGAAGGTAAATACTCGATTGCCTAGTTTCATATTCTTTAAGTGCACTATACTGAATGATTGTGATGGAGAACAACGACTCTGAAGGGAGAATCCCATTTCGTAAATTGCCCTCAGACTAAAGGTTTAGGACGGTAAAAATAAGACCAAACTACATGTTCATTGTTCTGACAAAACGGGGGCTATCTACATTGATAAAGCCCTGCATTTTTTGTTTCTCTAGATTTAATGAACAGACCCATCGCACTAATACTTAAGAGAACTTACGTAATTTGCTTATTGTCTTTTAAGTATTTCCATTTAAGTACTTTTGATGAATACAGTTTAGTCCAAAATTAACTGTAAAATAAACTAGGATACCTAAAGTTAATTTGCAAGATATTTTTATCAAAAATTTATCAAAATATCTGATTTATAGCCATATTTTAAAGATTAAGTAAATTTTTTATATTAAAAGTAAAAAACACTATTAATTATGCTTTTCTTGACGGGCTTGAATTGGTTTTAAAGCAATAGCAATGGTCTAAAAATTTATCAGGGAACAAATTTACTGCAAGAATGACTCGTTTTTCTAAAATTAAGAAAAAAATTATAATCTACCTAATGTTGGGAGTAATAGCTACGTTTTCATCTGTAGTTATTGGTACATATGTTGCCAGAGCAAATACACTTTTTAATCCTCCATTAACAATTGCACAAACAACCATTAATCGCGAACAGGAAGGTCAAAAACTTTACAATATAGGTAGATTTATTGAAGCGGCAGCAGTCTTAGAAGAAGTAGTTGAGGAATACCAAAATCAGGGTAATCAACTAAAACAAGCTCTCAATCTAAGTAATCTTGCTCTAATCTATCAGAAACTAGGTTTATGGCAAAAAGCAGAGCAAGCGATTAGCCAAAGTCTTAGTCTTTTGCAAGGCAATAATTCTAACCATGCCTTAGCAGTAAAAGCTCACACTCTAAATCGACAAGGAAGTCTCCAATTTGACCAAGGAAAAGTCGAAAAAGCCTTGGATAGCTGGCAGAAAGCGACTAGTATTTATGAGGAAGCTGAAGATGAAACTGGTGTCATTAACAGTAAGCTTAACCAAGTTCAGGCATTGCAAACTCTGGGATTTTATCGCCGTGCTTTGAAACAATTAAATGAAATCCAAAAAACTCTCGCCACAGAACCAGATTCTTTGAGTAAAGCTATTAGCTTGCGTTCTCTAGGAATTGTGCTTAAATTGATTGGTGATATGGAAGAAGCTCGCGATTCCCTAGAGGAGAGTTTAGCGATCGCACGCACTTTGAATTCTCCTCAAAATATTGCGGCAGCGTTCCTGGAGTTGGGAAATTTTAATCGCGCAGATAAACAACTTAAAAAAGCTCAATCATTCTATAAAAAGGCATTTTTTAGTACTGCTAACTCTAAGATAAAAATAAAAGCTCAACTCAATCAACTCAGCTTACTAGTAGATAACCGAAAATATAAATCGGCTCAACTGTTAATTCCAAAAGTAATATTTCAACTGGAACAATTACCTTCGAGCCGTACTTCTATCTATGCCAGAATCAACTTAATTAATACTCTAATAAAAATTCCAATTCAAATCAATCAAAAAATAATTTTAGAGCAACTATCTACAGCAGTAAATGAAGCTAGAGAACTACAAGACCAGCGAGCAGAAGCCTATACTTTAGGAACTTTAGGACAACTTTATGAAAAAGCTCAACAGTGGAAATTTGCCCAGAATTTGACCGAACAAGCCCTAGTCTTATCCCAGGGAATTAATGCTACAGATATCACCTATCTTTGGCAATGGCAATTAGGAAGACTACTCAAAGCACAAGGAAATAAAGAGGCAGCAATTGCAGCATACGAAAGTGCAATTGACCTACTTCAAGAACTACGCAGTGATTTAGTAACAATTAATCCAGAAGTTCAACATTCTTTTCGAGAAAAAGTTGAACCAGTTTATCGAGAATTAGTTAGCTTACTCCTAGAAGCAGACAGTAGCAAAAGCGATCCTAAAAAAATAGAACAAGCACGCAAAGTTATTGAATCTTTGCAACTAGCAGAATTAGATAATTTCTTTAAGTCTGCTTGTTTAAAAAGTAATCCCGTACAACTAGAAAAAATTGATTCTTCAGCAGCAGTAATTTACCCAATAATTTTGCCAGATCGCTTGGAAGTAATTATCAGCATTCCCCAACAACCCCTACGTCACTATGCTACTAATTTAAGCCAAGCAGAAATAGAAACTACTCTCCAACAATTGCGTCGAGAACTTACCAATCGCATCCGTACAGGATACTTAGACAATGCTCAAAAAATTTACAATTGGCTCTTACAACCTGCAGCAGAAGACTTAGAAAAAAGTGGAGTTAAAACCCTAGTTTTTGTTCTCGATGGTTTGCTGCGTAACTTACCTATGGCGGTACTTCATGATGGAGAACAATTCTTAGTGGAAAAATATCGTATTGCTGTCACTCCCGGACTAGAATTACTAGAAGCAAAAGCACTAGAAACTAGAGATTTAAGAGTTTTAAGTGGGGGAATTTCTACAGCCAGACAAAAATTCAGGGAACTACCTGGTGTTGCAGTAGAACTCAAGCAAATTCACTCTCAAGTTACCAGCTATCTGCTACTCAATCAAGATTTTACCGAAGCCAAGGTGCAGAAATTAATTGATGCCAAATCATTCCCCATTGTACATCTTGCAACTCACGGTCAATTTGGCTCCAGAGCTGAGGATACTTTTATTTTAACTTGGGATGATGATATCAATGTCAATGAGTTAAGTGATTTACTGCGCACTAATGAATTTGGTGTATCTAAACCCATTGAATTACTAGTATTAAGTGCTTGTGAAACAGCCACAGGAGATAATCGTGCTGTCTTAGGAATTGCTGGTGTTGCCGTTAGAGCAGGAGCGCGTAGTACAATGGCAAGTCTGTGGTTAGTTGATGACCAAGCAACATCCTTTTTTATGAGCCGATTTTATAAGGAATTAACTAATCCAGAAACAACCAAAGCAGAAGCAATACGTCGCGCTCAACTGGCGATTTTAAATCATCCTAATTATAGAAGGCATCCCTATTATTGGGCTCCTTTTATTTTGGTTGGTAATTGGCTTTAACTCATCCCTCATGCTTTAGCCAAGGGATTTCGCATTTTTGTTATTAGTTGTTGATTGTTTGTCAAAAAAACAAATGAAAATTAACCAAGGATTGGGTGGCTATTCCTCCTAAGTATGAACATCCCTTGGTTATTTTGAAACAATAAATTCAAGTATAAAATTTAGGAATTTAATTATTAGTAAGCTATTCTCTCGGTTGGGAATAGCTTGTTGTATCTTGCTATTTCCACACTTGTCTACCCGACATTCCACAGGTTTTCGCGCTCACCTTTAGTACTTTAAAAACACAAGCATTTAGCTTTTGAATCACATTAGGTTATGGTAGTACGATTTTTAGAAGCTAATGATAAATAATCTCTCTCCCCACTTCCCCATCTCCCCAGCTTCCCCAACTTCCCCAGCTAAAACAATTAGTGGCGCTAAAAATTCAACTTTCGACGCACTTCCTCCCGCTTTTGAATCGCCGCGCTATAGTCTGGTTTAATCGTAATCGCCTCGCTAAAAGCAGCAAAAGCCATTTCATTCTCTTCTAAATTAATCAGCGCCAAACCTTTGTTATACCAAGCCTCAAAAAATCTTCCATCCAGGGCGATCGCATGGTTATAGTCAGATAGAGCATCTTGGTATCGTTTTAAGCTTCTGCGGGCATTTCCGCGACCATTCCAGGCATATTTATAGTTAGAGTTCAAAGAAATAGCCTTATCATAAGCCGCCACTGCTTCTGGATAGCGCTTCATACTGAATAAAACATTACCCCGATTATTCCAAGCAAATAAATAGTCTTGGTTATATAAAATAGCTTTGTCAAAGGATTCTAAAGCCTCTGGGTAGCGACGCAAATGCATTAGGGTTTCACCACGATTATTCCAAGCAGCATCAAAATCCGGTTGCAATTCCACCACTTGAGTGTAAGCTTGAAGTGCTTCTTCGTTTCGTCCCAATTTTTGCAAAGCCAATCCCTGACAATTGAGGGCTTCCACAAAATCAATTTTAATCTCTACAGCCCTGGTGCAAGCATCTAACATCTCGTCAATGCGCCCCAACTGACTAAGGGCATAGCCTTTTCCCACTAAACTGTTAGCAGAGTTGGGATAGGTATCTATGACTTGATCATAGAGACTAATCGCTTCTCGATATTTACCTTGCTGGTTTAAACCATTAGCTTGATTAAATAAATAAATCGCTCGCACGGGAGAATATAATAATCCTCCTCCCACTAACGTCACCACAGTTAGCCCCAAACCCATCCAACAGCCTAGTTTACCCTTTTTGTTAGGTTGAGTATTTCTGAGCCAATTTCTGCTGGTAGGCGCTAAATCCTGAATCACCTCCGTAGCAGAACTATAACGCTTAAGATAATCAGAGTGAACCATGCGATTAATAATCGCAGCCAGTTTTTTGCTAACCTTAGCGTGTTCTTCCCAAATTAGTTCTCCTGTTTCTGTATCTTCATCTAACTCAGTCAAAGCCATTCCTGTCAAAGCCAAAATTGCCATCACCCCTAAAGCATAAATATCACTACTAGGGCGCGGTCTACCCTTAAGCTGTTCTGTAGGCATATAACCCCTAGTACCTACTACAACACTGGGTACAGCTTGTCCACCAGAAGCTAGCATGAAGGTTTTAATCTCTTTAACCGCACCAAAATCAATTAGGACTAGCTTTTGATCCGATTCACGCCTTACTAGGTTAGAGGGTTTGACATCGCGATGGATGACATTTTGCTGATGAATAAACTCTAAAATGGGCAAAACATCCAGCAGTAACTCTTTAACTTCAGACTCTTCCCATATTTTCCCCGGATAAATTTCGTCACTCAAGTCATGTCCAGAAATAAATTCTTGAACTAAATGAAAGTCTTCTTGATAGTGGGCTAGAAGTCTGGGAATCTGGGGATGGTCTAATTTAGAAAGAACAATCGCCTCACTTTTAAACAGCCGTCTTGCTTCCCGTAGCGTCAACTCATCATCCGCTTGGGGTTTAAGATGCTTCACCACACATGGAGGATTACCTGGTATGTTAGTGTCTTGTGCCAGATATGTTTGACCAAATGCTCCTTTCCCTAACTCTTTAACAATACGATAGCGCCCACCTATTTTCGATCTAACCATGAGATTTATCTTGCAAAAGCGGCAGTTTGCGCTTACAGGGTGTCTATTATCGATCTTGCCAGAAAAGATACAAGTAGTGTACTTAACTAGCTTACAGAATTCACAAGCACAACGACCATTGGTATCAGTATTTTGTTCTTTGTGGAAATGGATGATTGACGGTGCTACAGCTTAGTTGATAGTAATGTGGAAATGGATGATTGATGATGCTACAGCCCAGTTGATAGTAATGTAGCAACGGATGATTGAGATTGACGATGTTACAGCTTAGTTGATAGTAATGTGGCAACGGATGAGTAATGCATTAAGAGTGACTTCTACTCTCCCTATCTCCCCAACTCCCTATCTCCCTTCAGCTATCTGTAATTAATTGAAGTAAGCACAGTATCATCAAATGTTCAATCAAGTTACCTACAGTCCCGCCTACACCCTAGTGCCCACCTACGAATGCTTTAATCGCTGTAGTTATTGCAACTTCAGAGCAGATCCTGGTAATAGTCCTTGGTTGAGTATGGCGGATGCAACCGCAAAACTCAAGTCAATTCAGGGTTTAGGTGTGGTAGAAATCCTCATCCTCAGTGGTGAGGTGCATCCCCAAAGTAAGCGCCGGAGTGCTTGGTTTGAGCATATTTATAATTTATGCCAACTAGCCCTGGATTTAGGCTTCTTACCCCATACTAATGTAGGACCTTTAAGTTGGCAGGAAATGGCTCAGATGCGACAAGTTAATGTGTCTATGGGCTTAATGTTAGAGCAAGTTACTCCCCAACTACTCACTACCGTACATCGCCAAGCACCCAGTAAAGTTCCTCAATTAAGATTACAACAATTAGCTTGGGCAGGGGAATTAAGAATTCCTTTTACTACTGGTTTACTATTAGGAATTGGGGAAAAAGATGAGGATTGGCGGGATACTTTAGTTGCGATTGCCAAGATACATCAACGTTGGGGACATATTCAAGAAGTGATTCTCCAACCCCATAGTTTAGGTAGTGGGCAGAGTGAAAATTTGCCTAGTTTTAATCTCTATCGTTTACCAGAGATAATTAACTTAGCTCGTAAAATTATTCCTAGTGAAATTGCGATTCAAATTCCTCCCAATCTGTTATCAGAACCTCAATTTTTACTAAAGTGTCTTGCCGCAGGTGCGAGGGATTTAGGGGGAATTAGCCCTAAGGATGAAGTGAATCCTGACTATCCTCACCCGACAAAAGATTCATTAACTGCGATTGTTGAACCTGCAGGTTGGAAATTGCAATCTCGCTTACCTGTTTATCCCCAATACTACAGTTGGCTACCAGGGCAACTGCAGAGTGCGATAGGTAAATTAAGTAATAAGTAATAAGTAAT
>CAZWGS010000122.1:0-6366 GCA_964633315.1 uncultured bacterium | reverse complement strand
AATTCATGGATACTGCTCTGGAGAATTTTTAATTTGCAGGAATAAATATATTAGATACATCAGAATTACAATTTATGTTATCTAGCTCTAGGCATATATCTCAGAACAGGCTCAAGTACTCAAATTTTCTAATCTGAATCTATGCTTCCTGGCTATTGCGTAGGGCTATATTATTCAGATATATAAGAGTCAGAATTATTTTCGTGGGACAGGTTAATGAAAACGGAAAAGCCAAAGGAGATTGAACAGGTATCAGATTCAATCGAAGCAGTACCAAAGGTTTCAGAACCCATCGAACAGCTACCAGAGCGATCAGATTCAATTAAAGCAGTACCAGAATTAATTGAAAATACTAACGTTATACCACCGAAAAAAGCAACTACCAAGAAACAAAAATGGCTGTATCTGTTAGGTGCGATTGCAATATTTACAGGAGGGGTAATTGTCTGGCGTTTTGTTTCTAACTCGCAACCAGCGCCACAAGAAGAAACTGTTAGTAGCATCGAACAAGCCAGACTCACTGTGAGAACTGTAACAGTAGGTCAAGAGCCAATTCAAGATTGGACTTATGGTGACGGTTATATCAGCGCCATTGTTAAAAAACATCTGACTTTTCAAGCTGAAGGTACCATCGACTATATCAAAAAAGTTGACGGCCGAGACTTGCGAGAAGGAGATGTGGTAAAGAGAGGGGAATTATTAGCTAGGATAGATCGTCGCAAACAGGATGCAGATATTACTGTCGCCGCAACAGCACAAATTGAAGCTAAAAACCAAGTTCTCAATGCCGTTGCTAGTCTCAAACAAGCACAAGAATCCTTAGCGCAAGCAAAAGCAGATTTGCAGAAAGCGATCACAGATGAAGCCTTTGCTGAAGTGGATTGGAAGCGTTACAAAGAATTAGCAGATCAAGGTGGAATTGAGAGGCGTGAAGTAGACGTTAGAGAAACTAGTTATCAAAATGCTCAAGCTGCTGTAATCGCCGCGGAAGCTGGAGTTCGTTCTGCTGAAGCTCAAGTAGCAGCTGCGAAAACTCAGGTGGAAACGGCAGAAGCTGGAGTACAATCAGCTAATGCTAGACTATCACAAAGTAATGTGGATAGTGAAGATACAGAAATAGTTGCTCCTTTTAATGGTGTTATCTCTCGTCTCAACATCCGTGAGGGAGAGTATTGGACACCTCAATTTGTTAACGTCACTGGAGACTACCAGGGGATTGTGGAAAGACTACCAATTATTGTAATTGACCCCAATCGCTTTGAAGTGAATGTTGAATTACCCGCTTTTCAAGGAGGTAAAGTAAAGCCAGGACAGAGAGCTTTGGTTATTTTAGACCAAGACCGCAGCCAAGCCAATTCTGGACGCGTTACCGGGGAAGATTTAATCAAGTTAGCAAGCGCCCAAGGAACGGTTTTTTCTGTTAGTCCTTCGGTATCTCCGGGAGAGCGTTCAGTTCGTGTTACTATCCGTATCAATGAGGGATTTGCTAATCTGCAAGATGGGGAGCAAGTGTCTGCTTGGATCGCAACTGAGGAGAAAACTAACGCTACTGTTGCACCTTTTAATGCTTTTGTTTTTCGAGATCGCCAACCCTATGTTTTTGTGGTTAATGAAGCGGAAGGAGTTGTGGAGAAAAGAGCGATTAAACGAGGAATTGAAGGCTTAGCCAAAAGGGAAATTATAGAAGGAGTGCAACCAGGAGAAAAGTTAGTGACAGAAGGAAAAAACCGCCTAGTTAATGGTGCACCTGTGGAAATTATTCCCTAATAATTAAGTCGCTCCATTTGATTAAACATAAAATAAAACAACGGATAATTAGCGATTACGAAGTCACCCTACTTAATTAAATAAAATTGTTTGGATTTAGGGAAATAGGTTAACTGGGCGATAAATTCAGAATTTCAAACTTGATTTTGGGTTGTTTGACTCTATGTTTTTTCCCTACTTCCCTATCTCCCTAGTTCTCTAATATGGGGGGATGGTGGCTTGGGAAATTACTTTTAAATTTAATTAGGTGGACTTATTTAAATAATATACAGCTTGTGAATAAATCGAAAATATTATCTCAGAATAAGTACACTCAGCTGCTAACTATTTTAATTGGAAATTTTATTCTAGTTCCTTTTCTGCAAGGCAATATTGGCGAGTTATTGTCCTCTGCAATTTTCCTCTATGCCATTATTATTATTGTCAAAACTTTTTCGCTAAAAACAAGATTTATCCAAGTTTTCAGCGGGATTGCTTGCTTGGCATTTCTATTAGAAATTCTTGGTCGCTGGGGATTATATGAAACCTGGACAGTGTTTTTTTGGCTGCTAATTCAAGCAATTTATATTATTTATTTAGCAGTAGCAGCTTACTTGATTTTGCAAGATATATTTCTCTCTGAGCGAGTTACTAAAGATACGATTCGTGGTAGTATTTGCGTTTATTTCTTAATTGGATTTATTTGGTCACTGCTCTATGGAATTACTGCTAGCCTGGATAGCAGTAATTTTTCCCAGCCAATTGTAGCGGAAGGTTCATTTAATAAAGCTATTTACTTTAGTTTTACCACTTTAACTACTCTTGGTTACGGAGATATTATTCCCGTTAGTCCCTTAGCGAAAATGCTCACTAATCTAGAAGCAATTATCGGTCAAATGTATCCAGCAATTTTAATTGCAACCTTGGTGGGCATGTATACTTCCCAGAGAACAAAATAATTAGTTGCATTAATATCAATTGCCAGCATTAAAATACCTGTAATTAAACTTGGTGTCACCCATGAGTCAACTATTACCTCCTCCAGAAACAACCCCACCAACACCAAAACATGATGCACCAGATCCAAGTAGCGCATCACCCTTGGCTCAATTCTTCTTTCTCAGAAGAGTATTTGCGATTCTGCTATCGTTGCTGCTGATTGTGGGAGGATTAATGGGTGCAACTTCGATGGTTAAAGAAGGCGATCCCGATATTAATGTTGCGATCGCAAACATCCAAACTACTTGGGGTGGCGCAGATCCTGAAACTATTGAAAATCAAGTTACAGATAAGATTGAAAAGGAATTAAAATCTCTTAAGGGATTAAAAGATTTAAGTAGTGCTTCCTTTGATGGTTCTTCTATAATTCAAGTAGAATTTGTTGCTGAAGCACCAATTGCAGAATCAATTTCTCTGGTGAGGGCGGAAGTTGATGAAGCGAAACCAGAAATAGCTGATGAAGCAGATGAACCTAAGGTAGAACAAATTTCTACTCAAGATACTCCCGTTTTAACAGTGGGCTTATATGGGAATATTGACTTAGCTGTATTGAGTAAAGCAGCAGAAGAAATTGAAGATATTTTAGAAACTGTTCCCAATGTTCGCAAAGTAGATTTAAGTGGTAATCGTGAGGAAGTAATTCATGTCCAGCTTATCCCTTCCAGGTTGATGACAATGGGAGTTTCTGCAACTCAGGTAGCAGATGCAATTCAACAGGGAAATCTGGATTTACCTTGGGATCAAATTGAAAGTGATGAAATTGGTACACAGTTAAGATATTACGGTAGATTTCGCACTTTAGAAGATTTACGTAATTTACCCGTCGCCCGTTTAGAAGGAGAAGTAGGTGGGCGAGTTGTTAGTTTACAAGAAGTAGCAGAAGTTAGACGGGATTTAGAAAGAGAAAAAAATCGCGCTTTCTTAAGTTCAAAGCAAAATGAGTTCCAAACAGTTATTACTATAGATTTAGTTAAAGTTCCTGGTTCAGATACGATTAAAGTAATTGATGATTCTCTGGCTGCAATTGAGAGAGCTAAACAAAACCCTAGTATTTGGCCTTATGGCATGGAATATCGGGTAATTAATACCGATGCTGACCAAATTAATAAGGATTTATTTAACGTATTTAATAATGCTTGGCAAGGAGTTGTAGGGGTATTTGTTGTCCTTTTATTTGCTCTGACTTGGCGTGAAGCGATTATTGCTGGATTATCGATTCCCCTCACCTTCCTGGGTGCTTTAGCTATCCTCTTTTTACTCGGCTTTACCCTCAACACCATGGTACAAATCGGCATGATTTTAGCCTTGGGTTTGCTAGTAGATGTGTTTATCCTGATGATGGAAGGAATGCACGACGGCATCTTTGTTGAGGGTTTGAGTTTTAATCAGGCTGCACTAAAAACAGTTAAAACCTATGCTGTTCCCGCTTTTTCTGGACAACTAACTACCATTTTGGCACTAGCACCCTTAATGGCGATTAGTGGGACAATGGGTAAATTTATTCGTCTCATTCCTATTAGTGCGATTGTTTGTCTTTTGCTCAGTTATATTATTGCTTTATTTGTAGATATTCCCCTATCTCGGTATCTACTGGGGAATATCAAAGCAACAGGTAAAAAAAGCAAAATTGATCGCCTGACAGAAACAGCCTCAGAAAATTTTCGTGAATGGAGTTTAGCGGCGACAATCCGCAATAAAACTATAGCTAAGATTTGGGTGTTAGGTGCAATTGCTTTGTTTATTACGGCAACTATTTTAGTCGGAACAGTTCCTGGTACTCTCTTCCCCGATAGTGATGGACGTAAGTTAAGTGTCAACATCGAATTACCACCCACAACTACTCTCGATAGTTCCCAAAAAGTAGCCGATAAAATGGGAAATTTATTACGCAGTAAGGACTATTTAGAGAGTGTGATTAAATTAGTTGGCTCCCGTAGTAGTTTAGTTCAAGAAAGTGGCATTAAACCTAGCACTGGTAACTATTTAGTTGGATTCTCTGCTATCTTTACTCCCGAAGAAAATCGGGCAAAAGCTTCCTATGAATATGTAGATGAATTACGAGAAGAATTAAATCAAGCATTACGCCAATATCCAGGGGCTTCCTTAGTAGTTAATAGTCAATCCACAGGGGAAGGAGGTGACCCCATAGAAATTGAATTAGTAGGCACAAATATGGACGAGTTGCGCCGTATTTCTGGGGAAGTACAACTAGCCCTCAGACAAATTTCCGGTGCCATTGATGTGCGAGATGATTTGGGTGTATTAAGACCAGATATTAAACTACGTCCCCGTCGAGAAGCGATTAATTTTTATGGTTTATCCGATAACGATCTTGCTACCCAAGGACGCTATTTAATGACTGATAATGATATTGGTGATTTTCCTCTTGGTGGTGGACAAGAAGATTTAGAAATTCGCCTCAGTACTATGTGGGCTTCTCGTGATGGCGGAATTGGAGGACCTACACGACGTGATGAATTGCTAAGTGTGCCTATTTTAACTAATGATGGAAAAACTGTTACTGGTCATCAACTATTGGAAGCAGAACTCGGTAATGCACCCCTATCAATTACCCATAAAGATGCCCAACGTACCGTTACTATCTTAGCAAAAAATAAAGGGCGCACTGTAGGAGAAATTGTTGCTGACTTAGAACCTCAATTAGCCCAAATGAAAAAGAATTGGGGTCAGGGTTATGATTATAAATTTGGTGGCGAATTAGAAACTCAAGGAGAAACCTTTGCTTCAGCAGGACAAATGGCAATTGTTGCTCTTTTTCTCGTCTTCGCTGTTTTAGTAATTCAATTTAGTTCCTTCACCCAACCCTTTATTATTATGTTGGCAATTCCCTTTGCCCTCATTGGTACTTTTCTTGGCTTTTTCTTCTTTAAAATTCCCATCTCTTTCCCTGCAGTGATTGGTATTATTGCTCTAACAGGAATTGTAGTTAATGATGCGATTGTGATGATTGAAACCATGAATTCTCACCGAGAAAAGGGGATGAATGTACGAGATGCAGCAGCTAGAGGTGCAGCAGATAGATTGCGTCCCATTCTAACCACCAGTATTACCACTATTGTGGGTGTTATTCCCTTAGCCTTAAGCGATCCTACTTGGTTTCCTTTAGCTAGTGCTATTGGTTTTGGTTTAGTTGCTTCAACTCTAATCGCTTTGCTAGTTATTCCTTGTTTATATTTGTTACTTACTCCGAATCATAAACAAGCAAATTTTGTTTGATATTTATAGCTAGATATTTGTTAATAGTTAATGGTTAATGGTTAATGGTTAATGGTTAATGGTTAATGGTTAATGGTTAATGGTTAACGTTTGATAGTAGTCTATCTCATTAAAATGTTATTGTTTTGGTTGAGTTGCTTTGGATTTAATCGCTTTTTTGGTTATTAATTGTTTGCATTTACTACTTGCTATGAATTGTAAACCAGCAAATTTGCTTGATATTTTTAGCTAGATATTTGTTGATTGTTGATGGTTAATGTTTGATAGTAGTCTATCTCATTAAAATGTTATAGTTTTAGTTTATTTGCTTTGAATATAATCGCTTTTATGGTTATTCCTTGTTTGTATTTGCTGTTTCCTCTGAATTGTAAACCAGCAAATTTT
>CAZWGS010000121.1:0-15090 GCA_964633315.1 uncultured bacterium | reverse complement strand
CAACAAGGCTTTTTATCTTGTGAATCCCCGCTCTTTCAAGACGGGGAGATGTCAAGGACTTTTAGCGTTTAGCAAATGCTGTCTATTTTAATCCCAAGAGTAGTTAAATTCTCTGGAGGAAAGGGAATATCTCTCTTCTGTCACTTTGGGAGGAGTAAAATAAAGAGTAGATTGCTCAAACCCTGATGTAGAGTATGGATTTACACACAGTAAAAGTGAATTAGGTTGGGCAGATCTTCGTGTCACACATTATCCTCAAATTGAACTAGGCAAAAAGATTAATTCAGAATTTGTCCCAATTCCCACAGCTAAACTGAAAGATAGAATTGCTCATTTAGCGGTCGAATATGGCATAGAATTTATTGAAACCGAAGAAAGTTATACCAGCAAGGCTAGTTTTTTAGATGGTGACTATCTGCCAAAATATGGTGAGAGACCCAAGGGCGCGTCTGGCGAGGAAACCTCGCCAGCTTGTGACGCCTGCAATGATTGGAAACCATCAGGAAGAAGAATTAGTCGTGGTTTGTATCGCACTGCTAATTATGGCTGTGTCAATGCAGATTGCAATGGTGCGGCTAATATTATCAAAAAGGTAAGCAGAAAGCTCGGATTTAATCTGAGTCGACTGTGTAGGGGCGCTTTGACTCGTCCCCACAGGCTCAAACTGTGGTCAGTTAATGAGAAAAAAAAGTGGAGTGAGGTTGTTTCAACACCTCACGAAACATCCTCATTAGAATCCCCCGTCATTTATGCGGGGGAGTAGTCAAATAGAGACGTAATATATTAGACTTCTACCGCAAAGAATGTAGGGACGTAAAATTTTACGTCCTTACAATGGTTACAACTTCAGGTATTTTAATTTCCAGAGATGCCTATTACGTCCCTACACCTGCTAGGGAGCTAAAGCACTGCCCCGTAGTAAACTACCAATAGTCTTCGCAGTAATCTTCATTTGAATTAGAGGATTAGCAGGAACTACGGTTTTGTAGAGATAGCTGTCGAAGGTTAGCTTCTGTACATCCTTATCAGCACACATTTCCACAAAAGCTTCTCGTGATGCATCAGTGCGATAGAAAACTCGTTGCAGAATATCCAACACCTTGTAGGTCATACCATACTTTTTATCCCAACGCTTGAGATAGAGTTTCAAATCCGCCTCTGTAGGTATACGTTGACCATTATTAGAAGTTTCTACAATAGTTTCAGCACACATACGAGCTGATTTTGCGGCAAAATAGATACCTTCACCGGAAGATTTGGTTACTGTACCCGCAGCATCACCAACCAAAGCAACTCGACCTACTACACGTCTTGGTCTAGGATGTTCAGGGATAGGATGAGCTTCGACTTTGATGATTTCGCCACCTTCTAATCTTTTCGCTGCGCGCGCGCGAATTCCCGCTTGTAAGTCCTTAATCATCGCCTTATTAACCTTCATTGTGCCAGTACCGACAGCAACGTGGTCATATTTGGGGAATACCCAGGCGTAGAAATCTGGCGATACATCGTTACCAACGTACATTTCCGCCAGATCTTCATAATACTGCATCTTATCTTCCGGCAGACGAATCCGCTCTTGGAAGGCAATAGCATAATTATAATCCCCAGCATCAATCGCCTTGGCAACGCGAGAATTTGCACCATCTGCACCAATAACCAAGTCAACCTTGAGACTCTTATGTTCCCCTGTTGGTTTACCATTGGAGTGGTCAGCGTAGTAGAGAGTGTAGGGTTCGCTATCGCTAGTGGGAATCTCTAGTTTATAAACGGTTCCATTAATTAAATTTGCGCCTAGTTTAGCAGCGCGATCGCGCATGAAGCCATCAAGTATTTCTCGACGGCACATACCAATATATTCGTCTTCTTTTATTAAATTAATATCAACCTCGACATTAGATGGCGAGATCATTTTCATTTTTCTCACACGGCGGTCGATAATTTCTGGAGGTAGCTCAAATTCGCTAACCATACACAGGGGAATAGCACCACCGCAGGGTTTGGCATTGTCCAGCTTACGCTCAAACAAATAGGTTTCAATACCCGCTTTTGCTAAAGTCTCGGCAGCAGAGGAACCAGCAGGTCCTGAGCCAACAACAGCAACCCTTAATACCAAGGTCTTTCTCCTACAATTTGCACAGCTACAGGATCGCATGGTATCACGGAGTTTTCATCTAGGGGTTAGGTAACCCTCAATGATGACTAATTTTGCAATAGAGCTTAACAAAGTTATTAACAATACTTAATTTTTCTGAGAGTAATGGTCTGCCAATTTTGAGATGATTGATTCAGACAAGCAGAGGGGAAGCAGGGAAGCAGGGAAGCAGGGGAAGCGGGGGAAGTAATAAGTAAGAAGAATAAGTAAAGAGTTAGAGAAGCGGGGGAAGTTGGAGAATATTTATCCTTCAAGACACATACATTTGAAAAAATAGTAGGTAATGGTACAAATTTTATGGCTTTTGAAGTTACTCCACCTTGCTATTGCAATCGCTCTGGTTTGGTTTTCTTTTAATCTGAGAAATCCTTGGTTTGCAACCCTTCGAGTCGAATTGTTTCTAGTGGTTATTCTAGTTGGGTTTATATTACTAGCAACTCATTTGTTAGTGGCAAAAAAGAGGTGGCTTAATTACTTGATTTTAGGTCTTACTAGCTTTTCTCTGCTCAATGTAGCAACTTCTGAAGCAAACTTTCAATACAACAAGAACAAAATACTAACTCAAAATAATCCTTTGATAGCACAATTAGGTCAACATTTTATAGTTGGCTATCGAGATTTTGAAGAAGTAACACAGTTAGTGAGACAACAGGCGATCGCAGGTATTTTTATTACGACTAGGAATATTCAAGGTAAAACTAAAGCCGAAATTCAGCAAGAGATTAAAATTTGGCAAGAAATACGTTCCCAGCAAAATTTACCACCATTATGGATCGCTTCTGACCAAGAAGGGGGAATTGTTTCGCGTTTGTCTCCTCCTCTGACTAAGTTACCTTTATTAGCAGAAGTTGTTAATCAAAATCCAGAATTTACGGCGAGAAAAAATGCTGTCATTGAATACGCCACTCAACAAGGGAAAGAATTAGCAGAACTGGGAGTTAACCTCAATTTTGCTCCCGTTGTGGATTTAAACAAGGGTGTTATTAATCCTGAAGATAGATTATCTCAAATTTATCGTCGAGCGATTTCTAGTGATAAACAAGTAGTAACTCAAGTAGCTAGTTGGTATTGCCAAACCTTGGAAGAATATGGAGTAAGATGCACCATTAAACATTTTCCAGGATTGGGACGAGTGGAGCAAGATACTCACATTTCTGAAGCAGCATTATCCACTCCTATTACTGAATTAGCGGCGGATGATTGGGTTCCCTTTCGTGAATTAATGGCAAATAGTTCAGCTTTTACGATGCTTGGTCACGTTAAACTAACGGAATTAGATGCTAAAAATCCTGTTTCTTTTTCCCCTGTGATTATCCAGGAAATGCTGCGACAGGTTTGGCAATCTGATGGGGTTTTAATCACCGATGATTTCTGTATGCGGGCAGTTTATGGTAGCAAGTTGGGAGTTAAAAAGGCGACGGTGCAAGCGTTAAATTCTGGAGTAGATTTAATTCTTATTGCTTACGATCCACCATTATATTATTCGCTGATGTCAGAGGGAATGAAGGCTTTAAAAACAGGTACTTTAGAATCAGGACAGTTAGAGGAAAGTAACAAGCGATTGCAAGCAGCAGTTTTTTGAGCGATTATCTTTTTGTTTGGTTTGCGATTTTAAATTCAACGGAATAATCTCAATTTTAGTCAAGTTTAAATATTAGATATATTAATCCAAATCATCATCATCTTCTTCTCTCTCTAACGAATCAATGAATTGAGAAAATGATTTTGCAAGGAGATATACATTTGAGTATCCAGGATGTTCTCCATTTTCTACAATATTCTCTTCATCATGATCCCAATAATAGACTGCTCCTTTAGTATATGTGTCTATTGAAATACAAATGATATTTCCTCCCGGATCGCAAGCAATGGGTAAAAATTAAAAAGGTATTCGACCTTCATAATTCTGATATTTCTGAATCAAATCATAACCATCTCCTGGTAGCAGTCCAAAAAACACACTCAATAACCCTTTATCACCTTGAGTAAATGTTTCTTGGTATGGAAATAAAACATAGTAGTTAAATGCAGAATTACCCTATTTACTTAAAAATTCTCTGTAGTCATCTGGTAGGATGAAACCTCAATTTTTCTCAGCTTCTTGGATAGTTTCTTCCGTTAGGTTTGAACTACTATCTCCTTGCACATTGTAGTAATCAAGAAATTCCATTTTCTTGCTGTATCGATTCATATTCTTGGATGACAATCTCAGTAATATAGTTTTTCCTCATCTATTAACACTCCCACGGCTTAAAGCGCGTGG
This sequence comes from uncultured bacterium, assembly GCA_964633315.1. Classification (GTDB taxonomy): domain Bacteria; phylum Cyanobacteriota; class Cyanobacteriia; order Cyanobacteriales; family CAWCAG01; genus CAZWGS01. Next base: position 10,675 of record CAZWGS010000121.1, on the reverse strand, counting down.
GATTCTTGGTTCACTGACTCACCGTTAGACAGCAGGCTTGCACCAACTGCCCAAGAGGGTAAATCTCCCCTACACGAAGTGCGCCCCGAAGGGCTAGCGTATGTTCCCGAATGCCCTTCGGTACTAAGTGCTTTTTTCAGTATGTTTCTAGCCGCATTAACGTCTCTATCTCCTATATACCCACAATGAGGACAAACATGAGTTCTAGTGGATAGGGATTTTTTCACTTTCTTGCCACAGCTAGAACAATTTTGACTGGTATTGTGAGGTGGTACAGCAATAGTCAGAAAAACGCTATACTTCACTAGCCTAGTAAAGACTATTGAATCAAACCTATAGTAACAGCAAGGGACCTTTTTATTAAATTATTGCCCTCCTGAACCACTAAAAAAACTTATTTAGCCCCATAAATCAAGCAAAAATTATTCGATGGCATGGCAATCTTTTCCTTTAAATCTAACCCGAAATTTTTTGCTGCTTGAGTTAAATCTGTGATATCTTTTAAACCCCATTCAGAAACACCATAGGAACGTAAAGTGCTATCAAACTCTGCATTAGATTCAGTAGAAAATTGACCATTTACCTTAAATGGACCATAAATTAATAAAAATCCATCCTCTGCGAGAAGTTCATTTGCACATTGCATCATTCCCTCAGCAATTGAAACTGGTGCAACTTGAAAAATATTAATACAGAATATGACTTCAAACTTTTGTCCGCACAACTCAGACCAAGTTTCTGGCTCAGTCAAATCAATCTTAATTGGCGAATCGACATTTTCTACTTTCGTCTCTTGAGTTAATGCCTTGATGTTATCAAAGACTTCCTCATCCAAATCAGAAGGCTGAAACTGAAGCTGGGGGAAATGGGGTGCAAAATAATGTAGATGCATTCCACTACCAGAAGCAAGTTCTAAAACTTTACCAGGTTGGGTAGGTAGTTTCTCCTTGAGAACAGATAAAATGGGGTCGCGATTACGATTTCCTGCCCAAGCAACATAAGGACTTAAAGGGTGAGGATTAAGCTGTGGTTTGTCTTCTATCGCTGTTTTAAATGACATTTGAATCAATCCTTCTTCAATGAAATTAGAAAGAAGTATAGCTTCCTTTAAGTTTAATTTTATGTATCTAAGTAAGTATAAATCGGTATTCTAGATCTATATTTTTTAATTTCAGGGTTAATACTGAGAGAAAAAAACCAAAGTTGAGGAGTTGTGATGACACAAAAACGAGTTGCTGTAATTATGGGAGTAGGAACCGGATTGGGTTCAAAAATCGCTCAGAGATTTGCTCGTGAAGGTTTTGCTATTGGCTTGATAGCGAGAAATGCAGATTCCCTAGCACAAGTAGAAGCGCAAATTACTGAAGCGGGAGGTGTTGCTCTTTCCTTACCAGCCGATGTTACTGATGCAAACACCCTTGCAACTGCGTTTACTCACTTGCGATCGCAGCTCGGCAAGCCTAGCGTATTAGTGTACAATGCGGCTCAGTTTCTGCATGCCAGCTTACTTGATATTACGCCAGAAAAGTTTGAAGCTATGTGGAAAGTTAACTGCTTGGGAGCATTTCTCGGTGTGCAACAAGTACTACCAGATATGTTAGCTCAGCAGCAAGGAACGATAATATTTACTGGCGCTACCGCATCGCTACGAGGTTCAAAAGGTTTTGCAGGAATGGCGGTGGGTAAATTTGGTTTGCGCGCCCTCGCCCAATCCCTAGCGCGGGAATTTTCTCCCCAGGGAATTCATGTTGCTCATGTCATCATTGACGGTATGATTGACACTCAACGGGTGCGATCAATGTTTCCTGATGCAAATCCTTCCACTTTCCTCTCTCCTGATGCTATCGCCGAAACGTACTGGCAGCTACATCAACAAGATTCTTCTGCTTGGACTTTGGAATTAGATCTACGTCCCAGTGTGGAAAAGTTTTAATATAGCAGGACTTACGCAGTTGACCGAGATTTCGTTGTTTCAGTGATAAAGTGGCAACGGAAAATCAAGAGTTGCAATGCTAAAGTGCGTAAGTCCTGTATTGGTAGCTAAACTTGATTAAAAATAAATAGTTTTGATTTAGATAGCGCTACCCATTGAGGTTAGGACATTTTTAAATCTTGAAACCCTGTCACAATCTTCTATTGCCTGTTTTCTATTTCCTAGCACGTAGCGCTATATGAGGTTTTAGGGAATTAGAATTAGTTTGATGTTTAATTGAGTGAGTGTAGCTAGAGGGGGAATTTAATTAGAGAATTAAACACAGTGCCAAGATAAAAAAACTCGGGAAAAATGTATTTATAATCGCCTGATTGTAGCTTTTATGCCGTGAGTGATCTAAATAAAACACATTTTTAGGCTGAATATGCTGTTATAAAAAGTAAGCTAGCTAGATTAACTGGATGTATTTTACTTGTATCCACTTACTTTATAAGGCAAGAAAGTATAGTATTTTGGTCGTGAATCTAATCTAACGTGAAGCCAGTAGACACCAAGACCTGAAGTACTAATCCATAACGGTTTATTACTCAGTTTTTTATCAATTTCTTTAGCTAAGACACGAAAGAATTCATGGCATTGATGGCTGGATGCTTCTCGAAGAAACTTGGCTAAATGAGGATAAATATCTGCTGAATCTTGGGGACATGGTACAACTAGTAGGGCATCTTTACCTAAATTATCAAAACTGACAACTGTTTGCTCTGCAACTGCTGCTTGAAAGTAGTGTTGAAAAGGTGATGAATTAGCTTTAACTTTAGCAAGCCGAACACTATTAACACAAACACATTCATAGGTTTGGTTAACGGAAGATAAAGTAATCGCAGGCGATTCCCAAAATAAAGCTTCAAAAGGCATACTGGCGATTAGAGATATATAAAAATCTCGAAAATATTCATCATTTTTCCAGCCTTGGATTACCTCTGCAAATGTTATTGATCGCTCATCCTTTTCAATCATGATGCGGCAAATACGATTGCGATCAGAAAACTCTAATTTTGATTTCCACATAGCTAATTACTAGAGCTAATTTCTAACTTACTGTTCACATAGTAATGCTCTCGTGTTAGTCCTAGTAAACTTACAAAATTCTTGCAATCACTGTTTCTCCAGGTTGAGTTTTACTCTTACTGCATCTTTTGCTAGTACATTTGTACTGACAAAAGAGTAATCTGCACAATTGATGCACGCTGTTTTAAAAGCGTGGATGTGGATGAATGGTCACAACGAATTGGACAGTTAAATAAGTCTGATAAACAAGCGATAGAAGAACGTTTAATAGACTATTTTGATATTAAAAATAATCCAACTCAGAGCTTGTTGAAGAAATATATTCATGTTTATCTGGGGAAGAGCAGAAGCAAATCTTGGAAAAGTTAATTGACCAGATGGATTGAGACAAAAATAAATTCTGTTACAGAAAAAAATAACTCTAAATAGTTTATCCTCATAAAATTACTTTATATGGCGATAAAATATTGTATTTTATTCGTGATTTATTACTCATAGTAGAGATAGCATAAAAATCAAGTTTTATCTTTGATTATTGTAATAACAACTATTTAAATTTGCTTATAAAGATAAGAAATTATACTAAGTCCGATTGCCACAACCCCTTTGTGAAAATCGAGCAAATTACTTGATTCTAAAGGTTAGAGCTTTGCAGATAAGTGGGGTATGAGAACCAAATTTGGTATTACTAGGAGGAGTCATTCCAGTACCTTGAGAACCTCTTGGTAAATTTCTGTTGGCGTAAATTTCGACTCGCTTACGGTATTGCTCTATCTTTCTCTTGCCTATGGAAAATCTAAGTTGTAGCTGGCGGTCAGAAATTGTTTTTAATTCTTCGATTATTTCACTTTGGTATGGATGAATCAGTTCGGAAAATACTATTGAAGAGCCTGTTTGTAAATCACTAAAAACTAGGAATTTCATGGCAACTTCTGTTTTGTCTTCTAACGAGAGAGTATCAAAACAAGGCTGTATTTTCCCTATGCAGGTATCGAAGATATAGATATTGCTGAAGAAATTAGAACAGTCGCGATTGCGAGCAATTTCTATCATTTCCTTTTTTCCCATCACTCCTGACCAGTTTCTTTTCTCGCTAGCTTGAAAACTTCATTGACAAGCAGTTAAAAATACTAACATTAGAGAGCAACATAACTGCTTGTTTCTGTAAATAATCATAGTTAAATTTTAAATTTGCAGCTTGATCGCAATGGCAAAAAATAAATTTTAATTAGTCTTAGTAGCGCCTATAGTTTTTAATCTATTGCGTTATATAAATTTCAGAAGACACAGTGACAGATACATTGACCGAAAAAATTCAACATAGGTACTAATAATTTTTAATTTTTAATTTTTAATTTTTAATTAGAGCGAAGCGATTGACCTTTCCCCCAGGCCATCTTTTCTATAGAATCAGTGAATCTGCAACGCAAAGCTGATAACCTTAAGTCCTACAATGCTAAAAAAACTACGTTCCTGTGGTAAATTTCTCAGCCTCTTCCTGCTGTGTTTAGCCATGACTGTTGCTTGTAACAATAATCAAGCAGCGAATCCAGATAACACTACCAGCACAACCAATCGCATCGCCTATGGTACAAGTTTAAAACCCCGCACCCTAGATCCTGCTGATAGTTATGAAATTGTTGGCTTGAATATGATTTATAACTTGGGTGATACTCTCTACAGTTATGAGTTGGGAACTACTAATTTAGTACCTCAACTGGCGACAGCGATGCCGACAATCAGTGAAGATGGCTTAACCTACACTATTCCCCTGCGTGAAGGCGTTACTTTCCACGATGGTACTCCTTTTAATGCAGAGGCGATGGCTTTTTCTTTGCAACGCTTTATTACTAATGGTGGTAAACCTTCGTTTCTCCTGGCTGATACTATAGATTCACTCGAAGCAACCGGGGAATACGAGCTTACTGTAAAACTTAAACAACCCTTTGCTGCTTTTACCTCTCTCCTCGCCTTTGCAGGTGCTTGTGCTGTTTCTCCCCAAGCTTATGAGATTGGTGCGGGTAGTTTCAATCCGAATCAATTTGTTGGTACAGGACCTTATAAATTAGCTGAATCTGGTAGCGATTCTCTGCGCTTGGATGTGTTTGCAGATTATTGGGGAGAAAAACCAGAGAATGAGGGTGTGGATGTACAGTTATATTCGGGTAGTTCTGCAAACCTGTTTAATGGTTTTCGTACTGGGGCTGTAGATTTAGCCTATCAGTCTTTGGAACCAGACCAAATTAAGAGTTTACTCCAGGGCGCACAGGAGGGACAATGGCAAGTGATAGAAGCGCCGGGAACAGCAGTGAATTACCTGGTATTAAATCGCCAGCAAGAGCCTTTAGATAAAGTAGAGGTGCGTCAGGCGATTGCAGCTTTAATTGATCGCGAGTTAATTAATAATCGCGTACTCCAGGGACAAGGGGAACCTGCCTATAGTCTGATTCCCTCTGCTTTTGCTTCTTCCCAGCCCAAATTTAAGGAGTTATACGGGGATGGGAATATGGAAAAGGCGAAGCAACTTTTAAGCGAAGCTGGTTACTCCCCGTCCAATCCAGCGGTGATTGAGATTTGGTATCCTTCTAGTTCAATGACGCGTAGTTTGGTTGCTAGTACTCTCAAGGCTTTAGCAGATAAGGAATTAGAAGGCGCAGTAAAATTTGAGCCTAAGAGTGTGGAGGGAGCCACCTTTTTTGCCAAAATTAAGGAGGGTTTATATCCCGCAGCCTTGGCTAATTGGTATCCCGATTTCTTGGATGCAGATAACTACACCCATCCCCTCGTTTATTGTAGTCAGGGTTCGAGTAGCGGAGGTTGTGAGCAAGGAAGCGCCCAAAATCAGGGTTCATTCTACTATAGCGATCGCATTAACAAGTTAATCGATGAGCAACGTCAAGCGAAAAACCCTGAGGCTAGAGAGCAAATCTTTGCCGAAATTCAAAAAACTTTAGCTGAAGATGTTCCCTATATTCCTTTGTGGCTGAATAAGGAATATGCTTTTGCTCAGAATAGTGTCACTGGTGTGAAAATGAATCCGAGTCAAAATATTCCTTTTTGGAAGATTAGCAAAAATTAAACTAAAGTCTGCCAAGCTTCAGTAACAATGGAACTGAGCCAGCGTCTTTGCCCTGCATCGAGCAAACAGTCATCTGCTAGCACTTGCGCTGTTAAATCATCTAGGGATTGTCCCTGGGAATGGGCGACTTGAATCACACCTGCAATCGCTGCGGCGACTAGTTCTTCATCCACGCGATTTTGGCGCAGGGCAACTATTTCTTCGGAAGTGGCGGGAATGGGATAATTCATAATTGATTTACTATCTCACCTGGTAAGTTAATAAAAATGGATTGTTTGTAAATTTTTTTTAATCTTTTTAAGGATCGCTACCTGGAAGTCTAGCGTACTTTGCCACCGTCAAATTCGGTATTTTTCCTTAACTATTTTGGCAATCGGAACCATAACAAAATGAAAGAGATACTATATTTGGAAATTCCCACACCAGAAACGGACAGTGTACGCACCTGGTTACAAGAAGAATGGCAACCCAGTCACGGGGACAAAATTTTTACCAGCGATGGTATGCTCCTGAAATCGCCCCCTAACACTACCGCTGCAAATAAATCAATTCCAGAAACTGAACTGTCAATTTTTATTTGGTCAGTGCAACGTACTAGCTATCTCAAAATTTTTCGCTGGGGAGAGCAAAAATTTCCCCAGGAGGACAAAATTTGCTCTCAGTTGCAACAAGATTTAAATCGCCGCTTTCCTCCCCATTACCCCCAATTACCAAAAATTGACCTCTCTAAAGAATCAATCTTTAGCGCCCTTGCTCCCTACTATCCCCAGACAGTAGAATTCTTTCAGAAGATGCCCCAAGGAGAATACGACCTTAACCGTGCCTATTGGTGGGAAAAACGTTGGCGTGAGAGTGTGCGTAATCCTCAGCAGCCGAAGCAAGTATTATTTACACAGCCCAGTAATAACCAGAAAGTAGATTACGACATCATCTATATAGGTGGTGCTTTAGGGGTAATTCACGCTGCAGTGATGGCGCAACGAGGCTATCGGGTGCTAGTGATTGAAAGAATGCCCTTTGGCAAAATGAATCGGGAATGGAATATCTCTCGTTCTGAATTTCAAAGTTTGATTAACCTCGGTTTATTCACCAACAGTGAATTTGAAAGCCTAATTGCTAAGGAATATGTAGACGGCTTTAATAAATTCTTTGATGGTAACAATCCACCACACCTCAAAGCTAAAATCCTCCATACACCTACAGTACTCAACATCGCTATCGACTCTGATAAACTGCTGAAACTGTGTGGAGAAAAGCTGAGTCATGCTGGTGGCGTAATTTGGGATGAAACGGAGTTTGCAAGGGCCAATATTGCTAGCGATTCGGTGCAAATTCAATTGCAACACCTACCCACTGGAGAATCTCGTCAAGCAACAGGGCGTTTACTTATAGATGCCATGGGTAGCGCTTCTCCCATTGCTTGGCAACTCAACGGTGGACGTGCCTTCGATAGTATCTGTCCTACTGTGGGTGCGGTAGTTAGTGGTATTACACCAGAAGTTTGGGATTGCGATTATGGAGATGTTCTCTTTTCCCACGGCGACATTTCTCGCGGTAGACAACTGATTTGGGAGTTGTTTCCCGTTGGTGGAGAGGATTTAGCCATCTACCTATTCCACTACCATCAAGTGCATCCAGAAAATCCTGGCTCTTTATTAGAAATGTATGAAGATTTCTTTAGCATTTTGCCAGAATACCGTCGCTGCGACTTAGAAAAGCTGGAATGGAAAAAAGCCACCTTCGGTTATATTCCCGGTCACTTTACAGTAGGTAGCAATGATCGCACCGTTGCTTTTGATCGCTTGCTAGCGATTGGTGATGCAGCTTCCCTCCAATCCCCCTTAGTTTTCACAGGCTTTGGATCCTTAGTACGCAATCTAGAGCGTTTGACAACTCTACTAGACTTCGCCCTGCAAAACGACCTACTTAGCGCCCAAAACCTGAACCAAATTTGTGCCTATCAAAGTAACATTGCCGTCACCTGGATGTTTTCCAAAGGCATGATGGTTCCCACAGGAGAGCAATTACCACCAGAGCGAATTAATTCCATGCTCAATACCTTCTTTGGCTTACTGGCAAACGAACCTCCCCAGGTAGCAGAGCAATTCATTAAAGACCGCTTTAACTGGCTCACATTCAATCGCCTTGCCCTCAAAGCAGCCGCCATGAATCCCGCTTTACTGCCCTGGATTTGGCAACAAGCAGGAACCAAGGATTTACTGCGTTGGCTTGGTTCCTACCTAGTTTTTACCCTCGACTCCTTAATTAGCTGGTTATTTATGGGTTGGTTTCCCCAACTGCTGCAAAAACTTCAACCCTGGCTAGCAAAAGATTATCCCGCACTGTGGCTGAGGTTAGTCAGTTGGAATTACGCTTGGGGTGCCAGTGTTGGTAAACCTGAGAAAGCGAAAAATATTGTTTCTGCAATTAAAGTATAGCTAAGAGACGTTGCCTGTTCACTTATGCCATAAAGGAAGTAACTACTAGGAGATACTTATGCGGTTTTTCGTTTTCTCAACCATGAAAGCTGGAACCATGTTCCTGCATCAATTGCTAGCAGATATTGCTGAGCAAGGTCAGATTACACATTACTCTCTCAACTATCCCCAAGATAGTCCCTTTCATCTACCCTCAGAGAATAAAGTTGACCTAGCGAATCTGGTTGATAAAGAGGGGTGCTATGGTCCTTTTCGCCATTATTTCCCAGTACCTAAAGCAGATGATGTCAGAGTCATACTACACTTTCGAGATCCACGAGATGTCTTGACCTCAATGTATTTTTATCTCGCGTATCATCAAAAATTCATTCCCCAAGAAGTTCGTGATACTTACATTAAACGTGGCATTGATCGCTTCGTCTTTAGTCCTCGATTACCAGAATCGAAATCCTGGCAACAACGTACCAAACAACGTGTCAAAAGAGTTCTCAATTTAGATAATCCTCCCACCATCACCGATTGGTTTTTGCAGGATTACCAGATGTATTTTGACCAATACATGAATTGGGAGCAAACCACAGTAATTACCTACGAGGAAATGGTTACCGACTTTCCCAGTTGGTTACCCAAATTTTTATCTGCCCTATCTCTAGAAAATCAGCCTCAACTCCTGCAGCAATTATTAGCAGCCCACAAAGATAGCTTCACTCCACCTAGTCCCGATTCCCTAGACAAAATAAAACATAAGCGGAAAATTGTTCCCGGCGATCATAAACAACAAATGTCTGCTCAAACTATTACCAAGCTCAATAACATTTTCTCGAAACAGTTATCAGCTATTGGCTACCAGCCATAACCATCGCTTGAATATCTAGGGAAAAGATGTTTTTTTTGGAAGCAATTACAATATCCTGAGCTAACTTTCGTTTCTTTAGATTTATAGTTTAAGCTGATTTTGTTAGGCGATTAAAAAATATAAATTACTCTCAAAAGGGGCTAAGGGTTTCCATTATTCTTAGCCTGTTTGTTTGCGTAGATATAGATGTTATTCTGTCTGCGATCGCAAAGTAGTGAGGTGCTAACGAATCTTGGATAGAATTTCGCGATTGATTTTCGCATCTATCCTAAATTTTTGGTATTTTGTCAACAGCAAAAGTACTCACATACTAAAGTACTAAAAAAATCATGGTTTTGAAATATGCTTTGTAGTAACAATTTAATTTAGTAGTTATTTTTTCAAACTCTTATATAGAGAGGTTTTTGCAAGAAAAAGTTTTAAGTTTAGTATACGAAAACCATAATCTCAAACTTAAATTATTTTAATATATCGTGCTACATAGCTCAAGTGACGTAAATTCGTTGTCAAAGAGGCAATATTTATCAAGAATTTAGAGCTCCATTTTTCTTGCTTAGTTTGGAAAAATAAAACTAAAAATAGGTAAAAAAAAAGTATCGATTATACTTCAGCCTTCGTTTTCGCCACAAAAAAATTGGGAGGATCCTATCTTCACAAATTAAAAGATCTGAAAATTTTACCCATTGTAGAGACGTCAAATTTTACGTCCCTACATTCTTGATCTGTTTTTATTGATCGCTAGAGGGCGATCTAAACTCAGTTGTCCTTGTTGATTAATCGTTGAACCCACTTACTGAAAAAGCCCCATCTCACCTGTACGCCTTGAGCTTGTACCGATCTATTTTCAGAAAAATTTAGAGGCTGAGTTGGCGCATTATATGCAGAAATAGTAGATGATAAAACTGAACTAGAAGCTAATTGTTGCACTGCCTGTAACGCTTCAACTGCTGAACGATAGCGCTGCCGAAAATCGTAACGCACCATCTTATCCAAAACACCGAGCAACTCATCTTGCACTATTCCCTGGATGCGATTGCGCCAGACAATTTCACCGCTATCGAGGTCTTGTCTAGGTATAGTTCCAGTTAAGGCAAAAATGCCCAACATACCCACTGCATAGATGTCGCTGCTATAACGGGGACGACCTTGAGCTTGTTCGCTAGGCATATAACCAGGAGTGCCGACAGGAACACTCAATGTTCCTTGACCATCAGCGGTTACTTGAGTTGTCGTAATTTCTTTAACCGCTCCAAAATCAATCAAAACAATCTTGCCATCTTCCTGACGTCGAATTAGATTCT
>CAZWGS010000120.1:0-15160 GCA_964633315.1 uncultured bacterium | reverse complement strand
GGTCGTGGTGTTGCTAGCGGTTATGATAATGCAGTAGCTCTTCCTGCTGGTGCTGACGCTGATGAACTAAACCGTGCCAATACCAAGCGTGTCTTGAAGGGTAAAGGAGAAATTTCTTTGCTAGTTACTAAGGTAAATGGTTCTACTGGTGAGATTGCTGGTAATTTTGTTAGTGAACAACCTTCTGATACTGATTTAGGTGCTGATGATCCTGAAGAGGTTAAAGTTACAGGTGTTTTCTACGGTCGTGTTGAAATAGATTAGTAGATAAATTTCCTTGCATTTGAGTTCCAAAAGAGGTGTAGACTCAAAAATGTGAGCAAGTTTGGTCAAGACAGACTCGAACCAACTAACTATTTTGTTCACCAATAAGCAAGCTTTCTACCTCTTGACTAATGCCTAATTCTAAAGGCTTATAAGTTGACCTAAAAAAGTGGAGCATGGGACTGATTCTCTTCTCGTTATTGGAGATTTTGCCTAATGTTCCACTTTTTAGCTTCAAGAGTGGATAAACTCTTAACTATGTACTTAGACAAAGTAACAGCATCCACGCCTAATTCCGTGCGTTCTTGGGCTGCTAAAATACCTGCTTGGGCGTGACACCATGCTGCTGCTGCAATGACATTTAGCATTGGTTGCTCTCTGGAGTGAGATTGCGCCATCAAGCCGCCCATTAACCCTGTTAGTACATCTCCACTACCTCCCCGGGCCAGAGCTGGTGTACTCTCAGCAAGGAGCCACACAGAGCCATCGGCATCTGCAATGGTGCTGCGGCTACCTTTAAATAAAACTATGGCTCTGCTTTCCTGTGCAGCCTGCTGCGCTGCTTTAATTCTGTCGTGATGAGGCTGCTCAATTTGAGGAAATAAACGCTTAAATTCTCCTAAATGGGGTGTTAGCACCGTTGCTGATTTTCTTGAAGCCAAAGTCTTGGTGGTTCCCATGAGAGATAAGATATTCAAACCATCGGCATCGAGAATTAGGGGTACAGGGGCTTGGATTGCTCTTTCAACTACAGACTTTGCATCCAAAGTTAAACCAGGACCACAAGCAATAATAGTAAATTGCTCTAACTGTGATTGGGGAATTGGTAAATGGGCAATTGCACCCGTTTCTGTCTCTGGACAGCCGATAATTAAAGCATCAGGTATTTGGCTTACAAGTAGCGGTTTGAGAGATTCTGGCACTGCAATTGAGAGCATACCCACACCACTTGCTCTGGCTCCCAAACCAGTTAAAATTGAGCCACCAGCATAACGGCTAGAACCGCAAATAAGTAGTAAATGTCCTTGCTGATATTTGTGGGTTACCAAGGGACGAGGTAAGGGTAAATAATCGCTCACTACTTCGGCTGTCAGGCGTTGGATTTGGGGCTGTGGTAACATAATTGCTTCCACATCTTTTAGGGGAATGCCAAAATCAATTAGCTGTGCCTTACCGAAAAATTCCAGTGCTTGATCCTGCAAAAATGCTAGTTTCCACAAACCTAAACAGAAGGTGTAAGTGGCTCGAATGGCAATTCCTTGCACCTCTCCGGTATCTGTGTTGATTCCCGAAGGTAAATCAATACTAATTACTGGTTTTCGCCAGCGATTAATTTCCTCCAGCGCCGCTGCGATCTCGCCTTCAATCTTGCGGGTTAAACCAAAGCCAAATAAACCATCAATAATTAACTCGCACTTTTCTAGAGCTTTGATTTCTTGAGTAACTGGGATACCTAGGCTGGTAGCATAGCTAGCATGGGCAGCAGATAAATCTTTTAATTTTTTCAGGGGACGATAGAGGGAGACTTGATAGCCCTGCAGATGTAACTCCCGCGCTACTACCAAAGCATCGCCTCCATTATGTCCTGGACCAACTAATATGCCTACTCTCACCACATCTGAGAGGGGATAGAGGGTGACAATACGAGTTGTAATTAACTGTGCCACCTTCTCCATCAAAGCAGCCACAGGCATTTGTGCTGCAAAAATACGCTCTTCAATTTGGCGCATTTGCTCTGCGCTAACAACAAATCGGGAAAGTTGTGTTTGTCTTGATTGCGATCCCACCATTACTTTCAAGAGAAATAATATTTGAGTTGAAACACTCAAGTGAGTTATTTTACCCTTAACAAAAGACTCTACAAATCTTGTTTCTAGTAGATTTAATTATGAACAACCAACGCACTCGTTCTCAACAGCGAATTTTACAATTGCTGCAAACATTAAATCGAGAAATTTCTGCCCAGGATCTTCATCTTGAATTGCGCCAAAGTAAACTGAATATGGGATTGGCAACAGTTTACCGTTCTCTGGAGGCACTTAAATTAGATGGTTTAGTACAGTTGCGAAAACTGGGCAATGGAGAGTCTTTATATAGTCTGGTACATAAAGACCAACACCACCTAAACTGTCTCAATTGTGGACGTTCTATAGCTATTTCAGGATGTCCTGTGCATCAATTAGAGGAAAAACTACAAACTTCTCATCAGTTTAAAGTTTACTACCATACCCTAGAATTTTTTGGGCTTTGCGATCTATGTCAAATCGCTACGACAAGTGGCTAGTCTGCACGATGAAAATCTAGCTTGTCGAAATCTGATTTCATTGATGTATGATCGCCATTGGTATTGCCACCAACAACAGAACGCATTCCTTCGATGGTAGAAATCATACTACGGGGATCCATAAACATTACCTTGCTGCTGTCGCTAGAACCCACTGTTTTACCCATTTCTAGATATTGCTGGGCGAGTAAAAATTGCAAGGCTTCATGGGCATTCGCACCAGATTTTAGCTTTTCTGTCACAATATCCATAGCTTTAGCTGTAGCTTGAGCTTGCAAGATTTCTTGTTGCGCTTCTGCTTCGGCTTTGAGAATTGCTGCTTTTTTCAGGGCTTCGGCTTCTAATACTTTAGCCTCTGCCTTACCTTGAGCAGAGTTGACTGCAGCATCCCGATCCCCTTCAGAGGTGAGAATTGCAGCCCGTTTTTTCCTCTCAGCCGCCATCTGCAATTCCATTGAATCTTGAACTGCTTTGGAAGGTACAATATCACGCAATTCTACCCTAGTTACCTTCACACCCCAGGGATCAGTGGCAATATCCAATTCTCTGAGCAGAATTTCGTTGATTTCGGTACGTGCAGTAAAGGTTTGATCTAGCTCCAGTTTACCCATCTCAGAGCGAATTTGTGTCAGCACCAAATTCACCATCGCATCATGGAGATTTTCTACTTTGTAATAAGCTTTATACATATCCATGATTCGCCAGTAAACCACCGCATCTACGGTGATGGTGACATTGTCGCGGGTAATACAAGCTTGGGGTGGTACATCTAAAACTTTTTCTCGAATCGTTTCTTTGTAAACAATTTTGTCGATGAAGGGAACTACAAAATTCAGCCCTGGCTCCAATTTTTTCTTATAACTACCTAGACTTTCTACTAGATACTCATTTTTTTCATTGACAATCCTAACTGAGCCAGCAACACCTGAGCCAAACAAGGCTAAAAAAACTAGCATTAGAAACTGTCCCATTTTAAGTCTCCTAATTTACTTGGCATGGATTTAGTTATGCCTATAGTGCTATTCTAAGCCAAGCAAAAAAGCGTCATCAGACAAGAGGATTTTGGGATTTATCTGACCCGACAACAGAATGCTTAAGCCAAAGCTCAACTGATCAGCTGAGCTTAATTAATTCTTAAGAGAAAAGAGAAAATGGGACAAAAAGAACAACAATCCTGGCTTCTAGATTATTGTTCTTTTTCCTACTAACGCTTGCTACCAGTAGCAGCTTCAATTAGTGCAAAAACGGCGCTGCGGCTTAGTTTTTCTTTCCCATCAGCTAAGACGTGCAATGTAGCATGAGCCAGAGTTAGGGGAATTTTACAAAAGTTTAACGCAGGTCCAGGAGGTAAGGCATTAGTATAGGCATCAGCCAAGGCAAGATTACGCTTGGCATAGATGTTAATTTCCGGTGTACCCCAGCCATTGGGGAAGAAATCCACACCCCGTAAGCGATCCTCGTTGTGGTTACGTAGGATATTAACCGCTTGTAAACCTCTGCCGAAACCAATAGCTTGCAAACGGTCAGTTTGAGTACCATCATACCAAGCCCACAAATCTGACAGCAGTAATCCTACTGCTCCCGCTGCAGCAAAGGTGTAACGATCTAAGTCAGCTTCTGTGTCAATTGTCCAATTATTCTCTGCCCAGTATGCCATGCGATCTGCCATGGCTGCAGTTGCATCCCACACCCGCGCTGCAATACTAGGAGGAGCAAGTAATGCCCACTCTCCCAATCGCAAGGTGACTTCTGGCAGCAAACTAGGTTGGCTAACCCATCCTGTGGCAAAGCTTTCCACACTATAGCCTTCTGTTGCAGCTTGCAAGTTCAGACTAATTTTGCTTAGGATTTTAGCCTTGGTAAAATTATCTAGTTCAGGATGGTCTTCAACTTCATCAATTGCACGCATCAGAAGATATGCCGATGCCACTGCATCTTTTAGTCTGGGAGGTAAATTACTAATCGGAATATAAAAAGTCCGACTCGTTTCTTTTAAAATCTCCAGTGCATCTCTACTCAAACTCATCAATTCAACTCCTCACGCAAATTTGTGCTCAAAAATACCATTCTCAGAATCAAGTAGTTTCCACCCAGATGAATAATTTGGGAAATCAACTTGAGAAAGAGATCGAGTTAAGTTCCTAGGAAGATTTTGCCTTGTTTTGGGACATTGTAAACAAATTTAAATGTATTCAATCAGCAATCTATGATACCTCCAGCTAAGTTGCGAGAATTTTAGCTTGAGGGTACAGAAAAAGTCTGCTCAATTCAAGTCACACCAGGAAAAAAATTACTGCTATTATTGACAAATTAGTGGAGGTAACAACCAGCTAAATATCTGGGGACAAAGCTTGGATTAATACAATTCCTGCTCTACATTCAGTTCATAGAGATTCCAAAAAGAACCAGATAGTTCCGATGGTTTGAGGTTTTGCACACGTTCTCGGATCGCATCAAACGAGAGAGGATTGACTAAATAAATGAAAGGTAGTTGCTCCTGCACAATTTGTTGGAAGCGTCCGTAAATTTGCTTTCTTTTCTTTTCGTCTAATTCCTGAACTCCCTTTTGGAATAGTTGATCAATTTCTTGTTCCCAATCTGAAACCTTCCAGCCTTGTATGGTTGGTTCTCCAGGGGTTGGTCCTTGGTTAAACTGATGCAGAAAACCGCCACTGTACCAGATATTGAAGCCACTGTGGGGTTCCACACCACCACCACCAAAAGCCCCTACATAGGATTCCCAATTGCGACTAGAGAGCTTTTGAATTACGGTGTTGAAACTAACTACTTGTAAATTTGCTTGAATACCAATTTTCTGTAGGTCTTTTTGTATTTGAACTGCACTATCAACCCTGACTTTTTCCTCCGATTTAACTAAAATCGTGAATTTAACCCGATTTCCATCCCAATCTAGCAGTTGATTATCTCCGTTGTAGGTAAAGCCAGCATCAAGTAGCAGATTTTTGGCTTTTTCCCGATTGTATTTATAGACTTTCAATCCTTTCTCTGGAGGTAAAAAGAAGGGACTAGCAGGAATAATCGGTGAATTTTGCGTTTGTGCCAAGCCTCGGAAAATATTATCGATCATTGTCTGGCGATCAATGGCGTAAGCTACAGCTTGACGAAAAGCTAAGTTATTGAACCAACGGGCTTTGATAGGATCGATAAAAGGTTTTCCTTGGTCATTGCTAGCCTGATTGAGATTAAAACCAAAAAACCTAGTTGTTGATTCTGGTCTACCCTCGGACACATTATACTTACCGCGTTGTTCTTCTTGCTTAAGCAGGGCAAAGGAACCGGATTCTACATCTAAAGCATCCAACTGTCCTGAACGAAAGGCGATCAGCTGGTTGTCGGTACTCTCCACGGTTTGCACCACAATACGCTCAATATAGGGTTGGGGGTTTCCTTGTTCATCTTGGCGCCAATAGTAGGGATTACGGCGAAAAACGATTCGCTGAGAGGGCGTATAACCCTCAATGGTATACATTCCAGCGCCAACGATTTTTTGGGGTTCGGTTTCCGTTGTCCAAGTGGAGAGAAATTTGAGATCTCCATCTTGATCGCTATTTTCAATTGACGGTTGCAAAGCGTGTTTGGGTAGAATTGCAATTCCTCCCGCATAGCGTAGAAAAGGCGCAAATGGTTCGGGTACGGTAAATTCAACTTGAAGCGGACCTAACTTTCTCACTGTAGGGAATTTACCTGTATCGCCAATGCGCAAAATATCCCTGGTTCCTGTGGGTACTTTCTCGTTGAGATAGATATCGTTGAAGGTAAATACGACATCATCAGCGGTTAGAGGTTCACCATCTGACCATTTTAGTCCTTCTCTTAGAGTAAAAGTAATCTTGAGTTTATCCTCTGAAATTTCCCAAGATTGCGCTAGTGCTGGTTCTAATTCGGCACTTAAACCATTTTGGTCGATTAAACTGGCATTAATATAACCAAAAACATTATAGGCAGAAGTGTTGAGGGGAGCATTGAAAGTAGCTGGATCGCTAGGACTAGCTAGGATTAATTGTGGCACTTGCGCTGCTTGTGTGGCGAATCGCTTGAGACTACAACCACCAATTCCCAGGATCATGATCACTGAGGCGATGGTAAACCCGAAACGCAAACTGAAGGAAAAATGCTTAAAGAAATTACTAATTGATTTTGATGCAGGAAGATTTAGCATACTGCTAGGGATAGAGGATTTGCAGATTGAGCATAATACCAAAATCTGTACCAATGGTATAAGTTTGCTTAATTTCAAGAGCGTTTAACTAAACCTTGGTCGAAAACACTACTATCTGTCGCAATACCCTGGATTATAATCTGCTGAGGATAAACTTCTAGTGCAGCAAAACTAAGCCGAGAAGCGCTATATTCTGTCCAAGGAGATTGTCCCACTTCACGCAATCCTGCACCAGCACCACAGATTAGATAGGTAGTACCATTAATTGATGCAGTACGCTCGTAATGGTGGTCATGACCGTTAATGTAAAGCTGCACTCCGTATTTCTCAAACAGGGGAGTCAGGTTTTCCACAAAGGGCTGATTGACTCCGTAGTGACCAGAGGAGTAGATTTGATGGTGACCAAAGACAATTTTCCAGGTCGCATTAGATTGGGATAATTGCGATTCTAGCCAAGTCAATTGATCTTTCCAATTAGCATTGTTGTTGGTATCGAGGGCGAAAAATTGTACTCCACCACGCGCAAATGTATAGTAGCGCCCTTGCATATTAAAGCCGGAATATTTTACTTGGGGATCGCCATTTTCACTGCGAATATCGTGATTCCCTAGACAAGCGTGAAATTTAACTCCTTGTTCTAGTAGTGGTTGATAGGGCTGCTCAAAAACTTGCTGAATTTTACTAATTTCACCGTTATTGTAGATATTATCCCCTGCCATTAAGACCATAGGGAAAGGTTTTTTTTGGTAATATTGGCTCATGGCTTGAGCTACTTGATATTGACCTTGTGCTCCTGTACCCGTATCCGCCATGGAAACAAAACGCAGCAATAATTCTCCTTCGGGAGTAGCAATGGGGGAAGGAGGATCATTTTTGGGAGTAGCTTGAACTATTTCTTGTCCTTGCTTAGGAAAGATAAATTTGCTGATACCAGCCAAACCGAGACTTCCAAGAACGAAAAATTGGCGACGTGAGTAACTCACTACAGAACCTCCAACAAATTTCTTAACATGGTAAGAGACAAAGAGGTGGAAGCGTCATGTTTGCAGCCAAATTTTTCTGCTCTTGTGAAATTATTCTAGAAATAAGGCAATTAAAACTAAAATCAGATATTTTTGTAAGTCCTATGTGAGTATTCTCTTACTGGCGTCGGTATACAAAAAATAGTTTTGGTTTAAGGACTTGGGGATGTGGGGGTTTGGGTAAATTAGTGTGAGGTTTAGTTAGGTGGAGTTACTCTTATTAGTTAACTCTAGAGCATGGATTTATGTCCAAGATCCACTGTTACCATGCTCATTGCTAGTTATTCCTCTAAAAATTAACTAGGGGAATCGCCGCAGAGTTACCATTCTCATCTCCTGTGGTTGTCCAACTTGGATCAAAGGTAAAACCTTCAGCTTGTTCCAGATTGAGTAGATTATTATTTAATGTGGAGGCTTCAGTATCTGAGGTTTCTGGATAATTTCCACCCATTCCCCAAGGAAGATCTTGCACTGTGCGAGGTTTAATTTCCCCTAATTCTTGAGAAGTCCCCTGGGATAGATTTTCTTGTGCTTGTGCTGTTAATTTTGAGCTTGGTATAAAGACAAAGGCAAGTAAAGTAAAAGCTAGTGCTAGCGGGGTTAAATTGCGATTCATGGCTTGAGTTTCCTAAATTTGTTTTTATCTTCCCTATCTCATTTTTAGTTTATGTTGACAGGGAAGTTTGTCGCTAGTGCAACCAAACCTGCAATTGTTGTACACCTTCTCGCAAACCTTTCACTGCTGGTGCATCCCAAAAGCCTTCACAACGACGACCTTGATTGACGATTAAACAGAGATTATAACTATCAGGATAGCCCTCCACTTGCATCCACAAATACTCACTTTCTGCTTCACAAGCTATTTTTTCTTCCACCATGAGTTCCGCCGCCATTTGGCTCATTATTGCTGCCAAATTCTCCAAAAGACGGCAAAAATCATTAAATTCTGCCTTGGTTAGCTCAATCGCCCAATCATCATTCCCCACTAAACCCTGGAACTCTCTAGCTTCGGCATTCCAGCCAATACGCCAGCCGACACCACTTTTAATCTCTACTTGGTGAGTCATGGCTTCTTTTACTTAGGGAAGCAGTAGCTGAGCGTCTCCTGGTTGGGGCAAGGAGAGGCGATTATTGGGTGTAACTTCAGTTTCGGGATCAGGCTGTTTTTCGGGTGCTGGAGTGTTATTTTCAGCAGCGCTGGGGTTAAAAATGCCTACCAATACAGCTACTAATTCTTCCCTTTGTTGGCGATTGAGGTTGCGGATAGTGGTGCGGTCTCGTTCGAAGGGATTTTCCCGTAAGCTGGTAGCACCGGGATAGCGGGCTTTTTCTAATCGCTCGTTAGCTCCCAAATAATCTGCTAGAGTTAGTTTCCAATCTAACCGATAGTTAGGAGAGCGCCCCTTAATGTACAAATGGTAACGAATAAAGCGACTGGCTAAGGTGTGATCCTCATCAACTTCACCGCTTTCTTGGTTAATATAATTGTTTTCTAAGGGAAAGCTCGGCAAGCGCTGGTATACTACTGGTGCGATTAGTTTAGGCTGGATAAACTGGGCCTTAGCCTCCTTAATTGTTTCTCCTCCCCAAGCTATGCAAACACCTAGTAGTGCAGCAAGAGATAGAGATAAGATGGGTTGTTTCATCCTCCCCTTCCTCAATTATTCTCCTATAATTTCTGGTTGAGTTAATTCATCTGACATTTCAATGACAGCACGAATCACGGGTTTCATCATTGGATCTTCTAGATTCTCAAAATCTTCGTAGCGACGACGCTTAGCACGAGTAGCGATTTGTACCGTAATTTTGTAGCGATTAGAGGCAGCTTTCATTAGCTCGTCAGCACGAGCCATAATTTGTGAAGATTCGAAGGAGGGACGCTTGTGCATCAGGAATTGCTAGCTAATTATTTGATGTTTAATTGAGGCAGATTCTTAATCTTACCTATTTTCATCATAGTTTAACAGTTATTCTTGCAACTCTATGCCTTAGTGAGAGCAAAAAGCCTCAAGATAGCAGACACTAGTGGGTTAAAGGGTACTTACCTAATTATATCCATGCACCCATAATTGTGTAGATTGTTATCAATGTGTATATTTTTAGTTACTTTTATTCATATTCTATGCAGACACTTTCAGTTTCCCATTTAACTCACACTCCAGGTAAAGTCAGCCATCCTCTCAAAGTAGTAGCTTTAGGTGATAGCCTGGTTTATGGCTTTGGTGATCCTGAAGGTGGTGGTTGGGTAGAAAGATTACGTCGCCAGTGGATGGGCAGTGCCAGTCCAGGTCATGTACTTTATAATTTAGGTATTCGTGGCAATGGAGTGATTCAAGTTGCCCAAAGATTAGAGCAGGAATTTCGCAATCGCGGTGAATTGCGTAATCGACAGCCTGATTTAATCTTACTGGCTGTGGGGGTTAATGATTCAGCTCGCTTGGGGCACATCAATGGGCGATCATTTACCGATTTTACTGTGTTTGAGCTGGAGTTGGCTAATTTGCTCGACCGAGCACAGCAACTTTGTCCTGTATTATTTGTCGGTATGGCTCCAGTGGATGAGAGCAAGATGCCTTTTCTAGATTGCCTTTACTACAATCACAGCGATCAATACCGCTACAAAGAAGCTACCAGACTAGCTTGCCAAGCACGTCAAATCCCTTATCTAGATATTTTCGATCTCTGGCTAGGAAGGGGTTATGGTTGGTTACACTCACAGCTTAGCCCAGACGGATTACATCCCAACACCCTGGGTTACCAAAACTTACTACAGGATGTGTTGTACTGGGAACCAATGGCAAAGCTATCTAGGGTTAATTAGCAGCTTATCTACAACCTAGACTTTCCCTAGTGTCTACTCCAGTAAATGGATTAACACCATCTGCCCTTTTGCAGATCAAAGACGCTTGATAGCGATCCATAATTGTGTAAGTAAAGTCTGCACCTGTGACTATGGTGTTGGCGAAATTGGTGCTGGTTGCAGTAGCATCGCGGAAGATCGCATTGGTTAAATTTGCACCCTCCATATCTACTCTATCTACCCAAATCCTAGTCAAATTCGCCCCGGAAAAATCCACATCAATCAAGGTTGCTTTGGTAAAGATAGCATCAGTTAAATCTGCTTGCTGGAAATTGGCTCGACGCAAGTCAGCCGCAGCAAAAGAGACACCAGTTAAATTCTTGTGGGAAAAGTCGCTGTCTGGTAGTTGAGCATAGGTATAGTTTACGGTTTCCCCTCTTGCCCAGGCAGGAGTAGCATCTAGCAAGATCCACAAACTTGCTAGTAAGACTATGACTAACAAACTCAGTAATCGCAACACCAATTTTTTCACCATTTAGAACTCCTTTTCCAGCCAATCTGTGCCAATACGAATCGTCAAATCAGATTTCAAATCGCCCGTGGAATCTGCCTCCACCACTCCTAAACCCAACACTTTTTTGAGAATCGCCGCCGTTTCTAAGTCTCCTTGCTGAGCAATAATTTCAGTTTGGCGGAGATTGCGGGGAGAGTCTTGGACAAAATAGAAATTATAGAACTCATTAGCCTCCAAATAGGAAGCCACCCTCGTTGCTAAACCCTCCTCACTAGTCGCATTTTGAATCGCAATGCGCACGCGACTAGTCTCTGGTTGATTTCCTCGTGCTAGGGCTATACCCACTGGTTCCTGCTCAAAATACTGACTCATAACATGATTGCGCCCCTCATCACTGACCAGCCAATAACTCAAGTTATACTCATAGGCCTCGCTAAAGCGACCAGGTAGTAGCACCATTTTAAAGTCATTTCGCTCTAACTGGAGACAAAAACCTACCAAAGCTAAGGTTTCCTCTAGGCTCAAATTTGTATCCACATACTGCTGCATTAGGCGCACTGCTTGGGGTATGTGGGCGATCACAGTGGGACTTTGGACACGTTCCCTTAAAGCTTTGAGTAATGCTTGTTGACGCTGCACACGACCAATATCACCATTTTCTGCATCGCGATAGCGAGAGAATTGTTCTGCTTGAATACCATTGAGAGTTTGCCAGCCCTGTTGTAAATTAATTTCTAGCTTCTGAGTCGCATCAACGTAAAACATATCATAGGGGACAAATACTTCCACCCCACCGACTAAATCCACCAACTCTCTAAAAGCGTCAGGATCGACGCGCACATAGCGATCAATTGGTACATTATTGAGGGTTTTACTGACTACCCTAGCAGCCAAGGCTGCTCCTCCTTGGGTATTAGCCTCATTAATTTTGGGTATTTTCAACCCCATGTTATCGACGCGAGTATCCCTGGGAATCGAGAGCATTCGTACCGAATTATCCCTTGGGTCAAAACGTACCAAAAGCATTGTATCGCTACGCCCAGAAAAAATAGCTGCGGAATTCTTGGGCGCATCGAGAACGCGATCAATACCCATAATAAGAATATTAACTGGTCGCGATAGCTCGTATTGCAAGTTGTCTGCCCAGCTAAGATCCTGGGTTTTTGGTGCAGAGTCTGCTAATAATACCTCCCCCTTTTGCGTCAGCATTGCTACCAGTGGTGACAGGGGACTGACTAAAGCCACGGTTGCCCCTAAAGTGGCAGATACTGTGGCAATAAAAGTCAGTGCCATTGCCAAGACAAAACCTCGCCCAGTAACAGATGGGGCTTCATTTACTTCATATTCATTATCCTCAGAGTTTAGGGGATTTTTTTCGCTGCCTTGTTTCACGATTACCTCACTCTAATAACCACACCACACCCACGCTTCAAAAATATCAAAAAGGATTATAGCTCTCAGCCCTAGATCAAAAATCCAGTTAGCAGAAATATACGAGGAAAAGGTAAAAATGGGATTGATTAAGTTAGAGGGCGTTAGTTGACCAAATAAAGTTCCTCAGTTCAACTCACAGTTCCATTTCTACCCAAAATTTAGCTCATTGGATGAAAAAAATGAACCAACCTTTAATTCCTGTAATTTTAGCTGGCGGTAAAGGAGAGCGTTTTTGGCCTCTTAGCCGTAGACGAAGACCGAAGCAGTTTTTATGCCTTGATGGTACTGGCAAAAGTCTCTTACAAGCAACTGCGGAGAGACTTTTACCCCTCGCAGAAAATTGGGATCGCCTCTGGGTGGTCACTTCCGCTATTATTGCTGATGGAGTGCGCCAGCAGTTACCCCAGCTATCTGAGTCTAACTTATTAGTGGAACCCCAGGGACGAGATACGGCTCCTGCAGTTGCTTGGGCTACTTTGGAAATTGCCAAACGCTATGGTGAAGATGCTTTAGTTGGCTTTTTTCCAGCTGATCATTGGATCGGAGATTTAGCTGCTTTTGAGCAAACATTGCAGGCGGCTGCACAATTGGCAAGGGAAAAAGATGCTATTGTTACACTGGGCATTGCTCCTAGTTTTGCTGCCACAGGATACGGCTATATTGAACAGGGGACAGCGATGGGTAAATTCTTGGATTTGCCAGTTTACCAGGTTAATCGCTTTACAGAAAAGCCTGACCGAGAAACAGCAAAATCTTTCCTCGAAACGGGTAAATTTAGCTGGAATAGCGGTATGTTTATTTTCCGTGCTGGCGTTGTATTGGCAGAGTTAGCGTCCCATGCTCCAGAAATTATCGGTCCTCTGGCAGAGCAAGGGCAAGCAGCCTATGCTCAACTGGAGAAAAAGAGCATCGACTATGCTTTGATGGAAAAAACTCAGTTGGCTTATGTTCTACCAACTAATTTTGGTTGGGATGATTTGGGAGACTGGAATGCAGTGGAACGTTTGCTTAAAGGAGAAAATGTCAATGTAGAGTTGGCAAAACATCTCGGGCATGATACCAAGGGGTCTGTGATCTATGCCAGTGATGAAGAGGAAGTAATTGTCACCATTGGCTTAGAGGATGTAGTTGTGGTGAGAGATGGCAAAACCACGCTGATTGTACGCAAAGATCGCACCCAGGAAATAAAACAGATGGTGAAAAAACTAGGAGAGGATGCAGAATTAGAAAAGCTACTCTAAGGTTCTACCCGATGGTAAGGTAATTTGCTTAAATATTAGACAGTAAGTAATTTGCACTAGCCATGGCAGAAGAAACCAATCCCAAATCAGAAGAGGCAAAACCCAAAGCCAAGAAGGAAAAGAAACCAGCAGTGGAGGATAAGCCTTTTACTGAATTCATGGAACAAGATTTTACTCCTGCTTTGCGGGAAGCCTTTGTTAAAGAAGGTATTGCGGATGTGGAGTTAACTTTTGCCAAGGATACACTACCGATTATCGGTGCTTCTCCCAGTGAAAAATGCTGGCAATTGTCAGGTAATTTCAAGAATGGGGAACGCCAATTTAAGCTTTATTTTTTGGATGAGACTATTAAGGGAAAAAAAGCTTTTTCCTGTTCCACCAAGGGTTTTCAACCAAGTATCGTGGAGTCATTTATGATTGATGAGCGTCGGGTAACACTAGATTTGATGGTGATGTATACTTTGCAGCGCTTGAATGGTCAAAAATGGCTCATAGGAAATTAGCTCTACCAAAATACTAAATCCAAAATCATTAGAATCAGAAAATCACTCCTCCCCGTTTAGGGGAGTTTTTTTTTACCAGATATTAAGGAGATGGGGAGTTATCAACTTCTCACTAATGATTAAGGACTAATGCTCAATCTTGACAGAAAGGATCTTATCCCCTTGGCGAATAGCATTGACTACTTCCATATCTTCAGTCTTGCCAAAGGTAGTGTGGACTCCATCTAAATGGGGTTGGGGAGAGTGACAAATAAAGAACTGACTACCCCCTGTATCACGCCCCGCATGAGCCATAGATAAAGTCCCTGCTAAATGTTTGTTAGAATTAATCTCACATTTTATTTTATAGCCAGGACCACCAGTACCAGTTCCCAGGGGACAACCACCTTGAATCATAAAATCAGAGATTACTCGGTGAAAATTAAGTCCGTCATAAAAACCTTTTTCACTGAGATCAACGAAATTTTTCACAGTGTTAGGTGCATCCTGATCAAACAATTCCAGGTTTATGGTTCCCTTTTCTGTTTCCATGATGGCGCGGGTCATAGTTTTTCCTTACGATTATTGAGACAGTTGCAAGATATAAGTTAGTACAACAATGTACCGGCTTACAAGCTAATGATGTTGTAACTAACAAATTCCTATAAGCCTTCTCTATCTGCTGAAAGATATTCTGGACAGCTTGAGAAGCTTAGAAGAATCGCCAATTCCAAAAAGAAGACAATGACTCAACTTATTGAGGACTGGATAAAGCCGCTCAAAGAAGAAAAGCCGTCCTAATCCGGCGGGGCTTTAAACCCAAAAACTTTGGTAAACTAACACGAATAGTACGGGAGTTTGGTAGCCCCGTCTTTTTAAAGCCAGGTGGAAAAACGACACGGGCAGATTTATCTGCATTGCCATTAATGGTAGAATGTG
>CAZWGS010000119.1:0-15188 GCA_964633315.1 uncultured bacterium | reverse complement strand
AGTTGAGCCTCAAAATGAACCCAATTACCTAAATACAGCCAATCTATTGATCCGATCCACAATCAACCATCAACCATACCTCATCTGTTTCCACATCCGTTGTCATCACTATTAATTACGCTGTAGCATCATTAATCATCCGTTTCCAAAATCAACCAACAACCAAATTAATATTACTTAACGTTTTACCCGATAGTGTAGAAAAACTTCTTGATTGAGAGTTTCTGCACTTAGCAATTGCATTTTTTTGCCTAAAGAAGCAGCTAAACCAATACCATCTACAGGTGTTGGTGCACTACTCCCGCCTAAAATTAGAGGACAAATCGTCAACCAAAACTCATCGATTACATCTTCAGTAACTAAAGAAGCAACTAAATTACCTCCTCCTAAAACTGCTAGCTTACCGATGCCTAACTGAGATAACTGTCCTAGGGTAACATTCCAGTCAATTTTCCCCGCAACAGTTGGTGCGACTATAATCCTCTCAAATAATTTCTGTCCATATTCCTTATTTCCTGTTGCTGTCGTCAGCAACCAACGAGGTACAGATTGTTGAAAAAAACGTAGTCTGGGATCAATAATTCCTGAATGGGAACAGACAATTTGTATCGGTTGCTTAGTTTGTCCCCTAACTGTCCGCTCTTGCAGCAATTGGGGACAAGACACAGGTAAAGTAGTACCGTAGGCGCGCAAAGTTCCTGCACCAAAAAGCACCGCATCTGCTAGGGAAACTTGCTTTTCTAAATGCGCTTTATCACTAGGAGAAGCAAAACGAGCAGCAGATCGCGACCTATCGGCAATTTTACCATCAGCACTCATTGCCAAGACCACTACAGTTGTTGGTCGATTAATCACAGGGAGTTAGTTGTGCTGTACGCAATACAATTTCATCAATCGCTCCTGCTAAAGTTCCTCCAGATTGATTACCTTGATTGACCATAATACTAAATACTATTGTGCCGTATTGGGGATGCTCCAAATAGCCAGATAAAGATTTGACACCACGTAAAGTTCCTGTTTTCGCGTGTACTCTACCCCGAGTAGAACTATAGCGTAGACGACTGCGCAGAGTTCCACTCACCCCAGCTATAGGAAGGGATTTATAGAATATTTCTCGCTCTCGATCCCGGTACATCGCCTGCAGTACACTAACTAAAGTGGCAGGAGTTGCCAAATTCTGACGCGATAAACCTGAACCATCTACCTGACGATAGCCATTAGGGCTAATACCCAGTTGACCTAAAGCCTGTTTTACAGCTGAAGTGCCGCCGATGTAACGTAGTAAAACATCAGCATAGCTATTGTTACTTCTCTGGTTAGTTTCCTGCAACCATTGCCACAAAGACTTAGAGCGAATTGAAGTAGCAGGATCTAATCTTTGCAAAGCCGCCGCCGTGGTTAATAGTTTGATATTAGAAGCGGGAACCAGTAAAGAATTAGCATTGCGACTATAGAAAGTCCGTCTATCGTCTACAGACTCAATTAAAACTCCCCACTTTCCCTTCGCAAATCTCGGATTATCAATCACGCTACTAATCGCTGGTTCCAGGAAATTGGGGCAAATGCCGACCCTGGCGCGACTTTCCGGCGGTGGTACGGGAATCGAAATAGAGCCGCTAGTTGCTCTAGGAGGCGGTGCAACTGGTCTTGATCTCGGCGTTTGGGGAGGGGGTACGACTAAGTCAATTACAGCATTACCAGGACTAATCTGGGCGATTGGATTAGCTTTAGCTTCCTGCCCTTGGGGACTAAGCCAAGCGAGACTTGTAAGAGCAAGTATGGCAAGGGGTTTGTGCCAGGATAGATTGTGTTTCATCGAGGAAAATATTCAGGCTTGGGTTTGCTATGTCACCAAATATCTATAGTTCTTCATTCCTTTTGGTTAGCGACCCTGGAACAATTGATTTTGAAATTATGCTATTGCTGGGGACAGTATCCCATGAAAATGTGGTTTGTTGTTAGTTGTTTGTTCTTCGTCGTTTTTTGTTAGGTAATAGTTTCTCACTCAATTGAGAAAGGGAAAAACAAACTTTTCTTCCCCATCTCCCCCTGCTACCCCTGCTACCTCTGCTACCCCCACTTCCCCATCTCCTACTAAATTGTGCTTAGGTGCAAATTTAAGACATAATGGACGCGTTTGTATGGTTCACCTAAACTGGACATCTCTATGACCAAACCCTCCGCCAGTCGTTGGTATTCTCCCTTGCTCATCGGTGCTGCTTTAGTTAGTGCAGGGCTAAATAACGTACCAGTTGGTGCACAGCAACAAATGTATAATCCGATAGCCATTTCCACCAGTAAGGAAGTTGCTGATACTCTTACAGAGCAAGATATTCCTACTGGTGATGGCGGTTTTTCTCGTGACTATCTCGTAAACTTAGAGGAAGGCGATCAAGTGGCAATTGATTTACTTTCTGATCAATTTGATACAGTGGTTAAACTAATTGCTACTGATGGTTCCACTGTTGCTGAAAATGATGATGGTCCTGATGGTGGTACTAATTCTCTTCTCTTTGCCCGTATTACGGAAACAGGTAAATATATTGTCCGTGTTGGTGCTTTTGGAGAAACTGGTGGTGGTGGTTTTACCCTCAAGGTTACCCGTTTGCGACCAGTTGAGTAAAACAAGTTCCTAGCCAACTCAATCTTTGCTGCCAAGAGAAAACATGAGTGGAATTGTAGGTATTGTTAACCTCGATGGTACAACCGTTAATCGACAAATCTTGCAGCACTTAACTGAATTTATAACCTATCGTGGTGTTGATGCTCAGCAAGTCTGGCACTCTGGTTGTGTTGGTTTCGGAAATACTTTACTACGAACTACTACTGAGTCCACAAAGGAGCATCAACCCTTTACTCTAGATGGTACCCTCTGGATTACCGCCGACGCTCGTATTGATGGACGCAGAGATTTACTCCAAAAGCTAAATTTAGACAAACAGTTACCTATAACCGATGTTGAGCTAATTCTGCGAGCTTATCAACTTTGGGGACAAGAGTGTGTTCATCACCTGCTGGGTGATTTTTCCTTTGCACTGTGGGATAGTCGAAAGAAAAGTCTTTTTTGCGCTCGCGATCAGTTGGGAATTAAGCTATTTTACTATGCTCACATAGGCAATAGTCTGATTTTCAGCAATACTCTGAAGTGTCTGCGCCAACATCCTCTGGTGTCCCAGGAGTTAAATCAGCAGGCGATTGGGGATTTTCTACTCTTTGACCAGAATTATACTGCTAATACTACGGCTTTTGCCCAGATTCAGC
This sequence comes from uncultured bacterium, assembly GCA_964633315.1. Classification (GTDB taxonomy): domain Bacteria; phylum Cyanobacteriota; class Cyanobacteriia; order Cyanobacteriales; family CAWCAG01; genus CAZWGS01. The sequence goes on along the minus strand of CAZWGS010000119.1, from coordinate 11,927 downwards.
GTCTCCAGGCGGCTCACACCTTAACAGTATTCCAGAGTAGAGTAAAACAGCAGCGCTACTGGCAACTTCCTGTTCCAGATTTAATCCGCTATCCCAAACCAGAGGATTATGTGAGTCAATTTCAGGAGTTGTTGCAACTAGCAGTGATAGAGCGCTTGCGCACAGATAAAGCTGCCATTTTTTTCAGTGGTGGACTCGATTCCACCAGTATTAGCTCGATAGCTTCAACAAGCTCCCAATTGCAAGGCTTTACTGCCGTTTATGACCATCTAATTCCTGACCAAGAACGTTACTATTCTCAACTAGCAGCCACAGCTTTAGGTATTCCGATAACCTATTTAGTAGAAGACGATTACCAGCTTTACCAAGGATGGCAACAACCAGAATTGCATACCCCTGAACCCTATCACGATCCCCTCTGTGTGATGAGTTATGACCAACTTCAGCAAATCGCAACCTACAGTCGAATTGCCCTCAATGGTCAAGGAGGAGATGAAGCTTTGCGTACCTCAACGGTTAGTCAATTACGACCGGGAATGAACATAGTAGATTTAATTTTAGATCTGGGGCGCTGTCTTTGGCAACATAAATTGCTTCCACCCCTTGGTTCTGGTATTTTGGCTCAATGGCGACGCTGGCACCGGGGAGTATCAGATACAGATTACTATCCCCAATGGCTGAATCCAGATTTTGAAGCTCGTTTGCAACTTAAGGAACGTTGGCGAGAGATTAATGAGTTAGAAAGGCAAGCTATTCATCCCCTTCGTCCCCAAGCTTATCAGGATTTGTTATCACTGCGCTGGCAACCTTTTTTTGAATCCTACGATTCCGGTTTTTCTCATGTTCCTGTGGAGGTGAGATTTCCCTTTCTCGATTTGCGTCTCCTTAATTTTTTGCTGGCGATTCCTCCCCTACCTTGGTTCGTCAATAAGCACATATTACGCACCGCAATGCAAGGAAAATTACCGGAGGAGGTGCGTTTACGCCCGAAAACACCTCTGATGGGAGATCCATTTTCTGTACTGATAGCCAAAAATCAGCAACTTTGGCAAGTCCTCAAACAAACACCAGAAATTAAAGCTTATGTAAATACTAAACTAATTATCGAAGCGGCAACTAAGGGTAAAATTGATGCTTGGCAAGCTTGGGAATTCACTCGTCCAGTGAGCCTCAGCAATTGGCTCAACTACAGGTAACCAGGACTTTTGCCAAAGCGATTTGAGTTTGCTACTATACACGGAGCAGTTAGGGAAAGGAAGAATATGGACGTCAAATCTGGGAATTCAAAGCTACCGTATCATAAGCCTGCCTTCAGGATTTATGGTGATATCAAAACCCTCACCTTAGCCATTGCAGGTGGTGCTGGAATGCAGGATAATCCGACAATGGCGAACCAAAAAACAGCTCCTGCCCCTTAAAAGCTAATGCCACGCTACCTTGTCTATGGTCTAGACGTACACTCCAACCAAGAAATTCCTGGCTTGGTAGCTGTTTGTGAAACGAATCACCCGCAGCCAGAAGTGCGGGTTAATTTGGGTAGTTTACCACTCTGGCTTGAGCAACCAGTAGCCAAAAATTTGGAGCAACGCCAATGGTATGTGAGTGCATACATAGCAGAAAATGGTAAACCAGCCCTCAGAATCTGGCAGATTTTAGGTAATTCCAGTAGCTACTTCTGGCTGCAATATAGCGATGGTACAGAGTTTGTTGTAGATCGCTACGGAAGTCAAATTTGGGCAATTTGGTCAGATGAATTAACGGTGGAAGATACAGCCACCTATCTCCTTGGTCCCATTTTAGGTTGGGTGTTGCGTTTGCGCGGTGTCACCTGCTTACACGCCAGTGCAGTTGCCGTTGAAAATAAAGTAGTGGCTTTTCTGGGCGATGCAGGTGCTGGTAAATCTACTACGGCGGCGGCTTTTGCCCAGCAAGGCTATCCAATTTTGTCTGATGATGTCTTAGCTTTGGTAGATAGGGAAAGCAGTTTCTGGGTGCAACCAGCCTATCCTAGGGTTCGTCTTTGGTCAGAGTCTGTGGTTGCTCTCTACGGTAATGTGGAAAAATTGCCCCGCATTGTCCCTTCCCATCCTACTTGGGATAAGCGCTATTTGGATCTGAGCCAACAAGGTTACCAGTTTCAAAATTCTCCCTTACCTCTGGCTGCTATTTATCTTCTCAATTATAGAAGTGAGGAAGAAGGAGTACCGAAGCTAGAATCACCTTCGAGTAGGAGTGCTTTAATTTCCCTGATTGCCAATACCTATGGTAGTTACTTACTCGATAAAAGTATGCGTTCTCAAGAATTCCAACTTTTGGGTCGCCTGATAAAATCTGTAACTGTGCGCCAAGTCACTCCCCACAAAAATCCGGCGTATATTCCCCAGTTGATAGAAACTATCTTAAATGATTTTCATAGCCAGCCCCGGAGACGGTAAACCACCAAACCCACATACTCCTTAATCGCCTTGGTTGTGTGGTAGAAATTTTCCGTGTCAGGTAGGGATTTGAGAATTATTTCCTGGGTGGTTAGGGGTAACTCTTGGCGAGGTACTTTAGTAACCAGAAAGTCTGTGGGTGCAGGAATAACATCAACTTCTTGCTGGCGAAACAACATTAATGATCGCGGCATATGCATTGCTGAGGTGACCAACAAAATCTTCTCAATCCCTCTATCAACCAAAATTTTCTTCACATTGACCGCATTTTCATAGGTATTGAGGGAATCTGGTTCCTGGATAATCGCTGCGGGTGGAACTCCCATCATTTCTAGTAATTGAGCCATATCAGAGGCTTCTGAAGGACCGCCATCACGCCAAGTAATACGACCACCAGCAGCAATAATAAAGGGAGCTTTACCATCTTGGTACAGTTTCGCACCATAAAAAACGCGGTCTCCCTGTCCATTAATTTCTACTGTAGGCCGTGGTGACCAAGCAGGACTAGTAGAACCACCTAGAATAACTATAGCTTGGGCATTTGGAAGTTCTCCTTGGGGTAGGTAGCGCCACTCGAGAGAACTAACTAAGGTCTTACTTACCCAACTATTGCTGCTTACAAGTAAAATAACTAATGCCAAAAACAGTGGTAGTGGTACTAAACGTGAACGTCGCCAATACATTAATAAAGCTAGCAGCATTAGTAAACAAGCTAATCCCAGAGGGTAAATAAATATGGGTAGTAACTTGGAGAGGAAAAGGAACATTTGCTTTAGAGAGTAAGGAGTAGGGAAATAGGGAGATGGGGAGATAGGGAGATGGGGAGATGAGAAGCCGGGGGAGAGTAGAAGTTGACGGCAGGGCATTACCCATCAATTGCCAAATTACTATCAATTAGGCTGTAGTACCGTTAATAATCCGTTTCCACAAACAACAAACAACCAACAACCAACAACCAATAACTAAGCCTTCTTTTTCTTCTTTTTATTGTAAAAACGCTCTAAGCTTAAGAACAAAACTCCAGCACTAACGATTAACATTCCCCAAATTTCCATACTTTCTAGGCGATCGCCTTTGATTATCAAAGCGAGAATTGCTGTTAAAGCTGGACCTGTAGCGCCAAAAATTGAAGCACGAGCAGCACCAATGTATTTGATGCCAATATTATTAGCTAGGTAGGCAAAAAAGGTGAGAACACCCAAAACTAAGCCACTGAGCCACAGTTCATCCCACATTCCTGGTCGTACTTCGTGTTTCCAGCCTCCTGGTAGTGGTAGTAAAAATACTAAACTAGCAAATGCCAGCATGGTTACAAACTGGACTAAAGTGAAGGGAATGGGATGAATTTTTTTATAGGAAGCTTGGGCTAAGAGTAGGGAAAAGGAAAAGCAAGTACCAGCGCCAGCAGCGGCAAAGATTCCTCCTAATGGTAAACTGGCTGCTGCGCCACCACCTTGGGAAGAAATCAGGTACACTCCAAACAAGACAGTAACTGTTGCTACACCACGGAAGATGGAAGGTTTTTCGCCGAAAAAGAGCCAAGAAAGCAGCACCGTAACCATCGGAAAAATAAAGAAAATGGTTAAGGCTACACCTGGAGAGAGAAAGCCAAGGGCCAGGTAAATTAGTGCAGAAGAGAGAAACAGGAAAAAGCCACTTCCTGTCATTTTCAGGAACAAATCTCGATCTTGGGATTTAAAGGCTTGGGAGATGTCTTGTTGGGTTTGGGGATAGAGACGTGTACCTAAAACAAACATCAAAGGTACTACCACCATCATCCGCAGCCACAGAATCAGCAGTGAATTGCCGAAATTAGGTGAAATATAGCCGCCAATGTCAAATCTGCCAAAAACTGACGATTGTTGGAGAATAATGGAGACAATGACATTTTGCAGCGACAAAATTAGGGAGGCAAAAACTACCAGAATAAAACCTTGCCAGACTAAGGATAATTTTTTCGTCTTAACAGGAGGTGGTTGCTTGGTGAGAGGTTGCGCATCCTTGAATGCTGGTGGTGGCGCGGTAAAATCATTCTGTGGTGGTAGTTGACGAGGAGGCGCAGGATAGGTTGAGCCGTTAGTAGAAACTAGCTTTGCTTCTGTGGAATTGTTTTGCTTTTCTGCTTTGAGTTCGTCTTTAAGGCGATTAACTAATGTCTCTAAAATTGCCTCTCCTTGCTGCTCTAAACTATACATTTGACCTAGTTGCTGAGAGAGAGTGCTTTGATAGCTACTGAGGTCTTGTTGTAGGGTTTTGAAAGTAGTTCTGAGGGTCGAATCGAGAGAGGAAATGAGGCGATAGGCGTTCTCATTATAATCGCTCAATGGTACGGTCGTTGGCGTACTATCTGCGATTAATTGAGGAGTTTCCCGCTCTTGGAGACGTTGTTGCAGTAGATAATGGAGCTGTTGGGCTATAGCTGGAGCGAGTTGTTTGGCTAGTTCTTGTTGTTGCTGCGTTTGTTGCTGATGTTGGGATTCAAGCTGTTCAATATCCTCAATTAGTTGCTTTTTTTTGTTCTGGAGTTGTTCAATTTCCCCAGACAAATCAGAGAGTAAATTTTTCTTGAGATTTTCTAAACCAACCTCAATCGCTCTCAAATTATCTTGTGCTTTCCCAGACTCGTTATTGTCTGAATTTCCTGGTTGTTCCTGTTGACCCATTTAACCTTAACCTCAACGCCAACTAACCCCTGAGTTACTGTTAGGGTAACTCAATTTGATGACCGTTGAATTGTTTACCAAATCGCAGCCAACATTTTTCCAGAGTATAGATAAACAAAAAATCCTTTCAATAATATCAGCGCATCAGAGTGTGAACAGGTGAAAGAATTTTTTTTCAAATCGTTGGCAGATAGAGAACTCCTTAAATTGAAATTAAAAATAGCTACTTTCTGGTGAATATCTGTTAGCTTCATGTCATCTTCATAATCGCTTCTTTACTTCATTAAAAATTTAAATTAATATCACTCTTAAGTAAGAATACTGAAATAAACTTGATTGGAATCAATATAATTACTGTGTTCAAACATAAATATTTCTTTTATCCATTTCTGAAGGAAAAAATTAGTTAAAATACTTAAGTAATTATGCTAGGGTCAAGAAAGCGTCATATGATCAGTTGTCAAGTTGTGAATTAGCAATGAAAGTAAAGTTGCAAGGGATATCTCCAGAAGAAATAGCGGTTCGTTTGAAGTTCTCCTTCAACAAAAATTACTGGCGCAATCGCTCTTCTTGGCAGGCTTCCCAGCCTAAATTGCAACAGCACGACTGGTGGCAACTTTGCCCTCTACCACAGGAAATTACCCTAGAGTTGGCTAAAACTTTAGTTTCAGCTTGGGAGCAAACATCGAATGCAACTTTTCTTAATGCAGAACACAACGGCTATTTATGTCTCAGTGAAGGAGCAATTCATCACCGTAATCTGAGCCCCAATCATAATCGGCTTGAAGTAGTCGATTACCTTGAGGGGAGAGGAATACATAATTTGGAGTGGCGGCTAGATTTTGCACCTCAATGTGAAGTTAGCCTGCAATCAGACTATTGTATAGTGAAGTGGAACTGTGGTGTTCTCTTCATCTATTTAGACCAAAAAGTGAAGTGGAGTACACTTGAGCGAATAACCACAGGAGGCTGTTTTTCTGCTGGTTTTAACCTCAAGGAACCAACCATCCAAAGGAATGGCAATCTGACTTTAAACAACTCTTTGGACTTACTAACCCACAAAATTGACGAAGTAATGAGCAAAAGCGCCCCAATAGCTTTGTGATTTAGTTATTGGCAAGCTGATTCACAAAATTTTGCCCTTAATTTGCCAACTAGGTTGCAAAATTTAGGACTGAAAAAACTATGGCTCATTCTACCAGAGCTACCAGGATTCTTATTATAGTAGAGAATCTGCCTTCACCTTTTGATCGCAGGGTGTGGATGGAAGCTACTACTCTAACCGCAGCAGGATACGAGGTTTCGATTATTTGCCCTAAGGGTAAGGGCTATGAGAAAAGTTATGAAGTAATTGAGAAGATACACATCTATCGCCACTCAATGCCACCGGATATTGACTCGGTGAGTGGACATCTCAGAGAGTATACCACAGCGTTATTTTGGGAGTTTGTCTTGGCTCATCGGGTGTGGCGAGAGCGTGGTTTTGATATTATTCATATTTGCAATCCTCCGGATTTACTCTTTTTAATTGCCGCCTGGTTCAAGCTGATTAAAGGGGTAAAAGTAATCTTCGATCACCACGATATTAACCCAGAGATGTATGAAGCGAAGTATGAGCGTCGGGATTTCTTTTACTATGGACTTCGTTTTGTGGAACGCTTAACTTTTGCCACCGCAGATAAGATAATTACTACCAACGAATCCTACAGACATATTGCCTTAACTAGAGGCAAAAAGAAACCACAGAATATTTTTGTTGTTCGCAGTGGACCAGATTTATCTCGTTTTCGAGCCACAACAGCCAATCCTGTTTATCGAGGCAAGAAAAAGTATTTGGTGGGATATTTGGGTGTGATGGGGAAACACGAAGGCATAGATTATTTGCTCCAGTCAATACGCTATATTATCTACGAGCAACAACGCCAAGATATTCACTTTATGCTCATTGGCAGTGGACCCATGTTAGAACCACTCCAGAAACTGGCTCAGAGACTGGAAATTAGTGAGTTTGTGGAATTTACCGGACGTATCTGCGATGGGGAGCTATTGGAGCGACTTTCTAGTTGCGATATCTGCGTTAATCCTGACAAGAAAATGCCCTACAACGATAAGTCCACCATGAATAAAATCATGGAATACATGGCACTAGGCAAACCTATTGTCCAATTTGATCTTAGGGAAGGAAGGCGCTCGGCACAAGGGGCTGCTGTTTATGCTAGGGGCAATGATTTGATTGATTTTGCAGACAAAATCCTGGAACTATTGGCAGCCCCCCAGCGCAGAGAAGAGATGGGAAACATCGGTTTACGGCGCATGAAAGAAACTTTGGAGTGGCGGCATCAAATTCCCACTCTCCTAGCAGCTTATGGCTATCGAAATTGGGAAATGGCTATTGCGACTAATTTAGTTTCCGTCAATACTAATCACTAAAACATTTGCTCACAGCGCAGTGTTTAACCTATGGAGCGATAAAATTTATGAGAGTCAGCATTTTTGGTCTTGGCTATGTAGGAGTAGTAACAGCAGCTTGTTTAGCTAGGGATGGTCATCAGATAATTGGGGTAGACGTGAATCCTCATCAAGTGGCTTTAGTTGCTCAGGGAGAGTACCCAATTAGTGAACCTGGTGTGGCAGATTTACTACGCCAAGGTGTAGAGTCGGGCCAGATTGAAGCAACGACGGATATACAAGCTGCTGTAATGGGCACAGAAATATCATTGATTAGTGTGGGTACCCCGCCTATGGAGAGGGGAGAACCAGATTTGAGTTACGTCATTGATGTGTGCAAAGAGATTGCTGTAGCAGTTCAACATAAAGGTATACCCCATGTTGTTGTGCTTCGCACTACTGTTCCTCCAGGTACTGTATATCGCTGCCAATATTTAATGAAACGTTTAGCTGGAGAGGGTTTGATTCATAGTGCCTGTAGCCCGGAGTTTTTGCGAGAGGGTTCAGCAATTGAGGACTACGATTGTCCGCCTTACACCATAATTGGCAGTGAATCTGTTGTGGCTAAGCAAGCTGTAGCACAACTGTATGCTAAGGTAAGAGCACCAATGGTGTTTGTAAAACCTGCAGTTGCAGAAATAGTTAAGTATTTTGCCAATAATTGGCACGAAACTAATATCAGCTTTGCTAACGAAATTAGCAAAATCGCTAAAGTTTTTGGTGTTGATGGGCGAGAGGTGATGAATTTAATTGTACAGGATCAAAAGTGGAATCTTTCTCCTGCATATATGCATCTCGAATTTGCCTACGGAGATTCTTGTTTAGCCAAGGATTTAGGAGCGCCAGTATACTATACTCACACTCGGGATGTGTTTATTCCTTTACTCAATACCATACCAGTGACTAATAACTTGCAAAAGGAGTTGGCACTAGAAGAAATTGTCTGCTCTCAGGTCAAACGAATTGCGATTTTGGGCTTAGCGTTTAAGGTAAGGACTGATGATTTAAAAGAAAGTTCTACACTATCTTTAGTTAAGCGTCTACTGGCGGAAGGATATGAAGTAAAAATTTATGATCCTACGGTTTTTGAAGCCTGTTTGATGGGTGAGAATATGACTTGTATTCAGCAACATTTGCCCAGTTTTCCAGATTTGTTAGTTGCAACATCTCAAGAGGTTCTTGAGGATGCAGAACTGGCGGTGGTGACTTACAAAACATCGGAATTTGAGCAGATATTGCTGTCAGCTTCCTCTCAAATTAAAATTTTAGATTTAGCTGGTATTTTCACTAAAGTACCAGAAAAACGAGTCTATGAAAGCTTGGTATGGTGAATTTGTAGAGCATCATAATTACAAGTTAGTGATGAGTAATACGTGCTAGGTTTCACCACGTGATTAAACATAAAATAAGACAATGGATAAGTCACTCTTACTCTTAGTAAGGAAGATTCCAATCAACAATTAATGATTAATAGCAAATTAGCTTTAGCAGCACTACTTTTAATAAACAAGGAAAGCATTTTCGAGAGTTGATTTCGGTGTTTTTCATAACTAGCATCAATCAACTGAGTTTGGCATGAAAAATTGAGTTTGAGGCTGCGCGCATCGGTTTCTCTATCACTTGTTTACCAATCAAAAATAATCAGTGTTCTATACTAAGTTCTGTTCACTTATTCCTCTTTTCTCACTTTCCGAGATTCTGAGGAAGTTACGTCATTACAGCCAAGGATACCTAAGGAAAAAATCAGGGTTTGACTCCCGTTTTTCGGAGTCTGACAAAAGAGGGTTATTGGTTGTTTGAACACTAACACTCTCATCTCTGGTGCTTGAGCCGGGGGATTAGTGAAAGATTAACCATTAACTCCAAACTTCAAACTCTCACCCCAACTCCCAATTTCCCTATTTCACTACAAGGAAGAAAGCTACTTTTACAACAGTATTTAGTATGATTTGCATAGCGCTACGTATATAATTTAGGATTGAACAAGAACAGGAAAATAGGGGACAAATAAATATCCTAATCTTGTCCTGTAGCGTTATATCTGGGCAGAATGAGAATCGCTTCTTATAAAAATAATTTTTTCTCACTCTAGCTAATAATGAAATCTAGTAAGTAGGTTTTTAATTCTTTGATTCTGTATTCTCCCATAATAAGTCTATATTTTTTGTGCAAACTAGGATACATTTTTTATCTGGCTATAATTATTTGAGTAATTTTGAGTCTTGATTGTTAGTCATTGCGATGTTTTTGATTGCAAGAAAGTAGCCTCTTGAATGCGATGGCAATTGACAACTTGAGAGATTATATTTTTGAATCTACATCAACTAGTGTAGATAAATTTTCAATGACATCCACAGATTCTGTCGATACATAGATGCAGCTCTATAAAAACTATGGTTAAAGAGAAAGCTAATAGTTAAAACACTGAGTGGTAGGAACTGTCAATAATTATGGGGAAATACTAATCAGAGTGTGACTGGAATAGTATTTAACAGAGTAGTGTAAGACAATTTTTACAGCCGCTAACTATAATTAAACAGCAACTAGTATATGATGGGATAAAAATATCTTGCCTATCATGATTCAATATATATCAAAGTTATTGTATGTTCTGACAGATAGCAAAGGTAAACTAGTTTTTATTTTCCTTATTTTTATTGCAACATCTGTTTTAGAAGCTTTAGGAATCGGATTAATTGGACCATTTATCAATTTTGCAGCTAATCCAGAATCTATACATCAAGTATTTTTGCTAGATTGGGCTTATCAGCGATTACCTTTACAATCAAGCAAGGAATTTATTCCTGTGTTGGGTTTAGTAGTTGCTATTATATTTTGTCTCAAAACTTTATGTTACTTCTTAGCTAATCTATATATTTACCAATTTAGCTTTAGGCAAAAAAGTTTATTGAGATCTAGATTACTTAATGCTTATCTTTATTTACCTTACACATTTCATTTAAATAAGAATACTTCTAGTATTATAAAAAACATTATCTTAGAAACTCAAAAGTTTTGTATTCAGTCTTTATTGCCTTTACTAGAAGCTAGTGCAAATGCTGTACTTATTATTATTTTGCTAGTTGTACTAACTCGAACTGATGCTTTACTTTTAGTCATGATTTCATTAGTTTTCCTGCCTACTTTTTTACTGTTTTACGGGTTAAGAAAAAAAATAGCTAGCTGGGGTGCAAATTTATCCCAAGCTGAACAAGGCATGATTAAAGTTATCAATCATGGTTTAGGAGGTTTAAAGGAAACTAGAGTGATAGGTTGTGAGGCCTATTTTGAACAAGAGATGGTATGGCAATCTCAAAAATTTGAAAAAGCAGCAGTTTTATATAAACTCAGTCAAAAAACTCCACGAATAATAATTGAAACCCTTTTGTTATTATTTGTTTTATTTTTTATCTCTATTTCTCAAATATTTTTCAAACAAAATATCCAAGACCTCACTGCAAGTTTAGCCGTATTTTCCGTTGCAGCGATTCGACTAATTCCAGCAACTGGAAAAATCATCAACGCTTTTGGTAGTATACAAAATTCTAATTATGCTTTGGATATGCTATATCTAGACTTGCAAGAAATAGCAAATCAAGACTATATAAGTAGCAAAAATAATCAGTATCTTCACAATATTGTTTTTTCCGATAAAATTATTATCGATAACATAAGTTATTATTATCCTGGCACCACTACACCAGCTATTGAGCAAATATCTTTCACAATAAACAAAGGTCAATCTATTGGTCTAATTGGTAAATCTGGTGCAGGAAAGACAACATTAGTAGATGTTATTTTAGGTCTCTTGCAATCTAAAAATGGAGAGATTCTAGTGGATGGCATTTCTATTTACCAAAATATTCGTTCCTGGCAGAACATAGTAGGCTATATACCCCAGTCAATCTTCATTATTGATGATTCAATTAAAAGCAATATTGCTTTTGGTGTTCCTGAATCCTTAATTGATCTGGAGAAATTAAGCCAGGTAATAAAAGCAACTCAGCTTGAAGAATTAGTTGAACATTTACCAGAAGGAATTAATACAAAAATTGGAGAGAGAGGTGTTCGCTTATCTGGTGGACAAAGACAAAGAGTGGGAATTGCTCGCGCACTTTACCATGAGAGAGAAATTTTAGTTTTAGATGAGGCAACTGCTGCGTTAGACCAAGAAACAGAGCATTTAGTTAGTAATGCGATTAATTCATTAGCTGGTAGAAAAACTTTAATTATTATTGCCCATCGTCTTTCTACTGTGAAAAACTGTGATTGTCTTTATTTACTTGATAAAGGTCGTATAGTTAAATCTGGTAGTTATGAGGAAGTAGTGGTTTAGGAAATATATATAGCGTTTTTCATTTGACTGAGGTACAAGCAAAAT
>CAZWGS010000118.1:0-15510 GCA_964633315.1 uncultured bacterium | reverse complement strand
TCCCGTAGCCTAATTGCCGTTTTAGTCGTCAGTTTTGGCTTAATCGTAACCCTAGCATTATCCCTCACCCAAGGAACCATCCCTTTGAGTTGGAGTGAATTGCAACAAGCATTGTGGCATCAAGGAAGTAGTATTAATCAAACCATTGTTTGGGAGCTTCGCCTACCCAGAATTGTAGCAGCATTGATGGTTGGTTCTGCCCTAGGACTTTCGGGCGCATTACTTCAGGGAATGCTACGCAATGGATTAGCAGATCCCTTTATCCTCGGAATTTCCGCAGGATCTGGATTGGTTGCAGTGGCTTTTTTAACCCTGGGTTTATGGCAAAGTTGGGTACCCCTAGGAGCCTGGATTGGTGCACTCATAACTACCGCCATTGTCTATCTTTTGGCTCGTAGCCAGTCTGGAGTTTCCGTAGAAAGATTAATTCTAGGAGGAGTAGCGATTAGTTCACTTTTTGGGGCGGTGCAATCAATGCTACTGTTACTCTCAGATGATGGACGAATTCAAGCTGCCCTCAACTGGTTAGTTGGTAGTCTCAATGGGCGTGGTTGGAGTGAATTGCAAATGGCAAGCCCCTATATAATCATCGCCCTAATAGTTGGTTGTACCCTAGCGCGAGTTATGAATTTGCTACAACTAGGAGATGATCGAGCGTTGAGTTTGGGAGTTTCCTTGATGCGATCACGAATGCTAATTGGTGCGATTGCAGCGCTACTGGCTGCTAGTGCTGTTAGTATTGCTGGTTTAGTGGGTTTTGTCGGCTTAATCGTACCCCATGGAGTGCGGCTATTGGTAGGCACAGATTACCGTTGGATTTTGCCCCTCTCGATTCTCGGTGGAGCTTGGATTTTACTTCTCGCAGATTGGCTCTCACGTTTAGGAGCTGTTGAGCTACCTGTGGGTATTGTAACAGCATTACTAGGATCGCCTGTTTTTGTCTGGTTACTATATCGTCGGAGTAACTAAGACAAGGGATAAGTAACTATTACTAAGTACTCTGGAAACTAAGTTTTACGTCATAGCAGCTTGCTGAAAAGCCTGATATTTAATTCTGGGTTGTTGCAGGATTTAATTTACAGAGTACTCTAAGTAGCCCCACTTAATTAAAAACATAGTTTTGGTTTAGGCACTTGGGGAAATTAGTTTGACGTTTAATTGAGATAGACTTACCTAGCAATGGAAAAGCAACAGGATAGTGTTTGGGCATTGGAAAGTAAGGCTTTAACTGGTGGTTATGGCTCCCAAAGCATTGTAGAAAATATCAATTTTGCTCTACAAAAAGGTGAATGGTTGAGTATTTTAGGTGCCAATGGCTCAGGAAAATCTACTCTACTACGCTTAATCAGCCGCATTCTCTCGCCGCAACAGGGAACAGTTTTGCTCGATGGGAAATCAATTCATAGCCAAAGCGCAGCCACAATCGCCCGCACCCTAGCATTATTACCCCAACAGCAGACAATTCCTCCTGGATTAACAGTATGGCAATTGGTGAGTTTGGGAAGAGCACCTCATCAACCTTGGTGGCGCTGGGAATTAGATGCTCAAGATCGCGATCAGGTAGACTTGGCACTAGAATCAACAGGATTAACTACCTACAAAGATCGCCCTATTGAACAGCTTTCAGGGGGTGAGCGCCAAAGAGCCTTTCTCGCCTTAGCTTTAGCCCAGGCTCCCCAAATTTTACTCCTCGATGAACCCACAACCTATCTTGATTTACGCTATCAACTAGAATTACTCGAACTTTTAAAACAACTCAATCGCGAGCAGAGTATCACTATTATTACCGTATTACATGATGTGAACTTAGCAGCTCGATTTAGCGATCGCCTTGCCCTCCTCAAAAAGGGACATTTAAACTACCTTGGTACGCCTGAAAATGTAATAACACCAGAAAATATTGCCACCATTTTTGGTATTCGCACTGCGATTTTACAAACGCCTGTAGGCATTCAAATTTGTCCTTTAACTACCACTTCCTCTTCCTCTTCCTCATGAAACTACTATCTGTTGTTCTGTGCTTTCTTGTGTTGTTAACTTCCGGATGTATGCCATCCTCAAATACAACTAACAACACTGAAACTAGTTCGCAAGTTAGCCGTGTGGTGTCTCTCACTTCCATTGCCACGGATATAATCTACAATCTTGATGCAACTAAACTAGTAGGTATCTCTGGCAGTCGTTTACTAGATAAGAATGCAGCTTTCCAAGATTTTCCTCGTGTTAGCATTGGGCGCACTCAGCCTAATTTAGAAAAAATCGCTGCTTTGGAACCAGATTTAGTCATTGGTGCTACTGGCTTCCACGATCAGATACTGACAAGATTGCAATCTCTGGGTATAAAAACCATTACCACTGAGTTAGATAGCTGGGAATCTCTAGATAAATTGACTCGCACCTTAGCCACTGCGATTCAAGCAGATCCTGAGCCTTTATTGCAAAGCTATCAACAATTTTTACCCAGTCAGTCTCCAAGGGCAAACACTTCAACCCTAGTATTAGTGAGTCGTCAGCCACTGCTTTCTCCTAACAAAGAAAGTTGGGCGGGCGATTTGCTAACCAAATTTGGTGCGGATAACATCGTTGCACAATTACAAGGAAAAAGCCCAATCCAAGGCTATGTAACCCTTTCCCCAGAAAAAGTCTTGCAATTAAATCCCCAAGTGTTGATTTTGGTGAATGTGGAAGAGGGAGACAGCAAGGAATTCAAATCACAGCCTTTCTGGAAAGAATTAAATGCAGTAACAAATGATAAAGTTTATGAATTCGATTACTACGGCTTCGTCAATGCTGGTAGCCTTGATGCTATTGCCAAAGCTTGTAAACAACTGAGGGAAATTTATGGATTTAGCTAGCGATCTAAAGTCAGGAATCTAACACTTTTTCCACAAGTTTATCCTCAAGCCGCCCTTCCAGGGCGGTATTTTAGACCCAATTTTTGTTGGTCAAGTGCTTAATTGAAAAAATACACTATTGACAATCTTATTTATTAGTTATAGCCTAGCCTAGACATTTACCTCAGCAGCAAATTTACTGACTCAAGATTAGGCAAGGTCTAAGCATCATAGTGAAATCATGATAATTGCAATCTTGAGAAGATTAGCTCAAGGTTATGTCTGTTTAATGCTTTTGATGACTAGAATTCTAAATTTTAGGTTCTGTTATTGAAGCAAAATCTTAGTAATTGACATGAAACCAAGAATTTTTCCCATCTTAATCAGTTTAGCTATGGCGATCACAGTGATTGTCATCAGCAGTGATCAGGTAGCAGGTTTGGTACCTCAATCCAGCGCAGTTAATGATTTAAAATCTTTGAATCTAACTCAAGCTGTTGACCCTTATTCAAATCAAGTGGAAGCGGGTTTAAACTACTTTAGAAGATTAGCTCAACAGCAACTTCCCCTGGTGGAAAATTTAAAAGTAGCTCTAAAAACTGGCAACATTAAAGTAGCAGAATTTGCCTATGTAGAAGCTCGTCCACCTTATGAGCAAATTGAAGTTTTTGCTCCCAGCTTTGAGCAAGAAGATTCTGACATTGATGCTCGTCCCTATGCTTTTGATGAAGGAGAGCAATCATCTGATTTCAAAGGATTTCACCGCATTGAGCGCTTGATATTTCGAGACCGCAACCCAGCTGCAGCAGTCCCCTATGCCGAAGAATTAGTGGACAGTATACGCTCTCTGATTGGTAAACTAAACGATTCAAGTAATTTTAGTGCGGCCCTTAACTTTGATGGCATGATTGCACTGGCGACTGAAGTTCCAGCAAAAAAAATCTCAGGAGAAGAAGAAACTTGGTCTGATCAAAGTGTTTTGATTTTCAGAGAAAATTGGGATGGAATTTACAGCCAGTACAAGCCTTTTGCATCTTTACTAAACTCTGCAATCACAACTCAAGTAGATGCTGCATATCAAGCTTGTCGTAATTCTATTGCTCCTTTTGTAACAGAAGGAGTGGCTGCTGCTGCTCCCTATAGCTCCCTGGGTACACAGGAACGAAGAGCAATTGTTAAAGCGAGTTATCAACTGCGTGATGCTCTAATTATGGCTCGTGATGCTTTGAATCTTGGCTAGCTAAAAAGACAAAGTTTTAAATTTGTTGTCACTACAGAAAAAAGTCCACCTTTTCCTTTTGGTGGACTAAAACTAAAATTTTCTTAGCTCAGGAATTTTTTGCAGCTTAACCCATAGAATTCAAAGCTTGCTCAACTCGCTTAAAATCAAATCCCATCGCTCTCAAAGCGTGCCAAAGATGACCTTGGAGAAAGAAAAATGCAAGGAAGAAATGGGTATTAGCTAACCAAGCACGAGGTGTATGCTGTCCCAAAGGCAGATCAATGGTATCTGCAAAGTAAGGACTAATGCCTAACTTAACATCTAGTACTGGCCCGTAGAACTCAACAGGATAAGCTAATGTATTCACTGCACAGAAATAAGCAGCAACAAATCCTGCAAGAGCAATACCTCCCAAGGAATAGGACAAAATCGCCTCACCAGAGAAAATCAGCACTTTCTTTGCCCATCCTAGAGGGGGAACAATAATGTGCCAGATACCACCTGCGATTAACAACACTCCAACGAAAACATGACCACCAACTAAATCTTCAAGATTGTCAACACTGGCAAAGTGAGTTTGATAGCCGTAGATAACTGCTGGATTTAGAGTTGGTTCTGTAACGACACGAACAGTTTGACTTGCTGCATCGTAAAGTCCGCCCCATTGTGTCGCTTTCATGACTAGCAACAATGCACCAATACCCAAAAATAGGAGGTGATGTCCCAAAATCAGTCCTAACTGCTTAGAATCGCCCCAATCAAAATGAAATTTCTTTGCTTGACCAGAAGCCTTACTGAGGTCTTCAGGTGCTTTAATAGTATGGAAGAGCGCCCCTGCTCCTAAAACGGCGGATGAAATTAAATGCACCGCACCCACCACCAAGTAGGGATAGGTGTCTACTATTTGTCCGCCGTCACCAACTCCCAAACCCAGTGTTGCTAGGTGAGGTAATAAAATCAGTCCTTGTTCACCCATAGGGATATTGGGTGAATACTGGGAAATTTCAAATAGTGTGAATGCACCAGCCCAAAATGTAATTAATGCAGCTTGAGCAACGTGGGCTGCAATAAATAGTCCAGACAAGCTAGCAAAGCGAGCATTTCCCGCCCACCAATCATACTTCACCTCGGAATTGCCATAGGTTTGCATGGCATTACTTTGCATAATTTTCCTCCTTGATCATCAATTTTTGAAGGATCTTCTGCCCTAGGTTTACGGCAGATTTTGAGTATCGCGATCAAGCTTATTGATAAAGATACTCAACTAATTCCCAAGTATCTTACCACAACTATTGCAATAGATTAGCATTAATATTTTTGTATCTGCATAGTGTTACTATGCAGATTTGCTAAAAAAACTTTTATCTAGCAGGGAATATAGGTATTGTGATTGTTTTAATAGTTGAGTTTCAATCCATATAACCTAGCAAAACAATCACTATAGATTCTTAACAATATAAGGAATTGGAGAAAATCTAGTATTACCGATTCTCCCTGCTATCCTCTCCCCATCAGCTATGTGTAGTTAACTCGAATGAAAACAGTATAGATTCGAGCTATCTAACCTGCATTGTCATCAACAAAGTGCATACAGCTTGCATAACAGAGGCTCGATCATCAGGATCAATTGCGATCATGCGAGGTTGGTTATGATTTTTTCCATAACCTAAACCTTCCAGAATCATAGATGATGTCCACGCTCCTGGAAGATCTTTGTAGGTTACACCAATCAGCATGGGAATTTGAACCCTTGCATTCATCTCATCGAGAATCTGGCGTGCATGTACTAAATCTTGAGGGCGATGTGCTGCAACAAGTAAAATGTAAGCATCAGCTCGATTGATGAGGAGATCCCGCATAAAGCCGAAGCGAACTTGACCGGGTGTGCCATATATTTGTATTTCTAAACCATACAGAAAAGATATCTTACCAAAATCAAAGCCGACAGTTGTTTTTGGTTTAATTAAAGCTGTTTCGTCCGTCGCTATTCTGTCTGTGTCTAGTGCATCAATTTGACTTACTGTTCGCACAAAAGTTGATTTACCTGCACCTACGGCTCCTGTTACGACTAAACGTAAAAGTCTCATGAATATAATTGTATAAAAATTGACCTAAATATTGCTAATCGTGCAGACTAATCAAGAACTGGAAATTTATCCACCAAAAATTATCCCTTCTAGGAAAATGGTCAAAGGAAAAATAATTTTTCTCCTTTGACCTCTTCTCCACTTTCTTATTCACAAAATTTGCTATCAGAGTTGCGAAATCGCAATATTTTCCAGTTCCAAGCCATCAATGACAACTTAAGATATGATTTCTTTGATCTGAGTGAGAGTCCGCTTAATTTCTAACATCAAAACACCTTGCTTAGCAGATTTTGCAGCTAGGACAAGAAAGACTGCATCTTGACCGCAACTTGTCAGAATACAGAAACCTTCATCTCCTTCAACGTAAATCCGATCAATATTTCCTCTAGCAAGTTCTGCACCAATGCGATCTGCCAATGATAGCATCGCTGCTGACATGGCTGAAACTCTATCTTCATCCATCGAAGTTGGTAAGTTAGAAGCTAAAGGTAAGCCATCTGGTGTTACCACCGCCGCACCTGTAACATCACTAGTTTCGGAAACGAAAGTTTCCATGATGTAGCCAAGTTTTTCTGTGTTAATAGCCATAAATGTATCCTGACGAAACTTCCAGACAAAAATTTAATTGACTCTGGGTAATATCAACATAGTGGGACATACTTCTGAGCCGTAATGAACTAGATTTTGGAGCTTTGTGAGTTTTAGATCGCATAACTGAAACTATGATTATGGCTCTAGAACCTACGTTGAGAGAAGCAATTATTTAATTACTGACCAGAGTTGAGTTTAATAATTCCCTTGATAAGATGCCTTCCTGCTGTAAGAATTACAGTTATTTGCTTGTGTAATGCTGATTTTAATTCACTTTAACTCCAAAAATTTAGCATGGCATATCTGCCATTCCCAAGTTTTAACATATTTTTTTGATGATTAAAATAATGAGTACAAGATATTTATAGCTTCATCTAGTCAAAACACATAAAATTAAGATTTGCTTTAGCATTAGTTTGAGAATTATTGCTTATAATCTAATCGTCTTAAATTACATAAACTAAGTAAAAATCAGGAGAAAGTGGAAAACTCTAGGTTTGGAGTAAGAGTTATTCCTTAAAAATCCACAATCTTGACTATTATGCTATATATTAAATAAGTATCCGGAGTTAATTATTAGCATTTTAAGTCAAGCAAATAGATTACTAACTTCCTATTTTAAAGACAGGCTAAACTGAATAAAATCCGGATCAAACAAAGAAATAGTGAAGAGCTATTGAGAAGAATATTTTTTTTACATCAAGGAACATCTTAAATGCTGAAACCAGAAGAGAAAGAAAAACTCTACAAAGAGATTAAAGCTCTTACCGATTTTTCCAGTGAAGATGCAGCAAATCTTGCTTCAATTAGTGATGTAATGAAAGCACACTCTGAGCCATTAACTGACTACTTCTATGGTCATCTTGATCGCGTCGAAAGTACTAAGACAATTATCGATGGAGAAGATGGACGTAGAGGCAGACTCAAAGCTACATTAATGAAGTGGTTTGAGAATCTGTTTGAAGGCAACTATGACATGAACTATGCCAATGACATCCTCCGTATTGGCTCAGTTCACGTGGTTAAGAAAATTGACCAACGCTATGTTTTAGCTATGTATGGCATGGTCTTTCAATACATTACCTCTATTATGGAAAAAGAATTTCCTGGAGACACTGAAAAAATTGAAAAACTAAGTCTCTCGGTAGGTAAAATTCTCTCCATCGATATGGCGTTGATGATGGAAACATATATTAGTGGTTTAGTTGATAGCACAGGTTGGTCAATGGCGCTACTAAAAAATATGGCGGCGCAGTCAATGGAAACAAAAATGAATCAACAATAATCATCATCGAAAATTTGACTGACAAAATTTTGCTCAGACATAGCTAATTTTTTTTATTAGCAGTTTGCCTCTTGTATGAACGCCGATTAACAAGAGGTTTTGTCAGTCAAACATAGCAATTATCACCCTCAGTAAGTAAAGGTTAAGTTACTTTTGAATAATCTAACGTAGCTGTCAATCGATAATGAAAAAAATACTATACTATAACTAATAATCAGTGCTAGTATAAAAAATTATATTCTCATCAACCAGAGTAAAATATATTGCCTAATGGCAGACTCTAACCTTGAACAAATAGTTTCAAATCTCCAGCTAGAAATTGACCGCATTCTCAAGGATGGTCAATTATTGCGTCAGGACTATCTGCGCTTAGTCACGATATTCCTTAGTGATCATCTTGTTAGTGAAGAGGAAAGGAGTCAATTGAATCGTGTTTTTGACTCTATTCAAGTGGGTAAGATAGTTATTGTTGACTAGATTTAGAATCGCGAACTTACCTACGTTTAAAGAAATAAGTTAGTTTTGTGAAAGATATTCCTCTTTTTTAACCCTTGTAGGGACGTAAAATTCTACATCCCTACATTTTGTGGAAGAAGATATGGCGCTAAACCTAGGCAAAATCTGTAGTGCAATAGCTAATAATCCCTGGTAAAAATCGTACAATTAAGCAAAGATATTAAACTGATCAGCACTGAGGTTTGGATTGCTATCCAAGGCTACCAAGTCCACTGCATCTGTTGTACCAACACCATCCACATCGAAACTCAACACACCTGTAGTGGTGTTATAGAGGAAATTGGCACTGCTACCCAAGGATGTTGGATTATCATCACTAACAAAGACACCTGTGGTAGAAGCAGTAGTACTAAGGTTAATACCTGCACTTAAACCGCCACCAAAACCAGAGGCGGAAATGCTAAATAAATCATCATCACCAAAATCAGTGATGGTATCCAAACCTTCATTGGCTGTATTGTAGACAAAGGTATCACTACTACCGCCACCTGTCAGGAGGTCATTCCCAGCACCACCTTCAATGACATTAACACCATCACTGCCGATAATTTTATCATCGCCCTCTGTTCCTACTGCGTTGTTCAAATCACTGAGAACTTCAGTATCACCTACAGTGTCTAAAAGCGCATCATAGAAAGCTTGTGCAATCTTCTCATGACCACCTTCAGTGGGATGTAAACCATTATCCACATCGAGGGTAGAAATGTCATCTACAGTTAAAGTGTCCGTAGAAACCAAGGTCACCTTTCGACCCTGAGATGCCCAATGGTCAACAATTCCGGGAATCTCGGCATTGAAATCCTCTGCCTTTTGCGCCCTTGTAGTACTAGCTTCTGGACGAATTGGTGGAATTTCAGCGACTAATACCTCAGCATCGGGTGCAAGGTTGGTAATCTTCTCGATTAGATTATGCAAGTCACTGACCATCTGAGTGACAGAATCGTTACTAGTATCATTAGTACCAGCCATCACTAGAACAGTGTTAGGTTGTTCATCTTGCAGCGAACCAGTCAAACCCTGGGGATGTCCGCCTCTAGAAGACCAATTATCATTAGTCAGCCAATTAATAGTTCTACCACCATAGCCATTATGGTCATTATCAAAATCATCGGGACCGCTAGAAACAGAACCAACAAAATCCGTCTCTACACCCAATTCTTCTAGCTGATGCCACAAATAGCGGCGATAACCGCCAGTTTCGCGATTGTCGGGGTGGGCAACTACTCCATAGGTAATTGAGTCACCTAGGGGCATAATTCTAATTGGTTCATCATAGTGAGAGTCAAAACTCAGACCCAATGCTAGGTTAATTAGAATACCGTCGGTATCACCTGATACTGGAGGTTCGGTTGGAGGAGTAGGTGTGGTTACTTGTACTCCAAAATTATCAGTAATACCACCAGCAACAAAATTGCCATTAGAGTCAGAAACTTGATTCGAGACAATGGAAATGTTGTAGTTTCCAGCTTCTGAAGTTTCCCAAATGCCACCAGGGGCATCAACTTGATAGGTTGCAATGATACCATTATCACTGGCGTTAGCACTGACAAAAGTAGCCAACTGGTCAAAGCCATTAGCACCAGTGACTCGAATGTCTGAATTATCTAAACTTGTCTGGTCTATGCCAACATTATCATCGTAGGTGACATTGAATTGATAGCTACTATCGCTACCCTCAACCAAGCTAACATCGTCAGCGCTAATGCTAGCGGTGGGATTGATAGTATCTGCAGGAGGAGGGGTAACTTCACCATCTGCAGGAATCCATTCTAGATAATCAATTCTCGCCCATTCTTTGCCATCAACAGAACCAATAATTTCGATGGTGCTACCAGAGTTGAGACTGACAATGGGTTCTAGGGTATATTCAGTAAAAGTTTCACTACTGGAATTATTGTAGGGTTTGCCTCCTGGAGTATTGTTATCATCTAAACGCCAGGTTTCAACCACATTACCATCTACTTTGACGGTAATCTCAGATGCGCCGTCGTTTTCGTCAAAGTAACCTAACTTTAGTTGGTAATTTCCTTCGACACCATCAAAAACAGTGCTAGCACTACCATTCTGTTTTCTGCGAGATACACGAATAAACTCGCCTTCGGAAGCATAGGAACCGGAGAAGATTTTATACCCGTCTAGTATCAGATCTTCTGCTTCCACTCGATGACCTGAAACTGCTGGCGGAGTGACGGTTTCTGGGGGTGTAACGGTTTCTGGGGGAGTAACAGTTTCTGGGGGAGTAACGGTTTCTGGGGGAGTAACAGATTCTGGAGGTGTAACAGTTTCTGGTGGAGTGACGGTTTCTGGTGGAGATTGCTGAGGTGTTTCTTCTAATTGAATTAAATCAAGATAATCAATTCTTGCCCATTCTTTGTCATCAACAGAACCAATAATTTCAATGGTACTACCAGGGTTGAGACTGACGATTGGTGCTAGGGTATATTCAGTCAGGGTTTCACTGCTAGGGTTATTGTAAGGCGCGCCTCCAGGAGTGTTATTGTCATCCATGCGCCAGGTTTCAACTACATTGCCATCTACTTTGACGGTAATCTCAGATGCGCCATCGTTTTCGTCAAAGTAACCTAACTTTAGTTGGTAATCTCCTGCTACACCATTAAAAACAGTGCTAGCACTACCATCATGTTTTCTTCGAGAGAGGCGAATAAACTCGCCTTCGGAAGCATAGGAACCAGAAAAAATTTTGTACTGGTTCAAAACCATATCTTCCGCTTCGATTCTAAATGTCGACATAATCTTGGCTCAATACTAAAGTAGTTAATTACTCAGAAAATGGATGATACTAATTGTTTTTACGGTGCCTAGATGTAACTACAAATACATAAAGAAATATCCTGAACTTCAGACAATCTATGAAACTAAGACTAGCTAATACTTTTGATACCTTGCTAAGGTCTAAGCCTAGTCTTTATCAAGTCTTCTCAAAATCTACCAATATTATTAATTTGTGATGAAGATTCCGGAACATCTCATAGTTAAAATTATTGATAATAAATGAAGGCACAATCGTCAAGTAAACTTGGAGCACAAAGTGAGCATAAATGATAAAAAAAGTTATCCTGAATAATTCAGGGTTATGTAGAAAATTTAGAATGGTTGCGATCTGGTTTTGCGGGACACTGATAAAGAACTATGAGTGGTCAAATTGGTAAATTGACTCCAAAAGTACCACTAAGGCTTGTTTTGGTGGTGCCTTTTCTACTGCAAATTTTTGTCGCCGTTGGCTTAACTGGATGGCTATCATGGCGCAATGGTCAGCTAGCAGTAAAAAAAATAGCAACTCAATTAAGTGGGCAAGTTTCAACTCACATTGAGAAGCATGTCATTTCCTATACAAATCTTGCCCATGTTGTTCTTGCTAGCAGTGAAATTGCCCTCGAATCTGGTAATTTTAATCTAGAAGATTTACCTCGTCTGCAAAGCTATTTTTGGCAGCAAGTTCAAATTACAGAGGATATTAATTCTCTCTACTTTGGCAGCGAAAATGGGGATTTTTTGATGGTAATTCAGGAAGATCCTGCCAAAGCTTATATTCTAGATCAATCCCAAGATCCTCTACGCAAAATTTATAATCTTGATAGTGAAGGTAATATTACAGATTTCGTTAGAGATAATGAGTATGACCCGCGTCAAAGACCTTGGTATCAGGAAGCAAAGCAAGAAGGAAAGGCAACCTGGTCACCTATTTATACATTTGCAGCATCACCACAGTTAGGAATTACGCCTGTAAGACCACTCTACAATTCCCAAGGGGAACTTCAAGGCGTACTCGGTATAGATTTTACCCTGAGTCAAATTAGTGAATTCCTCAGTAACCTCAAAATCAGTAGTATGGGGCAAGCCTTTATTATTGAGCGTTCTGGGGCTTTAGTCGCTAGTTCCTTTAAGGAACATCTGGGAGTAGTGGAAGATAATAATAAAAACCAACATTCCCAGGAATATTGTAGTGATAACCAAGAGAATGAAGACCAACGTCTCCAGGTAAATTGCAGTGGTAATAGCTTAATTGCAGCTACGGGAAAATACTTAGAGGAACAATTTGGTAACTTTGAGCGTATCCAAGACACTCAGCAGTTAAACTTTCGCCATGATGGTCAACTTCAATTTGTCCAGGTAAGTCCTGTGCAAGATGGTCGTGGCTTAGACTGGTTGATGGTGATAGTAATTCCTGAGGCGGATTTTACTCAAGAGATTGAGCAGAATAGCCGCAACACTATTCTACTTTGTCTTGTGGCTTTGCTAGCTGCTACATTACTGGGTATGTTCACCTCACGAGGTATTAGCAAGCCTGTTTTGCGTCTCAGTGAAGCCAGTAGTGCCATTGCTGGTGGTAATTTGGAACAAGAAGTGCCACTGGGTAGTATTTACCCCTGGTTACCCAGGATTCGAGAATTAACTGTGTTGGCTAATTCTTTTAATCAGATGAGTCAGCAATTGCAACAATCTCATCACCAGTTAGAAAACTATTCGCGATCCCTAGAAATACAAGTCAAAGCTAGAACTCGCGAATTACAGCAAGAAATAGAAGATCGCGAATTACTTGAAGAAAAGTTAAGGTCTTCAGAATCGGAAATACGAGGCTTTTTTGAAGCCATGGCAGATGTTATTTTCCTGGTGAATCGCTCTGGAGAAGAGATTCAAGTTGCACCTACCCAAGTTGCGCCAGTTGTTGCTTCCCATATCAATCTAACTCTAGAGCAATTTATACAACCAGAAACCAAGGAAATCTTCCTCAATCAGGTGAGGAATGCACTGGTTAGCGGTAAATTAATTAGCTTTGAGTACAGTTTACTAGTGGAGGGTAATCTGGTTTGGTTTGCAGCGAATATTTCCCCCATGAATGAAGATAAAGTCATCTGGGTTGCCCGTAATATTACCAATCGTAAGCAAACAGAATTAGCTTTAGCACAAAGCCAAAGAACTCTAGCAACCCTGATGAGTAATTTACCAGGTATGGCATATCGCTGCCGTAGTTGGGGAGAGAGGAAAATGCAATTTGTCAGTGAAGGCTGTTATGATCTGACGGGCTATCATCCAGAGTATCTACTGGATAAGTATTTTAGCTATATTCAACTGATACATCCAGAAGATCGCGAATCGGCACGTCAGAAAATTCAAACCTCTCTCAGTAATCAGCAGCATTTTCAACTGCAATATCGCATTCTCACGGCAACACAGCAAATCAAATGGGTTTGGGAACAAGGTCACGGTATTTTCAATTCTGAGGGTAATTTACAGTTCATTGAGGGTCTCATTACCGATGTTACCGAGCGCTACCAAGCAGAACAAGCTGTCAAACTGATACTGAATATTACTCAACAGATTCATGAAGCCCCGGATTTCCCCACAGCTTTGGGAGTAGCCCTAGAGCAAATCTGCCAGACTACGCAATGGCATTATGGTGAAGCTTGGATTCCCACTGCTGATGGTACAGCTTTGGAGTGTAGTCCAACTTGGTACTTTAATACTAAAGGTTTGGCACCTGAAACCATCACCACTCTGGAAACCTTCCGCAGTTATAGTGAAGGCTTGACTTTGCTACCAGATGAGGGTTTACCAGGAAAGGTATGGCTGTATCAACAACCGGAGTGGATTGCAGATGTGGCAACGGCTAGCGATGCTGTCTTTTTGCGGGAGCAACTGGCTCGCAATTGTGGTATTAAAGAAGCGTTTGGTGTTCCGATTATTGCTAAAGATACTGAGAAGCGATTGGAAGAATCTCCTCACTCTCAAGTGCTGGCGGTGCTGGTATTCTGGATTTTAGATGCCCGCCCCCAGGATCAACGCTGGGTGGAATTAGTGACAGCGGTGGCGGCGCAGTTGGGAACGGTAATGCAACAAAAACAGGGTTCTGCCCAGATGCGGGCTTTGTTTGCGGCTATGACTGATGTCATTTTAGTACTCGATTCCCAAGGACGTTATCTGAAAGTTGCCCCTACTAATCCTAAATTGTTATACAGAGAGGCTTCGGAGTTAGTGGGTAAAACACTACAGGATGTCTTTAGTCCAGAGCAAGCAACCAGGTTTATTCAATATATTTGGCGGGCTTTGCGAGAACAACAAACAATCCAGGCAGAGTATTGTCTGACGATGGAGGATAAGGAGGTGTGGTTCGATGGCAGTATTGCACCTATGGATGAGGAGACAGTGATTTGGGTGGCTCGTGATATTACTGATCGCAAACTGGCAGAACAGTCTCTGCGTCTGGAACAGCAAAAATCGGAAAATCTACTCTTGAATATTTTGCCTGAGGCGATTGCAGAGAAGTTAAAACAAAATCAAAGTGCCATTGCCCAACATTTTGATGGGGTGACTATTCTCTTTGCCGATATTGTCGGTTTTACCCACCTTGCTAGTTACTTACAACCGATTGAGTTGGTTAATTTACTCAATCAAGTTTTCTCCAAATTTGATGCCCTTGCTGCCGATTTAGGCTTAGAGAAGATTAAAACCATTGGTGATGCCTACATGGTTGCAGCAGGCTTACCTTTACCCAGAAGCGATCATGCTGAAGCGATTGCAGAAATGGCGTTGCAAATGCAAGATGCTATTGGTACTTTCCAATCCCCCCTGGGTCAACCCTTACGCCTTCGCATTGGTATTAATACTGGAATTGTTGTCGCTGGTGTGATTGGCACTCATCGCTTTATCTACGATTTGTGGGGTGATGCGGTTAATATTGCCAGTCGCATGGAATCCCAAGGATTACCCGGTGCGATTCAAGTAACTCAAGCCACCTACGAGTTGCTGCAGCATCGATACCTCTTCGATAAACGAGGTCCAATTGCCGTCAAAGGTAAGGGTAAGATGGTTACCTATTGGCTACGTAATCGCAAATTTTAAAGGCGCACCACTAAGGTACGCCTTAATCTTAGATAATATCTGGCAGCAGCTTACATCATGCCCATGCCGCCCATGCCGCCCATGCCGCCCATGCCGCCCATGCCGCCCATGCCG
>CAZWGS010000117.1:0-15521 GCA_964633315.1 uncultured bacterium | reverse complement strand
AGAGGCTAGGTCTAGACATTTAACTAGAGCGTCCTACTACTGGGAGTTTCACCCGTGTTTGAAAGTCACTGCGACTTGCTAACGCGCGTATATTATATCACAATAAATCGACATTAGAGGACGGCGTTTCCTCTCATCAGTAAAACGGAGAGTCTCCACGCCGAAGAAAAGATGACCCAGTATGCTACTACAAAGTGGCAGGCATGGTGACTGGCGTGCCATCTGCATCCAACAGCGCCCGCTTAGGACCATGAATTGGGTCTTCTACTATAATTGTTTGGTCGCGACTCGCACCAAGAGAAACAATCGCAATTGGTACATTCATCAACTCCGCTAGGAACCGAAGATAATCTAAAGCTTGCCGAGGTAAATCCTCAAGAGTGCGGCACTCAGCTGTAGATTGTTGCCAACCTGGTAAGGTTTCATATACAGGTTTACATTCGGCAAAGTGCCTTGCGTTACTGGGGAAGTGATCACAAACTTTGCCCTCCAGTTGGTAGCCAACGCAAACTTTAATCTCATCAAGGGTGTCAAGAACATCTAGCTTGGTAATCGCCAGACAATCTAAGCCGTTAATGCGTACTGCATAGCGACCAATAACCCCATCAAACCAGCCACAGCGACGACGACGACCTGTAGTTGTGCCAAATTCTGCACCACGATCACCGAGTAAATCACCCACTTCACCATGTAATTCTGTGGGAAATGGTCCTTCGCCGACACGGGTAGTATAGGCTTTAGCAACCCCTATTACCCTATCAATCATAGTAGGTCCCACGCCAGCACCAACACAAGCGCCACCAGCTACTGGATTGGAAGAGGTGACGTAGGGGTATGTACCGTGGTCTAAATCTAGCAGAGTACCCTGGGCACCTTCAAATAAAATATTGCGCCGTTTCTCTACCGCCTGGGCAATTTTCAGTGAACTATCAACAATATGGGAACGTAAGCGTTCAGCATATTCTAAATACTGTTTAATTACCTCTTCTGCGTTAAGGGGTGGTAGGGAATAGAGTTTTTCTAAAATTACGTTTTTTTGCTCAATTGTCCAATTCAGCTTGTCGCGCAAGCCTTGGGGATCGAGTAGATCTAAAATTCTAATTCCTGTACGGTCTGATTTATCTGCATAGGTGGGACCAATTCCCCTACCAGTGGTGCCAATTTTATGATTGCCACGTTTTTCCTCTTCTGCCTTATCAATCAGTCGATGATAGGGCATGGTTACGTGGGCCGTTTGGGAAATGAGCAGATTTTTAGTCGAAACATTAAGAGCTTCAATCTGCTCTAACTCTTCTATTAACACCTGAGGGTCGATAACAGTTCCCGAACCGATGATGCACTCTGTTTCTGGATAAAGTATGCCTGAAGGGATCAGATGGAGTTTAAAAGTCTGTCCCTTAACGACAACAGTATGCCCTGCATTGACCCCCCCTTGGTAACGGACAACCACATCTGCGGAGCGAGAGAGTAAATCAGTGATCTTGCCTTTTCCTTCGTCGCCCCATTGGGCACCGATGACAACTACGTTAGCCAAGGTTTTTTTTTCAACTTCTAGAGGTCACAGACTAAATATTATCAACATTTGTGGTCACGGGTGTCAACTAATTAGAAATTTCCCTAAAGGTTCCCAAAACCTTTTTTCTTCTTGTTCTTTTTCTTCTTCTTTTTACCACCATAGCCACGAAAACCGGGTTGTTGCATTGGCATACCGGGCATACCGGGCATTCCTCCCATACCTGGCATGCCCCCCATAGCTGGCATACCTGGCATTCCTTGACCCATCTGTTGCATCATACTGCGCATTTTTGTAAAGTCACTAACTAATTTGGAGACATCTCGCTCTTGAAATCCTGAACCTTTGGCAACGCGGCGACGGCGACTGGGGGATTTTGCTAGCAATTGTGGCTGGGTACGTTCTTCTTTAGTCATTGAATTAATCATGGCTTCTGTGCGCTTGAGTTGCACTTCACCTTTCTCTAAATCTGTCCCACTCAGCTTATTTCCCAAACCGGGAATTAGTTTCATCACACCAGCAAACGAACCCATATTTTTCAGCAATCGCATTTGTTTGAGGAAGTCATTAAAGTCAAACTTTGCCTCCATAATTTTCGACTGCATCTTTTCGACATCTTCGATGTCCATCTCTTCTTGGGCTTTCTCTACCAGAGTTAGCACATCGCCCATGTTTAGGATTCGTGATGCCATGCGATCTGGGTAAAATGGCTGTAGTGCTTCTACCTTTTCACCAACACCAATAAATTTAATCGGTTTCCCTGAAATCGCTCGCACTGAAAGGGCTGCACCACCACGACTATCCCCATCCATTTTGGTGAGAATCGCCCCTGTAATGCCGATTTGGTCATGAAAAGCGCGGGTGAGGTTGGCGGCTTCCTGTCCAGTCATCGCATCCACCACCAACAGCGTATCGTCGGGATTAACTGCTTCTTTAATTTGGGCAAGTTCCCCCATCATTTCTGGGTCAATTTGCAGTCTTCCAGCGGTGTCGATAATTACGGTATCCACGCCTGTTTCCCTTGCTTTTTCTACCCCTTGACGGGCAATTTCTACAGGGTTAACATCAACGCCCAATTCAAACACAGGTATATCAATTTGTTCACCTAGAGTTTTAATTTGGTCAATCGCAGCGGGACGATAAATATCTGTTGCAACCATCAAGCAACTACGGTTTTGCTTGCGCAGATGCAGTGCCAATTTTGCTGTGGCGGTGGTTTTACCTGTACCCTGCAATCCTGACATTAAGACTACCGTCGGTGAATTTTCCGCATGGGCAAGGGGTACATTAGTAGCACCCATTATATTTACCAACTCATCGTAGACAATTTTGATGAATTGCTGACCAGGATTAACTCCAGAAATAACCTGGGCACCTTGAGCCTTCGTTTCTACCTCAGCGACGAACTCTTTGACCACTTGCAGATTAACATCAGCTGCCAACAAAGCACGACGGACTTCCTTAATAGCTTCTTGAATATTAGATGCGGTAATCTTATCTTGACCGCGCAGTTTTTTCCATGCATCTTCTAAGCGATCAGCTAAAGCGTCAAACATAACCTAAATTTAATGAGCAATTATTAATTTATGGTAATCACAGATGGGAGCTAAGCTGCGGCTCGTGATAAATTTCTCTTCAAGTTAAGCCTCAAGAAGTGATGCTATGGAAGTGAGCCAGCCTGTGTTAATTTCGCTCACACCGACTAGCCTTAGTAGTGCTAAAAATTACAAATTATAGTTAAAGTGAATTCCCATTTGCTCTTACAATACAATTTTGTGGTTTTCCAAGCTCACAAATCAGGGTTAAATCTAGTATCAGCTCTGTTACCTTAAAGCCGTTAAATTCCCTGAAAGTCAAGATAAAGCTCCTAACAACCAAAAAAACTGGTATAAAATGCCATGGCTTATGAGCTAAATTATGGCGATGCTAGGGAGAGAAAAAATCTACCGTAATAAGACAAATATGCTGAAATACTAGAGAAATGAGCTTTAAAAACGGATCAGCAGATCTCTCAAATCAAAGGATCTGAGCCTGATGTTGAATTAGCACAAAAAAAGGCTGTCCTCTGTGACTATAATCCATGTGTGCGCGATTTCAAGGTTAACGATCCACTGATTGAGGAGTGACTGAGTGAGATTAATTATGAGAAACCAGATCAAAGATTACACAAATACCATAACTCTTGAGCGTCCCAAATACGAAGCTAATTATTTTTCCAGTTTCCAGCTCAACGATTTGAGGATGCTAGTTGTCATCGATACTACCTTAGATGACTATCAAACACTAGAGACAGGAGTCAGCAGTGAAGCAAGTGTTCTTGTCCTTGATCCTACCAAGGATGGCATTGCTCAGATCAGTGGATATCTAGCCAAACGCCAGGATATCAGAAGTCTGCACATTGTATCTCACGGTGCTCCTGGTCGTCTATTTATCGGCAGTAGCACACTCGATATCAGTAGTTTAGAGGAATACTCAGAGCAACTCCAGAGTTGGTCAAATTCAATTCAGGAGATCCTACTCTATGGTTGTCAAGTTGCCCAGGGAAGCGTTGGTAGCAATTTTGTTACGCAACTGAGTCGTTTGACAGGAGCAACAATTGCTGCCTCAGAAGACTTAACTGGTAACAGTGAGTTAGGTGGTAACTGGAACTTAGAGTGGACTACAGGAAAAATTGAATCACCCCTTGCATTTAAGCCTTCGGCGATGAATGCCTATCGGGGAGTGTTGGCAACTTTTATTGCTACCAATACCGCCGAGTTAATCCAAGCCATAGAAGATGCTAACGCCAATGATGAGGCTGATGTTATTGAACTGGTTGCTGGCACTACCTACAATTTAACTGAGTCTTTTGCTGGTAATGATGCCATTGATGGGGATCTAGAGGGTTTTGATTACGGCGCTACTGGTTTACCCTTCATCACCAGTGATATCACCATTAATGGTAATGGTGCGACCATAGCTAGACTCTCTGCATCTGAGGATTTCCGCTTATTTACGGTTGTTGGTAGTGAGGCCCCTTTATTTGCTCCTCCCTTTAATGTTTTTCCTGAAGTTGATGGCGGTAACCTAACTCTTAATGATGTTACCCTCACAGGTGGTCGCACAGAGCAAGATATTGGAGATACTGTTGAAGGAGTTCTTGATGATGGTGGTGCCATTCTTAATGTTAATGGTGTAGTCAACATCAATAGCAGCACCATTACAGGTAATGAGTCTGGAGATGATGGTGGTGCGATCTCCAATATTTTTGGTGGTACCCTCAATATTGAAAATAGTGAAATAACTGATAACGAAGCTGGATTAAATCCCGATGCTAATGGTGCTAACGGTGGTGCGATTGACAATGACGGTGGCGGACTAGTTCAAACGGAAACCAATATTTCTGGTACTGAGATAACGGATAATACTAGCAGTGGCGATGGCGGCGGTGTTAGCAACCAAAATGAGGGTGTTGTCACTATTGCTGGTGGTAGTGAAGTTGCCAATAATCAGGCACCTGTAGGGACTGGGGAAGATGTTTTCAATGAGGTGGATCCCACTGATACGAATATCATTAACCTTGCCCCAGATAGTGATGTTGAGGTGGCAGATGGTCCGATTAACAATATTGCTACCGCCGTTCAATTTACTGAAAATAGCTTCACAGTGTCAGAAGATGGCAATGTCATCGGTGATGCTATTGTTCTAGAGCGTGTAGGCGATATTTCAGGTCAAACAACTGTAGATATTGTCTTTAGCGATGGCACTGCTACTGGAGGTGTAGACTTTGAGAATACAACCATTAGCGTTACCTTTGATCCAGGAGAAGACACTCTTACCTTCGATGCATTGCCGATTATTGATGATGCTGATGAAGAAGGAACAGAAGATTTTACAGTTAATTTAGCCAATATTAGTCCAGATGCTGCAATTGGTACTCCTAGTTCAGCCACGATAGATATTCTTGACAATGATGGCGCTGGAAGCTTAACCCTCACACCAGATAACACCTTTATTGTTGGTGGTGGTGGTGGCGATCTCAAAGTTACCTTAACAGGTGTTGAGGCTGACTTTGTCAATGAGATTGGCATCTATGTGGTTGAAGATGGTCAAACTGTTACTGATATTTTGAGTGATGGACAGGTCATCTTCTCTTCTCTGAGTAGTGGTTCATCAGATATCTTGACTGAACAAGGTTTTAGCATCCCGATGCGGATTTTGAGTGGTTTTGCTACTGGTCAAGAAGTCGGTTTTTATCTAGTTGCTAACAGTAGCAGCGATGCTGTCCTGAGTGGCGATGCACCAGAAAGTAATGTTTTCATCGGTGCCCCTGCCACGATTAATGTAAGTGAAGATAGTGCTAGTGTCTTCTCCATTGGTTTTGAGGACTTTGGTGGTAGTGCTGACTTTGATGACTTAGAAGTTACCTTTGAGTTTGCCACCGAAAGTGTGATTGGCACTGACTTGCAAGGAGAAGTGGAAGTCATTGACTTGACTGACTTTGGTGGTCAGTTAGTCCAAGCAACAATTAACTCTACATCCCAAGCAGATTTCGGCAATATCGGTGGCTTATATGTGATTGAAGATGCCTCTGGTACAGTGATTGATCCTCTGACTGGAAGCAGCCTAACTCCAGGAGACGCTGGTTACGCAGAGGCTGCTGTTTCTCAGAGTGTCGTTGAATTCGGCATCAATAACCCTGAATCAGTAAACTTGGCTGGTGGTTTCATCTATGCACCTTATCTCCTAGCTGATGGAGAGATTAGCGGTTTCTTATCAGCTTTCGAGAGTGCAAATCCCGATGGTTTGGATCACGTGGTGTTGCTGGGAGATAACTTCTTCTCCTTTGAAGATGAAAGTGGCTTGGGTGATCAAGACTTCAACGACTTCACCTTTGAGGTAGATTTGAATATAGTTTAGGGCAATCTGTTAAGCGAAACATAATAATTAATCTCAAGATGGGACGGGTACACTTCCGTCCCATTAGTTTTTTTGTCACCTACTTTCACTCATAAGTCATGTGGGCTTTACTTAAAATTCTGTAAAAGCCCTATTTATACGAGGATAAGCAGCATTAAATGTGATAGATTGGCCCTGGAAAAAACTGCAAATAGGGGATGGAAGTTATGTTCAATTTCTCTCCTTTGCCCTCTGCTTAATTGAGACCGAAACATATGTCATCGCGAAATTTGCCGCGCCGTACTAAAATCGTTGCTACTGTTGGACCTGCAACCATGAAGCCAGGTGTCTTACGTAGTTTGATTGAAGCTGGTGCTACAACCTTACGACTTAACTTTTCCCACGGAACCCACGAAGATCATCAACGCAGCATTCGTTTAATTCGCCAAACTGCGTTTGAACTCAATCAACCAGTGGCAATATTACAGGATTTGCAGGGACCGAAGATCCGGTTGGGTAAGTTTGCATCGGGCAAAATTAAGCTGGAAAAAGGCGATTCTTTTATCCTCACCAGTCGCTCAGTAGAATGCAATCAAGAAATTAGTTATGTGAGCTACAAATGCCTTGCACAGGAAGTGCCTACAGGTGCCACAATCCTCCTTGATGATGGTAAGGTCGAGATGAAGGTGGAGTCAGTAGATCCAGACTTGAATAATTTGCACTGTCGTGTTGTGGTGGGAGGTGTCCTCTCCAACAATAAAGGAGTGAATTTCCCTGGAGTTAGCCTCTCGATACGTGCCTTAACAGACAAAGACAGAAAGGATTTGATGTTTGGTCTTGATCAAGGAGTGGATTGGATTGCTCTCAGTTTTGTCTGTAATCCCCAGGATGTACTGGAAATCAAAGAACTAATTGCTAGTGCGGGAAAATCTGTACCTGTAGTTGCCAAAATTGAAAAACATGAAGCTATCGAGCAAATGGAGGCGATTCTCTCCCTTTGTGATGGGGCAATGGTTGCCAGGGGAGATTTGGGTGTAGAGTTGCCAGCAGAAGATGTACCCATTCTGCAAAAGCGACTGATTGCTACAGCCAATAAGCTGGGAATTCCTGTGATTACGGCAACTCAGATGCTAGATAGCATGCTCAACAATCCTCGACCCACTAGAGCAGAAATTTCCGATGTTGCCAATGCTATTCTTGATGGTACGGATGCGGTAATGCTTTCCAATGAAACCGCAGTGGGTAGTTATCCAGTGGAAGCTGTGGCGACAATGGCGAGAATTGCCCAACGCACTGAACAGGAACAAATAAAAGCTGTAGATCATAACTACACTAGCCGCTCAATTCCCAATGCTATTTCTAGCGCTGTTGCTCAAATTGCCGAGCAACTAGAGGCTTCAGCGATTATGACTTTAACCAAGAGTGGTGCCACAGCTCGCAACGTGTCCAAGTTCCGTCCACAAACGCCAATTTTGGCTGTTACACCCCATGTTTATGTGGCAAGGCAGTTGCAACTCGTTTGGGGAGTTCGACCCTTGCTAGTGCTGGATTTACCCTCCACTGGTCAAACATTTCAGGCTGCGATTAATGTGGCTTTGGAGAAAGATTTGCTTGCAGAAAGGGATTTAGTTGTGATGACGGCGGGGACACTCCAGGGTATTTCTGGTTCCACGGATTTGATCAAAGTGGAAGTGGTGACAGCTATTTTGGGTCAAGGTGTTGGTATTGGTCAAGGTTTAGTGAGCGGTAGAGCAAGAATTGTACACAATGCTAGAGAAATTGGAGATTTTAGCCCTGGGGAAATTTTAGTGGCTCCAGCAACCAATGCGGAATTTGTGGAAGTCATTCGTAAAGCTGCAGGTATCATTACCGAAGAGGAAAGTTTGACTAGCCATGCGGCGGTAATTGGTTTGCGTCTGGGAGTTCCTGTAATTGTTGGTTTTAAGAATGCAATGGAAGTGATTCGTGAGGGGACAATTCTAACTTTGGATGCCCAGCGCGGTTTAGTTTTTTCTGGTGCCCATAGTGGTAGTAATGGACAAGGTTTAAAACTGCCATTGCCTTAAAAACATAAGTAACATTTACTTGAATTTACTCAACATATAGGTATCTGGAGTTTGGGAAATTGGTTTAGCGTTCTATGAGGTGGAAATTAGTTAGTAGTTCTTAATACTCTGGAAACTAAGTTTTACGTCATAAGTAGCTTGCTGAAAAACCTGATATGTAATTATGCTTTGTTGCAGGATTTAATTTACAGAGTACTTAAGCTAAAAGATTATTTCTGTGTCTGGCCAGTTTACAGGCTAAAGATAGCGATACTATTATCTAGTCGCTGAAAACTAATCCTTGATGCGACTAGATCTAATCAGAGTTAATTCTCATTCTGACGGTGGTAGAGTGAAAATAAAGGTCTTCTAGACAATTTATATGGCATCTTCCATACCTTCCATCGAGTTTTTTGCTGGTTTATCTGAAGAATTAACTAACGTCAGTCTCAGACGCAACAAAAGCACTGGTGTCCGTAGCGTCAAGCTAGGATTTGATAAATTGCAGGCCCTAGAGAAATTTAATAGCTTTACCAAGCAATTCACTGGTGACTTGCGTCTGATTGATTCGGAGGGAGAAATCAGTGTACAACCTTCAGGAGTAAAATTTATTTTTGGTGGTGATGAAGGAGATGAGATTAAAGGTGTTAACTGCACCTTTGAGATTGACCAAGAAGATCACTGGCAAAGGTTTATGCGTTTTATGAATCGCTATGCTGATGCTAATGGTATGGAATATGGTGAACGCAAATCCTAATAACTCACCACTGAATAAACGTAGTAATGGAGAGTTGAATGAAAGTTGCTATCACAGGTGCTACTGGTTTTGTTGGTAGTTCTCTAGTAGAGAAACTCCATTCCCAAGGGCATAAAATTTTAGTTTTAACTCGCAATGCCAACAAGGCGCAGCAAGTTTTTCGTGCATCTGCTTTTCCTAATGTAGAGATTGTCGCTTATACACCTACAGAGTCAGGTAAATGGCAAAATGCGATCTCCGGTTGTGACGTAGTAGTTAACTTAGCAGGAGAACCAATTGCAGAGCAACGTTGGACAACCACACAAAAGCAAAAAATATTAAACTCTCGCCAGCTAGGAACTCAAAAAATTGTCGAAGCGATTGGGAAAGCGGATGAAAAACCCCAAGTCTTAGTCAATGCTTCTGCTATTGGTTATTACGGGACTAGCGAAACAGCCACTTTTACCGAAACTAGTTCTCCTGGTAATGATTTCCTGGCTCAAGTTTGTCAAGCTTGGGAGGGAGAAGCACAAAAAGTCACTGAGTTGGGAGTGCGATTGGTTATTATTCGCTTGGGAATTGTTCTTGGTGATGAGGGTGGTGCTTTGGCAAAAATGATTCCCCCCTTCCAAATTTTCGCTGGTGGGCCTTTGGGTAGCGGTAATCAGTGGTTTTCTTGGATTCATCGCGATGATGTTGTCAACTTGATTATTGAGTCTATTCAGCGCCCGGATATAGAAGGCACGATTAATGGTACAGCACCCAATCCTGTACGTATGTCACAATTGTGCCAGGTTTTAGGTCAGGTGATGAATCGTCCTTCCTGGCTACCAGTACCCAGTTTTGCTCTAGAAATGTTACTGGGAGACGGCGCTAAGGTAGTTTTAGAGGGTCAGCAGGTGCTACCTCAAAAAACAGAATCCTTGGGTTTTAAGTATCAGTACCCACAAATTAAATCGGCATTGGAAGAAATAATTAACTAATTTTTGCCATAATTTATCCCAGGTAGGTCTTAGTTTGATAAAATGTCTTGCGTCATTCAGCCTGAGTAAAGGTCTTTGAGTCAATCAGTAAATATTCAACAAATCGATACATTAGCTCAGGAACTAGCTAACATCCAGCAAACTAGTTCCAAGCGAATTGCTCTGTTG
This sequence comes from uncultured bacterium, assembly GCA_964633315.1. Classification (GTDB taxonomy): domain Bacteria; phylum Cyanobacteriota; class Cyanobacteriia; order Cyanobacteriales; family CAWCAG01; genus CAZWGS01. Next base: position 5,198 of record CAZWGS010000117.1, on the reverse strand, counting down.
GGTTCACGTCATGTCCCCATTACCCATCAGCATCTCATTGAAATGATGAGTTATGCTTTGGTATTGGCGGGGAACACTCTCATGACATCGGGTGCAACAGGAACTAACTCCGCAGTAATTAAAGGCGCTATGCGCGCCGATTCTGGTTTGCTGACGGTGATTTTACCCCAAAGCCTGAAGCGCCAACCTAGAGAATCTAGAAAGCAGCTAGAAAAAGTGATTCATCTGGTAGAAAAACCAGAAAATGATCATCTGTCTCTAGCAGAAGCAAGCGCTTTATGCAACCACGAGATTATCTCCCGTTGTCAGCAACTTATTTGTTTTGCTTTTCACGATAGCCAAACCCTGCTCAAAACCTGTGAACAGGCGGAGGAAGAACGTAAAGTAGTTACACTTTTTTACTTTGATTAGTTGGCTTTTCGTTAAATTGATTGAAGTAGAAATTACTGCACAGGAAAATGAATTTATCCACTAACGCAATTCTCCTCTATTCCCTGGTAGGAGCAGTTTTTTTGGTCTATTTACCTTTTTTGGTAGTAGGCTATGCCAGAGTAAGTGTAGGCTATGATATTGGTGCTCCTCGTGCCATGTTCGATAAGTTACCTGCTTACGCACAAAGAGCTACTTGGGCACACCAAAATTCTTGGGAAGCTTTGATTATTTTTGGGAGTGCCAGCCTGATGGCTTACGTTACTAATGTTAACTCGCCTTTGGCAACAGGAGCCGCGCTAACTTTTTTAGTTGTACGCTCGTTTTATTCTCTGTTTTACATCACCAACATTGCCCTGTTGCGTTCTCTGATGTTCGCTATTGGCTCTACGTGCAGTTTCACCCTCTTTGCCCTGAGCTTACTACAAATCCAGTAATTGAATTCATTGATTATATTGTTTACCTATGGCTGCTAGTTATTCTTTTGATGTTGTCAGTGACTTTGATCGCCAAGAATTGGTCAATGCGGTGGATCAAACTCAACGAGAAGTACAAAGTCGTTATGATTTAAAAGATACTAAAAGTACTATTGAGTTGGGCGATACAACAATTATTGTTAATTCAGATAGTGACTTTACTTTAGAGGCAATCAATACTATTTTGCGAGCAAAAGCCGCTAAACGCAAACTATCACAGAAAATTTTTGATTTTGGTACACCACAAACGGCTAGTGGCGATCGCGTGCGTCAGGAAATTGTTTTGCAAAAAGGTATTAGTCAAGAAATTGGCAAGAAAATTACTAAGTTGATTCGGGATAACTTTAAGAAAATTCAAGCTTCAATTCAAGGTGATGTGGTTAGAGTCTCTAGTAAATCTAAAGATGATCTCCAGCAAGTGATGCAATTATTGAAGGAGGAAAATTTTAACATTCCGCTTCAATTTACTAACTATCGTTAAACAGATTGTAAGTAGTTTATAGACTGCTTTTAAGAGTCAGTAATCCATGTCATTGGCTTAAAAAATAAGTACTGATGTCCAATTACTGCTGTTGATGTAAAGAGAGTTCAATTGCTGAGAACAAATGAATCTCTTCTTCTGGGAGAGGTTAATTAGTAAAATGCTTTTGCGGTCGATTAAGCAAAATTTAATAATTGAGGCGTTGCGACAATCTTCCCAGCATTAGTAACTAGCATTACGCATGAGTAATGAATCAACAGCTTTCGCCAGCCAATGAGCAAGCCCTAAAGCGGTTAGTACGTTCTATAAATTTATCTCAGGGTCAATTTTCCCTGATTCTAGCTTGTTGTGAGTCTCATCGTCTGCGTCAGCAGCTCAATAGACAATTACAGGCAAAATTATCAGCCTCTATCGAGTTGCTGAATCTTGATCCTGTGATTAAAACAATCTTTACAGGTGTACAACAGGTGCTGCGTCAAAGACAACCAGGAGTGCTGGTTATTTCTGGCTTGGATGCAGTTGTGGATTTGGAAGCCATTCTCAGCGCCACTAATTTAGTTAGGGAAGACTTTCGTCACCATTTTCACTTTCCCATGATTTTATGGGTCAATGGAGAAGTTTTACGTCAGCTGAGGCGTGTCGCCCCAGATTTGCGTAGTTGGGCTGCTAGTCCAATTTATTTTGAGGAAAATCCTAGCCCACTCAATTTATTTGACCTCAAAATATCAACTACCCTAGAATCAATAGTTATCAGAGCTCATCATGAATTAAGCAATTATCCTGTGAATCTGGCTTTGATTGAACCTGAATCTCTTGAGATCATGCCATTGGTAGCACGGGCAATTAAAGAGCAGCAGTCTGTGATTCTCAATTTAACTAAACTAGATTTAGACACTGCTCAAAGAGCCGTTGATTTTTTAGCTGGTTGTACTTATGCGATTGAGGGACACAAACAGCAACTGGTACAAGGTATCTTTCTCTTTACCCCTAGTTGTATCAAAGTGAGACTGAAAGCTAGTGGGCAATGCTAAATGACAGCTTGAGGTTGGCAAAACTAAAGATATCCTTGCACTAGGGAGCAGCAGCAGACAGATATATTAGTCTATCTAAGTGTAGATTTATCTCTAAATGTAAATTTTGGTTGGCAAATCACCGTCAGGAGTAACCTACAGTTAACCTTATGTGACAGAGAATTTGGGTGCTTCTAGTCCTTATCGTGGGTTAAAACAGAGTCATCAAGGTCTCAAGGAATTTTTTCCTCTTGCGAAACCTGATTGCCAATTCAATTCAAGTAGGAATGGTAATAACTTCTAGACAGGAGTATTGAAAACACAGTGCAAACCAATATCAATCCCAACGAGAACATTCAAATTCATGTTGAAGATGATCGCACAGGTATGAGTGTGGAAACACTCAAGCGGGCGTTCACAGATAATCTTTTCTATACTCTAGGTAAGTATGAGTCCGTTGCTACCAAGAAAGATTATTATATCGCTCTTGCCTACACCGTGCGGGATCGCCTGATCCACCGTTTCAATAAAACCTTCAACACTTACTACCAGCCTGGTGTTAAGCGTGTTTGTTATCTCTCAGCCGAATTTTTGATGGGACGCTATATGGCGAATAACCTCGTCAATCTCGGCATTTACGAGAAAGTAGCACAGGCAATGCAGGAGTTGGGACTCGACTTAGAAGATTTGCTTGAACAAGAAGAAGATCCTGGTTTAGGAAATGGTGGTTTAGGCAGACTAGCAGCCTGTTTCCTTGATTCCCTCGCCTCTCTAGAAATGCCTGCCATTGGCTATGGTATTCGCTATGAGTTTGGCATCTTCCACCAATCAGTTAAGGATGGTTGGCAACTGGAGATTCCTGATAAGTGGCTACGCTACGGCAATCCTTGGGAAGTGCGTCGTCCAGAAGCCAATGTTGAGGTACAGTTTGGCGGTTATACAGAAATCTACCATGATGAGAAAGGTCGTCCTCGCACTCATTGGATTCCAGATCGCAGCGTGACTGCTGTTGCCTACGATACTCCAGTGCCTGGGTATAACAATAATACTGTTAATCCCTTGCGTTTGTGGCGGGCGATGGCCAGTGACGATTTTGATTTCGCGGCATTTAATGCTGGCGATTACGATGGTTCCGTGGCCAGTAAGATGACTTCAGAAACTATCTCCAAGGTACTTTATCCCAACGATAATACTCCCCAAGGGCGGCAATTGCGTTTAGAACAGCAATTTTTCTTTGTTTCCGCTTCCTTGCAGGATATTATTCGCACCCACCTACGTCACTACGACAACCTAGATTATCTCTACAATAGCGTTGGCATCCAGCTCAACGATACCCACCCAGCAGTTGCGATTGCAGAAATGATGCGATTGCTGCTGGATAAACATAGTCTAAGTTGGGAAAAGGCTTGGTACATTACCCAAAAAACCTTTGCTTACACTAACCATACTCTGATGCCAGAGGCACTGGAGAAATGGTCTGTGAGTTTGTTTGGTAGTCTATTACCGAGACACTTGGAAATTATCTATGAAATCAATCACCGTTTTCTAGAAGATGTGCGGGTCTGGTTTTCTGATGATGATTTAGTTTCACGCCTATCGATAATTGAAGAGGGGGGAGATAAATGTGTGCGTATGGCGCACCTCGCCTGCGTTGGTAGCCACGCTATTAACGGTGTTGCCGCCCTCCATACTGATCTTTTGAGACAAGAGACTCTCAAAGATTTTGCCGCCCTGTGGCCAGAAAAATTCTTCAACAAAACCAACGGTGTCACACCTCGTCGTTGGCTTCTACTCTCCAATCCCAAGTTATCAAAACTAATTACCGAGAAGGTAGGGGATGGTTGGTTGACTAACCTCGACAAAATGCGGCGATTAGAAGAATTTGTCGATGATCCTGAGTTTAGGGCGCAGTGGCGTACCATTAAGCAGGAAAATAAGCACAAACTAGCTAGCTACATTTGGGAACATAATGACATCGAAGTCGATGCCAATTCCCTATTTGATATCCAAGTCAAGCGTATGCACGAGTATAAGCGTCAGTTGCTTGATGTGCTAAATATTATTACCCTCTACAACAGGATTAAGCGTAATCCCAGGGTTGATATTTTACCTCGTACCTTTATTTTCGGAGGTAAGGCTGCGCCAGGCTACTTTATGGCGAAGTTAATTATTAAACTAATTAACTCGGTAGCTGAAGTGGTAAATAAAGATCCTAGTGTTCAAGGACGCTTAAAGGTTGTATTTCTAGCTAACTTCAATGTTTCCTTAGGTGAGCGAATTTATCCAGCTGCGGATTTGTCTGAACAAATTTCTACGGCTGGTAAAGAGGCTTCAGGTACAGGTAACATGAAGTTTGCCATGAATGGTGCGCTGACGATTGGAACCCTTGACGGTGCTAACATCGAGATTCGCGAAGAAGCAGGGGCGGACAATTTCTTCCTCTTTGGCTTAACTGCACAAGAGGTGAAAGAAATGAAAGCCAGTGGCTATAACCCAATGGAATACTACAACAGCAATGGAGAATTGAAGCAAGTAATTGATCGCATTGCTTCGGGCGACTTCTCCCACGGTGACAAGGATTTGTTTAAGCCAATTGTAGATTCTTTGCTCTATCAAGACCAATATATGTTGTTAGCTGATTACCAAGCATATATTGAATGTCAAGAGCGAGTTAGCAGTGCTTACAAAGATCAAGAACATTGGACCAGGATGTCCATTCTCAATGCAGCACGCATGGGTAAATTCTCTTCTGACAGAACAATTCGGGAATATGCCGAGGAAATCTGGAAGATTAAGCCTGTG
>CAZWGS010000116.1:0-15620 GCA_964633315.1 uncultured bacterium | reverse complement strand
TTCTACTACAGTAAATCATTTAACCAACACTCAGATATTCTTGTAGCAAGTATTTTAATTTTAAAAAGCTTGATACCAAATAAATTCAAACGAGAAGAAAATATCTATTCTCACAAAAATTAGCTGAGTTAATTTGAAGCTCAAGTCAGGAATTACAGGTAAAAACTGATGAACACAACTTCAATTCAAGCAGATAATATAATATCAGAAATCGCTAATAAGCCAGAAATAAGCTTGCTGCTCTGCTGTGCTAGAACTAATGTAGAAGATAAAGTTGCAGAACGCATCAAGAGCTTACTTCAGCAGGATATTAACTGGTCTTATCTACTCACAATAGCAGTACAGCATGAAGTCATACAACTGCTGTACCAAAACCTAAATAATGTCTGCCCAGAAGCTGTCCCCAGGGGTATGTTAAGCGCACTCAAATTCCAATTCCAAATCAACGATATACATAATCGATTTCTGAGTGAAGAATTATTAAAACTGCTGGATTTGTTCAAGCAGCATAAAATTCCTGTTATTCCTTTCAAGGGACCTGTTCTTGCTACTTCTGTTTATGGTAACCTGTCGCTGAGACAATTTGATGACTTAGACATTTTGGTTCATAAGCAAGATTTCTTTAGGGCGAAGGAATTGCTTATTTCTCAGCAATATAAGTCTAAATTAACAGCTTTGGGTGAAGTGTTTTGTTTCAAGAACTATCTTCAATCTCCTTTTGCAAAAAATGATGAAAAATTGCACTTAGACCTTCATTGGGGAATACCACCAAGACGCTTTCACCATAATAATCGATTTAAGTGCCTTTGGGATAACCTTGAGCCTGTGTCACTAGCTGGTCAATCAATCCTTACTTTTGCCCCAGAAACAGCACTGCTAGTTCATTGTATGAATGCAGCAAAAGAACCTTGGAAACAATCACTTAAACAAATTTGCGATGTTGCTGAAATTATTCGTGCTTATCCAAATCTGAATTGGAAAAAAGTTTTTTCAACAGCTAAACATTTAGATAGTCAGTGTTTACTTTTAATTACTGTTAATCTTGCCCGTCAGCTTCTAGGAGTGTCTCTTCCTGAGGAGGTGTTACGAAAAATACATGGTCAACCTATTGTTAAGGAGTTTACTGAAGAGTTAAGACAACAACTTTTTGAGATGCCAGACAGCCCAAATAAAAAGCAAGAAATATACTACTTAAATAAAAAATATCATCTTAAAACAATGGGACTACAAAATAAAGTCCTATTTTATTTTGATAAATTAATCACACCAAATACGAAAGATAAAAATCTGATATCTTTACCACTATATTTAGATTTTCTTTACTATCTAGTTCGACCAATTCGTCTAGCTCGACAGTCTGGAGTATTTTTTAGCAAAAAGGTATTAGATAGGTGAGTTTCAGGCTTAGTTTAACAGCACAAAGCAAGTTGGGCTAATCAGAAGGTGAACTCCATCTAAACCTCAAGACTTGAGGCTCTCGATTTTGCCAACTTATCATTCCAGTGTAATTAAATTGTGATTCCCAAAAATAATTAACTATTTGACTAGCTATGATTAACCGAGCTAAATTAAGCTCTTTTTCATTCAACGTTTGAGGCATTTGGGTTAGCCAAGAGTGTACTGTATTTAACAGCAGAGAACTCAAGCTATTTTAAGCTCGGTTTGTCCAAAATATTTCTGTTTGCTTAATAGACTTTCTAGCGACTAATAATTGGCTACAATATTTTTCAAAATATGTTGCACAAGTTTGGGACTAGAAAGAAATATGATGCCTAGTTGCTGCATTATTTCTCTTATTGAAGGCTTGATAAAATTTAAGGATAGTACTCGACTTTCTTAGATTGACATGCTTTATCTCGCTTTTTTTTAGATATCGTGAACACTAAATTAATGTCCACTGAGAAAAGGTAGCAGCTTGGCCACAATAGTTATTATTATCATCAAGTAAATTCCAGACAGTAAAGTCGGAAACAAAATATCTTTTACCACTACTAGATACCCGCACCCCCTGACCATTACTTAAAAAGCCTTTAGCTGTTACTTGATTCAAAAGTTTTATTCGTTCTTTTTGGTCTACAAATGGAGCCGAATAACGTGAAGGCATCTGGGTTAACTGTTCCTAATCTAATTCCCACAGTTCCAAAGCTTTTTGATTTCCATAGTTATAAAGAGGGTCTAATTAGGTGTTATGAGAAAATACTGGAAAAGGTGCTTCAAATAATACCTGAGATAATTATTCGGGTGAACCTTTAGCTTCAATAAGAGAAGAGCCAGTCCAATGTGCAAAGCTTTTGATTAGAAGTAGAGAATGTGTAATTATTGACTCTTGCTGCCAAGGTAATTGGAGCTTACTACTCATATTTTTATAGCGGTTCTCATTTGAGTGAGGTACAAGCAAAATCCTGATTCTTGTTAATGGTTAATTGTTAATAGTTGATTGGGATGTAGCTCACTAATTCGAAAATTGCTATATAAAAGACAAGAAAATGGCAAAAATACCAGATCCCGAATGTTGCTCAATCAAACCAACTTCATAATTAAAAAAGGTTTTTGTGCTTCTGTAGTCAAATAGTCAGATCAACACTACTTTTTAAAGTCAAATAAGCTAGTTTTTTCCATAAACTACACACCACAATTGCACCAGCAATATGAAAAGTCACAAATAATTCTCCAAGGTATTAACTAACTTATCTGCAATACCCTCAATCCATGCCTCATCCTGTTTTGTGTAGCTACGTGGTGCATTCGCTGCCAAAATCATGACACCTTGCTTACCTAGAGGCTGACAAATAATACCTTGGGCATTTTCTGGCAAATAGTCAAACTCTATTTTTCCCGGATAAACCTTTAAATCTACTAAATAAACTGGTTTGTGCTTCTCCAAAACCCGCTGCACAATCTTTCCTGGGTTTACTTCTTTTTTCGAACCCAAAACACCTCGCCGCAGCAGCACTTTACCTTGATAGTAGAGTACTAGCGAGTGTGTAACTGTATTAGTTAGTAAGATATGACTTGCCCAGGCTAACTCTGTCTTCAGTGCATCTGGTAAGTCTGTGTTTAACTCAAAACCTTCTTCCCCTATTAACTGTACCGTTTCCGGGGAACGGGGTTGAATTTGTTGCCAAATTAAGGCGATTAGGATTAGCACTGCACTGAGTATAACCCCCAGTGCATCGGAACGCGCTTGAGAGTCGGTTATTTGGGAGGTAAGTAAACGATTGATTAGTAGTAATACTCCCCCCAGTCCCCCAGCAGCGAAGGGCAACAGACGCAAGAATCGGTTGGGATCTGCTTTAGTCATCACTCATCAGTTATGGTATAGCTTTGCTGACACCAAAAACAACAGCATACATTACCCAATCTAATCATCTCCTGGTTCTAAAATGCGCTGGAATAGATAACCTGTACCCCTAGCAGTGAGAATGAGTTCAGGATTACTAGGATCGTCTTCTAGTTTGGCACGCAAGCGAGAAATATGTACATCTACCACGCGAGTATCCACATGGCGTTCTGGTGTATAACCCCATACTTCCTGTAAAATTTCGGAACGGGAGAAGGGTTCCCCAGAACGACTGACTAGTAACTCCAGTAAACTAAACTCCATACCTGTTAAACGGATGCGTTCATCACCTTTGTAGACTTGGCGTTTATTAGTGTCAATTTTAATTGAACTGACATGAATGACACCAGAACTAGGAATTCCAGTAGTACCATTTTTTTCTACTCGACGCAATACAGAACGAATTCTAGCTTCTAATTCTTTGGGGGAAAAGGGCTTAACCACATAATCGTCTGCACCTAATTCTAAACCGGTAATGCGGTCAGCCACATCTCCCAAAGCCGTTAGCATAATGATAGGAATATCCGATTCTTTGCGCAGTTCTTGACAAACACCATAGCCATCTAGTTTGGGCATCATGACATCCAAAACTACCAAATCAGGCTCGCTATGGCGAAATGTCTCAAGGGCTTCTTCTCCATCCGCCGCCGTAACCACATCATAGCCAATCATGGACAGGCGAGTTTCTAAAATCCGTCGAATACTAGCTTCATCATCAACGACCAGAATTTTTTCCTTGTTATTTTCCAAGTTACTCAAAGCTCCTTTATTAAATATCTAAAGTACAGATTGTAAAGTTAAATTGTTTGTACCTTATGTTTATAGAATATCTCTTTTGGTATAGAACTAAAGTTTTAATCAGCTTTTAATAGTTAGGTGTGAGGAATTTTTAAGCTTGACTTAAATTTTCCATAGTTGCTAGTAGCATTAAACAAATAGAAAAAAGGTTTATATCCTTTAATTTTTGTTGATTTTTTTTTACAATCAAAGCCTGCTATTATGCCCAAACCGAAAATAGTCTATATTTGTAGCGCCTGTGGTGCCGAATCTAAACAATGGTTTGGTAAATGTGGTAGCTGCAACACCTATGGCACTCTTGAGGAACAAATTCAGGAATCTTCCTCTCTAGGTATTTCTAGAGGAGGATGGCAGTCTAAGAAACGGCAGCATAGCCAATCATCGAACACTCCACAACCAAGAACATCACTACAATTTTCGCAAATTGCAGATGATGTGCAAATTCGTTTTCCTTCAGGTTATGCAGAATTAGATAGGGTTTTGGGGGGAGGAATTGTCCCTGGTTCCCTGGTTTTAATTGGTGGCGATCCAGGAATTGGTAAATCTACGTTATTGTTGCAAGTGGCTAATCAGTTAGCTAAACGACACCGCATTCTCTACGTTAGTGCGGAAGAGTCTGGACAGCAAGTGAAATTGCGCGCTTCTCGTTTGGGGGTAGGGACAACGCCTGTGGTAGAAGTGGAGAGTCAGGGTAATGGGAAAGCGAAAACAACTTCTCAGGAAACAAATTCTGGTCACAATCTTTATGTTCTCCCAGAAACAGATTTAGAAGAAATTTTGCGGGAACTTGAATCTCTGAAGCCCCAGGTGGCAGTAATTGATAGTATTCAGACATTGTACTTTGCTTCCCTAACCTCTGCACCAGGTTCTGTGGCGCAGGTGAGAGAATGTACCTCGGCTTTGATGCAGGTGGGAAAGCGGGAGAATATTACCTTACTGATTGTGGGACATGTAACCAAAGAAGGTGCGATTGCAGGTCCTAGGGTTTTGGAACATCTGGTAGATACGGTATTGTATTTTGAGGGAGATCGTTACGCTTCCCATCGCTTGCTACGTTCAGTCAAAAATCGCTTTGGTGCAACCCACGAAATTGGTATTTTTGAAATGGTGGAACATGGTTTAGCGGAGGTTACTAATCCCTCAGAATTGTTTTTGGGGAATCGCGAAGATGCTTCACCGGGAACAGCGACAGTGGTAGCCTGTGAAGGAACACGTCCAATTGTCGTGGAATTGCAAGCCTTAGTTAGTCCCACTAGTTACTCTTCACCCCGTCGTTCCACTACTGGTGTAGACTATGGACGTTTACAGCAAATTCTCGCTGTCTTGGAAAAAAGAGTGGGTATTCCCCTGTCTAAATTAGATGCTTATGTGGCTTCTGCGGGGGGATTGGGAGTGGAGGAACCAGCAGCGGATTTGGGGATGGCGATTGCAATTGTGGCTAGTTTCCGTGATCGCATTGTGGATCAGCGTACTGTTCTCATTGGGGAGGTGGGTTTGGGAGGACAGGTGCGTTTGGTGGCGCAAATGGAACATAGAATTAAAGAAGCAGCTAAATTAGGCTTTAAACGCGCCATTGTGCCGAAAGGTCAGGCTTTTGCCGATGATTTGGGTCTTCAGGTGATACCTGTTGCTAAAGTAATTGATGCCATTATTGCTGCAATTCCCCCACAAACTCGCTTCGGAGGCGATTCTTACCTCAGCGATACTGAAGGAGAAGTGGGTGATGAATCAGAGGATTTTTAAGAAAGTAGGAGCCAAAAATTCCTTTCTCGGATATCATAAACAGGTTAGTGGTGCCTAGTTATAATTTAGTCAAAACTAATTCACCTACTACCAAAAGTTTCCCTATCCCCAATCTATAGAGCTAGCCATGTTCCCTAAATCTAGTAACTACACAGACCGGGAAGCAAGTAACCAATCCCTAAAGCGGTTGCGAGAAAATGTTAATGTACCTTTGCTGCGGAAACTGAGCATAATGGGTGCAGGTGGTTTTCTGGTGGGCTTGCTGATGATAGTTTTTGGCATTCTTCAGACAAGTAATCGCTTTATGGAAACCATTGGTGCTTTGTTAGATACTACACCCAGCGAACCAGAGGTAGATATTAGTAGCCTCATCGTAGAAAAGGTGCGCGGTGTTAGCGAACTAACTACAGCAGTTTACTCTATGGAAGCGATAGTTCCTGCTAGTCAAGATAGGAAAGTTGGAAATTTTGTTCTTGGTAAAACTCAGCTTCTTTACATTGCCCACGGAGAGGTGCGTGCAGGTGTAGACTTGAGTGAATTAGACCGCAATGATGTCAAAGTTTCTGAGGATTCGATTCAGGTAACCCTACCAGCACCCGAAATCCTCGATAGTAAAATTGATGTTAATCGTTCCCAAGTTTATGACTATAATCGCGGTTTTTTAAATTTGGGACCTGATGTTGCACCACAATTGCAAACCTTGGCAGAAAGGGAAACTCTAGCTAAGATAGAGCAAGCTGCTTGTAGTAAAGGTTTACTGGAGCAAGCAAATCAAAGGGCTGAAACAGCCGTGAGTAACCTCCTGAGTATCTCAGGATATCAAGCAGTGGAAGTCCAAGTCACTTCTCCTCAACCGCAAGCTTGTCAGCCTCCAACTAATATTTCTGCGACTTCAGGGGTGATTAATTAATAGCCTCTGTGCGTGAAATAATCAGTAAGATTTAATCAAAATGTAGGAATGTAAAATTTTATATCCCGACAAAGGCTAAAATCCCGAAGGCGAAAAGAATCGCCCCACAGACATAGTTAACTAAGCTTAGTTTTTGTGGGGAAAACCAGTTTCGCAGCAAACTGACACCACCACTAAGAAGCAACCACCATAGGGCTGAACCCAAAAATACACCCAAAACTAAGGTAATTACAGCGCCATAATTACCCTGAGTATTCGCCAAACCCAAACCTGCCAATACGGCAGCAAAAGATAAAATTGTGGTGGGATTAGCTAGAGTAAGCACAAAAGTGGAAATGTAGGCAGAGATAAAGCTTTGATTGGCTTCTACAACTTCCTGGGATGCCATTTTACTCAAACAAATTTTGCCACCCAAATAACACAAAAATAAACCACCCAAAAGACGTAGCCAAAATTGCCCACTGATGAGTAAATGGGACACAAAAGTTATCCCCAAACCTCCCACAAAACCGTATACAGCATCAGCAGTAGCTGCACCCAAACCCGAAAGTAAACCTATTAAACGCCCTTGATTTAGCGTGCGATTGATGCACAAAATACCAATAGCACCTACAGGGGCAGCAATAGAGAAACCAATTAGTAACCCTTGCCCAAAAAAGTCTAGATTCATTATCCTTGCAGCTATGCAGCCTGGTTGCGAGCAAAAAAATTTAGAGTCTTAAACCTATATTTAAATTTAGAAGAAAACTACCTGTGTTTAAATGGAGATTTAAATCTATTCTGCTAGAAATAGAAATACTTTCAAAGTAAAAAGTCATTATGAGTTTAAATAGCGAGAAAATACTAGATGCCACAGGTTGGCGACTCTTGCAAGCATTGCAACAAGATGCCCGTCTCTCATTTTCTGAATTGGGACGAATGGTGGGGCTATCTCCTCCCGCAGCTACAGAAAGGGTGCGACGCATGGAAGAAGCAGGTATCATTACTGGTTATCAAGCACAAGTCAGTCCGGAAAAAGTTGGTTTGCCCTTAATGGCATTAATCGAACTCACCACATCACCGGAAAAATATACCCAAGTTATTGCCTTGATTCAGGATATACCAGAGGTTTTAGAGTGTCATCATGTAACCGGGAATTGTTCTTTGGCGATGAAAGTCGTTGCCATCTCTATTAACCACTTAGAGGATTTAATTGGCAAGTTGAGTCAATTTGGTCACACCAGCACATCCATTGTCTTATCCTCTCCCATTGCCCCCAGGGGGATTAATTGTGATGGCTAATTGTGTTTTTGGTTAAAAGTCAATAACTTATCCGTTATCCCATTTCTCCAACTTCCCAAGGTCTGTATTGTGCACCCTGAACTAGCGATTAATCGCTAGTAAACTTATGCCCATGAGTACCACTCAACCATTTCCACAGTACCTTAGCTAGTCGTTCAGGATCGTGGCGTACATATCCTGTTTCCTTATCTTCGTACATGATATTGGAAAGAACAAGGCGACGACCTAATTTGCTAACATCTTCCCTGTCAATAAAGACAGGATGGGAATTTTCTTGGGCGTAACGAATCAAAGCTTGGGCAGAGGGTACTTTGCGATGTACCAAAACCGCATCAAACAAGCGTTCTCCACAAACTTCATCAATGGCGCGAATATGGTCAGAAACGCTGTAACCTTCCGTTTCTCCCGGTTGGGTCATAATATTGCAAACATAGATCCGAGGTACACTAGTCTTAGCGATCGCAGCTCGAATTTCTGGCACTAGAAGATTGGGAATCACGCTAGTGTAGAGACTGCCAGGACCCATGATAATATAATCGGCTTCTTGAATCGCTTTAATGGCAGCTGGCAAAGCAGGTGGATTTTCTGGGATATAACCCAGGGTTGCAATCTTGCCTCCAGCCTCCGTAATTCGTGATTCTCCCTCAATTCTCCGACCATCGGTTAGTTTTGCCCACAGACGCACATCAGTTAGGGTAGCGGGCAAAATACGTCCTCTGACAGCTAAAACTTTCGAACTAGCTGCAACCGCCTGTTCCAAGTCTCCTGTTACCTCACACATGGCAGTGAGAAACAAGTTGCCAAAACTATGCCCCATTAAACCATCCCCCGCTTTGAAGCGGTATTGAAATAGTTCTGTGAGTAACTGTTCTTCATTAGCCAGGGCAACAACACAGTTACGAATATCTCCCGGTGGTAAGACTCCCATTTCCCTTCTCAGGCGACCAGAAGACCCACCATCATCGGCAACGGTAACAATCGCAGTGATATTAGCACTATAAACTTTAAGCCCTCGCAGCAGTGTCGAAAGTCCAGTCCCACCACCAATCGCCACAATTTTCGGTCCTCGATTGAGGCGACGATGGGCTGTGAGTACATCTATTAGTTCTTCTTTGCCCTCTGGTTGCAAAGCTTCGGTAATAGAACTAACAGTGCGAGTTTGTCCCCAAAAAACTAAAAACAGTCCACAGGCAATTGCCAAGGGACCAGAAACATAGCTAGGAACAATATTAGCAATAGTTTCCAGGAGATGAGAGGTAAATTCAATTAAGCGGAAAATAGGTGTTAGTTTGACCCAAATTGCCAAGCCTAAACTTGTGATTAAGACACCACCAGCACTAATTAATAGCCAACGTTTGACTAATAATCCTGGGGCTAGCCATTTGTACCAACTTTTGACTCGCCGGGAGGTGGGTTTGTGTACCGCACTCAAGCTTTGTGCTTCCTTACCTAAGGTACGCAAAGCTTCTTTAAATATACCAATTGACATGACAACAGATATCTGAAAGTACAGACAGAATTTAATTTTGTACCAAACTGAGAAGAATCATTGACTTAATAACTTGCTAGAAGTGGCTACCAATGTATTCAAGAAAATCTAAAGACATCGTCGCCAAAACCCCAATTACTCCAGACATAACAGCTTGATCTTGCTCAAACTAAAGAGAAATTACACCCCTATCTCAAGATCTTTATTCTCAGCAAAACTGAAGAAAACAGACTAAAAGCTCCAATCTTTGGATTTATTCACGAACATCGCCATAGGGCAAAGATTCTATCTAGGCGTTATGAGGATACAGTTTTTACCGTAACCAGGGTGTAACTAAAATAACCCGACTTGCAACAATGGACAATCAATTAGCACTCTACTCGATTTCGGACATTGGCTAAAATGAAGCAATCTGCTGGCTCATTTCTTGGATTTTTGCCTTCACTTGACCTTGTATTAACATTTCCTCCGCCTTCGCTAAACCTGCGCTTAAATCTGGGCAAACACCGCAATGCCAAAGATAAAAGCCACCATTCCAAATTGCATCCTGCATTAATTCAATGGGTTTACCTGCCACAATTGCCTGCAATTTTTCAACTAGGACAGTTGTGGATTCCAAAGGCACATCCTTAGCAGCAAAACCATAATCGCGGGGATGAATGTGCAAACGTTGCCAAGTAGAAGGAGTGGGGTATTTATTGGTACCAATGATACTAGTGCGAGAGCGAGGCAAATCGCAACTGCCTTCTAGTCCTTTAACGGTGGTGTAGTGGTGGATATTGCGTAGCTTGAAAGTTTGGCAAAAACGATCTTCTGTTGGTGGATGGACAAAACCCGCAATGATGTGGGATTTACCCAGGTAAGGTAGCCAAATTAATTCTAGAGTTGCTAAAGGTGGTCTTTTGCCAATTTGATCGCGATAGGTAACTAATTTGTCAGCCAGGGGGAAGTGGTGGGGTAAATAAATTAAGCTTAAACCCGTGGTAGCAAGCAAATTTTGTGCTTGGGACAAACTTACTTTAGTAAAATCTACTCCCAATCCTTGATACATCTCCACCAAAGGTACGCCATATTTAGTGGGCATACAATTGCCACCATGCAGAATTACTGGTACTTGGGCTGCTGCTAAGATGAGGGCTGTAATGGGGGTAACTGGGGCAGTACGAGATCGCCCGTCGTAGGGATTACCAAAAACTGTAACTGGTTGTTCCCAGGGCATATTATCGGCAGCTAGAGTAGGTCCCAATTGGTCATAAGCATCCAACATTCCTGCCAATTCTTCAGGAGTGGGACGTTTAATGCGATGGGCAATCAGAAATGCCCCAATTTGGGCAGGGGTGGCTTCTTCTAGTAGCATCATGCGCATCGCTGCTGCTGACTCGCTACGAGTTAAATCCTTGGAGGTGTGAGTACCACTACCTACTTTCTTTAATAGCTCCCTGAAAGCTTTGCTCATATACTTTAATCATCTATCATTGCTCGGTGATCAATTATCGATTGATTTAGTGATTAACGGCTATAGAAGTTAAGTCCGAAGTTAATTGATTTTCATTTTTGGAGTTCAGTTGTCTGACCAACTGGCAAAAATATTTAATCGGTGGTAATTCTAAGCGATCTTTGGTGGTAACTAGAACTACTTCTCGTAGAAGATTATGATTTTTGCTGAGTTTAGATTCGTGGGCGAGGGCGCGAATCGCCAGGGTAGGGTCAGAAACCGCCTCAATTAAAGCCCCACGAGGTAAAATAGCCGTCATATTGCCCTGGCGTACAACTCCCCGGAAAGCATCAAGGGTATTTAATTCCATGGCAATTTTAAGGTCAGCATCTGTGGCAAATAATTCTTGTACCAACCGCTGCATACCATAGCCATCTTTGAAGACAACTTGGGGATATTTTACTAATTCTTTCCAGGGGATAAATTCATGTTGGGCAAGGGGGTGATTGGCTGCCATCAAGACTTGAATTTCTTCTTCGTAGAGTACTTCCACTACCATTTCTGGGCTAGTGGTGAGGAAGCGATTATTCATCACAATGGCAACATCAACCAAGCCATCGCGCAATACTTTCAAGGCGCGATCACTACCCAAAGCTGTAACTCGCAGTTGTAGTGCCGGATAATCTCGGCAAAATTGAGGCAAAATCAGAGGTAAATAGTGGGCGCAAACGGAGTGAATCGCTGCCACACAAAGTTCTGGCTGTTTACCCATCAGTAATTCGGAAATTTCCTGATTGGCAAGTTGCCACTCTTGACAAATTTTGCGCGCCCGGGGCATTAAATGTTCCCCTGCAAGAGTTAGTTTGGCTTGATTCGAGCGATGGAATAGTTGCAAACCCAAATCTGTTTCTAGGGAAATAATCTGACGACTAACTGTGGATTGAGTTACCCCCAGCTTTTTTGCCGCCTGTCCGAAGCTACCCATCTGGGCAACGGCTAAAAAAGCCTGCAACTGTTCGATGCGCATGATTGGTTTATGCTTTATGCCATTTATTCATCATAGGTTGAGCATAGGGCAATTGTCTCAAGGGTTTGGTAGTTTTTACTACAGCTATGGTGCTACAAGTCATGTTTAGGGTTGATGGGAGGCTGGGGAGGCTGGGGAGGCTGGGGAAGCAGGGGAGGCTGGGGAAGCAGGGGAGGCGGGGGAAGCAGGGGAGGCGGGGGAAACTGGGGATGTTGGGGAAGTTTATGATCCCTCTTTTGTAACTTTAAGGTCAAACCTCGATTTTTCGTCGGCTCAATCAAGGCATTTGCGTTGAAAATCCCCTTAGTCAGAAAAGAGGAATATATCAATTGGGAAAAACAAAAAAACGAGACAATCGATAAAATTGTCCCGTTTTAAGCTGGTAAAATTTCTGTTTTAGAAACTAAATACTGTTCTCACCGTACCAATGAACACCGTATCATTGTCATTATCCTGACTAGGTGCGGTCAAAACAATTACACCTGGGGTGAGGGTAATATTATCAGTCACTTTGTGCTCATATAAAGCTTCGATATGCCAAGGTAAATCATCCTCAAAATCTTCATCTCCCTCAACACCCAAATCTGCTAACCAGGGTTCTGCACCAACGATAATGGCGCCAAAGTTACCTTCTTTGAATAAATCGGGGAATCTTAAGGTTCCAGCAAAGTTCCAGATATCGGCATCACCTCGACCTTGTAAGCTAGCGTGGGTATAGCCAACCCAACCACCAACTAGGAAACCGGGGCTCAAACGCCAGGAAAGTTCACCACCATAGGAGTTGCTAATTACGTTAGCATTGGGAATGAAATCACCATTGAGGCTTGCTAAAGAAGTACCTGTATTGCCAAAACCGAAGGGGGTACTGGTTTCTTCGTTATTGAAACCGTGAACGTAGGTAAAAGCAAGCTTAAAATCATCACCAGGCTCAAAAACAACTTGTCCTAGGGCTGAGTAGCTACCGTTGAATAAGCCAGCGCCATCAGAGGGGTCACTAGCACTACCAGCGAGGTAACCACCTTCAATTTTGAAACTATCACTTAGTTTAAAACGTAAACCAGCGCCAGCACCACCCAAGGTAATACGATAGATGGGGTTACGTTCAGAGAAGCGACTCAGGGCACCACTACCACCGCCACCTGCTTCTAAACCAGCGTTGAGGGTATCAGCATAGAAGTGGTGACCACCTGCGTTAGCCATAATGGTGGCTTTGACATTATCGCCAACGGGGAAGACGTAGTGGAGGCGATTGAGTGAAACGTTGTTACCAGAATCGCCATCATAGGCAAAACGACCTTCATTGGTGCCAATTTCGTCAGCGAAGGAGTTCCCGAAGTTACCAAATTGCAGACGAGTGAAGAGGGCGTCTTTACCAGTGAAACTGGTGACAAAGTTGAGTCGACCCCGGTCTTGGAATACAGTTTGGGTATCGTCATCATCGCCGAAGGTATCGGAGAGTGCAAAAATAACTTCACCCACTAGTTTAGTGGTGGTGGAGAATTGATGGTCTTCGAGGAAAGCGACACGACCTTCTAAATTATCAACACGAGTACCTAGGGTGGCTAATTCTGCCTCAAATTCTCCTAAGAGGCGTTGCAATACTACCAAGTCATCCCTGGTGACAAAATCTGCTGTGGAAGCGGCAATGAGGCGCTCAATTTGCTGTAAACAGGCATTCAAACCAGCCGCGAACTCGTAGCGAGTCATGGCGCGATTACCTCGGTAAGTACCATCGGGATAACCAGCGATACAACCGTAGGTTTCTACCAAGTTACGCAATGCTTCATATGCCCAATCTCCGGGGGAAACGTCCCGCAGTTGGTTGACATTGGTGACTTGACCCATAGGATCAGCATCAAGAGAGTTGGTGAAATCAGTTTCGCCTAAAAACTCATTTGCTGCTGCTGGAGAAGCTAGCAAGGTCATTCCTGCTAGCAATGCTGGGGTAAGCCAAGGTTTGTTTGACATCTGTTTTTTTCTATCTCTACACACCACACTGGAGTTGGTTAGCAAGCCGATCAAGCTTTAACCAAGTCTTAAAGTTATCACCAACATGGTCGAAGGGAAAGGGATTTTTTTTTGTATAGAGAGATACAGAAAAAAAAATATAAATGCAAAAAATAGATTATTTAAATTCGCAATTTACATCTTGAGCTGCCAGATTAAGCTTTTTTAGTGATGAGAGTGCGTGTAGTTTGACGATAGAATCTTCGTCGGTTGCCAACTTTTCAAGAGTTGAAATGGCAGCAGTTACTCCTAATTGCCCTAGGGAAAAAGCTGCCGCTTGCTTTACTTTTGTGTCTTGGGCTGTTTCTTTCTCAGAAGCAAGAAAATCTAGTAGTATTTGACTCACTTGTACCCGCAATTCCTGACAATGCCAACGTCCCAAAACTGCAACAATTTCTTGGCACAGTGAGACTTGAGACCCACTGAGGATTTCACTTAAGTATTCCAGGGCTGATTGGCTAGCTGCCCAACCTAAAGCCCGAATCGCATCTATTTGCAGCACAGTTGGTGTTACAGGGGATTTGAGTAAGTCAAATAAAGCCTCTGTAGCATCATCTGTACCGATACGCCCCATTGCCGTAACAGCACGCTGGCAAACTTGTAAATTAAAGTCATACATTAGGGGTTGAAGATGCCAGACTAATTGTGCACTTGGGACTTGGATTTCCCGGAAACTCAATGCAACTACTGCTTCCTGACGTACTGCTGCTGAGATATCCTGGAGAGCAGCAATGAGTACGGGAGTGATGCGAGGATCGCGAAAACTACTCAAAGCTTCTATCACCATCGCCCGAATTTTTGGCTGCGGATCTTGGACTACCCCTAGCAATGGTTCGACAATTTGGGGACGGCGAATGTAGGATAATGTTTGTACTATCAACAGGCGTAGTTCTGGTTGCAGGAGTAATTCTTGTAGGGCTGTTACTGCACTGTCACCAATCTCAGCTAAAGCCTGGGCTGCCATTGCTGCTAAGTCTTCGTCTTCTGTATTCTGAAGTAATTTAACCAGGGCAATGACTACTTCTGGTTGTTCAAATTGACCCAGTATCCTACCAGCAAACCACCTTGCTTCAATATCAGCTGCCTCATCGTCGAGAATCTCAATCAAGGGTATAACCACTGCTTGTCCCAGTTTGGGAAGGATTTTGCTGACTTCCCACCTTTCCTGAAAATCTCCCCTTAGAAGTACTTGTAGCGCTAATTCTAATGCTTCTAGTGAGTTTAATTTTGGGAGTGAAACCTGACCATCAGTTTTGTCACCCGAAGGTGCTTGTTGGAGATACTGATGCACTAGGGAGAGATTTTTCCGAGTAGTGAAAGTTTTACTTTGCGCAGTGATTTTTGGCATCTTAGCGTTTTCACGTAGGGGATATCTTGAGGATTCACTCTAGTTTCCAGGATAAGAACTCGAATCATCTCCACCAAGAGCAATATGCTAATAATGCATTAAATATATGCATTAAATTCATAAGTAGAGGTGTTTTGTAGCCACAAATACGAAATGCCTCACTCAAGCCAGTTTATTGAGTAAGTGTGTGACATTCTCCCGACGTTCATCTTTCAGATAGAACGCGGGCTTCTTGAGTCGCC
>CAZWGS010000115.1:0-15810 GCA_964633315.1 uncultured bacterium | reverse complement strand
GGCGAGCGTAGCCAAGTGGTTAAGGCAGTGGATTGTGGTTCCACCACTCGCGGGTTCGAGTCCCGTCGTTCGCCCTCCAAAATAATTGAGTAAAGACTAGCCCTTTAATCTTAGCCAATTCCTGGGGATTAAAGTCGGTGCTTGCTGCGCACATCGAACCAATGGATTTGCCTTCCCGGAATCGCCAGGGTTATGGTGTTACCTTCCCAGTTATGATCGCTAGGCAGCAAACAACGCAAGGTAATATCTGAATCTTCCACCTTCACACTAATCAAATTCTCTTTCCCCAACTCCTCAGAAAGATATACTTGACCACGCACCGTC
The DNA here is from genome assembly GCA_964633315.1 of uncultured bacterium. Classification (GTDB taxonomy): domain Bacteria; phylum Cyanobacteriota; class Cyanobacteriia; order Cyanobacteriales; family CAWCAG01; genus CAZWGS01. The sequence goes on along the minus strand of CAZWGS010000115.1, from coordinate 15,486 downwards.
TGGTAATCTTCTGGTTGAGCGAGGTGAATATCCTCTGGACGAATACCCATCACCACCTCATCTGGCATCGTGGGTAAATCTGGAGAAGTAAGCTTAAATTTCCCTAAAATCGCCGCATTATTCTCACATTTGAGATGCAATAGATTCATTTGCGGACTACCAACAAAACTGGCTACAAATTGGTTCGCAGGATGGCTGTAAATACGGCTAGGAGGGTCAAGTTGTTGTACTATACCATCGAGGAGAACAGCTACTTTCGTCGAGAGAGTCATCGCCTCGGTTTGGTCATGAGTCACGTAAACTACAGGTTTATGTTGCTCTTTAAACAACTGTTTCAAATCAGCCCTCACCTGTTCCCGCAGCAAAGCATCCAGGTTACTCAAAGGTTCATCAAGTAAAAAAAGATCCGGATTACGAACCAAAGCGCGCGCTAGGGCAACTCGCTGTCTTTGTCCCCCAGATAGCTTTCCTGGCTTACGTTCTAGCAATTTTTCCAGTCCCAGTTTAATCGCAACACTGGCGACTCGCTGCTTAATTTCTTCTGGCGCAACCTGACGCAATTTTAAAGCACTGCCAATATTTTCTGCCACATTCAGGTGGGGATAAAGGGCGTAACTTTGAAACACCATAGCAACATTGCGGTCACCAGGAGCAATTTTATTCACATTGCGATTGCCAATTAATATTTTCCCCTTCGTTGGCTCCTCTAAACCAGCGATTAATCGCAATAAGGTAGATTTACCACAACCAGAAGGTCCCAGTAAGGTTAAAAATTCCCCGTCTTCCACCTCCAAATTAATATCTTTAACGGGAATAACTTTTGTACTGTATGCTTTACGCAGATTTTTTAGTTCTAGTTTTGCCATGATTAATTAACTTGTTGCTGCTTACTCATCTCAATTTATGCTTGTTAAAAGCTACTTTATAAAAATCAAAAATATCTTTCCTCTTCCTACCTCTGGAAAGTATTTTTTTACAAAGTGATGTTTTTTCTTATCCTTGGATTGAAAAAACAAGCTTTTCTTCCCTCGCCTCCCCAGCCTCCCTACTTATTACTTATTACTTATTACTTATTACTTCCCCCGCTTCCCCTACCTATTTAAACCTAACTGTGTCTCATTAACCTTTCACTGCACCAGCTGTTAAACCTTGAACAATACGACGCTGGAATAAAAGCACTAAAACAACTAAAGGAAATGTTCCCAAAACTGTAGCGGCGGCGATTGGTCCATAGGGAATTTCAAACACTGTAGCCCCTCCTAATTCCGCAGTGGCAACAGGAATAGTTTTCATAGTGTCACGAGCGATAAAAGTAAGGGCGAAAATGTATTCATTCCAGGCAAAAATAAAAGTTAGAATTCCCGTTGTCACCAAAGCTGGTGCTGTCATTGGCAAGACAATTTTTAGCAACATCGGTATGGTTTTATAGCCATCCACTTTAGCTGCATCTTCCAAGTCTTTGGGTAGCTGTTGGAAAAAGCTTCGCATTACCAAAATTGTCAAGGGCAAGTTAATCGCTGTGTAGGGGATAATTAGGGCTAAATAATTATTTCCTAAACCCACTGTTTTGATTACTTCCAATAAACCTAAAAATAGTAAAACATAGGGAAACAGAGTAACAATAAGAACCCCAGCCAAAATAACTTTTTCTCCAGGCAACTTTAATCTTGCCAAAGCGTAGGCAGCAGGAGAACCTAAAGCCAAACAGAGCAAAGTAGAAACACTCGCCACTAAAGCACTGTTAAAAATATAGAGCAGAAAAGGACGACGACTAAAAAGTTCTAGATAATGCTCTAAAGTAATCTGCCTAGGCAGATAAATATTGGGAATCGCAGCAATATCGGCATTATTTTTAAAAGAAGTCAGTAATTGCCAAAGAATAGGAGCAAGAAAAAAAATGACAATTAAGACAATACAACTCCAGAGAATAAGCTGCCTAGCAAGGCTACTTGATGTTTTTTTAGCGATACTCATAACTAAATTACAGAAGCTTGTTTTCTTGCTTGAGTCAGCAGTAAATTAGTAACACTAACTGCCACAAGAAGAAGTAAAAATGTTACCACTACCAAAGCAGCGCCATAACCAAAATCTAGATAGCGCATCACGGTAGCATAAATATAAATAGAAACAGTCTCAGTTGCCCCAGCAGGACCACCACCTGTCATTACTTGTACCAAATCGAAAATACCAAAAGCTTGAGCAAAACGGAAGAGCAGGGCGATTAATATTTGTGGCAAAATTAAGGGTACAGTAATCTGCCAAAAACTCTGCCAGGAATTGGCACCATCAATGGCATGGGCTTCATATAAATCCTTAGGAATAGATTGCAGCCCTGCTAAAAGAATAATCGCAATAAAAGGTATGGTTTTCCAAACATCAGCAACAATTAAAGCGAGCATAGCTAAAGTAGGATTTCCTAGCCAAACAATCCCCGTGTCAATAACACCAAGACGCAGCAAAATATCATTGACAACACCAAACTCATCATTAAAAATCCATGTCCAGGCTAAACCCATAACCGCAGTTGGTAAGGCCCAGGGAATAATAGCAATAGTGCGAACTATACCTCGACCTCGAAATGATTGATTAAGGACTAAAGCTACTCCCATTCCTAAAGCCAACTCTAGGAAAACACTAATGGCAGTAAACACAGAAGTATTCCACATACTTTGCCAGAATCGCCCATCACCAAACATCCGCCCATAATTACTTAAACCAGAAAAAATCGGTTCGAGTTTAGTACCTAGATTGTCTGTGAATAAACTGAGCCAAAAAGCTCGTCCTATAGGGTAAATAAACACCAACGCTAGTACCAGTAAAGCTGGTAGAGTTAGTAACCAGCCTATATTTTGTTCTCGTTTACGAATCGTATCATTAGGCATTAGTTTTTTGTTGTTCGTTATTTGTTGTTCGTTATTGGTCTCAACGGCTGAATTTTCGAGATAACTTGAGGAATGCATCATTATTTCTTTGAGAAAGTATTATTTTCCTGAGTTTTGGCTGTATTCAATTACCTATTGTTGATTGCCACTTATTACTTGACTTCTCTAGGAAGTTAACTATCTACTCCTAAAAGTCTGCGAGTCTCATTCGCTGCGGCTTGCATCGCTTTTTCTGGAGTCATTTTTTCAGTTAGTGCAGCACTAAGGTAGCGTTGCAGAATATCTGAAGCTTGGGCATATTGAGGAATAGGGGGGCGCAAAGTAGAATTTTCAACTACTTCTAACAATTGGGGATAGTGACTATACTTAGCCACAATTTCTGGGTCATTAAATAGGGACTTGAGAGTAGGTACATAACCAGTATCTAGAACCAGTTTGCGTTGCACCGCTTCACTACTAATAAACTTAATTACCTGCCAAGCTGCTTCAGGATGTTTGCTAGTTGTACTAATACCTAAACCCCAACCACCTAGACAAGCACCACTTTTCTCCCCAGGAACATGAACCATTGGTTTGGCCGCAAACTTGCCTCTAATAGGAGAATCCGGTTGAGAAGCAGGACCAAATACATAAGGCCAATTACGGAGGAAAATAGCCTTATCATTTTGGAATAGACGGCGAGTCTCTTCTTCTGTGTAGGTAATAACTCCAGAAGGAGAAATACCTAAGTCAATAGTACTATAGAGGAAATCAACTGCTTTAATCGCTTCTGGTTGATCCAAACCTACTTCCAGGGTATCTGGATTAATCCAAAAAGCACCAAAACCTTCGAGTATTTCCACAAACATAGCAGATAAACCTTCATATTGTTTACCTTGCCAAAGGTAGCCTAGATAACCTGGATTTTCTTCCTGTATTTTTTGGGCAGTTGCTATTAGTTCAGAAAAAGTTTCTGGTGGACTCTCACCTGAGCGTGCTAGTAAATCTGTGCGATAGTAGAGCATACCAGCATCAGAGCGAAAAGGAATACGATACAAACCTCCCTGATAGCGACTACCATCTACATCTCCACTTAGAAATTCAGCTAATTCAGTCTCTGAAATTCGCTCAGATAAATCTCTCAACCAACCTGCAACAGCAAACTTAGGTACCCAAGAGACATCCATATAGACTAAATCGTAGGGCGAGTTGCCTAATAAAAAAGATGATGTATATAAATCTTCAACCTGATTTACAGCATTAGGAGCTTCGATAATTTCTAACTTAATCTCAGTATTTTTGCTGTTAAACTCTTCTACGATTGGTTGCCATTGGGAAGCCTCTCCAGCTTGAATTAAAACTTTGACTGAAGTTGCTTCCTGAGTGAATGCTGGTTGCCTAATTAACGGGATTATTAAACAAATAATAATTGCTGAGGCGAGAAAAATAGCTATTTTTCTCTGGTTGTAAAAACTACTCGTGAACCAGTGAAGTATTGTGCCCATCAGGATGTATTTTTTAGTTCGCTCGCGACAGCAGGCTGAGACGAGGTATCGCTTGAGTGTCTTACCTAAAGAAGCTCTATCTCGCCTGGTGAGGGCATAGTAACATGATTCCTTACCATTGAAGAGCTGGAAACAAGATTCGTAACCTACTTAAATCTTAAGTTATTCTAACTAAACAATTCATGACAGAATAATTCTCATGTGTTTTAACTTAGTTAATAACTACAATGGCATTGAAAATTAAGTTTATTTTCTGAGGTGCTTCGAAATCAATATTGATAAAATCTTTTCTATTTTTGATAGAAAAAAGGCTAGATACTTCACATTCAAAACATATAATCTTTATTGCAACTAAACCTAATTGCCAACTATAAAAAATACGATTGTAGACGTAAGAAAAAACAAAGCATTCAGAGGGTTCGCATGATGTCTACAAAATTATTAGTAAGTGGGTTAGTCGCTAGCACCTTAGTATTAGGTGCAGTAGGAGAAGCAGAAGCAGCTAACTTACTTCGTTCTTGGGAAGCATCAGAAGCATACAGAGATAATGGTTCAGATCATGGCGCTGGTCATGCTTTTTGGTTACCAGAGTTAGTTGGCGGTGGTAGGTTTGTCTTCGATAGCCAAGCAATTTTTAATGAATATGATGACGGCACAGCTAACTTTACTGGTAGTATTGTTGCCGCTAATGATAGTAATAAACAGTGGGATTTTGACTTGTGGTTTGACTATCTAGGTGAAGGTGTAGATGGACAAGGTACAAGTGGACCAAAAAAAGAACTCGGAGGTTCTGCCTATGTGGAAAATGGCGGTAGCATTGACACTGATACCTGGTGGTATTATGACTTCAGTTCCACCATTGATTCAACTCTAAGCGCAGATAGCGGTACCTATGCAGGAGAAACAGTGGTACTGTATGACTACACCAATGGTGGGTATCCTCTCCAAATTGGTCATGGCGCAAATGGTAAGAATACAGGACTGGGATTGTCTACCTGGTTCGGCTATGAAGGTGATTATAACTCCGGAAGAAACTCTGATATTAATATCGATTTGAAAGAAATAGTAGTATCAGAAACTCCTGCACAAGATATTCCTGAACCTAGCATGGGTCTGCTAACTTTAGGATTATTGGGATTCGGCGCTAAATTCCTTAAAGGTAAGCAAGGTTAATTTGCTTAAAAAATAGATTTATCCACCAAGAACAATTTTCCCTATCCCACAATATGAGGATAGGGATTTCTTTTGTTTAGAGTGGAATAGTAACCTCTTGCTTTCTTACTCAATGCGGCATCAATACAAAATTGATTCCGGTACTTATTACTTATTACTGTCTTACCGAGCATTCCCTTGCGCCTTTCGTCGACGCGGGTTCTCGGCGCTATTACTTATTACTTAACTAACCCGGTGGCCATTGCATCGGACGCTTACCAAGAATGTGACAATGTAAATGGTCTACTGTTTGACCACCGTCAGCACCAGTATTAATCACAACTCGATAGCCGTTACTCAAACCTACTTGTTCTGCAACTTGCTTAACTGTGTAAAGCAAATGACCCAAAAGTGCGCTATCTTCTTGACTAGCATCGGCTAACTGGGGAATTGGCTTTTTTGGTATTACCAGTATATGGACAGGGGCTTGGGGATTAATATCTTTAAAGGCAAGGACTAAATCATCCTCGTAAACTATATCGGCGGGAATTTCCCGACGAATGATTTTGCCAAAAATTGTATCTCTCATGGTGCTTCCAATTTAGATTGCACTGCTTATCACCGCAATTTTAAGGGTTTACGGCACTATTACATCGCAAAAACGAGTGAATTTCCGGTTAAATCTTGCCCAAAGCAATTTCTATACTGGCTAGCAGTGACGAGGGAAAATATATGCTGGCTAGGGTTTGGAGTGCATCTTTGGTTGGAATTAATGCAGTTAAGGTGGGAGTAGAGGTTGATGTTTCGGGAGGGTTACCTAAAACTATTATCGTCGGTTTACCCGATACCGCTGTACAGGAATCGCGAGAAAGGGTAAAAGCAGCGCTGAAAAATTCAGGTTTTTCCTTTCCCATGCGTAATATTGTGATTAACTTGACACCAGCTGATTTACGCAAAGAAGGTCCTAGTTTTGATTTACCAATTAGTGTGGGTATTCTCGCCGCTTCGCAACAAATAGATGCCCAATTATTGGGAGATTATCTCTTTCTTGGTGAAGTCTCTCTTGATGGTACCTTGCAAGCTGTAGCTGGTGTTTTACCTATTGCTGCTGCTGCGCCCTCTTTAGGAATTGTGGGTTTGGTTGTACCCCAAGATAACGCCCAGGAAGCCGCAGTGGTAGAAGATTTGGATGTTTACGGAGTACGGAATTTAGGGGAAGTGGCAGATTTTCTCAACCAGCCGGAAAAATATCAACCTGTCACAGTAAATCAAAAAAAAGATGCATTGCAACCATATCATCTTATCCCCAATCTCAAAGACGTAAAAGGGCAAATCCACGCCCGTCGCGCCCTAGAAATCGCCGCCGCAGGAGGACATAATTTGATTTTTGTCGGACCTCCCGGAAGCGGAAAAACCATGCTGGCTAAACGTTTACCGGGTATTTTACCTCCCCTGAGTTTTGAGGAATCGCTCGAAGTTTCCCAAATTCACTCAGTTGCAGGTTTACTCAAATATAAAGGTTCCCTGATTCAAGAACGACCTTTTCGCAGTCCCCATCACTCTGCATCTGGTCCTTCTTTAGTAGGAGGCGGTAGTTTTCCACGTCCAGGAGAAATTTCCTTGGCGCATCGAGGAGTGCTATTTTTGGATGAATTAACGGAGTTTAAACGCAGTGTCCTGGAATTTCTCCGTCAACCTCTTGAAGATGGTTATGTTGCGATTTCTCGTACCCGACAATCGGTGGTATTTCCTGCCCAATTTACCCTAGTTGCTAGCACCAATCCCTGTCCCTGTGGTTATTTTGGCGATCCTATTCAAACCTGTACCTGTTCGCCTCGACAAAGGGAACAATATTGGGCTAAACTATCGGGACCTTTGATGGATCGCATCGATTTGCAAGTAGCAGTGAATCGTCTCAAACCAGAGGAAATGATGCAACAATCTGGAGGAGAAGATTCTCAAAGTGTTTGTGAAAGGGTATCTGCGGCGCGTTTTTTGGCACAGAAACGTTTCGAGAAAGAAGCAAATGTGCGTTGCAATGCACAGATGCTTTCCTCCCATCTACGTCGTTTTTGTGCTTTGGATCAAGCAACTAGTAATTTGCTCGAAGGTGCGATTCGTAAGTTAGGACTTTCTGCTAGAGCAATGACTCGTATTCTGAAAGTATCACGAACTATTGCTGATTTAGCTGGCGATGAAAATTTGCAAACTCGCCATGTGGCTGAAGCGATTCAATACCGCACGATTGATCGCATGCAATAGATATCTGGGGAAATTAAAATAGCTGAATTTTTACCTATTGTGGGGACATAAAATTTTGCATCTCCACATTCTTGATTGCAGAGTTTTGAAGCGTGCTCTAAGAGTGCCTCTAGACTAAATTTATAGGTAAACTGATGAGTGCAATCCAGAAAAATGCTGCTTTGGCAGATTTTTGCCTACCACAAATCCACACTAACAAGTTACTAGTCTTAATAAAAAAGTTAAACAATATTTAATATCCTCACAGGGAAGTAGTTTTAAAACTTTCTGGCTCTTGACTTAAGAGTGATTTAAATACCATCAATAATTGAAGATAATGATAATCATTATCGAGACAATAATTATCATTTTTAAAGTATTGACTTTAAGTTAACTAGCTCTAAACTAGTCTGTATCTAGCTTTAAGCTTACTTTTTTCTCCATTAGCTTAAAAAATTAACAATTTAAAAAAATTTAGAAAGTGAAAACCTCATTATTTGATTAGGTTCTAGGTTATTTCCATAAAAAAAAATTTGCTCAATTATTAAAAAAAGCAAATATCTTCAACAAACTAGAATCAAATACGTGGTAAAGGTAATCATGTGAGAGCAAAAAAATGTTCTCAAAGAACCCACTAAAAATTATTAGAATCCGAAATGAGCTAATGGAGGTAAAAATGTTTAAGACAGAGATTTTAGATTTTACGATAACCTTCTTGCCAGCAGAATACCAATGGTATGACAGACTAAGATATGCAAGGAGAAAGGACATAGTTAATCTGTCACTACGAAGGGATTAACTCCTAATTGCATTGCCTTTTTCTTAACCGAAACTGCCTCAGAGATATTTACTGTCTCGAAAATTACTGTCAAACCATTGCTCAAAAAGATGGTTGCAATTGCACCTTTGAATTTTCCAAGTAGTTAAACCCGCTATTTGTTCGTTTCTATACCTGCTCTAAAGAGATAGGATGTCCAAACTTACAGGAGTTTTTGATGACACAACTTCCCAGACTTATTTCCACTGACAACATCACTCAACTAATAAAACCAAAAATAGAACATCACCATCACCACCATCACCATGATGGGCATACCCATACCCACGGGGTTATAGATCCTGAAATTGCTACCTCTGCAAAGGGAATCAGCGCTGTTAAATGGTCTTTGGTCGGATTGCTGATTACTGCTATCTTACAAGTACTAGTGTTTTGGCTTTCGGGTAGTGTAGCTCTTCTGGCAGATCTAATCCACAATATAGGAGACGCCATGACTGCTCTTCCTTTGGGGGTTGCCTTTCTTGTCGCACGACGTAAACCAACAGCCAGATTTTCCTATGGCTTCGCTCGATTGGAAGATTTAGCAGGAGTAATTATTATCGCGATTGTGTTTTTAAGCGCAGTGATTACTGCCTATGAATCCGTAGAGCGATTTTATCATCCTCAGACCCTACATCATTTAGGCGCGCTAGCAATTGCAGCCATTGTAGGTTTTATCGGCAATGAGCTTGTGGCTATTTTCCGCATTCAAGTTGGTCGTGAAATCAACAGTGCAGCCCTCATTGCTGATGGTTATCACGCCATGGCTGATGGTTTAGTCAGTCTAGCAGTGTTAGTCAGTGCTGCGGGTGTTTGGCTCGGCTATTCTTGGGCGGATCCAGTAATTGGCTTAGTGATAACAGCAGTGTTACTCAAAATCGTTTGGGAGTCAGGACAAACTATTTTTAGTCGCCTGCTTGATGGTGTGGAACCTGAAATACTCGAATCTATCCACCATGCAATCGAGCATATCACCGAAGTGGAAGCAGAGGCTGTATCTAATCTGCGAACTCGCTGGTTGGGACATCGGCTTAATGTGGAGATGGACATCATGCTACCGTCCACTCTCTGCCTTCAGGAAACTCAAGGAATTACCGATACCGTTGAGGAGCAAATGAAAGCGCAATTGCCCTATTTAGGCTTAATTAAGGTTCGGGCTGTACCGGAGGCAAAAGTCACAAGTTAAAACGGCGAAAACCCTTGGAGTCAATGGGATTTACGATTCCGTAGCAACGCATTTAGTCAAAAGTAAAAAGTCAAAGTTTGAGAAAGCCATTGTGTTAGCTGATGGCTGACTCTAAGCTTTTTGAGCAACGCAATTTCAATGTCTCAGAACCTATGCAAGAAACATTCAGCACACTGATTAATCAAGAAACTCCTCAAAAGTCAAAAGTCAAAATTGATGCTCGACTCAATCCACTGATTCGAGTGTTGCGAGAACCTTTGCTGCATTTCCTGATTTTGGGAGCCTTGCTTTTTGGGCTGTATTTTTGGGTGGTTGGCGGTTCCCTCACATCCGATTCCTCCAAGCCGCAAATTGACATATCTGCAGGCACTGTCGAGTTTTTGAAAACCACTTGGCAGAAGCAATGGGGAAGATCGCCAAACTCGAAAGAATTGCAAACCTTAGTTGATAACTACATTCACGATGAAGTCTTGTATCAACAAGCCCTGGAATTGGGGTTAGATGAAAATGACACAATTGTGCGGCGGCGGCTGATTCAAAAGATGCAGTTCTTGACGGAAGATGTGTCACCTGTGGCGGAACCCTCGGATGAAGTCTTGCAAGCTTATTTAGCAGATCATGCAGATCGCTATACCATACCCGACAAGTTGAGCTTTGCACAAATTTACTTCAGCCGGGACATGCGGCGTGATCGCACCGATAGCGAAGCTCAAGATTTCCTCAATCAGTTACAAGCTAACCCCAACCTAGAACAGTTTCAGCAGCTAGGAGACCGCTCGATGTTGCCCATAACCTATACCCTGGTTTCAGATCAGACCCTCACCAACACCTTTGGTGGAACCTTTGCCCAGGAAATGGCTGGGGTGACTGAAAAAGGCTGGCAAGGTCCATTCCATTCGGCTTATGGCAGTCATTTGGTTTACGTTAGTGACATTCAACAGGGTCGTCTTGCTACCTTGGCAGAGGTGAGAAGGGATGTCCGCCGGGACTGGATGAGAGACCAACGTCAGCAACTGGATAAGCTGTTCTATCAGCAGTTGCGCGATCGCTACACAATTTCCATTGACCAGGATGCACTCAACCAAGCGATTCAGGAGGATGAGGCATGAACCTGATCTTGCGTTGTTTCTGTGTTGCTCTTTTAGTTGTTCTGAGCCTGGGATTTAATCCTACACCTGCCCAAGCCCACGGTTTTCAAACCGCTTACCTAGAATTGCAAGAGCAACCCTCAGGCGAGGTAAACGTACTCTGGAAAACGCCATCAGCACTGAGTTTTGGCGATGAAGGACTCAGTAGTCCCATGACCATTCGTCCCATTTTTCCCAGCTATTGTCAGGCGAGAACGATGTCGGCGGTGATGACTACCCCCACCAAAAATCTCAGTCGCTGGAAATTGGATTGCGGGGAAAAGGGACTGGCTCAAGCCACCATTGCCTTTCCCGGAGTGGTCGATAGCTTTGTGGAAGTGCTCCTGCGACTGCAATGGGCTGATGGACATTCCCAAACTACAATGCTACCCACTGGGAAAGAAACCTTCACTATCCCTGAAAAAACTACTGTTTTCGCCGTGGGGCAGACTTACCTCAAACTAGGGGTAGAACATATCTTCAGCGGCATCGACCATTTACTGTTTGTCCTAGGGCTAATCTTGATTGTGGGACCATCCTGGCTTTTGGTGAAGACGATTACCGCCTTTACCCTGGCTCACAGCATTACCCTAGGCGCGGCTACCTTAGGCTTTGTTAATGTACCCCAAGCCCCAGTGGAAGCGGTAATTGCCCTCAGCATTTTGTTTTTGGCTTCAGAACTAGCCCACAGTCGTTTGGGTAAACCAGGACTGACGGAGCAATATCCCTGGCTGGTGGCGCTCACATTTGGGCTACTGCACGGCTTTGGCTTTGCGGGAGCCTTAACAGAAGTAGGGTTACCGCCCCAAGACATTCCCCCAGCTTTGTTATTTTTCAATGTTGGTGTGGAATTAGGACAACTGGCATTTGTACTGGCGGTTATTGGTGTCATGGAGAGCTTCAAACGCTTGGGTTTCCAGAACTATCCCCGTTGGTTGGGCTGGGTGCCTACCTATGGTATTGGCACTCTAGCGTCGTTCTGGTGCATCCAGCGAGTTGTCGCGTTTTGGGCGGTGGGCTGAAAAAAAAAATTAGGACAACCGACGTTTTTTTGATGGCGATCGCTACTGCCATTTAAAGCCTCAAACGCTGTTAGCCATTGCATTAGCTCAATTGGCTGGATATCTCTTCACAACATCACTACCCTGACATTGTTTGAGTGTCTTCAGCAGGTTGTCAAATTTTTCACTTGAGTTGCAAAGGAGGTGATAGAGCAAAGTTAAAAACGTGACGAAAATCTAGTCTAAAAATTTAGCCTAAAAGGAGGCTATTGATGGTAGGAAAGATTAAACATTTGGTAAAACGACTCACCATTGGTCTGATGACCATGTTGTTGTTTGTTTTTTCCTTCGGGAATACCGCACAAGCGGTCACTCTACAACCGCCTCTAGAAGCGCCCGTAGAATCCCCCGAGCCGATCCCCTGTGAAAGCCTCGATGAGACCCCCACAGGTCAGGCTCTCTTTGGCGATCTGCACACCCACACCGTCTATTCCCTAGATGCCTATATGGGGTTCATGCGTAATGACCCCTATGCTGCTTATAACTTTGCCAAAGGAGGTGCAAACGAGGTTCCAGGCGGTATAACTCAGCACCCAGTACGCCTAGATTTTGATGCTATAACTGACCATGCCGAATTCATTGGCGAAATGGAGATGGCGATCCATCGCGGATATGGTGATGACAACTATGGTGTCAAGAAGTACTACAGTCCCACTGCCATTGCGATTCGCAACAGAACTGAGTCTGAGATCTTGTCAGCCCTTGTCTTTGTGGATGTAGTGCAGAAAGCTAACCGTGCAGAGGGCGGCCCACCAGACCGCCCTGACTATGGAACAGGAGATGTTGCAGATGAAGCTAGGAGAAACGCTTGGGCGAGGATTCAAAAGGCTACTGAAGACAACTATTGCCCAGGCAAATTCACAACTTTGCAAGCTTTTGAATGGTCTTCGGCTCCTGGTGGTGCTAACCTACATCGGAACGTGATTTTCCGTGATACCGTTAGCTTTACAGACAACGAAGGGAACGAAACTCTTTACCCTAATAACAGCGTTCTTCCTGACGAGCCTTACAGTGCCTTCGATACCCAAAAACCAGAGGACTTGTGGAAGAAACTCCAGGAGTATGAGGACAATGGCGCTCATGTTCTGGCAATTCCCCACAATAGTAACGCTAGCGCTAATAAGATGTTTATGCCTGAAAAGTACACCTATACTGATCAGGAAGACCCATCTATTGATGAAGAATGGCTGACATTGCGCAATAAATATGAGCCATTGGTGGAAATCATGCAAATCAAGGGGACCTCGGAAACCATGCCGAACTATTCCCCAGATGACGAATTTGCAGACTTTGAATTGTTGGAAACTAGCGAACGCACCCGTGGTCGCTATGGCTATGTGCGGGAAGCCCTGAAAAATGGTCTACGCCATGAAGAAAACTTTGGCATCAATCCATTTAAGTATGGTATTGTAGGCGCCACGGACAACCATAATGGCTCTCCGGGGGATACCGAAGAAGATGACTATATCGGTTCTCACGGTTATACCGATGCCACACCCGCCCTGCGACAATTTAGTGAAATTCCCGGTTGGGAAAAATTGCCCTATCTCAATCCTGGCGCATTAACCGGGGTTTGGGCCGAAGAAAATACCCGCGAGTCCATTTACGATGCCCTCGCTCGCAAAGAAGTCTTTGGTACTAGCGGCACCCGCACCCAAGTGCGATTTTTCGGTGGCTGGGACTTTCCAGACAATCTGGATCAGCAAACGGATGCGGTTGATATTGCTTATGCCACTGGGGTGCCAATGGGCAGCGATTTACCCACGCCTTCTGCGCAGAATGCACCCAAGTTTTATGTCTGGGCAACCAAGGATCCTAACAGTGGTAACCTGGATCGGATTCAGGTGGTCAAAGGCTGGACTGAAAATGGCTTGACCTACGAGAAAATTTATGACGTGGCTTGGGGAGATGAGCGTGAAATCGATTCCACAACCGGCAAACTGCCCCCTATCGGCAGCACAGTCGATGTTTCCACCGCCACCTATACTAACGACATCGGTAGCACTGACATCTCTGCGGTTTGGGAAGACCCGGATTTTGACCCCACAGTGCGTTCGTTCTACTATCTGCGGGCGTTAGAAATTCCCACTCCCCGCTATTCCACTTACGATGCGGTCGAACTGGGCATTGTCCCGTCTTCCCCCACCGAAATCCAAGAGCGGGCCTGGAGTTCCCCTATCTGGTATACTCCCAGTTATACCTATTTAGCTTCTGGTAATGCCCATGCCATAACTGTTGACCAGTTGGAACAACAAGGTATTAAACCCCTCACTAGCGAACAGATTGAAGACGTGATTCGTGGTCATGATCTGCAAATTAGTAATCGCATCACGGGCGAGGAATTTGTCGGTTTCTTCCAGGATTACGAGTTCTTTCAGGATCAAGGCACCTGGTACCTCGGCGAGTCTGCCACCTCTGCACCCCTGCATACTGGGGAACTGGAAGCGGCAGCTCCTATGAAATACCGGATAGCAGACGATCAACTCAGCTTTAACCTCAAAGATGGTAGCGAGTTTGTTGCGCAGTTGTTTATCGATAATGATAACGGTCAGATTCTGGCAGCTCGCAATGATGAGATTGGCTATGTTAACTATGAGTTGACAGACCTTGAAGAGCAGCTTGACGTGTTTACTCGTCCCCCCCAAAGTGCTTTAGATTCTTTAGATATGAATGATGAAGAATTTTGGAATCAAGTGATTCAGGAAATTATTCGCTTAACCAAATAATTCTTGAATTAAAAAGCTAGGGATTAGATCTAGATTGTAGCTCTCGTCCCACCAAGATTTGTGACTGCGCAGCGCCATCTCAAAACCTAGCTCTGAGCGATCCTGGCATCTCACATTACAAGATTGGCTATGTCAACAATGTATTGATTGAGTGTAAGTCTAGCGATCGCGTAATTACTTCTTACACAATGGCTACTTAGGAACTGCTCCCGTTAGTTCGTTCGAGGGGAATGATTACGGTTTATATGACATGGCGGGTAATGTTTGGGAATGGATAGCCGATACTGGAACCACTCACATTGGTTTTCGCCTGGTCGAAATTCCGAACTAGACGTGATCGCCATTGCCAATAATCCGATCCTGGCATCTCACAATGGCTTGAAAATTGCAAAAATTATTGACTGAGTTTGTGATTTTGAATCGTATTTGGAAGCATTTTTAGAGGCAGATCGTAGCTATTGCGATCACGAAGTGGCGCGGGTACGCGATCGCCACTAGCTATCTCGCCGACGGTGGCGACAGCTATCCTTTTCCCAGCTTTCTGGATGCCGATTTTGCTCCCTTCGGCACCGAACAGGACTCCTTAGCAGAATACTTCCATCAAGTTTTCCCCACAGTAGACAGTGCCTTTAACATGTGGATCCTTCTTTGGATGAGCGGATTCAGAACTTGGCGTTTCGGGAAGATACGGTGATTGAGCAATAGATGACAAATTGCTCTATTTCTCGAAACCAAAATAAGGTTGATCTGAGGAAACTCGAAGAGCCTCCTTCGGAGATCGCTTACTCTGTGGCGGCAATCTCAAAACTC
>CAZWGS010000114.1:0-15898 GCA_964633315.1 uncultured bacterium | reverse complement strand
ACTCGAAGAGCCTCCTTCGGAGATCGCTTACTCTGTGGCGGCAATCTCAAAACTCAAAAAAATCCCTAAGGTTGCACCCTCCAGCGTTTTCCCGAAATGTTTTCCCAAGCAAATCGCAAGAACGTTGCACGGTGCGATTGTAACCGCACCAAACAATTACTACAGGAGTTCATCATCCATGAATCGATTGTTTTCGCAAATGCGTAAACGATTTTTAAGCGGATTGTTCATTTTCTTATCGATCGCAAGCCTCCTCTTGACTTGTGATCGCGCCTTGGCAGCATTGCCACCCGAAGACTACCTCGATATCTTGCGCTCGGCGCATCTGCCCGAACCATATGATTACTCCCCCTACGCTGGCGGACGTGACTTTCCTCAACAGGTGTTCTGGGGCGACACCCACCTGCACACAAGCTACTCCTTCGATGCAGGAGCGGCTGGCACGCGATTGACCCCTATGGACGCCTATCGCTTTGCTCGAGGAGAAGAAATCAAAACCGAAATGGGAGAACGCGTTAAGCTATCTCGTCCCTTAGATTTTTTAGTCGTCAGCGATCACTCTGACGGCTTAGGGTCATTCGAACAACTGCTCAACGGTGAACCGCCTGAGATTCTCGAAGATCCTACGGTTGCGAGGTGGCACGAAATGGTCAATGGCACCCTTGAAGAGCAAACCGAAGCTCGCATAGAGATCGGTACAGCCCTCGGTCAAGGAGAGTTACCAGAGGTTTTATACCCTCAAACGGTAGAGAGTTTGCGCACCGCTTGGGAAGCAGAAATCGATGCCGCCGAAGATTATAACGAGCCTCACCTGTTTACTGCACTCATTGGCTATGAGTGGACGTCACGTCCAGGTGGGAACAACCTCCACCGCAACATTATCTTCCGTGACAATGGTAAGAAGGCCAAGAAGTTTATACCCTACACCACAGAAGATAGCACTGACCCCGAAGACCTCTGGCTGTGGATGCAGACCTATGAGGACAACACTGGTGGTAATGTGCTGGCCATTCCCCACAATGGTAACATCAGCAACGGGATGATGTTTGCAGACACCACCGAGTGCGGCAAACCTCTGACTCAGAAATATGCCCAGAAGCGACAAATCTGGGAGCCACTCTATGAAGTCATCCAGATCAAAGGCACCGGCGAGACCCATCCGTTTCTGTCTCCTGATGATGAATTTGCCAGTTTTGAGGTCGCGGGCTGGGATAATGGCAACCAGGATTTAACTGCTCCCAAAACAAAGGATATGTACGAGCATGAGTACGCTCGTGCAGCTCTCAAGAACGGACTGCAGTTTGAAGCTCAATTGGGAACAAACCCCTTCAAATTTGGTTTGATCGGCTCTTCCGACTCCCATATTGGATTGTCGGCAGTAGAAGAAAATAACTACCAAGGTAAGTATCTCATTGACGCACCCAATCCTAACCGGGCCATGGAAGTCGTGAGGACTAGTAGTTTTGAAAATGGCGAAGCGGTTCAGCGTCTGGGATGGCAGTATGTGTCGGCTGGCTATATGGGTGTTTGGGCTCGGGAAAATACCCGCAAAGCCCTATTCGATGCCATGGAACGGCGAGAAGTCTATGCCACTACAGGACCACGCATAGTGGTTCGCTTGTTTGGCGGTTGGAACTTTACCCCGGAAGATGTGAGTCTTAACCCCGGTGATGTGGGCTATGTCAAGGGCGTTGCCATGGGTAGCGATCTCAATGACGCTCCTGGCGGAAAAGTGCAGCCTTTGCTAAAAACACCATCCTTTTTAGTCGCCGCTCTGAAGGATCCGATTCGGGGCAATCTCGATCGCATCCAAATCGTCAAGGGTTGGCTTGATGAAGATGGCAACACCCAGGAGAAAGTCTACGACGTGGTTTGGTCAGGAAATCGCGTACCCGATGCCAACGGCAAGCTGCCCCCCGTCGGTAACACCGTCAACACCGACACTGCCGAGTGGACGAATAGCATCGGTGCTGCAGAACTGGCAAAGGTGTGGGAAGACCCAGACTTCGATCCGTCACAACAGGCGTTCTACTACGCGCGGGTACTGGAGATTCCGACACCTCGCTGGACGGACTACGACCAAGCGTTTTTCGGTAAAGAGGCAGTAGGTCTAACACCTGATGTGCCGTTGACATTGCAGGAGCGGGCGTACACCTCACCGATTTGGTACTCACCAATGTAATTGCTCTCTCCCCAAACCCCTCTCTCCTCAAGTTTTCTTCTTGGGGGTGAGGGGCTTTAGAGCTTTCACCGCTCGCTGGCGAAGGCACCCTGGAGCGTTTTCACGAGATGTTTTCAAAAGCAAATAGCGAAAACGTTGCACGGTGCAATCATCCTCAGCAAGTTGATTGCCCAAACCAACAAAAACAATTCCATAAGGAGTTTGTCTAACCAAAATGAAACGAATCTTATCGCAAATTAAATGGCTTTGCGCCGGGTTTTGCGCTCTCCTCTTCTTTGGTAGCATTTTATTTGTTCCCAACAGTGCCCTGGCAATTTCTCTGCCTTCTGGAGAGTACGATTTTCTCAATATTGACCGATCCACAACGCTTTCAGGAGAGGAGCAAGAAAACTACTCTCCCTATGCGGGACGCCCTGCCGAGTATCAGCCAAGCTATCCCGAGCAGGTATTCTGGGGGGATACCCACCTACACACCGTCTACTCCTTCGATGCAGGTGCTGCTGGAACCCTTCTCACGCCTGAAGCTTCCTACCGCTTTGCCCGAGGTGAGGAAGTGGTCACGGATGGGGGAGAACCCGTGCAGTTATCCCGTCCCCTGGACTTCTTAGCTGTCACCGACCACACTGACCAGTTGGGTTCGTATTTGCAGTTTGTCAATAGCCCACCGGAGGATTGTGCTACCCAAGAAGAGCAGGATCAGGTAGACGAGTGGCACGATATGGTCACCAGCGGCAAATCCAAGGATGCAGCAGATGCACAGGTTGAGATTGTCTCCGCCTTCGCTCAAGGCACTATTCCCGCGTGTATGCTCCAAACTGCGGATCAGTACCGCAGTGCTTGGGAGGACGAAGTGAATTGGGCGGAAGAATTCAACGATCCCCAAAAATTCACCGCCATGATCGCCTACGAATGGACTTCTCTGGATAAGGGAAACAACCTTCACCGCAACGTTATCTTCCGCGATAACAGTTACAGAGCAAAGCAGTTGGTTCCCAAAACCACCGAAGATGGTACTGACCCCGAACTGCTCTGGAAGTGGATGGAAGCCTACGAAGAGGCTACTGGTGGCGACGTGCTGGCGATTCCCCACAACGGCAATCTGAGTAACGGCGAAATGTTTTCTGACTTGGATGCTCGTGGTGTGCCTATCAGCCGCA
This sequence comes from uncultured bacterium, assembly GCA_964633315.1. Taxonomy (GTDB): domain Bacteria; phylum Cyanobacteriota; class Cyanobacteriia; order Cyanobacteriales; family CAWCAG01; genus CAZWGS01. Next base: position 12,559 of record CAZWGS010000114.1, on the reverse strand, counting down.
ACTATGCCGAGTTGAGACAACGCTGGGAACCCCTATACGAAGTTATTCAGATCAAGGGAGCAGGCGAAACTCATCCTTATCTATCTCCTGATGATGAATTTGCCAGTTTTGAGACCGCAGGTTGGGATAACGGTAACCTAGATCTGAGTGCTCCCGAAACAGAAGATATGTACGAGCATGAATATGCCCGTGCTGCTTTAAAGAATGGAATCCAGTTTGAAGAAGATTTAGGAGCTAATCCTTTCAAATTTGGTCTGGTGGGTTCCACTGATTCCCATATTGGGATAGACGCGGTGGAAGAGGATAGCTTTATGGGCAAGTTTCCTAGTTATACCCCCAGCCCTGATCGTGCTGCAGAAGTCTCCAAGAAGAGTCTTTTCCCTGACGAAGAAAAAGATATCTATCCGGACGCTGAGCCAACGAAACGATTTGGCTGGCAGTATGGTGCGGCTGGCTATGTGGGTGTTTGGGCTAAAGCTAATACCCGTGAGTCCCTGTTTGATGCCATGGCACGTCGAGAAGTCTATGCTACTAGTGGACCACGCATGACAGTACGCTTGTTTGGTGGTTGGGATTTCACGGAAGACGATTTGAATAGCGATATCGCCGATGTGGGCTATGCCAAAGGTGTTCCTATGGGTAGCGATCTGCCTTCCCCTGAAGAGATCGAGCTGAAATTGCCTGCAAAGATTGCTGAGAAGTTGCCTGAAAACATAAACGAACTGGTGAACTATCAGCTACAAAAAATGAATCCACCAACCTTTTTAGTAGCTGCATTGAAAGATCCACTGCGGGCAAATCTTGATCGCATCCAAATCGTCAAAGGCTGGCTCGATACTGAAGGTAACACTCAGGAAAAAGTCTATGACGTAGTTTGGTCCGATGAGCGCACCCCTGATGCTACCACTGGTAAGCTTCCTGCTGTCGGCAACACGGTCAATACCGACGATGCAACCTGGAGTGACACCATTGGAGCAACGGAGCTGTCAACAGTCTGGACAGATCCCGATTTCGATCCTACTGAAAGGGCGTTCTACTATGCGCGCGTGATCGAAATTCCCACACCACGTTGGACTGATTACGACAAGGTGTTTTACGGTGATAAGTGGTGCCGTAAAGACAAGATCAAGGAGAAGATCAAGGAGAAAATCTTGGGCAAAGATCTAGAGTCTACTTGCGACACAATTCCCCTAACCCTACAGGAGCGGACGTATACCTCCCCTATCTGGTATTCACCAGCATAATTTCATTGCTTTTGTAGACTGAATTTTCACTAGTGGGTTCGAGGGTTACGGCTCTTGTCCCACTTTCTTTTCCAAATAGATTAGAAATTTGGGTAAAATATCTAAATTTTTAACCTTATGTAGGGACGTAAAATTCTACCTCCCTACATTCTTTCCCGCAGAAACCTAATACGGTAATTATGGGGAAAAAGATAAAGTTACTTTACCCACAGCACTACCAGATCCAGCATAGGCGTGAGCAGCAGCAGCGTCGACAAAGGAAAAGCTTTGAGGAGCTATTAGTGGACGCACTTGACCTTGATCAACCAAATTAGCAATCCTTGAGAGGATCTCTTGGTGACGGGAGCGATTGACACCAAAAAGCATAGGAAGCAGCATAAAAACTAGATGTAGGGTTAATCCTTTGGTATGGAGTAGAGTCAAGTCTTGTTGAGATAGGGAAACCAGAGAGACAACTATCCCGTTGATTTTTGCGGCTTTGAAGGCATTTTGCAAATTATCATTACCAACTGTGTCAAAAACCACATCAAATCCTTGACCATCTGTATACTCTGCGACGAATTCTTCAACAGGAGTTTGTCGGTAGTTGATGGTGATATCGGCACCTAGTTGACGAGCAATAGCCGCTTTCTCATCATTGGATACTAAGGCATAGACGGTTGCACCTGCCCATTTTGCCAACTGTACCCCCATATGACCCACACCGCCAGTGGCACCATAAACTAAAACCTTGTGATTGGGTTGGACTTGAGCGCGATCAATTAAACCTTCCCAGGCTGTGATTGACACCAGTGGTAGTGCAGCAGTTTCTACCATTGTCAGAGATTTAGGCTTATGAGCAACTAAGTTAGCATCGGCAAGCATATACTCTGCTAAAGCGCCTCCAGTTCCTTTCACGCCTCCCGCACAGCCATAGACTTCATCACCAACTTTGAAATCTTCAACGCCATCGCCAACGGCTTCAACCACACCAGCTACATCTCCGTGTAAGATTGCTGGAAAATCAGGAGCAATATCAGCGACAGCACCCTCACGTATTTTTATATCTACTGGATTAACGCTAGTTGCTGCAACGCGAATTAGGATGTGACCAGGTGTAACTGGAGGAACAGGTATATCTGCTGTTTGAAAAACCGTAGGTTCACCAAAATTTTCAATGACAATTGCTTTCATGGTTAGTAATTTCCAAAACGCTATGTTTATTGAGTAACATTGGTGAATAATCATCCGAAAGGATTTACACGAAAGTGCATTAGTTACCGTTTGGTAAGTCAACATGGTTCTTGATATCGATACCAATGAAGCTGGATTAAATTATCATCCTCAACCTGCCCTTGATCGCATTGCCAATATGGGTGTTTTCGAGACTAGTTGTGAGGGTCATCAACTTCTGGAAAAAATTGCTAACAAGTGGACAATTTTGCTCATTTATGCATTAACCCAAGGAAAAAAAAGATACAGCGATCTTAAGCAACAAATTGTTGGTATTTCTCCCAAAATGTTGGTACAAAATCTCCGTAGCCTTGAGCGATCAGGGTTAATTAAACGAGAGGTATACCCTACTGTTCCACCTAGGGTTGACTACTCCCTAACTCCTCTTGGTGAATCGTTAGCTGAACCTTTAGCTATTTTAGGTGAGTGGGCATATCGACATATTTCTGATGTTAATGCAGCAATTAAGGAATATGACAATAAAATCGAATCTGAAAGTTTTTGGGAGCCAAAGTAGTGCTGTTTGCATTTAAATTAACTACAGATAGCTGAAGGGGAGAAGGGAGAAGCTTTTAAGGGTATGATTTTTAGACTCGAGGGTTTAGATAGGTAGGGAAGCAGAGGGAGAGAAGATTGTTTTTCGTTCTCGTTAAATTGAGAAATCACTACTTTTTTCAAAACATACCATTGAGAGGTAGGGAGCAGGGAGAGTTAGTAATACACAAATTTATCTATAACTATGTTTTCCGATATTAGGATAAAAAATTTTGCCTTGGATACCATGCAGTGTGCAAGACAAATCTTTGTGATAACTTTACAGCATCTTTATCTTGATTTAGCTACGATCTAAAAAATATTCAGGACAAAATAAGTTATGGAAGAAGCAAATAACTTGTTTCAAAAAGCCATTTATTTAGCGATTGGTAGTTCTGTTGTTGCTGTAGAGAAAACAAGTAAATTTATTGCTGATTTGCCAGAACAAGTAGAATATTTAACCGCAGAGATGCTCAATCGCGGGGAAGAGATATATCAAGAGTGGTATCAAGAAGGAGGTCAAAGAGAAGCATCCGTTAGCTCTACTTTGCGTTCTCGGCTGTTTTCCCTAGCAGGAGGTAATCGCAATTTAATTGAACGTCTCTTGGCGCAAGCACGTCAAAAATATCCAGGAAAGACTGAGAGTTGGTATTACGAGAAGGTAATCTATGATTTAGAGCGCGATCGTTAGATTTACCCTTGATTTAATAGGAACAAAAAAACAGATAATTGCTTAATCATCTTGCTGTTCGTCGCTGTGCTTAATACCCCAATCATGCATCACATCCAAGATAGGTTTTAAACTCTCTCCTAAGGGAGTAAGGGAATATTCCACTTTTGGTGGTACTTGCGCGTAAACTTGGCGATGTACGATACCATCTGCTTCAAGTTCTCGTAGTTGCTGAGTCAGCATTTTTTGTGTCACTCCAGTTAGGGCGCGATGCAACTGTCCAAATCGCTTGATACCGGAGAATAATTCTTGCAAAATTAAAACTTTCCAACGTCCACCAATAACTTGCAACGTGTTTTCTACGGGGCAGGTTTTTTTGTGTTGATTAGCTGCTTTTGCTTTCATAGTATCTTTTTGGTAACTACCTTACTTTAAAGTACATACTTTCTTTTTTTATTGTACTAACGATAAAGTAAATATAGAACACAAAAATATTCTTTTTCCGAGGAGAACACGATGGCAAAACCAACAATTGCTGACACTAAACCAGTGGTTTTAACGTTAGAACCAGGAACCTATTATTGGTGTAGTTGTGGTCAATCAAGCAATCAACCTTTCTGTGATGGTTCCCACGCAGGAACAGATTTTACTCCCCTAGCTTTTGAAATACAAGAGGCTAAACAGGTCGCACTTTGCAATTGCAAATATACTGAGAATCCACCCTTTTGTGATGGCTCCCATGCCAAACTTTAGAAGTAGGAATTAATCAAAGTTAGACCAGCACAACAAACTATTAATCCTTAAGGAGGTCATTATGATTACTATTCGTAAATCTGAAGCTAGAGGACAAGCAAATCATGGTTGGTTAGATACAAACCACACTTTTTCCTTTGCTAATTATTATGATCCTCAGCATCTGGGTTTTAGAAGTCTGCGAGTCATTAATGAGGATAAAGTAGTTGGTGGTGCTGGTTTTGGTACTCATGGACATCGAGACATGGAAATTATTACCTATGTTCTAGAAGGAAGTTTAGAACATAGGGATAGTATAGGTAATGGCTCGATAATTCAGCCAGGAGATGTGCAGCGTATGAGTGCAGGAACTGGTATTCGTCATAGTGAATATAATCATTCGGAAACTGAACCTGTACACTTCCTGCAAATTTGGGTTTTCCCAGATACTGAAAATTTACCTCCTAGCTATGAACAGCATAATTTTAGTATCGCTAAAACTCCTGGTAAATTGCGATTGGTAGCAGCAAAAGATGGTCAAGATGGCGCTTTAACTGTGCATCAAGATCTGAGATTGTATGCTGGTGTTTTGGCAACAGGTGACCAAGTTTCTCATACTTTACAACCGAAGCGTCATGCTTGGATACAGGTAGCTAGAGGTGCAATTAATCTCAATGGTCTATCTCTAAATACTGGCGATGGTGCAGCAGTTAGTGAAGAGACAAAGTTAGAGATTGAGGTGATAGAAGATGCAGAAGTTTTGCTGTTCGATCTTGCTTGAATTTGTCTATACTAGGGTCTTTGTTTCATTTGTCTGTAGCTAGTTTAGATTAAAACCATTTTTTAGGTTTGTAGGGAAGTACTTCTTCCCTATTTTTTTGTAATAAATCAAACCTATAATTAGAAGCATGCCTAAACATTTTTCATGACGATGCAAGTTAGCTTGAAATCAGAACTAGGACATTGTGTGGAGAAATGAGTGCGATTCGTTTTGAAGACGAGTCGGATGGGTGACTGTCCGGATTAGTTTAACAGCATAGAGCCTAAAACCATTTATATGAATTTTTACAGCTTGATGAACATTTTCTTTAAGAATTATGGAAACATTTTCGATATGTTTTGACACTTCTATCACTGCTTCATAGTAACTTTCCAGGAAAGGCTTATGTTCTGTCAGTACATAGCTTTGTACTCCCGATTAAGCATTAGATATACTTTGCAATAAATTCTTCGATGTAGAACGAATTATAGCTAAGCGATCAAAGACTTCTTCATCTTCAATTAAATCAAAATTAGATTGAAATATATATAAAGAGAAGGTCATTTAAGATGGTCTTGGCTTAATCTGAGATTAGCTTATTACTATTTTGTGCTACCAGCAATTAATTACGGGTTCAAACTAGAAAATTTCTTCAGGTAATCACAATAATGACAGATTCAATTAAACCTTCCCTAGAGATGACAGCAGCTATTGAACAACGTCGCGCTGCACGTTCCTTTCGTAGCGATCCTATTCCCAAGGTAATTGTAGACGAAATCTTCCGTTTGGGTTTACGCTCGCCTTCTGGGTTTAATTTGCAACCTTGGCGCTTCATCACCGTTACACAGCAAGAAAATAAAGATAAACTTCAAGCTTGTGCTTTTGATCAACGTCAAATTAGTGAAGCGCCAGTTGTTTTAATTTGTTGCGGCGATCGCAGAGTCAATCAAGCCGATTATATCGAATCGGTGATTGAGTTAGGCATGGAAGTTGGCGGCATTAATGAAGCGTTTGCAGAATATATGCGTTCAGCAATTCCCCAACTTTTTGAATATAAACCCTGTTTTGACTCCATGGAAGCTTGGACAAATCGCCATACTATGCTTGCTGTGGCTCATTTAATGATTGTGGCAAAAAGTTTTGGTGTTGACACCTGTCCTATGGAAGGATTTGTTTCCGCACAAGTCAAGGAAGCATTTAATATTCCCGCTGAAGTTGATGTATGTTGTTTGTTACCTATGGGTTACGCAGCTGAACCTTTCAAAGGTTATGGAGGACGTTTTGCCATAGAACAAGTTTTCTATAGCGAAAGCTTTGGTACAGCTTATGGAGAGTAAAAAATAGCTACGCAAAATTTTATATGAAATACAGAAAATAATGCGATATCTCATCTCTAGTGATTAGATTATGTAGCAATCATTGACGGATTTCATCTTATTTCCGTACATAGGTAACCTGATTTCAATTAGCACTTGATTAGCCTAATGATAGAGGTTTTGGCTATCTATACTAACGTGATTTTATAACTCACAAACAGTGCGAAGCAAACAATCAACAATCAACAACCAACAATCAACAACCAACCACTAACCACCAAAATACTCATGACTCAAAAAGGGAGTGGCGACTAACTCTCCTGTTGTCTCTCCCACCTTTACCTGCAAACCAACACCACCTGCTTTAGTTTTGATATAAGCTAAACCAAAGCAACCAGATGGGGTTTGAGTATAACTTGTGAGGGTGCCAACTTTTTTTTCTGCAACCGTAATCGCAACTCCCGATTGCGTTTCCCCTGCTAGCTTTACGCCCCACAGTCTTTGTTTTACTCCCTTGTAAGTGTTGAGACGAGCAATTGTTTCTTGACCAATGTAGCAGCCTTTATTAAAAGAAATAGCATGCCACAGTCCTGCCTCTAGGGCATTATACTCCTCTGTCAGTTCCCTACCTGGTACGGGTCTGCCCTGAAGAATTCGCAACTCCTCCCAAACGCGATCGCCCATTGGTGTTGCTCCTCCTGCGGTGGTAAGCTTATCCCAAACAGTAGCCGCTTCTGAGATGGGAACGATTAAAGTATAACCAGGAAGCGCTAAACCACTACCCACTGCTAGGCGTATCTCTACACCTGCTAGTGTCAGCAGTTGATGAGTCGCATCCGGTTGACCTTGGAGAGTTTCTACACCCACATTTTGGAGTAGGGAATCGCTTTGGGGTCCAATAAGGCTAAAAACAGCATATTTATCCGAAATGTCCTCCAATTTTACGCGATCCATCGGAAATAAATAGCGGTCTAACCTGGACATCAAAGACTGATTTTGACCAGGTGAGGTGGAAACTAAAACAGCATCTTCGGTGACGTAAACTGTTACTAAATCTATGGTGCGAGCAGTGGAGGTAACAAAAATTGTCTCGCAACCTTGCCTGGGCTGCAAATTTTTAATCTGATTGGTGCTTTGATTGTGCAAAAAACTCAAGCGATCTAGATCAGAAATTTGCAATAATCCTTGATGAGAGCGATCACACAGAGCAACTTTTTCTTGTGCTGCTTGCACTGCACTCTTGTCACTGCCAAAACTAACTGGCACACTTACTGTATCGCTAAATGTTGCTCCTGCTTCAGTTTGCTTAGTTTTTAGTTCAGACATAGATTTCTTTGTTAATTGTTGATGGTTAATGGTTGATTGGAATGTAGCTCACGAAGAAAGAGAATCGCTATAGTAACTTTTACATTTTACGTCTCTACATTCTCGGTTACCTAGAAACTGCGAGAAAGCCCTCACTTTTAGTGATGGGATGAATTGCAGACATCCACTTTTAGTGGTGGGAGTGTCAAACGGATACCATATTTAGTGAGGTTACTGTTCAACTTTACCGTCGTTTTTCCCCTTGTGAGATTGGGGAAATGGGGATTTGGGGGAAAGGTTTGAAGTTTTGCGTATCAGATTACTACTTGAAGAACATATAGTACTATACAGTTTTCATTTAAGTTAACTGCAGATAGTTGACACACAAACGAGCAACGACTGTGTATTCTAAAATCGTTGTTATCCAAGTAGACCAAAAACTAAAGCTCAAAGTTACTAAGCAAAAGAGGGGAGTATGTCAAAGGTGTTGTGTAAATCCTAATCGCGATCTAAAAACACAGCACTCGTGATACTATTGCCCCTATTCACTTAAATAAGGTATTTCCAAACCAAAAAACAACATGGCTTAAGTCCGGTTATCAAGCTCATCAGAGTTTGTTTTGGGTATGAGTATATATTGACACTAACAATTTTCCTCACACTTCACTTGACCTGATCGCGATTGACAGTGAGTTAATTACTTGCCCTATTCTACTGGGTCAGTATGAGTGATTGGGTCGCTGATGATGGGAGAATAACTATGGAACAGCTCGTGGATTACACGCAAATAATGTTTCAATGTAGAAATTTTTGCTCCATATCCTTCAGCTGGATTTTGTCTAGTACAACCAATAAAGTCGTTCACAAACGACGCATTGGACAACCGAGTAAATTAGATTGAACCAGGAATAATGAAAAAAATAGTAGTATTAGGTGGTGATGGATTCTGTGGTTGGCCTACAGCATTGCACCTATCAGCTAAAGGTCATGATGTAGCTATTGTCGATAACCTCTCAAGACGCAACATCGACAACGAATTGGAAGTGACATCACTGACACCAATCCAACCTATGTCAACGCGACTGCAAGTGTGGCAAGAAGTCTCTGGTAAACAGATTAAATTCTACAACTTCAATGTTGCTCAAGACTACGAAGTACTACTAGAGTTGTTGACAACCTATGAGCCTGATGTGGTGATTCACTTCGCTGAACAGCGTGCCGCACCCTACTCTATGAAATCATCGCGCCACAAGCGCTACACTGTCAACAATAATCTCAATGCTACCAATAACCTGCTGTGTGCCATTGTTGAATCTGGTTTAGACATACACGTAGTGCATCTGGGAACTATGGGAGTGTATGGTTATGGTACCGCTGGAATGAAAATTCCTGAAGGTTATCTCGATATTCAGATTAATACCGATGCTGGTGATATCGTACAGCAGGAAATTCTCTACCCTGCCAATCCTGGTAGTATCTACCACATGACCAAGACTCAGGATCAGTTGTTCTTCTCCTACTACAATAAGAACGATGCTTTGCGCATTACCGATTTGCACCAAGGAATTGTTTGGGGAACACAAACAGAACAAACTAAGTTAGATGAGCGTCTGATTAATCGTTTTGATTATGATGGGGACTATGGTACGGTACTAAATCGCTTTTTGATGCAGGCTGCGATTGGTTATCCACTAACTGTACATGGAACAGGGGGACAAACCCGTGCTTTCATCCACATTCAAGATACAGTACGTTGTGTGGAGTTAGCGATTAATAATCCACCTGATAAAAAAGAGAGGGTAAAAATTCTCAACCAGATGACGGAAACTCACCGAGTTAGAGAATTAGCACAGTTGGTATCCAGCTTGACTGATACGTCAATTGATTATCTCCCCAATCCTCGCAACGAAGCGCCGGAAAATGAGTTACGTGTGGAAAATCGTTGTTTCTTGGAAATGGGACTCAAACCAACTACCCTAGCAGAAGGTTTGATGAAGGAAGTAACGGAGATTGCAGCTAAATATGCAGATCGCTGTGACCGTTCTAAGATACCCTGTACTTCTATGTGGCGTCAGAAGCAGAAGTCAGAATCAGTGCATCAAGAAAGTAAGAAACAAAAGGATTCTGTGGATGTAGTTGTTAGCTAACCTTGAGATGAGAGGGAAGGAGGAAAATTAAACTTTCCCTTTCCCCAAACAATTAATACAGTTTTCATTTACAGCAGTTTTCAGTTGAGTAGACACCAACATTGGACCAGCTAAGACTTATTATTATTTATGCTAGTTACATACTGTTGTCCATTTATTTGAAAATCGCTGTAAGTTGACTACAGATAGGGAACTCTGGACAATTAGTAAGACACAAATTTATCTACAGGTTTGTTTTCTGAAATTGGTATAAGATTAGCTCGAATATTGGCTTAAATTGTTTCGTGAGAGTGCAACTTTTGCTCTCCTCCCAAAAATAATCGCCAAACAACGACGACTAACCAATGGAGTAATAATCCTGGTAGAATTGAACCTGTTTGCCAGTAGATTAAAGTACAAGCTAAGCCCAAAAGTCCTGCTAACGAAAGAAAAATGGGATTGTAGAAGGTAGAGTAACCTTGGCGATAAAAAGTACTAGCATTTAAGGGATGATACACGACAAATAATACCAAGCCCACAGCACCCCAAAACCACCAGTGCAATAGGGGTACACCTTCGGTGGGATGGGGTAGTAAGATTACTCGAAAGACTAATTCCTCTGCAAATGCGGGAAGCCAAAAACTGCAAGCAATAGTTGTGGCGATGGAGACAAATGACATTTGGGATAAGGGAAAATGCCATGTCAAAAAACCTGATTTAAAGCCCAACAGCAGAGCTAGAATAGCGTACATTAGCCATACCAGCAAGGAAAAATCCCAACCAGAAGCATAGGGAACAGTCGCCACAGCGCCTAGGATACGGAAGAGGAGACGAGAGAGGAGGGGAAAACGCCCTAACAGTGAGGTGGGTGCGAGGGGCGTGATTTCGCTATCCCAACCCCCCACTTGATAGGTGTGTAGCAGCCATAATTGCGCCCCATGTTGCCAGAAAATTCGAGCTAGGCGATCCTGGGCGTATCGTGGTAGTAGGGTGCGCCAACTCAAAATTTGAGCCAGCCAATCTTCTTGGTTAACAAAATCGCGATGGGAACCAATACCTGCAAGAAAGTCTGCATTATGCTGCCAATCGCCACGTACAATGCCTAGAGGAGCTAATTCCTGTGCTAAATTCTGACCTAGTTGGACTAGCTTCTGGAAGCGTTGTGTTTGCGGGTGTTGGGGATGTTGGCGTAGCCAAGTTTGAATTTCTGGTGTGGTTGTTACCTGATTTTTGAGGCGTTGAATGGTGTTGTATAGGGCTTGGTTAGCATCTTGAACACAGGACTTAGCTGGAGTTACAATAGCAGCTCCTGTACCATCTCCCAAACGGTAGCGAGCCATCATAATCTCTAGTTCCTGTTGCAATTGTTGCAAAGGTGAGAGAATAATACCACCAAAATTATAATCTTGGGTCATGCTATCGAGCTTGATTATAATATCACCCACAGGTCTAAGCCCTAGCCAACCCCTTTGTCTATCTCCCATATAAGCAGACCAATCCATTTTGCCAGCAACTATACCATCGGTGTTATGGGCGTAAACTTGTTTATATTCAATCTGAAAGCGTAATTGTTGAGTTAGGGGTTCGCGCACCACTTTCGCGATACCATAGGCAAAGTGACCTGATACTGTGGCGGGAATAGGTTGCGTTTCGGCTTTTTTGCCACCAATACCACCAAACAGGTGCATGACTAATCCTCTGTCTCCTTCTTTCCAAGAGTCGAGTGGAGGATTATCTGAATCCATTTTACCCGCCAGTAGTACTGTTTTGAGTTGACCTTTGGGGGTATGCTGCCATTGTTTACGGTTGAGGTATCTGAGTCCAGCAGTATTATCTGTTATTACTTGATCTGGTTGCAGATTTAGTAGGTGACGTGGTTCTATTGCTTGTACCACAAAAGTACTTTCTCCATTGGCTGCACCGTAGATATACCAACCATCTTCGCCCACTGGAGATGTTTCTAATTGTGTGTTTGTGGATTGATAAATTCCGTTTCTATTTGGTAATACTTGGGGAATGCGAATAACTTCTTTTACACCGTCAAATTTACCAGAATTCGGGTTGTAGTGTTGTACCTCAAAAGATTCAGTTGCAAGATGACGCAATATTTTAACTAAAGCATAGAAACGACCAGTAATTTGGGTTGGTTCCTCTGCAATTTCCAACCATGTTTCATTTGCATCTAGATTCACCCAGGTAGGTTGAAAAGCAACAATAACATCATCTGCGGATCTCGCGCCAGCTAAGGATTCCAGGGGTCCAACTTGCTTACGTCCATCTAGGCGTTTGGGATGTAAAATACCAGATTGAATGCTCTTTTGGGTTTGGGAAGTGAAGTTGACATCTCGTGTCACACTTTGCACATATTGTTGCACTTCCAGCGTTTTACTCCATTGCAAACGTACCACCTGTCCTACTAAATTTTGGTAAGCTTCAGGAGCGTGGTAAACCTCTAGAAATACCCAATCGGAATCTTTGTTTCTCTGTTCTAGAGAGGGTAAAATCAGTCTACCTAACCAAGGACTAATGGGGCGATAGAGTTGGGGGTTAAGCTGTTGTCGTAGGGGATAGTGCTTGAGATTATTAAAGTCCGATTGACTAGCTATGCCATAGTTAGATATTTCTTGGGAATGGGCAAAGTTTATATAGCCACAGAAAAT
>CAZWGS010000113.1:0-15923 GCA_964633315.1 uncultured bacterium | reverse complement strand
CGTCCCCATAGGATTAAACTGTGGTCAGTTAATGAGAAAAAAAAGTGGAGTGAGGTGTTAAAACAACCTCACGAAACATCCTCATTAGAATCCCCCGTCATTTATGCGGGGGAGTAGTCAAGCCCATAATTAGTAATAAAACCCAGCAACCATTAACTAATTCCAGTGTATTTAAAACCTCACCATCGCGTCGCCATCCTTCTCCACGGAGGAATTAGGGGACATCATGGAAAAACCGGACTCTCTTTTTTGCGTTATGGAAAAGCAGCCGTTGTCGCTGTCATCGATAGTGAATCTGCTGGTGAATCTTTGCTCCATTGCACTAAAATTCCCCTAGAAACACCGATTGTGGCTTCTTTAACCGAAGCTCTAAGATACAATCCTGATGTACTCTTAATCGGTATTGCACCCTCTGGAGGAGTGCTACCCCCAGATTATCGTGATGAGGTTACCCAAGCAGTAGCAGCTGGCTTATCTGTAGCCAATGGCTTGCATACATTACTCCAGCCCCAATATCCCCAACTGCAGCCAGGACAATGGATTTGGGATATACGCCAGGAACCCCCAGCATTAGAAATCGCCACAGCAAAGGCAAGACGGCTAAGTTGTCAACGCTGGCTTACCGTAGGCACAGATATGTCTATAGGCAAGATGTCTACCAGTATAGAGCTCAATCGGGCAGCCCAGGAGAGGGGTATTAACTCCCAATTCTTGGCAACTGGGCAAGCTGGTGTAATGATAGCAGGAGAGGGAATATGCTTAGATGCAGTGCGAGTAGATTTTGCTGCTGGTGCAGTGGAAAAAATGGTGATGGAAGCTGGAGCAAAGTGTGATTTAGTGATTGTAGAAGGGCAAGGTTCCCTGTTGCATCCTGGCTCCACTGCCACTTTACCCCTGATTCGTGGTACTCAAGCCACAGCTCTAATTTTAGTGCATCGCGCTGGACAAAAATCTATTTTTAAAGTGCCAGATATTGTTTTGCCACCTCTACCAGAAATAGTAAAGTTATACGAGACAGTAGCTAGTGCTGGTGGGGCTTTTGCACAGGTAAAGGTAAAAGCAATTGCACTAAATACTTTTCATCTCGATGCAGCAGCAGCGATTAAAGCGATTACTAAAGTACAAGAAGAAACTGGACTTCCCTGTAGTGATGTGGTGCGTTTCGGTGGTGCTTCTCTCCTCAATCTGATGATGAATGAAAGTGTCTAGAAAAATTTATTGCCAGCACTTTTAACCAATCAAAAAATTGTATATGTTGACCACACAATTTATTCCCCAAGGACATTGTTGCTTCTGGAAGCCAGGATTCTTGACGCTACATTTCTCCTCAGATTTACTCATTGCTTGTGCCTATGGTGCTATGCTTGTAGAGTTATTCTACTTTGTTCACCAGCGCCAAAGTATTCCCTTAAAGAGAGTTTTTTTCCCCTTAGTTGCTTTCCTCACTGCTAGCACTGCAACTCATATAATTGCTGGGATAACTCTTTGGTATCCAATCTACTGGTTATTGGCAACTCTCAAAGTTATAACTGCGGTAGTTGCTCTCTACATTGCTGGGGTCATAATTTTTATTTTACCTGAAGCTTTAGCATTACCTAATCTAGAGGCATTGAGAGCAGTAAATTTAGAATTACCTAATCAAATCGCACAACGAGAAATAATATCCAAAACCCTAGAGGATAACGAACTCAAATTTCGAGCCATCTTTAATCACACTGGGCAATTTACTTGTGTACTCCAAACCAACGGCAAAATAATTGACATCAATCAAACAGCCTTAGATTTTGCTAAATTAAATTCTTCTTCTGTCATCGGTAAACCTTTTTGGGAAATCCATTGGGGTAAAATATCTTCTGTGCAAAAGCAGTGCTTACAACAAGCAATTGAGCAAGCATCTCAGGGAGAAGTTGTGCGTTATGAAATGGAAATTGCAGAACAGCATGAGGCAATTAATAAGATTGTTTTTTCCCTGACACCCCTTAAGGATCAACAAAATAAAGTAATTATGCTTATTTGTGAGAGCAGAGACATTAATAATTTTAAACAGGCAGAGCGATCGCGACCTCAAAGTCAGGAAAAATTGGAATTAATAGTAGAAAATAGAACTGAGGCTTTGCGCAAAATCAATGAGCAACTCAAGAAGTCTAACCAGGAACTCAAGCAGTTTGCCTATGTAGCTTCCCATGATTTACAAGAACCCCTGAGGATGGTTTCTAGCTACACTGACTTACTGGCTCAACGCTACAAGGGAAAATTAGATGAAAAGGCAGATAAATATATCTACTATATTACTGATGCTACCAGTCGAATGCAGGATTTAATTGATGCTCTTTTAGTCTATTCTCGCATTACTAACTACAATAAACCCTTCAAAAATGTAGATTTAAATTTAGTACTAAAAAAAGTAATCAACGACTTACAAATTCAAATTCAAACTAGTCAGGCAAAAATCACGTGGGAGTCACTACCAAATGTAAGAGGCGATCAAGTACAACTAAGACAACTGTTGCAAAATATCATTAGTAATGCTCTCAAATATCGCTCCCAAGCATTGCCACAAATTAAAATTACCGCTCAACCCCATCAAGAGCAATGGCTAATTTGCATTAGCGATAATGGCATTGGCATAGACAAAAAATTTGTTGAGCGTATCTTTATTATTTTCCAACGTCTCCACACTCGCCAAGCTTATCCTGGCACTGGTATCGGTTTAGCTATCTGTCAAAAAATTGTGGAACGCCACGGAGGTAAAATTTGGGTAGAATCTGAGGTAGGTAAGGGCAGCAATTTCTACTTCACTTTGCCTCAAACAGTGACTGAAGCATAGAATGATATGAGTGCTCAAATCGCCCGCAGAAAAGCTGAGATTTTGCTAGTAGAAGATAATCCAGGAGATGTTAATTTAATAACAGAAGTTTTAGCAGATGCAACAATAGAGATTAACTTCTACAGTGTAGAAGATGGTGTAGAAGCTCTTGCTTTTCTGCGCCGTCAGGACCAATACAAAGCCGCAGTACGCCCAGATTTAATTATTTTGGATTTAAACCTGCCTCGTTTACCTGGAATTGAGGTTTTAGCGGAAATTAAACAAGACAAAAAATTAAAACTGATTCCTGTGATTATTTTATCTACTTCCCACAGCCCAGAAGACATCCACCAAGCCTATAGCTATCATGCTAACTGCTATATTAATAAACCCAGGAAAATTAGTGAATTTAGTGCCATTGCTGAAGCTGTAGAAAAATTTTGGTTTAAAATTGTTCAACTGCCCCTAAGTGAAACAGATGGATGGTAAATCCTACAAAATTTTGGTTATTGAAGATAATCCAGGCGATTATGAATTATTAGTAGAAAAAATTTCGGAAGTTTCCTATTTTAAAGCTCAGTTAGAATGGGCTGATTTACTAACCAAAGGTTTAAGCAGACTGGAAGTAGGAAATATTGATTTAGTATTACTGGACCTCCTACTTCCTGATAGCTATGGATTACCTACTCTCCATGAAGTTCAAGCTATTGCTCCGCAAACTCCTATTATCTTGCTTACAGGTAT
Source organism: uncultured bacterium (assembly GCA_964633315.1). Classification (GTDB taxonomy): domain Bacteria; phylum Cyanobacteriota; class Cyanobacteriia; order Cyanobacteriales; family CAWCAG01; genus CAZWGS01. Next base: position 12,373 of record CAZWGS010000113.1, on the reverse strand, counting down.
GATGGACGAAGAAATTGCACTACAAGCAGTTAGTGCTGGAGCTCAGGATTACCTATCTAAAGATAAAATTGATGGTGAATTGTTAGCACGAACTATTCGCTATGCCATTGAACGTCAAGCCCAAGAACAAGCCCTTAAACAGCTAAATATTGAACTAGAAAAACGTGTTGCAGCTAGAACAGCAGAATTAGTTGAAGCTAATGAAAAACTGCATCAAGAAGTAATTGAACGTAGGGAAACAGAGGAGAAGTTTCGCCAACTAGCAGAAAATATTAGACAGGTTTTTTACCTCAAAACAATTGCAGAAGATAAAATTCTTTATATTAGCCCTGCCTATAGAGAAATTTGGGGTGAAAGTAGCCAGCAAGAGGAAATAGAACCGGATCATTGGCTCAAAGCAATTCATGGTGAAGACTACGAAAGGATTTTAATCGCCTTTAGGGAACGCATCGCCACCAAGCAACCCTTTAAGGAAGAATATCGCATCGTGCGCCAAGATGGTTCTATGCGCTGGGTGAGTGAGAGAACCTTTCCCATTTGTAATGAGGAAGGTCAAATCTATCGTTTGGCGGGAATTGTCGAAGATATTACTGAGTACAAAAAAGTAGAGACAGAAATTCGCAAAGCTTTAGCTAAAGAGAAAGAACTCAATGAACTACAAAATCGCTTTGTAACTAATGTTTCCCACGAATTTCGTACTCCCCTAACTAAAATTCTCAGTTCAGCGGAATTGCTGGAAAATTATGGCAGTAAAATGAAAGAAGAAAAAATAAATCTTCATTTTCAACGCATTTACAGTTCCGTTAACTATATTGAGCGATTACTAGAAGATATTTTTGTGATTGATGAAATTGAATCTGGAAGACTGGAGTTTCAACCAACATTATTAGACTTAAATAGTATTTGTCGAGACTTGATTAAGGAATGGCAAATTGCAGCAGGTAAACAATATCAGTTAATCTTCAATAGCCAAGATTCATCTCCACAGGTGAGAATGGATTTTAAGTTGGTGAGATTGATTTTAAGTAATATTCTCGAAAATGCGATTAAATACTCTCCCAACGGTGGTATGGTTGAATTGAAATTCGCTTTTGAACTAGGCAAAAGTGCTTTTCAAATCACAGACCAAGGCATTGGTATTCCCCAAGAAGATTTACCCAATATTTTCAAAAACTTTTATCGTGCTAGTAATGTCGGTACCATAAGAGGTAATGGTTTAGGACTAGCAATTGCCAAACATTGTGTCAACATGCATCAAGGAAGAATAAACGTAGAAAGTATCCTTGGTTCTGGTACCACAGTTAGAGTAATTCTACCTATTAAATCCTAGTTATTTATGATGGTATTGGTAAGCTTGAGTACCACTATTACGAGATGAAAATTCTAATCGTAGAGGATGATGAACGCATAGCCGAGGCTTTAGCAGAAGCTCTTGGTGACCAAAATTATGTAGTGGAAATAGCCCTAGATGGTGAATTAGGCAAAGAGTTAATTGATAGCTTCAACTATGACCTAATCTTACTCGATATTATGTTACCAAAAATTGATGGTATCAAACTTTGCAAACTACTACGTTCTCAAGGCTATAGTGTACCAATTTTAATGCTCACCGCACGAGATGCCATTGATGATAGAATTATCGGCTTAGATGCGGGTGCAGACGATTATGTAGTTAAACCCTTTGAATTATCAGAATTGTCAGCCAGGATTCGCGCCCTACTACGTCGAGGCACCTCCATCTTACCACCAGCCTTGGAGTGGCAGGGTTTATCTCTCAATAGCAATACCTGTGAAGTGTTTTACCAAAGCAACCTCATTCCCCTCACACCCACAGAGTATCGCCTCCTAGAACTATTTTTGCGCAATCAGCGCCGAGTATTCACTCGTGCTCAAATTATCGACCATTTGTGGTCATTTGAAGAACCTCCCGAAGAAGCAACCGTTAAGGCGCATATGCGAGGTTTGCGACAAAAACTCAAAGCTGCTGGCGCACCCCGAAATCTCATTGAAACAGTCTATGGTGTAGGTTATCGCCTCCGGGAAGAGTAGGGATTAGCAATTGTTTTAGTTAGGATTCATATCCTACACCATCTGTCTCAGTTTTAGCCTAGATTGTACTCATGCTAGGACAAGTCACATTAGTACCACCTAAACCGCAATAACCATTGGGGTTTTTAGCTAAATACTGTTGATGGTAACCTTCAGCATAGTAAAACTCAGGAGCATCCAAGATTTCAGTGCTAATCTCTCCATAGCCTGCTTGATTCAAAGCTTGCTGATATAAACTCATCGAAGTTTCAGCAAGTTTGCGTTGTTCTGGAGAATACACATAAATACCAGAACGGTACTGAGTACCCACATCATTACCCTGACGCATACCTTGGGTAGGATTATGACTTTCCCAAAATAGCTTGAGCAATGAATCATAACTGATGACTTTAGGATCATACACCACCAACACTACCTCATTATGCCCTGTCATACCACTGCAAACCTCTTGGTAGGTGGGATTAGGTGTACTACCAGCTGCATAACCCACAGCAGTGCTAAAAACGCCCTCTTGCTGCCAAAATTTGCGTTCTGCACCCCAAAAACAGCCTAAACCAAACATTGCCATCTCCAGACCTTCGGGGAAGGGTGACTTGAGTGGGTTACCATTGACATAATGGGCCTCAGGTACAGGCATTAATGTGTTACGCCCTGGTAAAGCTTCTTGTGCAGTGGGTAGAGTTAGTTTTTTACCAAATCCAAATAAAACCATTTATATTAATTGCTGACTCCGAATTTAGTTCATTATTTTAATTTTACTTAATCTTAATTAAATAAGGGTTATGATCGCTATCCTCAGTTCATTTGGAAAATGAAGGTTACCCTGTCTCCTTTACCCAAAGCGATGCGATCTCCTGAACGTAAACGATGGCGATTACCAGGTTGCAAGGGAGTATGATTAACATAGGTACCATTGGCGCTACCCACATCTTCTAAGTAATAATTGCCAGCTTCAATACGAATATCAGCGTGAATTCGAGAGACAATTTCTGAGCTCGGAAAACCTGTAACATCAATATCAGGAGGTACTCTATCATTGGGTTTCCCCACATGAATTACCGCAATTCCCTGGGGCAATTCCAGCTTAGTACTAGTTTGTATGTGCAATAGTGATACCGTTTGCACTTGCAGTTGTGTCGCCTCAATTTTGTCAGGGGTAACGCTTCCAGTGGTGGATATATTTTCAACTATTTCAGGTTCAATTGTTGGCGCTAGTGTCGCTTCTGGAGTCGCTGTTGCGCTTTCTGCTTCTGTAAATAGGGATACGGGAAAAGTTGGTGTTGTACCACTGACAATTTCTTCTTCCTCTTCATCGTCTCCCAGAGTTTGTTTAGACATATCTAAATCTAATTCAGAACCTTCTACGGGAGTATAGTTAGCAAGGTTCGGTGAACTTTGCTTAACATTGGAGTTAGCACTCGCAACAACTTGATTAAAAAGTTCTTCTGGTGAAGCTTCGCCACCACTATAAGTTTCTGAATTCATTGTTCCTGACTCGGTAACCAAATTATAGCCACATTGACCACAAAATCTGGCATCGGGTTGCAAAGAAGCACCACATTGCGGACAGGTAATATTTTCCGCCAGAGGTGTGTAGCAAGCTTCACATTGAGTTGCTCCTTCGGGGTTTTGATGATTGCAATTAGGGCAGACTATCATAGGAATGCTGATGATTAAGATTGTAAGTCAAGGGCATAAAGTAGAAGCATTAGCCTTAATTATTTACTATTTAACTGTGCGCTTGCTGATTGATCTAGTAACCACCAGAGTTCATTTTCTGGTTGAATCAGTCGTGAGGGATAGCTGAGGGCGTCTCCTTGGGGTGCAAAGACTTGGCTGAGGGCATTTTGCTTATTGGCACCTGCAACCAGGAAAATAACGCAACGGGCGTGGTTAATTAGAGGATAGGTAAAAGTGAGGCGGGGTTGTCCATCTTTGTTACCCACTGTAATCAGGCGATCTTGCACTTGCAAGGCTGCGGTGTGGGGAAAGAGGGAAGCGGTATGTCCATCGTCACCCATTCCCAGTAAGATTAGGTCTAAGGAAGGGAATTGTCCTGGAGTAAGGGCAAAAAATTCCTGAAGTTCCGCTTCATGTTTTTGAGCATCCAGCGCTGGATCGCCTGCACTGGTAGGCATTGCATGGATATTTGCAGCAGGAAAATCAACACGATCTAACCAAGCTTGGCGAGTCATACCCAGGTTACTGTCAGGATGATCCGGGGCGACATAGCGTTCATCTCCCCAAAATACATGGATTTTGTCCCAGGGTAAATTTTGGGTTGCGATTGCTTGGTATAAAGGTTTGGGTGTACTACCGCCAGCAAGGGCAATGGTACACTGTCCTTGATTTTGGATCGCACTGCGTATTTTTTCAAGTACTAAATCAGTGGCACGCTCCACTAATGTTTGTTTATCTGCTAGGATTTCAACTAATTTTTCCATGACTTGATTCGGGTGTTGGTTGTTATTTCAAAATTTATTTTCTGCCCCAAATGCTCGTTAACTCAAGATGCTTAATGGTTTCTAGAGATTGGGGGGTTGGGAGTTGGGGAGATAGGGGAGGCAGGGGAAGCAGGGGAGGCAGGGGAGGCAGGGAGTTAGGGGGAGGCAGGGGAGGCAGGGGAGGCAGGGGAGGCAGGGAAGGCAGGGGAGGCAGGGGAGGCAGGGAGTTAGGGGGAAAGTACAACAATTCACAATTCACAATTAACCATCAGCCATCAGCCATCAGCCATCAACTATCAACCAATAACTAACTACCTAGTTTCTAAAACCTGCAGTCTATCTCCTTGATTCAAGTAACCAGTGTTGCGGGGAATCAAATTTTGTCCAAAGAGAATGCCTTGTTTGCCAAAATGTCGAAAACTGCTTAAGGTTTTTAGTGGCTCTCGCAGGGAGTTTCTGGTGCCAGTGATTTGATTTGTGGTAGTGACGATACAGCGATCACAGGGTTTGGCGACATCGAAAATTATGGAACCAATTTGAATTAATTTCCAGCTATCTTCAATAAAAGGTTTGGTGGTATCAACGACAATATTTGGTCGAAAGCGATTCATTTCTATGGTTTGGCTATGATCTTGATATTGGATGCTGATTCTTTGGTTTAAGTCAGCTAGGGAAGCAGTATTGGTAAGCAAATAGGGATAGCCATCTGCAAAGCTGACAGGTTCATTGTCACTTTTTGTATACTGGGGATTAATGGCTCTAATATGTTGGGGAGATTGCCTTACCAGACGGAAATTTTGTTCTGGTTTTAGTGCTAAGGCTTGATGCAACCATTGTGCCACCTCATCACCTTGATCTATAGCAATGGTGTGGCTACGCCAAACGTTAACAGGAATTTGATTACCTTGTAAATCTAATTGCCAACTCAAGGGTGCAATTGTCGAATTTGCCATAGCAAGAGAAATTACATCTTCAGTAATTTGCACCTGAATTTGGGTTAATTCAGGATATTCTCGTTGGCTGATAAACTTTCCTTGGCTATCTACCCACATAAATTCGCGATCCCAAGCAAATCCTTTGGGAGTTACCTGTGCTTGCTGTTTCTCAATGCCACGACAGGATTTAATGGGGTAGATGAAAAGTGAGATAAGGTTCATCGATAATTCACGATTAATATTCTACCTAAAATCCTAAGTCGATGGCAGGTAAGACGATACAACCTTTTGTAATAACAGGAATTTAACCACAAATCTTAACTTTTCTGGTTAGTTGACGCAAATCACAATCATTCCTGATTTGCGATCAATGAATCTACTTAATAAATAGCTGATTATGAGAATTAACTCCAACTTCTCGGGAGAGACACGATGTTTAACCTGTGCAACCAACAACTAAAACCTCAGCCTTTTAATACCTACAGGGATCCAAAAACTGGTCAGTGGATGGTAATTCCAACTCCAAATAGATCAGATAATGGAAAAACAGCTTAGTTGCGCTTTGCGTCAGATAAAATTTTTTTAGATCAGAGTATCAGGCTGTTTGTGAATGGTTGATGGTTAATGGTGGAAACGGATGATTGATGGTGCTAAAGCCTAATTGATAGTAATGTGGAAGCAGATGATTGATGGTGCTAGAGTCTAATTGATAGTAGTGTGGAAGCGGATGATTGATGTATTACTACCGACTTCTAATTCCCCAGCTTCCCTAATCTCTAGAAACTGAAAACCTTTTTTGGAGAAACTTCTTGCTCAATTCCACTGCATACTTGCTGAGAAAGATGTTATTGTTGGTTTGGCAAACAGCTGAGACATTTGCTCCAAAATCCCTTGAGAAGCCTCACTTTGGAGATTTTCTAGACCTGCAATATCTTAATCTGTTTCTGCTTGTGTGAGCAAATAAGCAGCCTTAAAAGCGTAACTTGTTATTTACTATAGAAAAACAATTATCAAAAGTCTTCTCTTAAGCTAGATATATTTCTTTAGTGCATACTCTTAATTAGAACCGATATTACTGACTGGCTTTGAGCCTCAAGTTACATGGAAATTTTCTGTACTCGTCCTGGTTGTAGTCGTCCCCAAAATCATTTTAGCGATCTTGACGACCCAGATGTCTTAAAAACAGTGCAGCAGAAATATTGCTTGAATTGTGGTATGCCTTTAATTTTAGGAGGGCGCTACATACCTTCTAAATTACTGGGACAAGGAGGATTTGGAGCTGCTTTTTTGTCACGAGATCGCTATACTCCCAGAATGCGTCAATGTGTGGTTAAGCAATTCCAACCTGCAGGAAATTTAAACCCCAAGGCTTTGAAAGTCGCCCTACGTTTATTTGAACAAGAAGCAACGGCTTTAGAAACTTTAGGTAATGAACACGCACAGATTCCTAATTTATACGCTTTTTTCCCTGGTGGCGATAAAAAGCAGTTTTTCTATTTAGTACAGGAATTTATTGATGGTAACAATCTGGAGGAGGAATTAGAGCAAAAGGAGAAGTTTTCTGAAGCAGAGGTAGTGGAAGTATTGGAGGAAGTATTGCGCATTCTGCAATATGTTCACCACCATGGTTCGATTCACCGCGATATCAAGCCTTCTAATATTATGCGCCATCGCAGTGGACGTATCTATCTCCTTGATTTTGGTGCGGTAAAACAGGTAACGACTCCAGGAGCAGCTGGTGGTAGGTCTACAGGAATCTATTCTATGGGATTTGCGCCACCGGAACAAGTTGCGGGTTCTCAAGTTTATCCTGCTACGGATTTGTATGCTTTAGCTGCTACTTGCTTGAATTTGCTCACAGGCAAGGAGATAGGTGAATTATACGACTCTTTCCATAATGTTTGGAACTGGCAAAAGTATGCACCAGGAGTTAATGATAATTTAGCGGCGGTGCTAAATATGATGCTCAAAAATAGCCCCAGTCAGCGTTTCCAGTCAGCAAAGGATGCACTCACAGCTTTGCAACCAACTCAAATAACATTACCACCATCTCCTCCTCAACCTCCAGTATCGCAATCTCCAGTATCGCAATCTCCAGTATCGCAACCTCCAGTATCGCAATCTCCAGTATCACCACCAGTCGCCAGACAAGGGCAATTTGAGCTGAAGGAAGTTCTAATTAGTGCTGGTTTTACAGGTGTTGAAGGTGCTTTGCTGTTTATTTTGTCCAGTAGTTTGCTACCCAGCCCAGGGATTAGTTTTGGTATTTGGGGTATGGTGATGGGAGGATTAATTTATGCTCAATATAAGCGTATTATTGAGGCTTGGGATCCATGGATTTTGGCTGCGATTACCTTCTTACCCATGATTTTCTTTCCTCTATTGCGAGGTAGTTTTAATGGTGTGGAAGTAATTATAATTGCGATTTTAGCAGGAGCGGGGGCGATTGCAGTCACAGCTGTTTTCCGCCTCATTTATCAAGTACTATCTCGAATTTTGTAGTTAATAAAAAAATGCTGCTTAAGGATTAATTAAACAGCAACTGGAATTGTCATGTTGTTATTTTTATTGGTTGATATCTTATGCTAAATCTGGTTCTGAGAGTCACCTTATTGGCACAACTTAGAACCCTGAACCCAATTCCCTAATTATCTAATTCTCCACTAGGAAAAAATCTATTTTGAGCACCGGGTTTAGTATGATAATTGATAATCAATTGTGCCATCTAGCCCGATGTAGTATTCAAGAGAGCATAGCCAAAGGTAACACCAAATTTCCGACACCAGATCGCAACAGACTTGTAATTATCTAAATTTACTTCTGAAGGAATAGCGTAGCGTTGGGAACCACTGGTATTTTCCATTTTACCCAGATTTACGTAGTTAGCCTGGTCATAGTTTTGTGGGTTTTCCTGTCTATGTAGCAAGATAAATACGTCAGGACCATTACCTGTCCTAAATCCTGCGTCAAATTCAAGGTAGCTTTGCCCATTGTCTGTTACTAATGTGACTATACCCTGACTAGGTTTGGCTGCGGTGACAAAAGTGCCAGATATGGTTGTTGTTTGGGCTAGGGGTTGTGTTGATTCAGATTCATTAATAACCTGTTCTTGAGCTACTGGTTCATCTGTGGTAGTTGTGTCTGTTGTAGAAGCAGTTTCCTTGGCACAACTAATAGTTAATAGGGCAATAGCGCTAATTGTGGCTAAGTAGGTTAGTTTCATAACTTTTTTCCTCAAACAATTAATGGTAGCAATATATTTGAACTTGAGTATGAGAAGTAAATAAGTTTTGCCTGAATATCAACTGATAAAATTGTGAGCTTAAGACGAAAACTGAACTTTCTGTTGAGACTATTTTTTGGAGTGGAATGTGCTTAATTTTACGGCGGAATATCTTCTCAGCTAGAATTAAGCATAGTTTCATTTTAATCTCAGTCTTTATTTAGATTGGGGTGTTACTTATGTAAAAAATATTTTTTTAATAATATGGGTAATGGCATGTATGATTTTTGTTTTGTGCCTTAATCACTTATCCTTAGTTTATCAGTTTAAATCCGGAACTATATCTTGTACAACTCAAATTTTAAGCAGTTTATTTGGTTTGGCACAGATTTAGACCAAATTTAATCAGTCAAGTCAAGAAGAATAATCTCGTACCACAGTAAAGTCAGGGTTAGAGAAAATGTCAGCCTCGAAAGTGAGAAGTAGTAACCGCAATATTCAGGTCAATCAAAGTTACTTTAAATTCCGAATAGCAACTGTTGTCTTCTTTTTATGTATTGGATTCATCACTGCAGTTATCATCGCTTGGAATGATAAAAGTTCCATAACTAGTAGTATATTTTTTTACTTGAATATCATTCAAAAAAATCCACCTTTATGGCTGGAAACTCCTAGTTTTATTCCAGGATATTATTTGTTGCTACCAACGCTATTTTTCTTCCTTGTGACCCAGATAGTGATGAAGATTACACCTTCCTATCGACTGTGGCCAAGGATCATTGTTATTTCCATTCTCTTGGCACTAAGTATTCGCTATATTTTGTGGCGTTGCCTGTCGACTTTAAATTTAAACGATCCTCTCAATGGCCTCTTTAGTCTTGGTTTGTTTTTTGGGGAAATACTTTTTGCTGTCAGCAACATTATTCAGTTTTATTTAATCTTAAAAATTGACCCCAAGAACCAAGAAGCTGATGAGAGACAAGGAGCTGTAATTGAAGGTATATATCAACCAAATGTGGATATATTTATTCCTACTTATAATGAGCCAATCAATATATTGCAGCGTACTATTATTGGTTGCCAAGCTTTAGACTATTCTCAAAAAAAGATTTATCTTCTTGATGATGGTCAACGGAACGAAATGGCAACATTAGCCAGAAAACTGGGCTGTGAATATATAACTAGACCAGAAAATATTAATGCTAAAGCTGGTAACTTAAACCATGCTTTGCCTCAAACTAGTGGCGAGCTAATTGTAGTTTTTGATGCTGATTTTGTGCCCACCAAAAACTTTCTCCAGCGTACTGTTGGTTTATTTCAAGACCATAGAGTTGCCTTAGTACAAACTCCCCAGAGTTTTTACAATACTGATTCTGTAGCTCGTAATTTAGGCTTAGAAAATCAGATTACTTCTGAAGAAGAAGTTTTTTATCGCCATCTACAACTAGTTAAAGATGGTATTGGTAGTTTGGTGTGTTCAGGAACTTCTTTTCTGGTTAGACGTAGTGCCCTGGAAAAGATTGGTGGTTTTGTAACAGACTCCCTCACAGAAGATTATTTTACAGGGATTTGTTTATCTGCCCAAGGCTATCGTTTAGTATATCTAGACGAAAAGCTAAGCGCAGGATTAGCAGCAGAAACTATTGCTGCTCATATTGCCCAAAGATTACGTTGGGCAAGGGGTACACTGCAAGCATTTTTTATTAGTTCTAATCCTTTAACAATTCCTGGTTTAACACTACTGCAAAGAGTTGGTCATTTAGAAGGTTTACTGTCCTGGTTTAGTAGTATTGCCAGTTTAATATTTTTGCTTACACCTTTAGCCTCCTCCTTTTTAAAAGTTGTACCTTTGTTGATGACAGGTCAAGAATGGCTCTATTTCTTTGTGCCTTATTACTTTTTGCAACTGTCTACTTTTCCTTGGCTAAATCGTCACAGTCGTTCCTCATTAATTTCTGGTGTGTATTCAATTACTTACTGCTTTCCTTTCGCTTTTACTGTCATTACAACTATGATTCGTCCTTTCTCTAAAGGTTTTCGAGTCACACCTAAAGGAATTAACAACAATAACTTTGTTTTTAATTGGCACTTAGCTTTGCCTTTGATTGTCACTTTTATTTTGATGCTTGCTAGCTTAATACAAAATCTTCATTGGGCAATTATGAGTGATCGCGAACTACTTTCTGTTTTTAGCGATGTTCGTATGATTCCCGGATTACGCATGGCTTGGGTTTGGAGTAGTTACAATATTTTTCTAATCGCGATTGCTTTGCTTATCCTCTTAGATGTTCCCCGCACTGAAGCTAATCCCTGGTTTAACTTAAAGCGCATAGTAAAGCTTAAATTTCAAGACACAATTTATTGGGGGATTAGTAACAAGATTTCTGAAGACGGAATTGAAATCAAATCAAATAAACCCTTACCCACTTCTATTGCCAAAAATAATCTACCTATTAACCTAGAACTAATAGAAGAAAATTTGTCCTTAACAGGAATTATCACTAGCGTCTGTAAACAGGATAACTCTACCCTAATTAAAATTAGTTTTATTCACCTCAGCTTGCAACAAAAACGACAATTAGTAGAATTTCTTTTCTGTCGTCCTGGACAATGGCAAAGTTTGCAAGCACCAGGAGAATTAAAATCTTTATGGTTAATCATCAAAGCTGTTTTGCGACCACAATTTTTGCGACTTGGCAAGAGGTAGAGTAAGAAGAAATGCAGGAGAGAAAATAACCCTACAGTTTGTCTCCAGTCTCCTGTATCCTATTCCTACAAGAAAAATACGGGGGTTTGAACCCCCTGTATCTCCGGGACGGAACGATTATTGTCATAATCAGGAAACCTACGCCGGAACTTTTAGCGTAGGATAGATGAAGAGGGGAAATGAGGTCGGCCCAATGCTGATTTACGAAGCGAAACTCAAAGGAAAATCCGATCAATACGAAGCTCTAGACGCGGCGATCCGGACGGGTCTATTTATTCGTAATTCGTGCATCCGCTACTGGATGGACAACAAAGGCATTGGCAAATACGACCTTAGTAGATACTGTAAAGTCTTGGCTGATAACCCCGAATTTCCTTGGGCGAAACAGTTAAGCGCGATGGCTCGTCAAGCCCATGCCGAACGTGCTTGGGCTGCAATCTCTCGTTTCTTCGATAACTGTAAAAAGCGCACCGCCCACGGCGAATCGCATTTGCCATGTGGACCGAGCAAGCAAGGCAAGCCTGGTAAGAAGGGATTCCCACGGTTCAAGAAGAATCAGCAACGAGCTTCGCTCGAGTACAAAACCAACGGATGGAGGCTCAGCGACGATCGCAAGTACATCACTTTTACTGATGGTTTCAAGGCTGGGCGGTTCAAGCTTCTCGGCTCCCGAGACTTGGGTTACTACAATCCCAAGAAAGATATCAAGCGGGTACGAGTGGTGCGTCGAGCTGATGGGTACTACGCCCAGTTCTGCATCAAGTGTGACCGTCGCCAAGAGGTGAAACCGACCGGAGGTGCAATCGGTTTGGATGTGGGACTCAAAGAGTTCTACACCGATTCCAATGGTGATGCCGTTTCCAATCCTCGCAACTACCGGAAGTCGGAACAACGCCTCAAGCGGTTGCAACGTCAAGCATCTCGTAAGCACAAGGGAAGCAACAATAGACGTAAGGCTTGCATGAAAGTCGGACGGCAACACCTCAAAATTCAACGGCAACGTAAAGACCACGCC
>CAZWGS010000112.1:12102-16114 GCA_964633315.1 uncultured bacterium | reverse complement strand
GAGGACGTCAAACCATCCTCTCTGCTCCTGGGCACGTCCCATTGCTATAGTCATAAATTCAAATCCTCTTGCCTAACAACAATTAAAATTGCAAGATTGCTAAACGCCAAGCACAATGCTTGTACATTTCAAATTCTCGAGTAACCAGTTGTTTTTTATAACTAGAAACTCTTGGAGGAGATAAACTCCCCATAGTGCTCGCCAAGATATTCTCTTGTTGCCGCCCTATTAACGTTTCTTAACAATATCACAAGTTTTGTTAACCAACAGCTTCCCTCTGGAGAGAGTTAGCTAGTAGATTTAAACTCGCTTTAGAATATTATTATCGAATATTTTACAAATTTAAACATCTTTCCTCAGAAATCTTGACTTAAAAATGAGTATTGACATCAAAATTATGAGTGTGAGGGAGTATTGAGCACCGGTGCTGATTCCAAGTTAGGATCACTAAGATGATTGAGAGAATAAAGGCATGACAGCACAGGTATCAACAACAGCCAATCATCTCCTGCGGAAAAATATCCTTGGCTCTCGCCGTTTCAGTAACTATTTTTGGGCGGTGATAGTTTCCCTAGGGGGTTTCGGTTTTTTCTTGGCAAGTTTATCCAGTTATCTGCACAAAAATATACTGCTGGTGAGCGATTCCAGTCAATTACAGTTTGTGCCTCAAGGTCTAGCGCTAGGATTTTATGGTGTGGCTGGAATGCTGCTAGCGCTTTATCTGTGGCTCACAATTTTCTGGGATGTTGGTGGTGGCTACAACGAGTTTAATCGCCAAACTGGCTTAATAAAAATTTTACGTTTTGGCTTCCCTGGCAAAAACCGCCGCATTGAGTTGGAATACAAAATTGAAGATGTGCAAGCAGTGCGTGCGGAGATTAGAGAAGGTTTAAATCCAAAAAGGGCTCTGTATTTGCGCGTGAAGCAACAACGGGATCTTCCCCTCACTCGTGTGGGAGAACCTCTCTCCCTGTCGGATTTGGAGAATCAGGGAGCTGAGTTAGCACGCTTTTTGGAGGTTCCCTTAGAGGGTTTATAAGAAAGGTTTGCGCGTATAAAATAATTCAGTAGCAACAGCTACATTCAAGGGGGAAATTTAATGACAAGCAAAATTCAACGCTGGCTCACATTAATGCTTGTAATTACTATCATCAGTAGCTTTGCGTTGGTGGGATGTGCAGCACCCCAAGATAATTCGTCAACAGCACAAACAGATATTACTGCTCAAAGTAGCAGTCAAAACACCAGTGCTCTACCTAAACTGGAAGGAAAAGCAACGGTGGTGATGACTGTCAAAGGTTCACCGATTACCATTGAAGTCAATGGTAATGATGCGCCATTTACGGCTGGAAACTTTGTGGATTTAGTCGAGCGTGGTGTTTACGATGGGTTGGTGTTTCATCGGGTAATACGCGAGCCTGATCCTTTTGTGGTGCAAGGTGGCGATCCCCAAGGTAAAGAGCCCAGTTTCCCTATAGAGCGCTTGGGTAGTGGTAGTTTCATAGATCCAGAAACCGGAAACCCACGCTATGTTCGCTTAGAAATTAAACCAGAAGGGGCACAAGAGCCAATTTATAGTAAAGTAACTAGTCAGCCGCCAGTATTAAAGCACAGTCGTGGTGCTGTAGCTATGGCGCGCTCACAAGCACCAGATTCTGCTTCCTCACAGTTTTACTTTGCTTTAGCAGATTTAGATTTTCTCGATGGTAAATATGCTGTTTTTGGCTATGTTACTTCCGGTATGGAAGTGGTAGATCAAATTCAGCAAGGCGATCGCATTGAATCGGCTAAGGTGACAGAAGGAGCAGAAAACCTGCAAAAGTAGCTGGCTAGAATGTGGTGGAAGTTGTAGTGACTGGAATTGGTTTGCTCTCCTGTTTAGGCTCTTTAACCTCCAGTTGGGAAAACTTAGTTTTAGGTAAATCGGGAGTTAAGGTACAACAACCTTTTCAGGAACTTCCACCAACTCCTTTAGGCTTAATTGCAAAAGAAAGGGTTAGGTTAGAGAGCCTGACAAAAAATATTGTGGCTGCTGCACTCAAAGATGCCCAAATAACTCCACCTGTAAGCGATTGTGGGGTTGTGGTTGGTTCTAGTCGAGGTTGTCAGGCACAATGGGAACAGATACTGAGAAAAGTAAAAATCAATTCTCATCTATTTGCCTCAGATACACCTTGGTTAGAAAGCTTACCCCAGCAAGCTGCAATTGTCGCAGCCCGTCAGCTTGGTTCCCAAGGCATAGTTATGGCTCCCACAGCAGCCTGTGCTACGGGAATTTGGGCTGTGGCGCGGGGTATGGAATTAATTAAAACTGGTCAGTGTCAACAGGTAATCGCAGGTGCAGTGGAAGCACCTGTTACTCCCTTAACCCTGGCTGGATTTGCCAAAATGGGAGCTTTAGCAACTACTGGTTGCTACCCTTTTGATCGCCAGCGTCAAGGCTTAGCTTTGGCGGAGGGAGGAGCAATTTTTGTTTTAGAATCGAAAGTATCTGCCCAGCGTCGAGATGTACCGATTTACGGTCAATTATTGGGATTTGGTTTGACTAGTGACGCCTATCATGTGAGTGCTCCCCATCCTTACTCAACAGGTGCGATCACTGCAGTCAAACAGTGTTTAGAGCGTAGCGCTCTTGAAGCTACTGAGATTGACTATATCCATGCTCATGGTACCAGTACGAGGTTAAATGATCGCCATGAAGCACAATTAATTCAGCATTTATTTCCCCAAAAAGTTGCTTTAAGTTCTACTAAGGGAGCAACAGGTCATACTTTAGGTGCTTCTGGAGTCATAGGTTTAGCCTTTTGTCTACTAGCGATCAAACATCAACAGTTACCTCCCTGTGTGGGCTTAAAAGATCCAGAGTTTGACCTCAATTTAGTCCGAGAAGTGCGTTCTGCAAAGGTGCGAAACGTATTATGTTTCAGTTTTGGCTTTGGTGGACAAAATGCAGTACTTAGCTGTAGTGATACAAAATCTGACTCATCAAAGACCTTGTTAAATTAAGATATCTGGAATCAATTAAAATAGTTTTTTTTTATTTTTTCTCTTGTTTAACTCGTAAAAAATAGCTTTTCATAGTACATAATCTAAGTTTTAAATAGCAGAAAAATATTCTTTTATTTCTGAATAACCAACCCTTTTTATCATCGTCTTACTAAACTAAAAAGTAAAGATTCAGACACCTTATTTGCAGTCTTGATTGCTATGTTTCCCTGTTCTAACTAGAGCAAGCTCGAAAAACCTAAAGTAACTCTAAAATCAAATTCAGCACGTAGCATCATATGATGCAATAGATTTAGTCCCTTAATTGGTTAAGGTTTGTGCAATATCTAATAATCCTAGGTCTGTTTCTGCTAATTAGTCTCTGTCCCCTACCTGCTTGGGCTAATTCCTATCTCGATTTTGAGCAACAGGTTCTTGAAATCATTCGTCAAAACCCGGAAGTGATTCTGGAATCGCTTCAAACCTATCAATATAAACAGCAACAACAGGTAAAACAAGCTCAGCAAACATTTGCACAGAATCTCATTACTCAACCTGAAACAATTGTCGGCATCTCTCCTCGCATCGGTACCCTCAAAAATCGCGCTGTTTTGCTCGAGTTTTCAGACTTCCAATGTCCTTACTGTGCTATAGCCCATGAAACGGTAGAACAGTTTGTAGCTAAATACCCTGATCGGGTTACCTTGGTATACAAGCACTTTCCCCTTAGTTCGATTCACCCTCAAGCTTTAGAAGCTGCAAAAGCGTCAACAGCGGCTCAACAGCAGGAGAAGTTTTGGCCTTATCATGATGCGTTGTTTGAACATCAAAATCAACTAGGAGAAGATTTTTACCTTGAAACGGCTCATTCACTCAATCTTGACATAGAAAAGTTCAATCAAGACCGTGCCCAAGCAATGGATCTAATTCAGCAGGATATTGACCTAGCAGTTCAACTTGGCATTCGTGGAACACCTTTCTTTTTCTTTCAAGGTCAAATCTTCTCAGGGGCTGTTCCTTATGAAGA
>CAZWGS010000112.1:0-12002 GCA_964633315.1 uncultured bacterium | reverse complement strand
CACCTTTCTTTTTCTTTCAAGGTCAAATCTTCTCAGGGGCTGTTCCTTATGAAGAGTTTGAGAAACTTCTCTAAGCCAATCGAGTGGAAGGCAAGCGTTAATATTTTTAGTTGGTGTAGCTCGTGAGTATATATTAAGCAATGGTGAGTGGAAGGCAATCACTATTTTTTGGTCTTATTTGAGATCGCCTATTGTTACTTTATACCACCGAAAGCACTTGCAGTTACTGCTGTTCGACTGGTAGGAGTTTCCCCTCTTTAAGGGCGGAGATGATTTTACCCTATCAGAGGCTCAGGTAATTTGTGGCGAGAACATAGTTCTCAAAGAGGGATGATTGCAAATAGATCATCTGCAGCAATTTAACCAGGTAAGATTGACTCACCAGGTTTACCCTTTAATCGCTACCATGTCTAGAGCCAAGACAAATAACAAAAAAACTACTCCAGCTAGCAATTCCAAAACCCATCTTTTAGATCCCCAATATTATTTCAACCGTGAATTGAGCTGGCTAGAGTTCAACTATCGAGTATTGCACGAAGCCTTAGATTCGAGAACACCATTACTCGAACGTCTTAAATTTCTGTCTATTTTTAGCTCAAATTTAGATGAGTTTTTTATGGTGCGTGTAGCTGGTTTAAAACAACAAGTAGCAGCAGAAGTGACCAAGCTTACTCCTGATGGTCGCACCCCCACAGAGCAACTGCAAGCTATTGCTAAGCGATTGCGTCCTTTAGTTCAGGAACAAGATACTTATTTTGAGCATACCTTAAGAGCAGAACTAGCTCAGCATGGGGTTAATTTTGTCAATTATGTTGACCTTAACCTCAAGCAGCGTCAATATCTACAAAAATTTTATGCTGAACATATTTTTCCAGTTCTTACTCCCCTAGCAGTAGATCCCAGCCATCCTTTTCCCTATATCTCGAATCTCAGCCTTAATTTAGCAGTGGTGGTCAAAAATCCCGATACAGGAATTGAATCATTTGCAAGGGTTAAATTACCGCCTACTCTACCTCGTTTTGTCACTTTACCAGAGGAGTTGTTCTCTAAAGAAAGAGGCAAGCCAAAAATTTTGTGGCTGGGTGTTTTACTAGAACAAGTAATCGCCCATAATTTGGAATCTCTGTTTCCAGGAATGGATATCCAGGAGTGTCATCCTTTCCGCATTACCCGCAATGCAGACTTAGATGTGGAGGAAGATGAAGCTGATGACTTACTTTTAGCCATTGAGAATGAATTGCGCAAGCGTAGGTTTGGTGGTTCGGCGGTGCGGATGGAACTCAATAACTCCACACCAGCTCTGGTACGTGATACTTTAATGCGAGAATTATCCTTGGCGGAGGAGGATGTCTACGAAGTGGAAGGAATCCTGGGGATGAAAGATTTAATGACTTGTATGGATTTGCCTTTAAAGCAACTAAAAGCAAGGCCTTGGAAACCTCTGACTCCTCCTCAATTACAAAAACTAGATCTTGAATTAGGAGGTGATTTATTTAAACTGCTCTCCAAGCAAGATTTACTAGTTCATCACCCATATCATTCCTTTGCCGATAGTGTACAGCAATTTATCACCTCAGCAGCTCAAGATCCCCAGGTTTTGGCAATTAAAATTACCCTTTACCGAACTTCTGGAGATTCACCAATCGTTAATGCCCTGATTGCAGCAGCAGAAAATGGTAAACAGGTAGTAGCTTTGGTAGAGTTAAAAGCTCGCTTTGATGAGGCAAATAATATCATCTGGGCGCGAAAACTAGAACAGGCTGGGGTACACGTAGTCTATGGTTTTGTCGGTTTAAAAACCCACACCAAGGTTACTCTTGTAGTGCGACAAGAGGACAACCACATTCGTCGCTATTTTCACATTGGCACAGGGAACTATAATCCGAAAACAGCTAGATTTTACACTGATGTGGGACTTTTAAGCTCTCAAGAGGATTTAGGTGCTGATTTAAGCGATTTATTTAACTTCTTAACTGGCTATTCACGGCAAAAAGTCTATCGTAAGTTATTAATATCTCCAGTTAACCTGCGTGAGCGCATGACGGCAATGATTGAGCGAGAAATGCAACATTGTCGCCAGGGAGGAACTGGTCGCATTGTTGCTAAGATGAATTCCTTAGTAGACCAGAAAATTATTCGTAAACTCTATGAAGCTTCCGGGTTGGGAGTGCAGATTGATTTAATTGTGCGGGGAATTTGCTGTTTGCGTCCTGGAGTGCCACAGATCAGCGAAAATATTAAAGTGATCAGCATTGTGGGTAATCTTTTAGAGCATTCGCGTATTTTCTATTTCCACAATGGTGGTCAAGAAGAAATTTACATTGGTAGTGCTGACTGGATGCCTCGTAACCTAGATCGTAGGGTAGAAGCGATCACACCGATTGAAAATCCAGAAATTGCTCAAGATTTACAGGAAATCCTGGGTATTATGTTGGCAGATAATCGTCAAGCTTGGGAATTGCAACCAGACGGTAGTTATAAGCAGCGTCATCCTAGTGAAAATGAACGTGTTCAAAGTGCACAGGAAATTCTTATGGAAATGACCAAATCAGCTAATGGATGATTGAGAGAGTAAATTGAGAATTTTTTTGCTTTTAAGGGTTCAATTCAGGGTATTATGCGCCATATTACTGAATTAAACAACTCTTGAAGCAGTTCTGCTTTCAGAAATGATGAAAATTGCAAACTTTCAGGTTGCAAGTAGATTAGCAAGCTTGATTAGCACAATTATCCTCACCACTTTGCGTATTTGGGGAGTTTGTGGGGAACCTGCGCTGAGAAAATTCTCTGGTTTGAGAACTCAGATTGATCTCAACAGAAACAACAGGAGGAGGGGGAACATACTAGAGTAATTTTCGACGATCCTCTAGAAGAAGGCAAGGCTCTTTATTTTTGTGAATTCAAGGTTAGCGGTGATCTGTTCACCCACCAAAGTTTCACTAGTCCCACTAGGATGTATCTATGTATCGTTTATCCTTCGATTACCTTGGTTTAGAAAAACCAGAAAGCTTAGGCGACAATTTCAGCGATTTTATGGATATAAGTTCAGATTTTCCTGGTCATGATCGCTCGGATGCAGGTATAATCAAATCTGACCTGGGAATTCTGCCTTACTTGCGCGATACTAATCAGTCGGAGTCCCATACCCTTGAGCTCATAAGCAGCAACAGTTTTCACTTTCATCTTTTGCTAGAAGACTTTTTCTTTTCTGGCAATGTTCCCATTAATGTCTACTCTGATAACATTCTCCTGGAAGCTATTATGCCCGATTTCCCATCGGTTCCAGTATCTTCTTCAGTGTGGGTCTTGTTCGCTTTTGTTACGATGGGGGTTGATTCCAAGATTAAAAGCCAATTGAGTAAAACACTTCCTAATTTTTCTGGAGAAAATGGGTTTAATATTAGTAGATCCCTCTTGTAATAGGGTATCACTTGAGGCTGGTATTTAATGATAATGAAACAAACTTTTTCCTCCCTCAAGCGTTACCTACGTTGGTTAATTCTCGGTGGAACTCTATTCTTTCTCGTTCATGCCTTTATCACCAACTGGTCAGAAGTTAAAACCATCCAAATTCATAGTGTCCAATGGTTAGTTTTAGCTGTTGGCTTTGTCTTGACTTTTTGTGCTTATATTTGGTCGGGTTGGGTTTGGTATTTAATACTACGCTACTTCCGCCAACCTGCGCAGCCAAATTGGGTGCTACCAGTTCATCTTAAAACCAATATTGCCAAGTATTTACCAGGTAATGTTTGGCATTTCTACGGACGAATTTGGGCGATGAAAGATGCGGGAAGTTCTTTGGGTGCAGCCACTTTAAGTGTGATGTTAGAGCCTTTGTTAATGGCAGCAGCAGCCTCCTTAGTCACTTTAGCAGGTAGTAGTCTGGGCTGGGTGCAACCTGATCATGGTATTTATAGCAAGCTACCTTTACTAGGTTTAGGGATTGTTTTGTTGGCAGTACATCCACGTATTTTAAATCCAATAGTTTCGTTGTTAAACAATCTGCAAGCTCGCAAACAAGCAAAACTATCTCCTCATTCATACCCTTCTCAATCTTCAGAAATCTTACAGCACAATCAATCGGAAGCAGAAAATTTACGACTTGAAAGCTACCCTCTAATTCCTTTATTGGGAGAATTATTTTTTGTTTTATTGCGAGGTGCTGGCTTTCTGTGTACTCTAGCTACTTTAACGGAAGTTTCCCCTAACTATATTCCTGTCGTTTTAAGTGTTTTTAGCTTTGCTTGGTTATTGGGTTTAGTAGTACCAACACCAGGAGGTTTAGGAATTTTTGAAACTACCACAATTGCCTTGCTTAACCCCTATTTTTCTACCAGTATTGTTCTCAGTGTGGTGGCATTATTTAGAGTATTGACCATTAGCACCGAAGCTACAGCAGCAGGTTTAGGTTGGGCAATGGAAAGAAGTAAATAGTGAGGCTAGCTAGGCAAAACTGAAACTAGATAGTGAGCAAAGTGCACTAATCGCTCAGATATTAGATAAATTTAGCTAAGCTAGATTACTAGTTTGTCAATTGTGAAATGATTAGTTCAGACCAACTAGGTAAGCACAGACAAGAGACAACTTATAATCAATTCTATCTGGGCAGATTACCACTACAGCAACCAGTGGTGAACAGAGAGAGATTAACAGCAATGAACCAACAACAAATAACAAATAACCAACAACCAACAACAAATAACTAAACTACCCACTTAAATCTTGGTGCAGACCATCTTTGATCAAGAATAATAGTTAGGGGAGAGATGGCAAATAAAGCCCAGAAAATTGCTGTTGAGACAAAGAATTGGTGTTGCAAAATAAAGGTTACCCAAGCAATCGCAATTGACCAAATGAGGCGAGAGAGGTGAGAATTGGGAATAGAACGAGGATCTGTGAGCATAAAGAGGGCAAATAGTAGCAGGGAACCACTCATTAGCTGATGGTGCAACACATCCCAACTCCAACCCAACCAGTAATTACGAATTGCTTCTAATCCAGTATAGGTGAGTAAAAAAGCGGCCGAAGTATCCCAGCGACCAACTTTTTGCAGTAGCATACCACCGCATCCTAAAAATAATAGTAGATACCAGCCATCAGTTCCCCATTGTCCCGGAGAAACCCATGCATCGGGTGTGATTGTGAGAACAGAAATAATGCCAAAATTGGCAGGGTTGAAAAAATGTTTACCTTGATAGTGCAAGATGAATTTACTAGCGATCGCCAGAAAACCTGCTAATACCATTGTCCGATAATCGTTGGCTCTCAGCAATAAACAAAGTCCTAAAGCGGTAATAGTCGCACTACGCCAGGAGGGAAAAGCGAGAAGTTTAGCATGGGTTTGTTTGCAGAAAATTTTTCCTTGCACATAGGGTAATAAACATTTGAAAAGCCACTGAGTGACTAAGCAACTGACTAATATGACTAACATTAAAGTGGGCTGCAATGTCCAATCTCTGGTACTAATGCCTAAAAAAAGAAAGAGGGAAAGAAATAAAATCTGATAATCGCGGGCATCTTTAATTAACATATGTTGCATTTGTGTCGTTTTGCCTGTTAATTAATCCACTATGCCTGCATCCCTTCCTAAATATTTTGCTGGTTACGTTTTAGGTAACGGCTAACTGGGAATTGTAGATTGTAGATGGTTGATTGTGGAAACAGATGATTAACTTTGCTACAGCGCAATTGATAGTAATGAAAACGGGTAAGGTGTTGTTGATTGTGAATCAGATTAATAGATTGGTTGTTTTGAATTAATTAGGTTATTTTGGTGATTAACTTCCACTCAAACTTATTACTGTCTTGGTTCGTATTCCCTTGAGCTGAGGGTTACGGCGACGAGGGTTATCGGCACTATTACTTATTACTCATTACTTATTACTCATTACTTATTACTCATTACTTATTACTCATTACTTATTATTCTACTAACCTTGGCGCGGTGGAGTAACTTATCTCCTTGACAATAACCAACATAACGTACTTGCACCATCTCTCCTGGTTTTACTTCTCCTTCTAGTAATTGATGCCATTGAGGATTGTAAGGAATTTGTTCGCCAACAGAAGCTATTGTTTCCACTCCCCACTGTTGAACTAATTTTTCTATTGGTTTGACTAAGGGTAACAGTTTTATTGCTGGTAGTTTTGGGTTGCTACGCGCCATATAAGCAGCAGTTTGCCATTGTAGCAGCCAAGATTCGATTGCTTGCAAACTCGAGTTCTGAAATTCTTGTTCAATAGTTATGCGCTGCTGTTCTAATTTAGCTTGCAAACGCTGATATTCTTGCTCTAACACCTGATTATTACTTTCCACTTCAGGAATAATCGTTTCTCCAGAAAAGATTGCTAGCAAGCGATTTAGGGATATATTTAGCGCCGTCGATAACTTTAGCAGGGTTTCCAGTTGCATCTTTTGTACCTTTCCCTGTCGCAATCGCAAAATTTGCCTTTCAGAAACCCCAGCAGTGCGACTAAGTTGCCGTAAACTACTAATATTGACTTGTTCCATCAATTGCCGTAGAGGTTCGCTATAGGGGTAATTCATCGTCAAATTGGTAGAGTGGACAACAAAATAGGAAAATTGCTTTTAGGTTATGGATGTCCTTATTCTTAGCAATGGACCAGGAGAAATAACAACTTGGGTACGTCCTGTAGTTAGAGAATTACGTGAAAAACTGGGTTATGATCGCTCCCAGCTTAGGATTTCGATTGTACTCTCTCCTTGCAGTAATGCTACGGGAAAAGAGGCAGAAGTTGCCCTGAATTATCCAGAAGTAGATAGGGTGCAAGATGCAACTCACTTTTTCCCTTTTTTACTCTGGGGGCGTACTTTTGATAATTGGGAATGGCGCAATCGCGGTGTAGTATTATTCCTTGGTGGCGATCAGATTTTTCCTCTGGTTATTAGTAAGCGTTTAAGATATCGTAGCGTTATCTATGCTGAGTGGTCAGCACGTTGGTATCGCTGGCTTGACTGTTTTGGGGTGATGAAACCAGAAATTATCTCTCAAGTTCCCACTCAGTACCAGCATAAGTTTACAGTAGTTGGGGACTTGATGGCGGAAGCTAGTGCAATAGGGAAAGAGAGGGAAAATCAGCCTAACTCTGAAGCCATAATTGGTTTGTTACCTGGTTCTAAAGCGGGTAAACTAACTCCAGGAGTACCATTTTGTTTGGCGATAGCACAATATATTCACACAAAAAATCCCCAAACTCGCTTTATTATTCCAGTAGCACCAACTCTCGATTTACCAACTCTAGCTAGTTATGCCAATCCTCAGCACAATCGTCTTATCGATAAGGTTTGGGGTGTAGATGCTACTTTAGTTACCAAAAATGAATCATCCTACCTCGAAACCTCTGGTGGCTTAAGGATAGAGTTAATTACTCATTTTCCTGCCTATGATACCCTTTCCCAATGCCATTTATGTCTGACCACAGTTGGCGCTAACACTGCAGAGTTAGGCGCTTTGGCTGTGCCAATGATTATTTTGATTCCAACACAGAAAATGGATACCATGCGATCTTGGGATGGCATCCCAGGTATCTTAGCCAATCTACCAGGAGTTGGTTCTGCCTTTGCTAGTGCGATCAACTGGTTAGTCCTAAGAAACCTTGGTTTGCGAGCATGGCCTAACATTTGGGCAGGTAGAGAAATCGTACCAGAGTTGGTTGGAGACTTGCAAGCAGCTGAGGTGGGGGATATGGTGCTAGAGTGGCTCAATCATCCTGAAAAATTAGCTGCAATCCAGCACAATTTACGTTGTGTCAGGGGACAATCTGGCGCAGCACAAAAAATAGTTCAGTTGGTAGAACAACAGCTTAATTACTAGATAATTTCTAGATAACTAAGCAAATCAGCCATATCTTGCTCTTTAGGCTGAAATTTCGGCATAGGTGGTGTTTTTCCACTAATAACTTGATCTATCAAACCCACTTTCGACTTGCGCCGAGAAACGTGTAGTAAACTTGGACCAACAGAACTAATAGCTCCCAGTCCATGACAAACGGCACAATTAGCTTGGAAAATTGCCTCTCCTCTACTTTGATGACCTTCAAGGGCTAAAACCTCCTGAGTGTAAGGTTCTAGGGGTTGATACCAGCGAATAGTAACAATGATAAGGAAAACCATCAGCGAAGCTACCATTGCAACTGTGATTAGTTGCTGAACCCTAAGTTGAGGTTTTGCCAACTGGTTGTCCACTTTACCACCCAAATAGTCTGTTTTAAAGTTAAAATTGTCTAGGATTACCTACAAAGAAAGTTTTTTCTGCCCACAAATAGCTTTGGTAAGGTATACAAATGTAACATTTTTAACCAAAAAAATTTAATTTAATAAACCTAGCTTAAGATTTGCGGATAGAGCAATCAATTCCAGGACAGTAAGATTGGTATTTTCCTAGGATGAAAGTCCGCTAGTCGAGTAGTATGAGAAAGGGAAACATTTATGTAACAAAGGATAAATAGCGTGATTGAACCACTGCTTTTAGGCATCGTTATAGGTCTAATACCTGTAACTTTAGCAGGTTTATTTTTTGCCGCTTATATGCAGTACAAGCGTGGCAACCAGATGTTGGAATAATATTGTTGTATTTTTGTTGCTGTAGAGGCAGAGTTTACTGCCCTTTGCCTCTACTTTTATTAAACTTTGAGATAAAACTGCCTATCCTTATGGTTACAGTAGTCAACCTGAGCTGAGACAATAGAAGCTAAGGCTACTTTTTCCATATTTTTTCTGGCGGCAAATTTCCAAATTAGCGATTGGTATAGCTTCCCACTGTTTTGGATCATGTTCTACCGCTATTTCCCCTCCTACCTCAAGCAGTTGGTAGTGTGCGATCGCACTCAACACTGGCTGGTATAATTGGCTAGCATAGGGTGGGTCAAAGTAAATATAGCTGAAATGCTCTCCTGCAAGACCTTTGATACGCTGCAACACATCGCCTCTAATTACTTGAAAGTGTTGCTGTGGTTTGGCGACTTGTTGCCAGTTTTGCTTAATTACACTACAAGCACGCCCCGATTTTTCAATTCCCACTACCACCATAGCACCACGACACAGTGCTTCTGCACCCATTGAACCATTACCTGCACACAAATCCAACCAACGACATTGCTCCATACTACCTTGCCAAATATTAAACAAGGCTGAGCGCACTTTAGCTGCTGTAGGACGTGTCGCTTTTCCTGGTAAGGTTTTTAATTGGCGATTACCATAAATGCGCATGGAGTTTGGTTGTTGGTTGTTGGTTATTACCTACGTCTAATGTGAGCTAATAGCCACCACGATTGGTATGATATTCATCATCTAGAAAATCAAATTCAGGCAAAGCTCAAAAGCCTTATACTACAAAGCTCGTTTTTAATTCACATCAGGCGTTATTACTTCTTACTTATCTTAAACTCCACAGGCCATACTCGATACTCCAGCTTGTACCTGATTAACAAAGTTAGAAAGCATTTGTAAACCCCAGGTGGAGGATTTTTCTGGATGAAACTGTACCGCCATTAGATTATCACGTGCGATCGCAGCAGTAACACTTTGGCTACCGTGGATAACGCTAGCAGCACAAATGTTAGTATCAATGGGGTCAACGTAGTAGGAGTGGACAAAGTAAACGTAGGGATTTGTCGGTAAATTTTGCCACAGGGGAAGATTTTTTTGATTGAAGTGGAGTTGATTCCAGCCCATGTGGGGGATAGTAATATTGGGTTCGTGATGGAAGCGTTTAACTTTTCCTGGTATGATTCCCAAACCTGGTTCTTGTCCTTCCTCTGAACTATCAAAAAGGATTTGTAAGCCTAAACAAATACCAAGGAAAGGTTTACCAGATGCAATTGCTTCTTTGATTGGTTCTACTAAACGACGTGCTCTAATATGTTCAACTGCCGGATCAAACGAACCCACTCCAGGCAATACTACCGCATCTGCTTGTTCAATTTCCCGGGCAGAGTCAGTAATTTTGGGAGTTGCACCTGCTTTTTCCAAACCTTTGCAAGCGGAGTGGAGATTTCCCATGTCGTAGTCGATTACAGCAATAGCAACCATTAATTAGTTCCAATTCGCTTCTGTACTGGTTCTATTTTAACTTTCCTTGTCATTGTCAAAAAATGTATTTTCTGCTCTGGTACTGTTAGCTTTGTGATTACAATCGGCTATCAAGTGTCTACAGCATGAAACCACGCATTCTTGTAACCTCTTTTCAAACTTGGCTTCCCCATCAAAAATCAAATTCTGCTGATGATTTGTTGGCGGAAATTGCTGAACAAGATTATTCTTTATGCTCTCTAATTTTACTCAGAAAGCTGCCTGTAGATACCCTAGAGGCAAGTAAATTAGTGATTGAGGAGATAGCAAAGCAGCAACCCCATGCAGTTATCTGTTGTGGAATGGCAGAGTCTCGTGGCAAGTTAAGTGTGGAGTCTAATGCTCGGTGTGATAGTGCTAAAATTTATACTAAAATTAATCTAGACAAATTAGTTGTTCAACTGATTGATACAGAAATTAGCCATGATGCAGGAAATTTTGTTTGTGAGGGTTTGTACTACCAAGTATTAAACTACCTACAACAGTTGTCTCCTCAAATTCCCTGCATTTTCGTTCATGTGCCAATTATCAATTCTGAAAATATCACAACAATACTGCTAGATTTTAAATTAATTGTGCAGCAAATTGTCCAAGACTATTTATCAGAAGTTAGTTAAATTCAACCCCTAAAGCATCACTTAGTTTTGAACCAAAACTTGAGGAGAGCTAACTTTTAGTAAAGCGGCTTTGCGACTGTCAAAGACTTTTAAAATACCATCAATTACCACTTTGACTGTTTGCTCATTGCACTGGTCGAGGAAGTCTTCTGCTGCCAGATTACCCTGGAAAAATTGCTTGGATTGATCTCCTAATTTTTGCACTTCCTCAAATCCCAAAAATTTAATCATAAATGTGGTTAAAGGGGAATTATTGAGGTCATATTTAGAAGTCTCGCATCTACCAAATTCTAACAAGGTAAAAACTTCTTGCTCAATATCTGTTTTGAGAGTATGGGAATGGGAAATATTGGGTAAAGAGTCTTCCAATTTATCTACAGAAAGACTCAAAGAAGGCAACTCTCCCATCATCATTGCCAAAGGAATTTGCTTGCCTAAACGTAAAGATAGTGCTTCTAAAAAAGCGATGGTAAAGAGTTTACTACCTAAATATAATCTGGCAATGGCAATATTTTTTTTAGCTCTGGCAACTAACTTATGATAGGTGAGATCATCCGGCTCACCTTTAAATTGCTGGAAAACTAATTCTGGATTGAGAAAATTCATAAATCCCTCCATTTTTTGCAGTGCCACTCGATAATCATGAACACTGTAGGAGTTAGGACTATCAAAGTGATGATTAGTTTCAGGTAATAGGCTCCAAGTACCATCTAAAAAACGTGCTGAACTTGGGTCAGCAAAACTACTCACATCGCGATTTGCTAAACGTACAGCTCTTTGTATTCCCTGAATTATCTCTGTTTCCGTCAAGCCAACTTCAAACTTTTCATTAGCTGCTTGGAAACGCTGATATAACTGTTCGATAGCACTTAAACCAGAGGGAGATTTACTACGAAAAGGAATGGTGGCTTCAATACAGGCAATTACCTGTAAAATTAAACCGCGATCCAAGAAAGATTCATAGACTTTGGCGGCAACTAAAGCACTGAGAAATTCATTTTGTCCAGTAAAAGGAGAGAGAACTTGGCCAGGGACAAAACCAAAGACATCTGCCACCATCTCAAACATGCTATCCCTTGGTAATTCCGCTGTTTCCCGAATTACCAGTTGCTCACAAGATTGACGGATAAAAGGAGCAATATAGTAGCTCAAATTAAAATTAACACTTTGATCTACTTGTACATAAACAACATCATGAAATAAAGCTGCTAAAACTTCAATTGCATCCTCTTGACCACCGACCATAAAAATATGTTTTGGTGTGTGGAAATAACGCCAAGGTCCAGTCATTGTTT
>CAZWGS010000111.1:0-16455 GCA_964633315.1 uncultured bacterium | reverse complement strand
CTGTCTCAGAAAATTGTATTCTTGCAGCTATTGATATTGGCACTAACTCAATCCACATGGTAGTGGTACAAATAGATGCTCAACTGCGAACTTTTACAATTATTGCTAGAGAAAAAGATACAGTACGCCTAGGCAATCGCGATCCGAAAACAGGTAAACTAACGCCAGAAGCGATGCAAAGAGCCCTAGAATCGCTGCAACGCTGTCAGGATTTAGCTACCAGTCTCAAGGCTGAACATATTATCGCCGTTGCTACCAGCGCCATGCGCGAAGCTGCAAATGGTTCTGAGTTTCTGCAAACCATTCAATCTAAACTGGGTTTAGCTGTCAACCTCATTTCTGGTTACGAAGAAGCAAGGCGCATTTATCTTGGTGTTTTATCGGGGATGGAGTTTCACAACCAACCCCATGTAATTATTGATATTGGAGGTGGTTCCACAGAACTAATTCTCGCAGATAGTGACGAACATCGCTTCCTCAGTAGTACTAAAGTAGGAGCAGTACGTCTTGCTCAAGAATTTGTTACCAGCGATCCTATCAGTGAAAGCGAGTTGCATTATCTACAAGCATACGTACATGGGATGCTCGAGAGAGCGGTAGATGAACTAAAATCTAATTTACGCCCAGGAGAAGTACCACGTCTGGTGGGAACTTCAGGTACAATTAAATCCTTAGCATTGATTCACGCTGCCCAAACTCTAGGTACAGAACCAAATCCCCTCAACGGTTATACCTTCAGCCGCCATGACCTGAATGATATGATCCAAAACATGGCGAGTATGACCTGTAGCAAACGCTATGAACTTCCAGGAATGTCCGATAAACGCGCTGAAATTATCGTTCCTGGAGCCATTGTCCTACAAGAAGCGATGGTCATGCTAGATTTACACGAAATTACCATTTGCGAACGTGCATTGCGTGAAGGGGTAATTGTAGACTGGATGCTGAGTCATGGTTTAATCGAAGACAAGCTGCGCTATCAGGGTTCAGTAAGGGAACGCAGTGTCTACAAAATCGCTCAAAAATACCGCGTTGATCTTCCTTACAGTGAACGCATTGCTAACTTTGCCATCAGTATATTCGACCAAACCAAAGGAAAACTACACCACTGGAACCAAGCAGAACGAGAACTACTGTGGGCCGCAACTATTTTACACAACTGCGGTGTCTATATTTCCCATTCTTCACACCACAAACATTCCTATTATCTGATTCGCCATGCTGAATTGCTTGGTTTTACAGAAATGGAAGTAGAGTTAATCGCTAATCTTGCTCGCTATCACCGCAAAAGTAAACCGAAGAAAAAGCACGATAATTATAGCCATTTATCTGATGAATCTAGGCAAATGGTAAGTCAAGTAAGTGCTATTTTACGCTTATCCGTTGCCTTAGATAGGCGACAAATTGGCGCAATTAATCAAGTTGTTTGCCAATATAAACCAGGAGCAAAAACACTCCATCTACAAATAGTTCCCCATAACCCTGATGATGATTGTGCTTTAGAAATGTGGAATTTAGACTTGAAAAAAGTTGTCTTTGAAGAGGAATACGGAGTTAAAGTTGAGCCTAAAGTAAGGTATTAATTTCTTCTTTGCTGCCAAATATTGTTAGTTTAAGCTAGTGCTGCTAAAAAATATTTAGTTTTATAGCGCTACTCGTGAAGCATAAATATACTGTCAACCACTTCAATACTTTAGCTTTTTATAACTAGTCTTTTTGAAATCAAAGACCTTTAATTAAACAACAAAGAGATTTGCGCAATACCTACGCAAGTCTCTGTTTTTTTGTCCAAAGTCCAATCTTTTACGAAGACGAAGGATGGGATTTATACCAAATTCGGTTTGCATAGTACCCTTTCAGATAATGTGTAAGGCACGAGGCAGGTGGGTTTGGGAAAAAAAAGTAAGTCATTTATAGGTAGCATTTACCAAGGGAATTTGGTCTTAGATGCAGATGGCAAGAGTAGTCAAAGATGTCTATTTAACACTTCTTGATTTGATTTACCATTGCATAAGTGCATCTATTCTACTGCGTAGCGGAAAGATAGGGTCTTCACAGCGATTAAAGCAAATAACATCAACCCGAACGTAATTACCATTCTTAGTGCAGACAACGTTGAAAACAACGTTATTTCCTTTTCTAAAGCGCCAGTCATTTCCATTGGGAAGGGTTTGAATCTCTCCTCGAGATACCAAAGTATTCATTCTCCGTATTGCTTCCTGCATACAACTGTCCTCGCTTGTACTGCTCGTTGGATTCCAACCAGTAGTACCTCCGTTTCCTTCTATTGCATTTACTTCTTTAGGTGAAGAAGTAACTATTAAAGCCAAAGCTGTAAAACCAACAAATAGTCGGCTTGCAATCGTTTTAGAAATGTTCATTAAGTTTTTTTTATTAGGAATAATCAACAGTTTCCGACAAGCATAACTGATATTTTTTTGTTTGCCATCATTCCCCCATAACTCATACTAAATCCTGTTCTACGATTAACTATTAAAGCAAAACCTCCAACCCTCCTGCAACTCCCCATCTCCCCACAAGGGAAAAAGTTACCATCACAACCGGAATTAGTATCAATCATATATTTTTAAGCCAAAAATATAATGTATTTTAACTAATATGAAAAAGACTCACATTAATTTTATTTTATCCTTTTTTTATCGCTTGAATAGCCTTGAATTTTAGGTCATAAATATAAGGTGTAGACATACTAATTTAAGTGGTTGAGCTATAGCATTACAAACATACGTTAGGGCAGAGTGCATCGGTTATAGCGCTACGCGTTAGGGAACAGGAAACAGGGAACAGGCAACAGTAGAGTGTAAAAAATTTTCAGGATTTATAAATGTCCTAACCTTAATGCGTACTGCTATAAAAGTGAACAATAAAAATTAAACAAGGAACAAGTAAATGTCCTAAATTAAAACCGTAGCGCTATACAAATAAATTCTCTCAAAGATTGTCCTAACCATAGCGCGTAGCGCCATACTTCATCTCAATGAAAACTGCCATAAATATTAAACAGTAAGTAATAAAAAAAATACAGCCAATGATGATAATCAACTTTAAATTAAACTTATTACTTACGCCTGATATGAATTAGAAAAAAATCTTATAGCATAAGGCTGTTGAGCTTTGTCTGAAATTTTATTGCCCAGAAGATGAAGGTAATATAGCGCTACGGGACAATATTAGGACATTTATCTATTCCCTATGTCCTTGTTATTATTCACTTTTAACCTATCTATCTTGTCCTAACTTATATGCATAGCGCTATAGTAATAATTCTGGCAATCAATTCACATTAATTCTTACTTAAAAATCCTACTCTTTTGCCCAAATTATCCTCAGCAACTCATAAAATGGCTCCCAATTATCATCTTCTGCAATCGGTTTCCAAACCGACTCAATTGTTGGTCTGAGCAAAGCAGTGTGGGGATTTTGCTCAATTAAACACTCTTTAACTTTAGCCATTTCAGCTTCTGGTAAAGTATTTAAAGCACGATGATAAAAGTTGCGCCAACTATCCCAATCGCTAGCGGGAAAAGGAGCATCACGTAAAATAAATTGTTCATCTTTGCGCCAGCTAAAATTGAATTCCTGGGCTAAATGAGCAAAAAATCCATGGTATTTCACTTGACTATCTTCCAATGCTCGCACCGTTTGCCGCAACAACCCTTTTCCTAGTTCCTGGGGTAATTTTTCCAGCCCCAACTTGCGTAGCATTAATTGTGAATAAGCCGAGTGGTAATAGCTATCAAATTTGCTCAAACCTGCTTCCAAATCCGATGCAGACATTACCATCGAAAGTGGTACTTGCAGCATTTCCAAATTCAAACGACAAATTCCTGGCTGATTAGCGTAGCAATAACGTGCCCCATAGTCAAAATAAGCTGCAGTAAAACGGGGATTATAGGTAGGAATAAAAGCATAGGGACCATAATCAAAACTTTCCCCAGTAATCGACATATTATCGGTATTAAGCACACCATGACAAAAACCAGCCGCCATCCACTGCGCCGCCAAAGTTGCTACTCTTTCCACCAATTCTGCATAAAATTTAGCGTAGCGATCCTCTGATGCAGCAATACCAGGATAATAATAGTTAATTACATGATCCAGTAATTTCTCTATCAAATCCTTGCGTTTTATGTAACTAAGTCGCTCAAAAGTACCAAAACGAATGTGAGATTTGCTTAAGCGTACCATAACCGAGGAACGAGTCGGAGAGGGTTCATCTCCTCGCCATAGCGATTCTCCCGTTTCAATTAAACTTAGACAGCGAGAAGTGGAAACTCCCAATTGCTGCAAAGCTTCCGCTGCTAAAACCTCCCTGACACCACCTTTGAGAGTTAATCTACCATCACCACCACGAGAATAGGGAGTTTTTCCTGAACCCTTAGTCCCCAAATCATACAGGGAATTATCTTGGCCCCAAACTTGTCCGTAGAGAAAGCCCCTACCATCTCCCAGATAGCGATTATACTCACCAAACTGATAGCCATGGTAGCGCAATGCTAAAAAAGGACGTACTCCCTCAAACAACCCAAAAGCATCAATAAAATCTTGATCTTTAACCAGTTGAGAATCCAAACCGAGTACACTTAGAAGCTGATTATTGCGGAAACGTAAGATATGCTGGGGAAAAGCTGCAGCTTGTACTCGATCATAATATTCACTACCCAAATCTTCTAACGCACTCTCATAATTGAGAGTGAGAAAATTGAAGGGTTTAGCTCCAGTCATTGTGATAGCGTCTTTCGTATTAAGTGTCATCATGAAAAGATGGTTGAAGTTTTGATTCAACCATTAGTGAAGAATCATACATTTGTTGCCCATAAACACAATCTGCTCTTAGGCTGTTAATATCCCAGAGAATTCTAGCTAACCTGTGATAGATGCGAATGAAATAGACTGGCTACAATCTCATTATTGGTATTTCACCCTAAACACTCCGGTTTTCAGATGGCAGATTCAATTATGTATCAAGAGGATGGCTATGTTGTCCTCGAAGCAGATCAACCAGAAGTACTATTAAGCAAGGAAGAGTTATTTGCAAAACTCCAAGCACTTTTGCAAAGCAAGCAAAATGAGTTACCAAGAGAGTTACAAAAGTTCTCTTCCTTGGAGGCAAAAACTCAGCATCTACTAGAAACATACTGCGAATTTGACATCGCTCCCGGAAAATCTATCCAATGGTATGTTGTCCGCTGGCAAAAGTAAAATGGGAAGTTATTGAGTATAATAGCGCGACTATGGAGAATCTTGAGCCATTGCAATTAAAGCCAATTCAACTACTCTTTCATCTGTTTGCTTAAGGTCAACACTAATTCCTGGTCCGAAAAAGGTGGTGATTTTTTCTTTTTTTTCTTGCCAAACTTCTAAAGGAAAAAAGGGTGAATCAAACTCTAGAATAAGAGCATAAGCACCTTCTCGTGCTGCTTCTCGCAACGCCTGAAGTACTGGTCTTTCTTCATCAGTAGGACTTAAGCCAATCTTAGCTAAAGATTCGTCTAAATGAGCCTCCTGTCCATAGCGATAACGGGTAACGTCTTTGCGAATTTGATTTTGGGTTGCTGTAGCTTGTTTCTCGCGCAGTTGCACTACTGCTGAAGTTGTGGGTTCACTGAAAGGAGTGGGTTTTAATTCTGCTGCTTTGAGGGCTAAACCGCCTAGTAATAGGGGAACACCATAAAAAAAGCCAATGAGATTAAGCGTGGGTTTACCAATCAGATAGGCAATGAGTCCCATCAGTGCTAAACTACCGCCTACTACTAAACCAAATGAGCCTAAAGAGATTCTGCGTAACATATTTGAAGAATTAATGTTCTAAGCAACCTGTATTTGCTCTATTATCGTTGCTTAAGGTTTACTTTTGTGGTCATAATCTCTCAGGGTCAGTATTTTACATGGGATCGCAAGTTATCTTGAAAACTTAATTATCCGTAGCAATACTTGGGATTTGGTAATAATACTAATTACTGACTCTTAAATAGTCATTGCTACTAGGGGCTTCTACTTAAAAAACTGCCCAGCAAGCATCTAATTGTAATTGGCGGTGTACCTTAACCCTATAATATTGAGCAAAAAAAATGATAGAACAACAAGAGCTACAGGCTTCACCTCAGAACAAAGCCATACTCGAGCAAATAAAATCCCTGCAACAAGAAGACGAGACTTTGCACAATATTCTCGCTGTTGATGTTTGGGCTTTAGCACAGACTATGGATGAATTTTATCCCGGATTTTGGTCTGCTTTTATGAAAAATCGTGAGAAAGCCTTCAAAAGGTTTATGAAGGAGATGATTCAAAATCGCTCTTCCAAATCCAAACGTCCTCCTTTTCTGCGCTAAGATAATCACAGCAACTTAACAAATAGCAATAATTAGCCAATTTACTAAATACAGAGGTGACTCTAGATGGAACAACAAACTTTGAAAGAAAGAATCGCCAAAGTTACTAGCAAGCGCGAATTCCTCATAGAACTTCTGGAAAAACCAAATCTGGGAACCCTACGTCTTGATGTCAATCAAGCACTCGAAGAACTAGATGAATTGATTGAAGAGTGCGAAAGTGTTTTTAGCAAGGATGCATAAACAAAGCTGGCAAGTGAACCTTAGTCCATGTAATTTAAGTAGGCTCCAGCATAATTAATACCCTGAAGCCTACAATTTAATCTAACTTGGAAGCTCGTACTTGATTAGCTACTATAGCGCTTCGCCCACACCAAAGTCTCTTGGTTTAAGCAACTAAGAAGCACTCAAAGTCAAAGCTTGCTGAAGACGAACTTTATCTGTACCTTTTTGGTGGAGTAAAACCCACGATTGCATCAAATCAGGACCTTGTAATTCTCCCGTTAAACCAGCCCTGAGTGAGCGCATTACTAGTCCTTTTTTCACACCTTGAGCTTTTGTTACCTGCTTAACAAGCTGCTTCGCATCCGCTTCACTGAGTTGCGGAAAATCATTCAAGCTGCTAATTACAGCTTCTAGTAATTGCGTCACACCTTCCTGCTGTAGTTGGGCTGTCGCTGCTTCATTAAAGCTGATGGAGTTGCCAAAAAGCAAGCGACTTTCAGCCACTGCATCAGTCAAGCGAGTAAGGCTAGGAGAAATTACACCACAAAGAGATTTTAACCAAGAGCGATCCGCCACGGGATCAAAATCATAACCCGCACTTTGCCAATGGGGAATCAGTAAGTCCACCAACTGCTCAGGCTCCATCTTGTGGATATACTGACTATTAATCCAATCTAGTTTATCCCAGTCGAATTTAGCTCCAGCTTTATTAACTCGATCTAAACTAAAATTGTGTGCTGCTTCATCGAGAGTGAAGATTTCCTGGGTAGAATCAGGCGCTGTCCAACCCAAAAGAGTCATATAGTTTGCAATCGCCTCTGGAAGAAAACCCATCTCTTTGAAATCAAAAATGGAAGTTACGCCATCGCGCTTGGATAATTTCCGTCCTTCCTGGTTCAGAATTAGAGGTGTGTGGGCAAACGTAGGCACCTCCGCTCCCAGAGCTTCGTAGAGTAGAATTTGTTTAGCGGTATTGGCAACGTGATCTTCACCACGAATCACATGGGTAATTGCCATATCAACATCATCTACCACCACAGCCAGATTATACAAAGGCTGACCCACCTCTGTGGCTGTCGCCGCACGGGCAATTACCATATCACCACCAAGATCTCGTCCTCGCCAAGTTACCTGATCGCGAACTTGATCTTGCCAGACAATCTCACGCTCATCGTCAATGATAAAACGAATTACAGGTTGTCTGCCCTGGGCAATAAATTCCGTCTCTTGTTCCTGACTCAGATGGCGATGGCGATTATCATAGCGGGGAGCCTCTTTTCTGGCTTTTTGCTCCTCTCGCATTTGCTGCAATTCCTCTGGTGTGCAATAACAACGGTAGGCTAAACCTTTATCTAGTAAAGTTTGTACAGCCCCCTTATAGAGGTCAAGACGCTGAGTTTGGAACAAAGGACCCTCATCCCAATTTAGCCCCAGCCAAGTTAAACCATCAAGAATATTTTGAGTATATTCTGGACGCGAACGTTCCTGGTCAGTATCCTCAATTCGCAACACAAATTTCCCTCCGTGATGGTGAGAAAACAACCAATTAAACACGGCGGTGCGTGCTGTACCAATGTGTAAATTTCCCGTAGGACTTGGAGCAATGCGAACTCTAACAGACATAGGAATAATCGATGGAGAAATTGAGACTGCTTGGTATTTTAGCGGGCATGTTGCACAACACCAAAAGGGAATTTGTTATTTGTTATTTGTTGTTGGTTGTTGGTTGTTGGTTGTTAGTTGATTGTGGAAACGAATGCTCGACAGTGCTACAGCGTAATTGATAGTAATGACAACGGATATGGAAACGGATGAGTAATGCATTCTTACTAACTCCCCATCTCCATAACTCCCCCTGACCTTATTATTGATTGCAAAAAGCTACACTAGATACAAGTAGTCCCCATCTACGCTCAGCTTACTCTCGAAGCAGAAAATTGCTGAACTTAGTTGAATCTCGCTATGTGGAAAAAAACATTCCCATGAAAAAAAATTCCTGGATAACAAATCGGATGGAGCCAAGCTTACCCACCAAAATAAACAATAAATCTTTGTTTGCGCCTGCAAAGTCATCAAAAAAAGCATCAAGACTAAGAAGCATCGCCGCCGGTTGGTTAATTTGCCAAACCCTAATGCTGGGAACACCTGCTATGGCTCAAGAGAGGAAAACAGAGCTAAGCTACAGTGATTTAATTGAGAGTATTGAGGAAGGCAAGGTTCAAACAATCCAAATCGACCAAACCACTGGAACAGCAAAGGTTACCCTCTTAGATCAACCCGAAAAAACTCCACCCCTACGAGTTAAGCTACTCGACCAAAATCCAGAGTTAATTGGGAAAATTAATCGCTTCAACAACCAAGCAAGTGGTCAAGATGAAATCGAGTTACTCTATGAACGTTCTGCTGATCACTCCAATGCATTGAGTATTGCTGCTAACCTATTCTTACTCATTGTTTTGCTCGCCGGATTGGTAATGATCCTGCGTCGTTCTGCTGCTTCTTCTGGTCAAGCTTTGAATTTTGGCAAATCCCGCGCCAGATTCCAAATGGAAGCTAAAACTGGCATTACCTTCACCGATGTGGCTGGAATTGATGAAGCTAAAGAGGAACTTAAAGAAGTTGTTACTTTCCTCAAGGAAACGGAACGTTTTACCGCCATTGGAGCACGAATTCCAAAAGGAGTGCTACTAGTGGGACCTCCGGGAACAGGTAAAACCCTCCTCGCCAAAGCCGTAGCGGGAGAAGCAGGAGTTCCATTTTTCAGCATCTCTGGTTCGGAATTTGTGGAGATGTTTGTCGGTGTAGGTGCTTCGCGGGTACGCGACTTATTTAAAAAAGCTAAAGAAAATGCCCCTTGCTTAATTTTTATCGATGAAATTGATGCTGTAGGTCGTCAGCGTGGCGCAGGTATCGGCGGCGGTAACGATGAAAGGGAACAAACCCTAAACCAGCTATTGACGGAGATGGATGGTTTTGAAGGTAATACCGGAATTATTGTCATTGCGGCGACTAACCGCCCTGATGTCTTGGATACAGCCCTCTTGCGACCAGGACGTTTTGACCGTCAGGTAACAGTGGATTTGCCTGGTTATAAAGGTCGTTTGGGAATTTTAGAAGTACACGCAAGGGAGAAAAAACTAGCTGAAGAAGTTTCCCTAGAAGCGATTGCTAGACGCACTCCTGGCTTGTCAGGGGCAGATTTAGCCAATCTCCTCAATGAAGCAGCAATTTTAACTGCAAGGCGGCGAAAAGAGGCGATTACGACCCTCGAAATAGATGATGCTATTGATCGCATCACCATTGGTATGACCCTCAATCCTCTGATGGATAGCAAGAAGAAGCGTCTCATTGCTTACCATGAGGTGGGACACGCCCTGCTGATGACACTGCTGAAAAATTCTGATCCTTTAAATAAGGTGACCATTATCCCCCGTTCCGGTGGTATTGGTGGCTTTGCTCAGCAAGTATATAACGAAGAGATGGTGGATGGTGGCTTATACACTCGTTCCTGGCTAGTGGATCAAATTACCATTGCTTTGGGCGGTAGAGCTTCTGAAGAAGAAGTTTTTGGTTACGATGAGGTGACTAAAGGTGCTAGTGGCGATCTGAAACGAGTGGCTGATCTAGCAAGGGAGATGGTAACACGTCTGGGAATGTCAGATTTGGGTCTAGTTGCTCTGGAAAAGCCCGATAGTCAAGTATTTCTTGGCGGTGGTTGGCAAGATCGTCCAGAATATTCAGAAGAAGTAGCGGCAAAAATTGACAAGCAGGTGCGTCAGATCGCCATGCAATGTCATCAAGAAGCGCGCCGTCTGATTAGGGAACATCGTCCCCTAGTCGATAATTTAGTAGATTTGCTACTGGAGAAGGAAACCATCGAGGGTGATGAATTTCGCCGTATGGTTGCCAATTACACTGAGTTACCGGAAAATCAAAAACAGTTGCTGGTTTCTTTGTAGGCTTATCCGGTTCAGTGCAATTAATTAAAGGTACAACTAAGCTTTTAGGTGTCATTGGCGATCCTGTGGAGCATTCCCTATCGCCAGTGATGCAAAATGCCGCCATCGCCCATCTCAATCTTGATTATGTCTATTTACCCCTTCCTGTGGCAACAGAGGCTTTAGAAGTGGCATTGAGGGGTTTTGCGGCAATTAAGTTGGTGGGTTTCAATGTCACAATTCCCCATAAGCAGGCGATCATGCCGCTACTGGCAAAAATCTCTCCCACAGCTCAGATGGTAGGTGCTGTTAATAGCGTGTGGCGCACCGAAAGAGGCTGGGAAGGGACCAATACTGATGTGGAGGGGTTTATTGCACCCCTGCAAGAAGCAGCTCGAAATTGGAGGCAAATAGCACCAGTTGTTCTGGGTAATGGTGGTGCTGCTAGGGCAGTTGTGGTGGGTTGCCATCAATTAGGTTGTGTGGAAATTCACGTTGTGGGGCGCAATCTGGAAAAATTAGCCCAATTTAAACAAAGCTGGCAAAATACAGCCCTAGAAGCCAAAGTTAAGGTGCATTCCTGGTCAAATTTACCGTCTCTGATACACCAAACGCAACTTTTGGTTAACACCACACCCATAGGAATGTATCCCCAGGTAAACCAGTCTCCCCTGGAGACAGAATTGTGTGCCCAATTACCCCCAAATGCCATCGCCTACGATTTGATTTACAATCCTAGGCCTACCCTATTTTTGCAGCAAGCTAAGGAACAAGGTGCCATGATTATTGATGGCTCGGAAATGCTGGTGCAACAGGGTGCTGCGGCCCTTAGAATTTGGTTAGATCAACCAGTACCTGTTGAGATTATGCGTCAAGCGCTGCTGGAGCAATTATGACTTTCGAAATACTCCAACAGTAAAAACACCCTAGATTTAGTTATATTTTTATAATCGAATTTAGTATAAGTGGGCTTTGCGTTAAAGTCTGTAAGATAAGAAGCAGTGAGACTTACTAGTGCTGGCGGGATATGACCATAAAAAGGTTAAGTTTAATTTTATTGACGATTTTGGTATTGGCAAAGCTAATTTTTGCTCTGTTGAGCAGTTTTAGTCAGCCTCAGGTACAAAGTCGTCTAGAACTCTATCAAACAAATTTGGTGCTACAGGCAGTAGAGTTTCAGGTTAATGATCCCAATAATCCAGAATCAGAAAACGAATTTAGTGCACTTAGCAAAGCAATTTTAGGAGCGAATCCTTATAAAAGTGCCAAAGAACAATACCAAGAGGCACATCAAGAATTAGAGCAAATTCTCACTGATCTCCAGGCAAAATTATCACCTACAGAGGTTAACCCGCAACAACTGCTGTTGCTAAGTAACATCCAAAAAACGAAAAATGATTTAAATGACTTAGATCTAAGCTTTGGTATATTGCAGGCGCAGCAAGAAGAAAGAGAAGCCGCACTAGCTACCTGGAATCAAATAGTTAATCGTGCCCCCACAACCACCAATACCGCTGCTACAGCAGCAACTCTGAGCAATTTGTGGCGTGATGCTAACCTGCTTTTACCTGAGGCGGAGTTGAATTTGCACGATAACCTCAATGGTTGGTTTCGCTATCGTGCCCTCAGTCGTTTATATCAATTACAAGAGCGTGAATCTGAATTACTCGAACTTCAAAACCAAGAACAGCAGACGGCACAAAAGGCAGTATTAAAATTAGCCTTGATTGGTGTTGTACCTGTAGTTACAGGTTTAACAGGTTTAGGAATACTAATTTTTTGCGGTATTCAGTGGCTATTAGGCAAAGAAAATTCAATTCTTGCAACCAATGGCGATTTAGCCTGGAAAACTCCTTGGAATGGAGAAATAATTTGGCAAGTACTTGTGGGTGGATTTTTCTTCATTGGTCAAATTCTCTTACCAGAGTTGCTATTTCCCCTAACCCTGGCGATTTTGGGACTAGATCCTCAAGCAATGGATTTGCGCGCTAAGGCACTTTTGGTACTAGTAAGCTATCTACTCACAGCCACCAGTAGTCTGGCTGTACTCTATTTTTCCCTCAAACCCTTCTTCCCTTTGCCACAAACCTGGTTCTCGCTTCGAGGTAAAAACTGGCTTTACTGGGCAATTGGAGGCTATCTAGCAGCCATTCCTTTAGTCGTCATTGTATCGCTGCTTAACCAACTAATATTCCAGGGTAAAGGAGGTAGTAATCCCATTATTTTGTTGGCATTGCAGTCACAGGATCTAATTGCCTTAACTATCTTTTTTGTCACCGCCTCGATTGCTGCACCTGTGTTTGAGGAACTTATCTTCCGGGGTTTCCTCCTACCTTCTCTCACTCGCTATTTTCCCGTCTGGTTAAGCATTTTGGGCAGCAGCCTTTTGTTTGCCTTGGCTCATCTGAGCTTATCAGAAGTGCTACCTTTGACTACATTAGGTATTGCACTTGGCTTTGTCTATACTCGCTCCCGCAATATCCTGGCACCTATGCTAGTTCACAGTTTGTGGAATGGCGGTACTCTCATTAGTCTCTTTATTCTAGGTAGCACTTAAACCCCTTGATCTCAAAGTGCATTATTATCATCAAGCATCATTGCAGGATCAATTAGGGTAATATCATAAGGATCTGGGGGTTCGGTGGGATTTGGATCGCGTCGCCTAAGCTGATAAATTGCAAATACCTGTGGTCCAAAAACTATTTCATCGCCATGCTTGAGATTGTGGAGTAATCTGCGCTCTATCTTACGACCATTAATTAGTAATCCATTAGCACTACTTTTCCCTTTGGCATCACCATCGGCAATTTGATAGTAAGAACTACCATCTCCCCGCAATTTACGCAGTAAGGTGGCGTGACGGCGGGAGACGAATAGCGAGTGCAGACGAACATCGCATTTTTGTTCTCTGCCGATAGAATAAGAAGCTTCTTTAAGGATTATTTCCTTCCTGCCCTTGTCGTCTTCGACAATTAGGAGATGATCTAGCTCAGTTTGAGGATTTGTGGCAGACATTAGCGAATTGCTCTTGCAGTCAATGTAAACAGGGCTTGGCAACAAAATTACATAGTAGTAGTTATCTCTATGTCATTGGTCCGCTTGTGATTTCAGACGTCAACTTAATAGTAATCACCAATTACTGATCTCGTCTTCTAGCTTAGGGTCTGTTAGCCATTATTTTAAAGAATAGTTGATTGTATTTTAAAGTTTTCAGTAACGTCCACTGTTAATACAGTCTCATTTTGCTAGTTAGTAGTATTATATGTTAGTTTTTTCATCATTTCTTGACACTATCACACCTCCAATAGGGTTAAGAGACCGAATCTTGACCAATTAAAATACTCTCAAAGAAGGAAGTTGGAGCTTTGAGGGGGAAAAATGCTTACTAACCCGATAAAATCTGATTTAGTATAACCTCTGTTCCATCACTTGAGCGGCACAAGTAGTTTGATAATTATTTAAGCTTTTCCCTAGCTACCTATGTTTTTACTAGGTATCGGCATCAAAGGTAATTCATGGCAATTCATGGATGTGTGATCAATTCTGGAAGCGCCTGCGCAGTAAAAGAGAGTTAGTTACTACTATTACTGAACTACAAGCCATCAAAGCACCTGCAATTGCGGGGCTCAGGATAATGCCCCAAATGGGAAGTAAAGCACCTGCTGCTATGGGGATAGCTAAAGTATTGTAGCCTAAAGCCCAAAATAAATTCTCTTGAATTTTGCTAAAGGTAGCCAAACTCAATTCTATTGCCTCTACCACATCCGTTAGAGTGCTTCGCATTAGTACAATATCAGCGGTTTCCATTGCCACTTCTGTGCTGCCTTGGAGAGAAATACCCACATCCGCTTGAGCTAGGGCTGGTGCATCATTAATGCCATCTCCCACCATCGCAACAATTTTGCCTTGAGATTCCATTTGCAAAGAACGAATCAAGGCTGCTTTTTGTTCTGGTTGTACGGAGGCAAATACTTTAGTAATACCCACCTGTTGGGCAATGTTCTGGGCAACTTCAGGTCGATCCCCAGTTAGTAGTAATATTTCTAAACCCAGATTTTTTAATTTGGCGAGGGTTTCCTTTGCCTCTGGGCGTAGGGTATCTTGCAGGGCGATTAAGCCAAGCAAGACATCATTTTGAGCTAGACAAACCACTGTTTTTCCTGACTCAGCTAAGGTTTTAACTTGCCTGCTGACTGAATCAGTAATGGTAATATTTTGCTGCTCTATCCAGTCAAGATTACCTAGATAAACTTTCTGGTAACTAGTCTTTGTTACTGCTACCATTGCTGCCATTCCCAAACCGGGCTGATGCCAAAAATCTTTAGCTTCAAGAATTGCCAATTGCCGACGCTGATTTTCACTCACAATAGCCGTGGCGAGGGGATGATTGCTACCACTTTCCACTGTTGCTGCTAGCTGCATCAGCAAGTCATCACTCACAGAGGGCGATAGGGAAACACAATCAGTAACTTGGGGACTACCCAAAGTCAGAGTTCCCGTTTTATCAAAGACAATAGTATTAAGGCGACGTACCTGTTCAAAAATATCCCCACCTTTAATTAGCAAACCCTTTTCAGCACCTATGCCTGTACCAACTAGAATTGCCGTAGGGGTTGCCAAACCGAGGGCACAGGGACAAGCAATAACTAAGACAGCGATCGCTAACTTTAAGCTTAATAGTAAAGGTGATGTGGGTATTGTCATACTCGCCGTTGGCTGCAGCAAAACTAAGCCAATCCGAGTCCCGATTAAATACCAAAACAGGAAAGTCAGACAAGCTGCTACCATAACTCCGTAGGCAAAATAACCTGCTACCAGATCAACTAATTTTTGCACTGGAGCCTTGCGGGTTTGTGCCTCTTCTACTAAAGCGATAATTCTCGCTAAGGTTGTGTCATTGCTTGTGTGGGTAG
This sequence comes from uncultured bacterium, assembly GCA_964633315.1. Taxonomy (GTDB): domain Bacteria; phylum Cyanobacteriota; class Cyanobacteriia; order Cyanobacteriales; family CAWCAG01; genus CAZWGS01. The sequence continues at coordinate 1,026 of CAZWGS010000111.1, read as the reverse complement.
CTTGAATCGCGATTACACCCAACTGATTAATAGTTCCTGCTGCTACAGTATCTCCCTCCTGCTTGGCAACAGGCACAGATTCCCCAGTTAACATCGACTCATCCACCTGGGTTTGACCAGAAATAATTGCTCCATCCACGGGGATTTTTTCCCCTGGTAGTACCCGCAAATATTCTCCCACTCGTACCTGCTCAATGGGGATCTCAATACCTTCTTGGGCTGCACCTTTACCAATCAGACGTGCCAACTGGGGTTGCAGGGCAAGTAATGCCTCAAGGGCAGCACTGGCGCGATTTCTGGCGCGATTTTCGAGGGTACGCCCTAACAAAATAAAACCCAGTAGCATTACTGGTTCATCAAAAAAACATTCCCAACCCAACTGAGGAAAAACAAGAGCCACACAACTGGTGAGGTAAGCGCTGAGAGTACCCAAAGCCACCAGAGTGTTCATATTAGGCATTTTGTGCCACAAACCCCGCCAACCATCCACTATAATTGAGCGCCCTGGTATGGCAAGGGCAAGGGTTGCTAAGCCCCAATGGAACCAAATTTGACTCAAAAAGGGGATGTGCACTCCGCCCCAATGTTCCCAATGTCCCAATCCGGAAAATAAGAGTAAGAGAGTGGCGATTCCCAGTTGCCAAAATTGCTGCTGTTGCTCGCGGACTAAGGTTTTTCTAACAGGAGGATCAGTGCTAGAACGAGCTTGAGAGGGAAAGCCTTTGTCACTCAGTAGTTGAGCTAAATCTTCTGGGGTGACTATTTCTGGTTGGTATTTAACTACAGCCACTGCGGTAACTAGGTTAACGCAGGCAGAAATAACACCTTGATTTTGAGTTAGTTTACGCTCTACAGCCCCCACACAGCCAGCACATTTCATACCTTCGACATCAAGGGTGGTGGTAGCTGAGTTTACCGTTTGAGGTTTACTTGCAACTTGCATAGTTTAGATAAAAGATGCTTTTGAGGATGAGTTTTAGTCTAGTAACAATTTTACTAGACAAAGCAGTACAATCTTAGACGCAA
>CAZWGS010000110.1:0-17492 GCA_964633315.1 uncultured bacterium | reverse complement strand
ACTGGTGTAAAATAAGACGATTACCCATAGGGTCGTAAGCGTAGATTTCTCGACCATGGGAGGTATCAAGAATTGTTCCAGGGGGTGCGTAGCCTAAAGTCGTTAAAAGAGCAACTGCCTCTTCTAAATTATCCACCTCCAAACACAAACTCATAGTACTACCATGGCCATGAATAAATTCCTGTCTGTGATCTTCTTTGGGTTGGAAAATACCTAAACGTAATCCCTGCAATTGAAACTCAGCATAAACTTGAGGTAAATAAGTCTGGGGCTGTTGATTGAAAAGTTGGCAGTAGAAATCAACTAGTTTTGTTAACTCCGTTGTCCCTATAGTTAGAAAGGCGTTTTGATACGATAAACCCAACATCGAAAATTGCATTCCTTAGATAAAAACAGTAGTGTCAAAAGCATAATTTTAGTTAATCACTCTTCCAATTTTTTAATCAAGCATCTTGTCAGAAAAGTATAAAACATGGAAGATTTGCTTTATTTTCTCTTAGCTAGGGTTTCTCGATTATACGAAACAGTTCTTGATTATTGACTTAATTTACTAACCAGCAGCAAGATAATCTATTCAAAGCCTATGCAGCTTTGCTAACTAAATAAAATTACAATTATGTCAGTAATAACTTACTCTTTGAAATAGGGAAGTTATTCTTAATTAGTTACCAAATTACCCCTTTAGAGTTTTAGCAAATAAATTGCTCAACCTTTGTAAGGTGGGGGAGATATCTTCTGGTAGTAAACGCACATCAATGATGCTAAATTCATAACTGCTATGCGCTTGCTCTAAAGCTTGACGTAATTGTTCTCCCGTTTCGACAACAAATCCCTTTCCTCCCAAGACGGTGGCTAAGTGAGCATAATTGATAGTAGTAATTTTGACAAAATATGCTTGTTCATGAGCCATAGAGCGTAGAGAACTAAAAGAGCCATTGTTAATCACAATTACAATGGGATTTAAGCCCAATTGTTTCGCTGTGAGTAATTCCATTCCTGTCAAACAATAAATAACAAATAACCAAGGGTTGAGCGGCTATCGGTGAGCCTGAAACCGCTATGCTCAACTTGAGAAATAAGAGGAGATATTTTTTAGTGATTACCTGATGGTGAAACTTTCTGGTGAAAAGTTCGAGCAAATTGAAGCATCTGAGTTTAATTCTTCAGGCTTGAGTTTTCAGCCGTAATATTACGAATTGTTTCAAGTAGTGACTATTTGAGGAGCAATACCGATAAATCACTGGAGAATATTGAGCGATTCCTAGACTACTATGTTGTGGAAGCTCAGGAGACTCTGCCCACCCAAACTGGTAACCTCATACTGAAGCGAGACAAAATGAAAGCAAATTTGCCAACCAAACTCCGACGCACTCTTTTCGCAAGTCCTTTGTGTTTCGCCATTTTCTTGTTTCCTATTGAAAGTCCAGCTTTAACACCTCAAGAAGTATCTAATCCTAGACAAGTTAATGGTGGTTGGGTGACGGATACAGCAGATATTCTCACAGATGCATCTGAAGCTAAATTGAATCAGATGATTGACCAGTTAGAGGCGAAAAACGGTACAGAAATTGCTGTGGTAACTGTACCAGAAACAGCTCCTTCTGCTTCACCTAAAGAGTTTACAACTGAGTTATTTAACTATTGGGGTATTGGGAAAAAAGGAAAGGATAACGGAGTATTATTCTTAATTTCAGTGGGAGATCGTAGAGTAGAAATTGAGACTGGTTATGGTATAGAAAGAATTTTACCAAATGCCAAGGTTGGTAATATTATTAACGCAAAAATTACGCCGCGATTCAAACAAGGAGATTTTGATGGGGGAACTATAGCAGGGACGACAGAATTAGTTGCAGTTTTAGCAGACGCTAACTTTGAAGCAGAACCAAGGATAAATGCAAAAGTAGAAACAAAAAAAATAGCTCCAATTTCTGGAGAAACTAAAGTTTTAGCCAACGATAATTATCAATCAAAACTAAGGATAAATGCGAATGTTATCTGGCGTATTTCTTGGATTTTTGGTGGTTTGGTTTCAACTGTTATTAGCTACGGTTCAATCCCTCTCATTAGTAAGAAAAAAGTATTTATTGAACCAGTAGGAATAACTCAGATTCAAGACTCAGAAAAACTAGATGAAGGCATTTATGGTTTGTCTTATCTTGGTTCTTCCAGTCTAGTTTTTACTCTCATGATCTTGCTCTTATCTAGTGGACCTTTGAGCGAATTTGTAATCTTTACTTCCCTCTTTGCTGGTCTCATTGTAGGTTTTCCCATTTCCTACACTATTGCCGGAAACATCAATGAGAACAAACAGAAAAAATTGCAACAAGAATGTCATTGTTCTCATTGCAAAACCAAACTAAAAAAGCTAGATTTATCCCAGCTTTCTCCTCATTTGACTCAAGCTCAGCAAGTTGCTAGCGAAATAGGTAGTGTTCAGTTTGAAGGCTGGCAATGTCCTAATTGTAGTCAAGATTCAGGCGAGCAGAAAATCCACATTTTCACTCAAACTTTAGACTCAGATAGATTTTATAAATGTCCTAATTGCCACGAACCCACGGTTGAACGCACCAAAAATATAGTAAAACTTCCTCAAGGTAATACTCCCGGTGAACGCTTGATTATACACGAATGTCATTTTTGTGACTATCGCCAAGAAAAAAAAGAAACATTTCCTTGGAGTGTTAGCAGTTCTGGTGGTAGACGTGTTGGTGGTAGACATGTTGCTGGTGGAGGTTTTGTTGGCGGAGGCGGTGGAGGTTTTGGCGGCGGAGATGGTGGAGGCGGAGGCGGTGGAGGTTTTGGTGGCGGAGATAGTGGAGGTGGTGGTGAAGGCGGTGGTTTCTAATCGCCTTTGCAAATAATCTTTTCCCCATGTCGATGTTAGAAACATAGGTTAATTCTTATCTTGAAACTATTGAGATTGAGCCATGAGTAACCAAGAAATTCGCCTTTTTAGCGTGGCTCTATATCTCCGGTTCGTTCCCGACACTCTTTCATGCTCTCTTGAATGCTACACGGGCAATCATAAACATAAATTCCTAGTACCAAATCATCTCCAATTTCTTCAATTAGTCCTGGTAGAGCCAATTTTTTTGAAGGTTCGTAATTTGGTTTGCCATCTGCCCCCCAAAATGCCACCTGAGCATAACAGCGATTATTTCCCAGTGGCCAATGATCATAGTCAAAAACTACATCTGAGGGCAGTCTACTAGGCCATTGAATCCAATCTCCCGGCTTTCCTAGATTTTCCCTCGCTTTCGCTTGACTTGAGTTAATGTCATCAGGATAGTAATTATTGCTTAATCTCCAACTTTCAATGGACTGTGCGAACTCCCGGAGAAATATTTGGGTGCGCACATGCTGTGTTTTATTGAAAAATAAAGGAATAGAAATTGAAGCCAGAATGCTGATAATAAAAGCGACAACGATTAGTTGAGCTAAAGTGTAGCCTGCCTGGTTGCTCTTCGACATGGTTGCAAGTCTCTGTAACCTCATCAAAATGTTGAGTTTATTCTAGCGCCAACATAAAGTAATATGGCGCTACGCGCAGGCAATAGGCAATAGGAAGCAGGGAAAAGTTGGACGAGGAAAGATTTTCAGATCCTGCCAATATCCTAACCTACATGCTTAGTGCTATAACTCAGCGCTGGGGGCGGTAAGCTTTTATTTTCCTCGGCAGATTACCACAATTATTAGTGGCTTAATCGCCATTTTGCTCTGAATTAACTACATTTAGGTGTTGAGACTGTAACACTACAGAATTTGCCTTCGCGTAACCGCTACTAAGCTATATACTAACCACCTATTTAATGCGGACGGAGAGACTCGAACTCTCACACCTTGCGGCACTAGAACCTAAATCTAGCGCGTCTACCAATTCCGCCACGTCCGCGCGAACCTTTATGATTATAAGCCTATAACTGCCAATTTCCCAAATTTTTCTTCAGGAATTAGAATTATGCTTCCTATCCATTGCTCTGTGATAACTTGATGGAGAGGCAAATCTTCCCCTGCTACCCCTGCCTCCCCTGCTACCTCTACTCCCTCTGCTTCTCAATCATTTCAAAATTAACAAACCACTAGGGTAACTTACAGAATTTGCGTTCCCTATCTGACTCTGGATCCTGCCAGGAATAGGCAAAATGACTGACACCATTAATTTGGGGAGAAACACGTCTAATCGCTTGCATTTGCACCTCCAGGGAAGGGCGATTATTAAAAGATCTACCCCAAACTCCCGCGATTGCAGGTATTAGTTTCACGCCACTTTGGGACATTTGCACCAAACGCCTGACCTTATCCACAATACAGTTAGTGCTACCGCAGGCTCCATAGGACATAGCATGCCATTCTAGGGAGGTGGGGAACTTATCCCAGGGTTGGAGGCGCGAATCAAATCCTCTTTGTCCCACAGGCTGATTGGCGTCGGGGAAAAAGACTGCGCCAGCGGGAATATTTTGCTCTTGTAGATGTGTTGATGCAAAGGAGAGGAAATCTATAACTCCTTGGGCTGCATGGGCAACCGTTAGATGCCATAAATCCACCTGTAAGCGTCGATGGCGCGTGGATAGGGAAGCCCTTTCTTCATCGGGTAGGGGTTGACGACCTTGCCACATGGGAATGCTATCCTCTGGATAGCGTTTCTCTGCTGTGCGCACATCCCTAGCAGAAATATTGCCCTTACTCACATATTGCTGAATTAAAAATCGCCCTTGATTATTTAAAGCGCGACTATAAAGTGCTTGCCTTGAAGCTTGTCCATAAATCCAGAGGTCTTTAACACTACCAGCTACCGATTGGCTTCCGCTACCACGGGGATAGCGAATATAGTCAAAAAGAATGCCATCGGGTTGGCGTTTGGCAATCGCTTGTACTAAACGATAATAGTCTACCTGTGCCTGACGATTGTAGGGGTCGATAAATACCTGGGAACCATCAGGAACAATAGAAAGGCTGGTTTGTCCCCTACCGTTGCGCGCCAAGGCGTGTTGTCTTTCGGCACGTCTGGCATAGTTGTAGCCAAAGTTCATGGTAAACATCCAGGCGTAAACTTCCAAGCCGCGTTCACGCCCTTTAGCAATAACTTCTTCGAGAAGGTCAGTATTTTCTTGGCCAGAAGCGCGTAAAACAGGAATCCAGGGTGTAGGATTATCTGAGGAAGGAAGTAATACCTGACCGTCAAAAAATACTTCCACATAGACCTGGTTGTAACCGCGATCAACGATGTTATCGAGTACTTCCTCTACGCTACCAGGAAGAGTATCACAGCTGTAGAGACGTAACCAAATCGCTTGATCTCCAGGCCAAGTTCGGGAACGGCATTGTTGGAGTATTTCCCCATGTTTTTTCAGCAGGGATTTATACTGGTCTTCAGCATCAGCCTTACCTTGAAGCCAAGCTTGACGTAAACTGCTTTTTTCTGTGGTGGCTTCACGACTAAAATGACAGTAATTGTTGGCTTGGGCGGCGATGGATTTATCCAACCAACCCTGACTTACAAAACTGCTTGTGGTAATAATTCCTGTGACAAAGCTGCGCAATAAACGCTCAGTAAACGCTCCTTTTGGCATAAAACTACCCTAAAGCCCGAAAGATCTAAATTTTGATAAATAAATAAAGATTAAGAGAGCATCATAACAGAACTTCTTTCTCTATGTCCTCTAACTGGTCAGGAAGATTTAGGCAAAACTAAGGCTAGAAATACCAAAAAAAGGGAGATGAGTGATCAAACTCCCTGTTTCTAATTGCTATTATTGAATTTTTCTAGTTTTTTAGTTTAAGCGCCCCGCTGCAAAGCAAATTCTACTTGTTTAAATTCTTGCTTTAAGCGCTTTTTCAATTTCTCTGAAACTGGGCGATTACCATAGGTGCTGTAAAATCCTGCTAGGGAGTTTAAAGCTGTTTGCATGGTGGTAAAAGAACGGGAACCGGAATAGCGACTATTGCGGCGATAGCGAGAAACATAATCATTAATTTGCTCTCTGGCTGAGGCATTTACCTCTTGTCTATTGGCAGCATCGTTAGGTGTATCGATAGCATTGGTAATGTTCTCAATTACAGCTAGAGTATCTTGACTATAGTTGCCTGTTAAGCCTCCAGAACTACTGGAACATCCCACTAAACCCATAACGACAACGAGGAGAAGTGCTACTGCACGTGAACTAATACTTTTCCAAGACATATTTCTAATTTAGATGTAACAAGAACTAAAATTAACCACCTAATCCTACCAATAATCGGGCACAATCCAGGTACAGAGAACGTCTAGCAGGTGGATGATTAGTGCTGGTGCAATCTACGGTTTCAGGGCTTAATATGTCTTAGGGAACTGTGATTATATTTGCTTATTTGTGAGTTAATAATTCAATATGGGCAGCTTACCTGCTTTTGTACGCTACTACTTACTAAATTTACTTTCTGTTTTTCTAGCATTGCCAGTATCAGCCTCGGCAACTCTAGTTTATGCCTCCGAGTCACCCCTGGTACTAGCACAAAATAATATTCCTTCTGTTTGCACTGAACCAATACTTTCGCGTTTGCGGACTCACCGTGTTGCCAGTGGAGAGACAATTGAGAGTATTGCCAGTAGCTATAATTTACTGCCGACTACTCTGGTTTATCTCAATTCTCTTGAAGGTCAAACTGTGAGTGTGGGATCTGAACTTTCTATTCCTCCTCTCAATGGAATTCGGATACAAGTTCCTAATGGCGCTACCTGGAAAGACTTAGAAGGCGCTTATGGTGTACGCGCTGACGTTTTATTTGAACTCAATGGTTGCCAAGAAATTCCCGATTTTGTCTTTATTCCTGGGGTACAGTGGACTGGGGCAACAGAGCAAGTGGATAATTACAGCGGTTTAGCTGGATATCCCTTACCTAATTTAGCTGCTGTTGGTCTCAGTTATGGTTGGCATACTGTGGAGAATCAATCCCGCTTTCACAGTGGTTTAGATTTGTTAGTTGCAACAGGCACACCCGTCATGGCTGTGGATGCTGGAACCGTTGCTTTTGCGGGACAGCATGGCGCTTATGGAAATTTAGTAGTAATTAATCATTCAGGAGGCAGACAAACCCGCTATGCTCATTTAGAGACGATTGCTGTACTTCCAGGTGAAGCGATAGAGATGGGAAATCCAGTGGGTAGTGTGGGTATCACTGGTAGACGAGACTTGGAAGCACCCCATTTGCACTTTGAAGTACGCTATAATTCTCCCGCAGGTTGGGTAGCTCAAGATCCAGAAATTCACCTCCAATCTCGTAGCGGAAACTAGTTGTCTGTCAATTTTGAAATGATTGGCAAAGACAAACAGGGGAAGCAGAGGGAGTAGGGGATGTAGGGTAATATTTATCCCTCAATTTAAACTTGGCACAGCAATAGATTATTTGTATGAAAGCAATCTTACCTCCCCAAATTTTATTAGACCCTTTACTCAAAAGCTGGTTACTCGAAGATATCGGTAGGGGAGACCGTACCACTCAGGGCATCTTAAACCAACAAGTGCACTCGGGTAAAGCTGAGTGGGTGGTTAAAGAAACTGGTGTCATCGCAGGATTACCAGTGGCGGCGCGGGTATTTCAACTTTTAAGTCCTGAGATTAGCTTTACTTCCACTGCCGAGGAAGGAGAAGATTGTGACCCAGGAAAGGTGGTAGCGCGGATGGAGGGTTCTCTTGCTGCTTTGTTGATGGGGGAGAGGGTTGCCCTAAACTTAGCCATGCGATTGAGCGGGATTGCTACGTTAACACGAGAATATGCTAATCTGATTGCTGATTTGCCAGCACAGCTAGTGGATACACGCAAAACTACACCGGGATTGCGCATCCTAGAGAAGTATGCCACCCAAGTGGGAGGTGCTATGAATCATCGTCTGGGATTGGATGATGCGGTAATGATTAAGGACAATCATATCCAGGCTGCTGGAGGAATTGAAGTGGCGATAGCGAAGATACGCGATACTATTCCCTATCCTTTGACAATTGAGGTGGAAACTACCAATTTAGCAGAGGTAGAAACAGCAATTGAGCATCAGGCTCAGATTATTATGCTTGATAATATGTCCCCAGAAATGATGAGTCAAGCGGTTGAGTTAATCCGCAATCGTAACCCACAAATTAAAATCGAAGCTTCAGGAAATATCACTCAAAAAACAATTCGCACTGTGGCACAAACGGGAGTTGATTATATTTCTAGTAGTGCGCCAATTACTCGTTCATCTTGGTTAGATTTGAGTATGAGAGTGGTTTAGTTAATTGTGGATTGTGAATGGTTAATTGGGGAAATTGATAGTAATGACAACGGACAGTTAAAGCATTATCAACAACTTCTACTCTCCCTCAGGGCAAATGTATCTTATTGTTGAAAGGCAGGCAGGATAACTATTTGAGCGATCTAGTCTTGTTGTTGTCAATTGATTAAATCCTTACCGGATAAGGTTTTTGGAATTTAGATGCTTTTGTCCTGTAATCTCCCCATCTCCTCAGCCTCCCCAACTCCCCAACTCCCCAACTTCCCAACTTCCCTCTGATGGCACTGTTAAAATCAAAGCTAATTAGTTGTACTAACAACTGGTTTTCCCATTGTTATTTGTCACTTTGCCATGAAACGAATTTTTATTACTCTAATCCTAGGCATTAGTAGTCTTTCCATCGCCACGATAGGTCATACCCAAGATGCAGGAGGATGCTTTATGCTGGGTACAGATGGTAGAGTAGTAGATCTAAGTCAATTTTGCGGTGGTGCTTCACCTAATACCAGGGCAGTTCCCGATTTTTTCCAAATTCCGATTAAACGCAGGGATGGCGGTATACCTGTAGTCGATATCACCTTCAATAATCAGTATACCTACGAAATGCTCTTTGATACAGGAGCTAGCGGTGTTTTAGTGACACCGGAGATGGCAGAATCTTTGGGTATTGAGGAAGAGGGAAGTGTTATTAGTAGTACCGCAGGTGGCACCTTAGAAGTGCCTATCGGTAGTGTCGCTTCTGTCGCCGCCGGGGGAATTGAGTTAAAAAATCTGAAAGTTGCGATTAATGACAACCTAGATTTGGGATTACTAGGACAAAGTTTCTATGGAAATTATGATGTCACAATTAGGGAAAATGTAATTGAATTCCGTACTCGCTAGTATCAATATTGCAGCCGAAATTCAGCTTTAGGGACATCTTCATTAACAATGGTTGCAATTGCCTACTACAACGGATAGCTAGCAATTATCTACTACAACGGATAGGTTGCAATTACCTATAATTACTTACCTAAAAAACGATAGGTGAGGGGGCATCGCCGGATCTAAGTTCGGGTGTTTATGCCTTAGTTGTCAATTTAATAAATTGACTTACAAATACTCAAAATGCTGGGATTATTCCCATTGTTTAACAATTTAGCCCTCTAAGTCTTGCTAAAATCCTTTTTTACGCCATTTTTAATGTCATGAGTGATCTTGTCTTAGATGTTCGCGACCTAAAAGTCGAATTTGCCACTGATAACGAGCCCATCGTAGCTGTTGACGGCATTACTTTTCAGCTACAACGAGGACAGAAATTGGGTGTTGTCGGCGAATCAGGTTCGGGAAAGTCAGTCACTTCCTTGGCAGTGATGGGTTTAGTGCCCTATCCTGGTCGAATCAGTTCCGGTGAAATTTGCTTTAGTCCCGCAGCAGGTTCCCCAGCAGTTAATCTTTGTCAAGTAAGCAATGAGGAAAAACGCCATTATCGAGGTGGTGAGGTGGCGATGATTTTCCAGGAACCAATGAGTGCTCTCAATCCGGTTTACAATATTGGTTTCCAACTTATTGAAGCTATTCGCTTGCATCAACGTGTTTCCTTAAAAGAAGCAAGAAGACAAGCGATTGCCAGTTTACAGGAAGTGAAACTACTTCCCAGTGACGACCAACTCCAAGCTAATTATCTCGCAGCTAATGGTGCTAGCAGGCCCCCCGAAAGAGAAATTAATCGCTATATTAACCAACAAAAAAGTGCGATTCTCGAACGCTATCCCCACGAACTTTCAGGAGGACAGTTGCAGAGAGTATGCATTGCAATGGCAATTTCTAGCAATCCAACTCTTTTAATCGCAGATGAACCCACTACAGCCCTAGATGTAACTGTACAAGCAACTATTCTTGACCTACTCAGGCAATTGTGTGACTCACGGGGAATGTCGCTAATCTTTATTACCCATGATTTGGGGGTCATTGCGGAAATTGCAGACAATGTGGCGGTTATGTACAAAGGTGAAATTGTGGAACAGGGGAGGATTACAAGGATTTTCCGTCATCCCCAACACCCCTACACTAAAGGTTTAATCGCTTGTCGTCCTCGCCTTGACCAAAAAGAAGAATACTTGCCTACCGTGGCTGATTTTATGGAAGTTGTAGTCGATGAGCAAGGCAATGAAGTAATTGTAGAGAAGGAAAGGTTACCACAAGAATCTGAAGCTAAGCCCAAGGTACCTTCCATTCCCGCTTGTCCTCCTTTTATTCATGTAGTTAATGGGCAAGTAACACCGAGGGTAGATGTGGAGACAATTGAAGATTCTTCCTTTGCTACCCCTAGCTCAGACCCCAAAACAGCACAGACACAGTTAATACCCACAGCCAATAAAACTAAAGCTTCCAAATTAGACCAACTAGCATCCCAATCTCCCATATTATCTGTAGAAGACCTGCAAATTGGCTATCCCCTAAAAGGAGTATTTGGTCGCACCAAACGCTATTTTATGGCGGTTAGTGGTATTTCCTTTGATGTGTATCCAGGAGAAACCCTAGGATTAGTAGGTGAATCGGGTTGTGGCAAATCCACCTTAGCTCGTAGTTTACTGGGCTTAACTCCCATTCTCCAAGGAATGATTTGGTTTGATGGACTTGAAATTACTAGGCTCAAAAATAGAGGTTTGTGCCAATTGCGTCGAGAGATGCAAATAGTCTTTCAAAACCCCTACAATTCCCTTAATCCCAGAATTTCCATTGGTCAAGCGATTATGGAACCTCTGAAAATTCACAATCTGGGTAAGGGGAGACGAGAACGCAGAGATCGAGTAGCCTATTTATTAGAGCGAGTAGGTATTGACCCTGGCTGTATGAAACGCTTTCCTCACGAGTTTTCTGGAGGACAACGCCAACGTATTTGTATTGCTAGAGCATTGGCTTTAAACCCTAAGTTTATTATCTGTGATGAGTCAGTATCGGCGCTAGATGTTTCGGTGCAAGCACAGGTGCTAAATTTACTTAAGGAGTTGCAAGCAGAATTCGGTTTAACCTACATTTTTATCTCCCATGACTTGAGTGTGGTTAAGTTTATGAGTGACCGCATTATGGTTATGAATCGAGGAAAAGTGGAGGAAATTGGCAATGCCGAGGCAATTTATCGCCAACCGCAAAAGGAATATACTAGGCAACTAATCGCTTCTATTCCCAACTGTGAATCAATTTTTGGTTAAGCAATTGCAATTAATCTCATTTCTTGTTGGCCTAGAAAATTACTCGCACTGATCCTGCTGACGGGAAACACAATTCCAACCTGTTTTTCTGATTGGACGCTTCCAAGAAGTTTTATAGTTAGGACAACCAACCCACCGAGTTTTTCTAGTTGGCCTGGTCCAACCAGTGCGACGTTGTGGTTTGATGGTTGTAGGGTTAGATTGGGATGTGTTCTGTTGTTCAATCACAGTATTTATTCTCCTTGTAATTGTTTGTCTTAGTAGCTGTAGACTGGAGCAAGATTGATTTTGCTCCTGGAAATTCAAAGCAAAAAACAGGTCATCAAGAAGGTTAAATTATTTCCTCGGTCAACTTTTGATTATTTTTGACCCCTCTTGTTCTCCAAAAAGTTCCAAAACTCGCTCAATCCACGCCCCTTGTTTTTGCTTTTGCCATACGCTGTTTGGTTTCACATTTAGCTACTACTCCCTCAAAAGAGATACCTGCAACCTCACCAAGTCTCACTGCTTCTGCATATTCGAGATTCCATTCCACCTCTCCCAGATAAGCTGGTATGGGCAGATGTCCCAGAAGTTCTAGAAATCCCACTAGATTCAATAAACCTCTGGTATTTGGTGCAAGATCAATGAGAGTAACGCGTTGAGTTTCGCTTAAATCATGTCTACCAGCAAAACTATTGTCCCCATGAAACTCGAAAAACGCATCTAAACGTTTCCAATTGCTTTTGTTGGCAATTTTCTCAATTTCTTGGGCATAAACTTCCAGAAAATATTGATAACCTTTACTGTACAAATTATGGTCAACTGAAATAGTACGAGTTCGAGTTGCTAATTCATACCAGCCTTGTTTAATATCCCAACTGATACGGAGATTACTGCCGTCTAGCTTATCGAATACATGAGCTTTGAATGGCTTACGCGATTGTCTAATTGAAGGATATTCTCTCATCTGCCAGCCTTCCTCAATAGTTTTCTAGCAATCTAGAAACTCTAGTGGTATTGAATTTGCTTTGCTACAACATTTTTTGATGCATCCTTTTTTGTAACTATTGTGTAATATTAGTCTGCTTTAGCAAAAGCCTTCTGTAAAAAATGATTCAATAATTATAATTGAATTATATACTACATTTTTGAGAGCGATCTTAGATTGACCTTAATCAACAAGTTTAATGAACAAGGGATTTCGTGTTGTTGTGGTTAGTTTTTGGTTGTTTATCACACAACAAATAACAACTAACCAAGCCTTGGAAAGCCTAAACCTTGCAAGTAATTCTTAAGCTTTACGTACTAGCAATTTTGAGCTGTAAAAGGTGCACATACCATAAATTAAGTAGAGATATTAGCCTTGTTTTTGATTGAAAATATCTCTAAAAACTATGTATATAACCCTAAAAATATTAAGGTCTTTGAGGCAGATATCTTACTATCTATTACTTGAGTAAACTAGCAATAGAGCACCACATAAACTGAACTCATGAAACTCTAGCTATATTACTTGGTGTATTTTTCGTCATTATTCTATTACGCTATTTTGTCGTAGTATTAGCAACTTTCTGTTGATTTTATTACTCTTCTAACCTAAATTCTATTACACAGAATAAAAAAACAAATATCCTAGTTACAAATCAATAGAAAAAGATATTATCTTATCCGTTACTACTAAAATACGTAGCCCCACATTACCTTGAAGACTTCAAATACTTAAAATTTATTTAAACCTCGTCAGCTAAATCAAAGTTTACACGTAAAAGATAAACTTTTTCTGGGAAACACTGGCTGAAATTAAGTAATTTTACTAACATCTGAAGAAATGAAGCTGGAAACAAGGAGTTTATATACGTGGAAACCCGTAACGTACTAACCTCACCTTTTGCCGCAGATTCAATTTGGAATATGCCTATTGGCTCTAATGCTGAGTATCTTGATGCCCAAATAACTGAGACTAAGTATGCCAGTGCCGATGTAGACTACTTCTATATCTTAGACGGTAACGATCCTCTGCAACCCCTCTATGCCCCTGGAAACTGGGGTGTTGGTCGCTCTAGTGGAACTGAATATCAGCAAATTTCATTGCCTCTACCCCATGATTTAATTGTTCCCGATGCTACCGAAACCCAAACACCAAATAATGCTGCTGCTTTCTTGCTTCCCGATGGACGCACTCTGGTGCAGGTTAGCGCCTTAACCCGTGATCGCCCTGGTGGCTTTGTTTATGGCTGGTTAGCTTCCATTGAAGACATCTACGGTGCCGGGATTACTGGTGGACACGGGGGTTCAGGTTTATCGAGTATTGGTGGAACCATTCGCCTCGGTGAACTTACTAGTTCCGAACCGATCACCCACGCCCTTAAAATTAACTTGCAAGCTAGCCATTATATTTCCTACAGCGAGGGAGTAGGTGGTGGTTTAGGCTATCGTTGGCCTGCTGTAAAAGCAGACAGTTATGCTAATCACCATACCTATGGTGGCAGCATACCGGAATTAATGATGGGTTCTCTGTTGGCGATTCCTCCGCAGGTAACTCCAGAAAGCCTAGGTTTAGAGACAGAGGCTGGAATTAAACTCTTTTATGCTTTCCAGGATTATGGTGCTTATGTGGCGGATGATACTGCCACCGAAGCCCATGCGATTGCGGTGGAAAATGGGGTTTCAGAAGAGTTTTCTGACCATTATGGCTATGAATTCGATACTACCAGTGGTGCTTTCTACAACGATTATATGAAGTTGTTTGCCGAACTACATATAGTTACCAATAATAGCCCCGAACAGATTGGTGGTGGCGGTACTCCTCGTGCACCTCTTGCCTTAGAGTTAGATGATAGCGCCACCTTTTCTTCTCAAGAGGAAGAGCAATCCACAGCTTTCGCTAGCAACAACAACCCACTAATCGCCAATAGCTTACCACCTCAAAACCATAACCAGTATCTTGAAGGAGAAGATACTCCAGATTATCTTGGTGCTGGTGTGGGTAATGATACTCTCATTGGAGGCTACAGCGATGATATTTTAGTCGGCAGTGCAGGTAATGATTACCTTGATGGCGGTGGTGGCAATGATACTTTAGATGGGGGAGATGGTAGAGACTATCTTTCCGGTGGTTTTGAGGATGATACTCTTGATGGTGGTCGTGGTTATGACACTTTGGTGGAATCTGACGATGTCAATTTTCTGCTTACCAATAGCCATTTGCGAGGTAAAGGAATAGATACAATCCAAAATATTGAACGCGTTATTCTCAGTGGAGGAGACAGAAATAATGTTCTCGATGCTGCGGCTTTTAGCGTAGGTACAGTGAAACTTTTGGGAGGAAAGGGAAACGATACTTTACGTGGTGGGGAACGCAATGATTCACTCTTTGGTGGTGCAGGGCGAGATCGACTCTATGGTAACCAAGGGAGGGATTATTTGTATGGTGGCGATGGCAATGATAAACTCTATGGAGGCCAAGGAGGAGATAAACTTCGCGGTGAGGAAGGTAAAGATCTTCTTTTAGGTGTAGACGTTAGTCAAGTTATGGCTGGTCAAGGAGAAATAGATCTTCTTGTTGGTGGTAGTGGTGCGGATGTTTTTATTATTGGTGACCAAACGCAAACTTACTACAATGATGGTCAAGATAATACCCTGGGTTTAGAGGACTACGCTCTCATTCGAGATTTCAGACCAGAAGAATCCGATACAATTGAGCTACACGGTAGTGCCAGCGATTATCTTATTGAAGATGCACCCATTGGTTTGCCCAAAGGAACTGCAATTTTTCTGAATACAGATAGTCACAAAGAATTAATCGCCATTGTGCAACATGTAGATAATCTCGAACTCCAGAATCCCTACATGGTTTACTACTATTAGAGCGGGTTATCTATTCATCCTCAGAGTGTTGATTTTTGCTTCCAGAACGCTTCAAAATTAGGGTGGGTTTATTGCCAGCCAAATCAGTGCTACAGGCATTTTGATGGCAAATTAGGAGTAAACCACCAGTAACTAAGAGGAAAAAGCAAATCGCCAGCATCTGTCTCCATTCAATTTCTAATGCACCGTGGACAATTACTTCCCTAATCACAGAGACGATTGCTACCTCAACCGCTACCTCAACGGAAATGCGATGTTCCTGGAGGTAAACAACCAGTAGACGAAATAACTCCACCAGAATTAGCAGAAAGAGAATATCTGAGGTAAAACTCTTAAAGTCTGCTGTTTGCAACTGCAATAGAGTTTGAATCACGCTGACGAGTAAGAACACCATATCAACGAGCAAACAGACCATCAAAGCAATGACAATAAAATCTTGGAAGATTTCTAAGTTACGAATAATGCGGCGACGATTAAACAATCGATACAAAACATTAAACTGACTTTTGCTTGAAGACATTGGATTGTTCCCGGTCGAACCCACGCAATTATACTTTTACAATACTCTCTAATGGGATAAGTAGATAAAACTTACTCTTTGGTATTGGCAAAATAGGGAAAAGTATTTTGAAAAATCATCCACTTGGCTTAATTTTGAAAGTTTTACTCCTCTCTACACTAATTTCCTATGGTGTTAAGTACGGTGGACGAATCTTACCCGTTACCCCTAGTAATAGCAACGCCCTCATCGCCATTATTTTGCCCACTCTTATCCTTGCAATCGCACTCTGGTGGCGCACCAACAACAGATGGGGAAACTTTGGTAGGTAAATCTATTAATGCTAGTTGCTTCAGCACAAGCGAACTTTGCTAGCATAGCTTAACTTCAATGTCGGGCTAAGTCCCAGGTCATAAAGCGAGGCAGATTTAAGCAAATCTTTGATTTACGCTGCCAATGCATTGGCGTTGGCATACAGCCCGACCAACAAACAAACTGCGAAACAACAATGTTCTACCACTTGCCTTTATTTGTGGTAGATTTATTTTATGATTCTAAACTACCGCTACCGCATATATCCAGACAAGCAGCAAATTGAACTACTCAATGAGTGGTTGGAAACTTGTCGTATCTCATATAACTATGCGCTGGGAGAACTCAAAGATTGGATTGCTTCGCGTAAGTGTCCTCTCGACAGATGTAGTTTGGAATCAGAATATATTATGGCTGCGGATTACCCGTTTCCTAGTTACCATCAACAACAGAACAATTTACCGAAGGCAAAGAAAAAGTTTCCTAGGCTAAAAACACTACCATCTCAAGTCTTACAAACCAATATTAGACGACTACATGATAGTTGGGATGCATTCAGAGCTAGAGGTTATGGCTTTCCTAGATTCAAGAAATTTGGGCAGATGAAGTCAATGTTATTTCCTCAGTTCAAAACCAATCCTCTTACGGGGTCGCTTCGCGCACCTTCGGTGGGGCAAATCAAACTACCAAAACTAGGTAAGGTTCAAATCAATTTGCATAGACCAATACCTAAAGGCTTTGTGATCAAGCAAGTGAGAGTAGTAAACAAAGCAGTAGGTTGGTTTGCGGTAGTAGCTATCGAATCGGATATTAAGTTTCCATCTCCAGTACCTCATGGTCACGCAATTGGTGTTGATGTCGGGTTGCGATCTTATGTTGCCACATCAGATGGATATACAGAACCTAGACCTAAATTTTTCAAGACAGCATACAGTCGGCTGAAAGTGCTACAAAAGCGTCTGTCGAGAAAAATGAAAAGAGGGAAAAACTACGAGAAAGCTCGAATCAAAGTAGCCAAGCAACACAACCACATAGCATTCAAACGCACAGATTATCAGTTCAAGTTAGCGCATAAATTGTGTGACATGGCGGACACTATCTATATAGAAGATTGTGATTTTCGCATCATGGCAAAAGGAATGTTAGGCAAACACACGATTGATGCTGCTTTCGGCAAGCAAAGAGACATATTAGAGTATGTCGCTCGAAAACGAAATGTCTTTGTCGGTCAAGTAGATCATCGCGGAACATCGCAAACCTGCCCTAATTGTCGCAGTGAAGTTAGAAAAGATTTGAGTGTGAGGCTGCACGATTGCAATGAATGCGGTTATGTTGTAGATAGAGATATAGCCTCTAGTCAAGAAATTTGTAACCGAGGCGAAGAAACGTATCG
>CAZWGS010000109.1:0-17921 GCA_964633315.1 uncultured bacterium | reverse complement strand
GGCGGCTATCCCTCCTACGTATAAACATCCGTTGGTTTCTTTGAAAAAATGGGCTTCGGGGCCCTTTCGGTGAAATAAGCTTTTGCCTATCTAATACCAAATCCGGTTGTGATAGTAGCTTTTTAACTTGTAGGGAGATGGGGTGATGGGGAATTGGGGGGGGAGAGTTTGAGGCGAAAGCGTATCAGGCTACTCTGAGAACAGGATTTAGTTATGATATTTTTGTTTTCTTTTGTTTGTTCTCTTTCAGAAAATATAAATCTGAATGAAAATTATAAACAGCATACTATATAAATTCTCATTTGCCTGAGATAAAACTAATACCAAATATGGTTATTATACCCCACTTATCTGCAAAGATCTAACCTTTAGAATAAAGGGAATTTCTGGATCTTTACAAAGGGTTTGTTGCAATCATATTTAGTATAAAATCAAAAGTTTTATTGATTTGCGAGGAAACACAGAGATTTTTCGCCCAGATAATGTGCGAGCTATTAATCGTTAATGTTTGATTGGAATGTACCTCATTATTTTGATAATCGCTGCATACAAAATCCAGTTTTCAAAGTAACCTTATTTGAATAATCTCGAAACTTTAGTCATATGTACCAATTACCCATTATCAAACAATATATTTCAGGGCTTACGCAGTTGAATGATATAGCACTACGTACATAGGTTAGGAAAGAATGCATCGGTTAAAAGTGAACAAGAAACAGTAAACAGGGAACAGTTAAATGTCTTAACTTAACCCCGTAGTGCTATATATCTCTTTTATCACTCTGGGAAAATTTTACGAAATTGCATTATTTCAGCCAACGACAAATCAAGGTTTGACCCCAGTTTGACAGAAGAGATATATTTCGTTGTTTCAGTGATGAACTTGCAATGGAAAATCAAGAGTTGCAATGCTAAAGAGCGTAATTCCCGTATTTTTATAACTGGATTGAGTATTAGTCATACTCAATATCTTCCCATTCTCCATAGACATCACTAAACCAACCTAGGCTTTGCCATTTTCCAGGTTGGTCATATTCGTATTTAAAGAAAAACTCGAGCAAACTTTCACCAGTTTTCAAGGAAAAACGTTTTTTCTCATTAGCATTAAATAAAAACATGGTAAGACTTACACAAAAAACATTTTTAATTTTGCCTTCTTTTTGAATGCCTGCGATCTCTCCACCTATGACAGCTGACAATTATAAAGCTAGAGGAAGTTCGACCCAGTTTAATTGTGTATTTTATTAACACTAACTTTATTTAACCACTTTGTAGACAAATATAAGTAATCTCTACCAGTCCATATTCATCTGCAAAATGAAGGAGATAATGAATTTTGAAGATCTAAGCTGATTTCAGGATATCTGTAAAAAAATTGTCATATAAAATTTTGAAAATCATCTAGTAAAGCATCAATTATTTGGTGCCATATTTCCCTAGATAAAGTCTCGTTGTTTTTTCCTATCTGCCAGAGCTTTTCTTCTAGATATTTTTGCATCTCAAACTCAAAATATTAATTAGATATCTGGGTAAATTCAAATATCTTAATTTGTAAACTTTGTAGAGAAGTAAAACTTTACTCCCCTAGATTATTTATCACAGATATCTATTAACTTCAGTAAAATTTTCTTGACTAAGGATTATTTTTCTGAAAGACTTTCCCTGAATAAAAAAATAGCAACTAACTATGCCTCATTCACCTCTGCTACATAGACTGACTCGGATTTGGCGAAAAGCACAAAAGCAATTACCTAATAATTCTAGAACTCAATGGACGCGCAGACGATTTATCCGTATGATGGCACTAGTAAGTGGTAGCAGCGTCACAGCAACGGCAATTTATCAACCTCGTCCTGTACTGAGTCAGAGTTTATCTCGTATTGCTATTATTGGCGGGGGAATCGCGGGTTTAAATGCAGCCTATCAACTCAAAAAACAGGGCTATACAGCTACTGTGTACGAAGCTAAATCTCGCCTGGGTGGGCGTATGTACACTCGTACAGGAGATTTTGACAGTGGTTTGTATCTCGATTTTGGAGGAGCCTTTATTAATAGCGATCAGGAAGATATACTGACGCTAGTTGAAGAGTTTAACTTGAGTTTATTCAATCGCATTGAAGCAGCAACAGCCTCGCCAGTACCAGGAACAGCCTACTATTTTGACGGTAGAAAGTATAGCGAAGCAGAAATAGCAGAACTTTTTTTACCTCTAGCGCAACAAATTATGGTAGATAGTGACCTATTAGATGAAGATTTTGAGCAATATGCTCCTATATTAGATCGCTTGTCTGTCGCAGATTATCTTGATCAGCATGCTGATAAAATTCCTTCTCCTTTAGTGCGAGTCTTAATGGAAAATGTAATTCGTACTGAGTATGGTGCGGAAGCTTTCCAATCTTCAGCTTTGCAACTCCTATTCATTTTCCCCACTGTAGAAGAGGGTAGCGTAGATGTGCTTGGTGCTAGTGATGAAGCTTATATGGTTAGTGGTGGTAGCAGCCAAGTTATTAATAGTTTAACTAGAGCCTTGCGGGGACAAATTAAGACGCGTCAAGCTTTAACTAAGTTAGAATCGCAAGAGAAAGGTTTTCGGTTGAGTTTTGCCAGTGGTGATACAGTAGAGGCTGATTATGTCATTCTCGCTATACCTTTTACCACTTTGCGTCAGGTAGATTTGCGAGTAGATTTACCACCAAACCTGAGACAATTTATTAATGATGTGGATTTAGGTCAAAATGACAAACTTTTTGCCCGCTTTCAAGAGAAAACATGGAAAAGAAAAGGTGTTTTTGACGAAGATTTTTGGACAAATTTTGGTTATGTAACGGGTTGGGAATCTACTATTCGCATCCCTGAAAGAAAAGATGGCGTATTGACTTTCTTTTATGGTGGAAGAGATGTTAACGATTTCCACAGTAACTCTATCAGATCTCTTAGCCAGGAAGCTTTGAACAGCTTTGATAATATTGTGCCAGGGATAAAGGAACAGACAACTAATCAGTTTTTACGTAGTAGTTGGAGTTTAGATCCTTACATTAAAGGTTCCTACACAAATTTTAAACCAGGACAACTTTCAGAATTTGCGGAATATCTCTACATTGAAGCTGAAGATCCTGAAGAAAGTCAGAATGTGGCTGTAGGAAACTTAGTTTTTGCTGGTGAGCATCTCAGTGATGAATTTGGTGGTTACATGAATGGTGGTGCGCAAACTGGTAGACTGGCAGCGGCAGTGGTAGCGCAAATGATCGCTCCATGAGTAAAATGCTTGAAATAAAGTCTAAATTTATAGCACTACAGATTTAGGCGAGGATGTGGATAAAATCAGAAAGCCTTTGATAGTGCAAATTTTGCTGCTTACAAGCAATTTCTGAGCAACTCCAACTCCTCACGCAAACTCAGAGGTTGGTATCCTAGAGCAAAAGCTTGGGAACTATCCAAAGAAGTATCGGGAGAGCGCGGTGCAGGCATGGTAACATCCTCTTGTCGACAGGCTGTTATTTGAGCATCGCTAAATCCCATTATCTGTGACAACATCAAGCCAAAATCGTAGCGCGAAATCCTCTCTTTGCCACCTAAATGAATAATTCCTTGAACTTTATCTAACGCTAAAAGTAGTCCCTGCGATGCCGTTGTAGCGCTTACAGGAGTGCGAAATTCATCCACAAATAAACTTGATTCTTTGCCTTCTCGTAGCGCCTTAACAAAGGATTGGATAAAACTAGCAGCGGTAGATGGTGCACTACCAAACATCAAAGGCATTCGACATAGAGCAGTTTGAGGATAACGCTCTTTCATACCATTTTCTGCTAACACCTTATGCTCACCATACAAGCAAATGGGAGAAATAGGATCGCTTTCTTTGTAGGGTGAATTTAAACCATCAAAAACTAAGTCTGTGGAAGTGAAGACACAGGGAATTCCATAATCGGCACATAAGCCTGCTAAATTCCACGAAGCGGTAACATTAACAGAGTATGACTGTTCTGGGTGAGTTTGACAGTAATTGGGCTTCGACTGAGCCGCAGTATGAATTACACCATCTGGCTTAATTTCGCTGAAAAGAAGCTTAAGAGAGGAAAAGTCACGCAAATCCACCTTAAATAAATTAATACCAGGTATAGCTAGAGCTTGGGAGCAATAGGTTCCGTAAACTTCCCATTCTTGCTGTGCAATTCTGCATAAATTCCAGCCTAAAAAGCCGCTTGCGCCCGTAACCAAAAGTTTTTTCATGGTTTTTGTGTGTTGTTCGTTGTTAGCTACCAATAACCAACAACAAACAACAAGTTAACTAGAAATTATTCTGCTTCGCCACCTTGGATTTTGAGCATCACAAAACCCCAGGCTAAACCCACTAGGATGAGACTGAAACATAAAGCTGCTGTTGTGAACATTAAGCTATTGGCTGTCATTAAAATTTCTCCCTTTATTTTTTCAAAGTCAAATTAAGTTTTATTGTACTGGCTTGACTGCGCTCTAGAAATCTTGTTGTTTTAAAAATAGCAACACTAGAACACTTGCAAATCTTGTCCTGGTGGACGATACACCTGCAATAACTTTAAATTGTCTTGCCCATTAGCACTCAAAATAATTGACTCCACAACCAGATAGTAATTCTCATCTGCCAGATTCTGCGCTGCAATTTGCTTTTGACTCCAGCACCGCGTAAATTAAATTCAGCCTGCTTGCGCCTCAAATTCAACTGAATATATTTGAGGGGAATATTTCTACTCTCATCCCGCCGTAAAACTACCAAACTAAAATAACGGTACATTATTGTTGTAGTTAGGTAATCATCGACTGGGAAGGGAATAATCATCCCTGATTTAGTAATGTTTGTTTGGTTACTGGGATGGTACTAAAATAATTAGGTGCTTTTAGAGGCGCAAGAAAAAGATTAGATTAGTAGATTGATCATCTTTTCTTTTGAGCTTTGACTAAAAACACTCTTGCTACATCCATCACATCACGAGGCGGGAACTTATCTGTATAGCGATCAAAATTCGCCCCCTCATCTCCAGGCTGAATGACTTGTGCTTCCCAACCATATTCTGCTAATAATTTCTCTGGTTCATCAAAACCAGAACGGAAATATCCCTTGTAAGGTTTGTATTCTATGCCTTTAACATTGACTACATCTAAGCCTAAATAACTATCAACAGAAGTTAGCTGAGAAATTGTTTCTAATAATTGACGCACTTGAGCTTCACTAAGATACATCAAAAGTCCTTCTAGTAACCAAACTGAAGGTAAGGTAGGTTGATATCCTTGTTCTAATAAGAGGTGCGACCAAGGTTGAGTTAAATCGGCACTAATGGTGTAGTGTTGACTTAAGGGAGTAGCATCAGCAAGAATCGCCTTTTTCGTTTCTATAACCTCTGCTTGGTCTAGTTCATATATTTTAGTTTCAGATGACCAAGGAAGACGGTAAGCTCTTGTATCCATACCAGAAGCTAAGATGACTATTTGATGAGCTTTTTTACTTTGAGAGAGAAGAAAACTATCAAATAAATGAGTACGAACTGCTATATAACCACTATCTTGTTCCTTGAGTTGTTGTTTGAAAAAAGTAAATGCTTCTTCTCCAGCTAGAGCATGAGCAAAAGGATCATTAAATAAGCTATCTGTTCTTTCTGTTTCTTTAGCCCTCATAGCTGCCATGAGACGAGCTGTAAATGGGACAAATTGACTTGGCTCTAGTTTCCCTGGTACTGGTTGTGTCATTTTTATTTCAAGAGGATGCCAATTAAATTACTTTAAACAATAATACTTTCAATTAATAACTATTTATTTTAATCAGTGAGCTAAATAATACTAAATCCTGTTCTGTGAGTAAGCATTAACGCTTTCGCCTCAAAACCCTCCTCCCCAAATCCCTACAAGGGAAAAAGCTACTATCACAACCGGAGTTAGTATAACTGACCATTACATTACCCTGCCACAATTCACACTGGTTAAATAACTCCACTGTGCATCTGCAATAATAGTATTAAATCATGCTTCAATAGCTGCAGCTGGAATGTCTTTAATACTTACACCTAATGAACTAAAAAAGAGTTTCATCGCTATAGACTTTCAAGCTTAGTTCAAAATTTGGTTTTCCAGACTATGGACTTAATAGCAGCATTTTTGGCGATTAATTCACATGAGACGTTACTTTGCACTGCCAATCCTTTACTTCTGGAATTCTCAATTTTAGGTTCCCAACTTCCAGATATTAAGACAAATACTTCCCCATCACCTGTGAGGTTACTGTGCTTCTACTTCCTGCTTTAACCAACGCTCACGGATATCTTCCCAGTTTACATCTGCAATCCAGCCTTGACTGACTACACCAGCTAAACCAGCTACCAAAATCAACACAAATAAACCCAAAACCAAAGCAACCCGATTCTTTCCCTTGGCTTTGGGAGGTATATCGTTAATTGTTTCCTCAATAACCACATCATCAACCGAAGCGAGAGATTCTACAGCTGCGATTTCTCCATACTCTACTAACTCAGACTCCAAAGCCAAAGTTGCTTCCGATTCAGTAATGGGTAAAGCTGACAAATTCACTAATATTGGTTCTGGTAGAGAAACTTCGTAATGAGCCAGAGCTAGAGAAATGTTATCGTGACCATTGTGGCGATTCGCCAATTTTACCAGCCACTGGGCAGCCGCTTCCACCGTCAGCTTACCATCAAGAATCTGCGGCACAAATTCCAACCAATGTTTCTCCACCAAATCATTATCACTCAAACCATCAGAACAAAGGAGCAGAACCCCATCCTCCTGAATAATTAAGCGTTGAATATTGGGATGTAGCGACTCTGCATTTCGTGTACCCAAAGCTTGGGTAAGTGCACCTGCATCAGCCCGTTGTTGCGCCTGGTGATGCAAACTGCGTCCTAAACGCACCTCCCTAGTAATAACATCGTCATCCAGAGTAACCTGCAAGCATTCGCGCGCTGTTAACCAGTAAGCGCGACTATCTCCCACATGGGCAAGATAAAGCTCATGGGTATTATTCATGCCATAATCTGGTGTAGCTACCTGTTGGGGTAATTGCAGCGCCATCACCAAAGTTGTTCCCATGCGGCGACGCGAGGCTCTTCCTTGCTCATCATTACGCGCCGCAATAAGATTATTAGCAACGCGAATAATTGCTCCCAACTGTTGCGTCACCAAATCCGGAGTCATAATTTCGGGATTGTGGAGAATCTCCTTGAGTAAAGCGTCTACTTGTAACGTCACAGATTGTACCGCCAATTGACTGGCGACTTCTCCCCCTTCGTGTCCACCCAATCCATCGCAGACAATGAGACAATGGGAAGCAAGCTGGTGAACCTCTTCTGTATTGTCAAAACTCAGAACACTAGCTGTGGGATAGCAAGAATCCTCATTTTGTGTCGGTTGCGCACCCATGTCACTCACACCAAACACACGGCTTTTCAGAGGCTGTTCCCCAGCAATATTGAGCAAAAGTTGGTTCATTTGACTCGCAATTTGCTCAAATTCTGCCTCTGTGTTCTGCATCTGTGCCACAATTTCTTCTAGATGGGGTGCGATTTTCACCTTGGCTGTAGATACCAAAGGCGACCAACTTTGTCCCAAATGTTGCAGTGTAGAAAGGGACTTAGGTTGTGCACCCAAACCAGTTACCCATCTACTAGAAACTGGTTGCACAGCAAATTGATCTTCGTATAATTCCAAACAGCGCAAGCGCCAACCATCTACCCTCAGATTTGAACCCACCAACAGCGTTTTCGCAACCCTCAACTCCTCCAGGGGTGTCCACAATTCCAAAATTTGCCATAGCCAATAGGCTTGTTGCAAGGCGGAAGCACTACCCCAAATTTCTGTAATTGCAGGTTGCAGATTTCCCTGACCATCTAAGGGTATATTGTTCAGTAACATTACTGTCTGACCCTGAAGCTCACAAAATCCGTAAACCTCCGGTAAATGTAGACGCAGGGGAAAAAGTTGCAAGTAAGTAGTTGTCATTTCCCCTAGAGTTGTTGGTACCCAAGGAGCAATTTCTGGATGCAAATCCTGCCAAATTTGCTTGGTTATTACCTGATATTTCTTGTCCACCAACTCACCAATGGCTAAGTTAGGAACAAAAGAACTAGCTACCCAAAGATAGGGACGAATTGCTGGTTGGGAACTGCTCATAATTTTCATTTTTAGTTATTTTAGATTTAACACCCAAAACTCCCAAAGTTGTGCATTGTTCTGGTGGAAAGCAATGACGCGACAAAGTTTGCTTAACAGATGCAGTCATTGTCCCTGGAGTGGTTGGGTATGGGGTAGCACCAACCGAAGCTAAAAATATTGCTGATGATTTTGTTACACAGTGGTAAATTTGACGAGGCACTGGAAACGCATAACAGGTATTAATCTAGGAAATTTTCGTTAGGGATAGCAGAGGTAGTAGGGGAAGCAGGAGAGATAATGTGTAGCATGATTTTTTTGTCTTTTATATTATTTCTTGCCCAGAATATAATCGGTGAAAATACTTTAATCAAATACCTTGACAGAGCAAGAGTGGGAAATCATTAAATCTCTATTGATAAACAACCTCTCATCTTTTGGGAGCCTATTTCATTAAATCTCTATCTCTGTGTGCTTTTCAGCCAGTATGTAGCACCTCCAGATTCTTCTCTCATCACAGAAAGTTATCATAAACTAGAAACCTTTGAACCACCTGTAGTTTCTAATTGTTGCCAAGTTTCCAGACTAAGGACTGTTACGGGAAAACTTTTTTGTCAATCTTGTATCCATACTGACAAACTAACTGAGTCTAAAATCATCTGTGCAACATGGCGCAATTACTATCGTGCTTGAGTTTTACACTAAATTTAGGAAGAAGTTAAGATGAATCCCATAGTTAACATTACCCTACTCTGGCTCATTGCTGGTTCTGCTCTGTGTTTAACAGAGCTATTTTTACCCACCTCCTTTGTTGCCTTTATGATGGGTATTAGTGCCTTGCTGGTGGCTGCTGTGTCGCTACTAGTACCTCAATTTACCTTACAGGTAGCAATCTGGCTCCTCTTGTCCACATCGCTGATTATCCTCTCTAGACGCTTTTTTACCCCTAAGCGCCGCCGCCCCTATCTTGGAGATGATGATGAGGGAGAAACCTTAACCGCGATACCCGCCGGAGAAACAGGAAGGGTACTCTATGAAGGAAACTCCTGGAGAGCAAAATGTGAGGATCAATGTCAGCCTATCCCAGCCAATCAGAGAGTTTATGTACTGAGAAAGGAAGGTAATACTTTAGTTGTACTTCCCCACAATCTCTTAAATGGAACCTAGGAATAGGCATCTAGGTTACCTAATTGAGAGGTAGCCTCCAAGATTATTTGTAAAGTAAATATCAAGATAGCAACAATAATTGCTCTTGATAGATGAAGTTGAATCATAAACAATCGTTTTTTCCCTGAAATTAGCTACAGATAGTTGATAGTAATACCAATCTGTAGCTTTATTTTTTGATCACATTTACGAATCTAGTTTTTTGTTTAAATTTTGTGTAAGAACATTAAAGAAAATTTACTACTGAATTAGTTGTTTTCCTTGAGGCAAATAGTTGATTTATATGCTCAAAAATGGAGACTCCATGATTGAGTATCAATATCTATTGGTGTGCTTTAAATCAGCAATAAAGTCGTGAAATGCTTGTAGTGACAAAAAAAACTTTTGAGTTTGCAATAGTTTTTGCGTAGATATGCGCAGCCTATTTCAAGAGGTGAAATTATTTCCGTAAAACAACGATGGTACAGACATGTGTTGATGCAGAAAATAAATTCAGATTGATTAATACAAATCTGCTCTTAAACATAGGTCTTCACTATAGAAATTTTTAGGCTCATGAATACTCAATCTCTTCCTATGCGTAGAATGGAACTTTTAATTGCCTACTCTCGTAATCCTTGTCTCAAAATTCGCAATCAGTTAGTGCAATTGAATACAGGTTTAGTACGCAAGGTTGCTCATCAAGTTTGTCGTCAATGTAGCGAACCTTATGAAGATTTAGAGCAAATTGGTTTTATTGGTCTAATTCGCGCTATCGAAAGATTTTCTCCTCATACTGGTTGTGCTTTTAGTTCCTTTGCTGTACCCTATATTCGCGGTGAAATGTTACATTTCTTGCGCGACAAAGGTAATGTAATGCGTATTCCTCGTCGTTGGCAAGAACTTTATGCTAGAGGTAAAAAACAACGCAAGCTACTAATGGATACCTTGGGACGTTTACCTAAGGATGCAGAAATTGCCAAAGCATTGGATGTTTCACCTCAAGAATGGCAAGAGTGCAAACTAGCAGCTCAAAATCGCCGTCTTTTAAGCTTAGATGCTAAACTCAATGCCAACGCAGATCGTCCAGTAACTCTTAAGGAAACCTTAGCTGATCCCAGCTACCAATTACAACAGCATATGGAGGATGATCGCTTACAATTGCAAGGTGCAATGAATCAGTTGGAAGCCAAAACCCAAGCTGCGATTGAATGTGTTTTTCTCAAGGATATGCCTCGCAAAGAAGCTGCTAAATACATAGGTGTTAGTCCTATGACAGTAACACGCCATCTGCAAAAAGGTATTGAACAGCTATCTTCACTAATGGAAGCTCAAGCGGCATAATTAGTTTAGTAATGATTATGGCAAAGAATGGGGTTTTTCTAAGCCATTAACTTCCATCAATTGCTGATCACTCATCACTCGACGCGGATTACCATCAGCAATGATTTGTCCGTGATTTAATAATAAAACACGGTCGCAAACTTCTAAAATCAGCTCTAAATCATGAGAGGATACCAGAGTGGTTTCTGGAGAGTGTTGCAAAAAGTTAATTAAACGACGACGTGCTTGTAAATCCAAATTGGCGCTAGGCTCATCATACAAAATTACTTGGGGCTGCATGGCTAAAACTGAGGCAATTGCCACCATACACTTTTCTCCGCCAGAAAGTTGATGAGAAGCCCTTGCAGCTAGCCCAGAAACGCCTGTAGTCATTAAAGCTTCCTCTACTCGACGATTTACCTCTGCTGTGGCTAATCCGATATTTTCTGGTCCAAAAGCCACATCATCCCTTACTGTAGGACAAAATAATTGGTCATCTGGATTTTGAAATACGAAGCCGATTTCTGAACGGAATTCTCCCTTAATAACCGGTTTCCCAAATAACCAGATAGTTCCAGATAGTGGTGATAATAAACCACAGATAGCTAAAAATAGTGTGGTTTTACCAGCACCATTGGGACCAATTAATCCTACTCGCTCTCCTGGTCGAATTTCTAGGTTCAAGTGGTGCAGAATCGAGCGCTGTTTGTCGTAGGCGAAAGATAGCTTGTCAATCGCTATTGCTGCTTCTTTGAGGTTTTGATTGCCGATTTGTGAGGTCAGTTGTTTCATTCATAATTAGCAAAAGTTTCTTCTAGTTTACAAAACTTTACTAAGTAGCAAGGTTAGTCATCAGTTTACCGCAATTACTGCTACGGGGGACTAATGACCTAGATCGCAAGCATCAAGATCCTAAATAAAATATACAGAAAGTAGTGCGGATGGCGAGACTCGAACTCGCATGGCGTGAGCCACACGCCCCTCAAGCGTGCGTGTCTACCGATTCCACCACATCCGCGTGGCAATAGCCTGAAGATAATTTAGCACATTAGCGTACCTCATGTCTTTCCGTTGAGAGAATGGGTTAAATATTTAGATTGAGGTTGAGGGAGAAACTGTTTTACCAACTCACAAATTTGACTGGGATTTTGAGCTAAGGAGATTTTTGCTTTCTTAAAGGCAGCTAGTTTTTGCTCTAGGATATCAGCAGAGGATGCTTGTCTTGATATTTGAGGAGAATATGCAGCTGATGGCTCATCGCCTGCATAATTAAAGCAGACGCGATGTCCTGCGATATAAGCAACGACAGGTTTACTTATGGCTACTTTAATATAGCGAGCGGCTAATTCTTCTTGATGACCATAATTTTGCCCTATCAGGACGATAATTTCGGTGTTGCTATCTTCCTCTAGCAAATGTAGCCAATATTCAAAGGAGGAAGCAATCATGTCTTCATCGCCCAAATTTACGGCTATAGATTGCCCTATACCTGCTTGGGTTAACTCTAGGGCAACTTCGTGGCTTAGGGAAGGGGAACGGCTAATTATGCCCACTTTACCAGGACAATAGAATTGGGGTTCCATGGTCCCTAATAAAATTTCCTCAGGAATAATTATGCCAGCACTGCTTGGTCCTAGGAGTAAGGTATTGGTAGCTTGGGCTTTGCGTAGGAGGGTGACTAAATCTAGGGGTGGAATTTCCCTGGTAACTAGGATAATCTGTTTAATACCTGCGGCGATCGCCTCAATCACAGCATCTTTGGCTGCTAGTGGTGGGACAAAAATTAGGGAAGTATCGATATTTCCCACCTCGATGAGTGCTTGTTCTACGAGATCAAAAATAGGTATATTGTCTAGGGTTTGACCCCCACAACCAGCACTGACACCAGCAACTATTTTGGTGCCATAGGCTCTCATTTGCAAGCTATAGTGTCTTCCCAATGGCTGATTAATGCCTTGTACGATGACCTGATTAATGGAACTAAAGTTCATTATCTTATATGGTATGTCTAATTTTTTGATTAACTAAATTGAAAAGAATTTCTCAGATATCGTTTGAAAACTTTACTTTAGTGCCGGGCTATAGCAGTTTCTTTGAATTAAGATTGAGCGAGAATTGCGGCTTTATTGACAGCATCATCTAGGTTACGAGTCCAGTGTACAGGTAACTCATTTAATAATGGAGTAACACAATTACTGGTAGCGCTAGCGACACGAATTACAAATTGAGGTGTTTGGGTTGTAGATGGTGCGAATTTTCGCAGTTGGTTTTGTATATAGTCTGCGATGGTTTGGGATAGGGTAATAGCAGCGGTGGGACTTGCTAGAATATTGACTAGGACAACTTCGATTTGGGGTAGTAGGAGCAGTTGTTCTAAAGCATCCTTTAGTTGTTGCACGATGGAGGGTGTAGCGAGTAGGTTAGCGTTATTTTCTGTCCCAATGACAAAGCAACAAGCAGGGGAGGAATCTTTTTGCAGCAGCGAATCCCAAGTACCTAAACCTAAACCTTTACCATTACAGATGATGCCTACATTACCATTGGTTTGTGGGTGATTGAGTAGGTATGGCTGTGTCAGTGTTGCTAAATTAGCTGATGGTGCTGTGGCGAGTTTAACTAAGTCTGGATGTCTACCTAAAGCTGTCTCATTAACTGAAATTTTACCATCTAGAACCATAAGTTCTCCTTGAGCATTGATTCCCAGAGGATTAATTTCTATGCTGTCTAGGTCTTTAGTTTGGAAAAGATGGTACATCTTCTCTATGATGGCACTGACACTTTGGAGTAGGTTATCAGATAATCCCATTTTTACGGCTAAGTGTCTGGCGTAGAAAGAGGAAAATTCTTCCTGTACAATTACTTTCTCGAGCTTTGGTAATGTGGTAGTTGAAGAGATAGCTCCTTGGGATGAACCAAGCAGTAGAGGACGTTGTAGTTGGTAATCTAGAACAACTGCTAAAAATATCTCTCGCTCTGTGTTGTAGTGTGCTTCTGCAAGGATAACATCGGGATATTGACCAGAAATTGGAAGATTAAAAATTCTTCTTGCTGTGGCTATGGCATCAATTCTATTTTCTACAGTGCGAATACCACCTGCTTTGCTTCTTCCACCAACAAGTACCTGGGATTTTAAGATTACAGGATAGGGTATCTGTAGATTTTTTATTTCCTGAGGATCGTAAAGCGTTTGGGATGGTAAAACAGGAATGCCAACCTGATTAAATAGCTCTTTGGCTTGATATTCTAGTAAGTCCATCGCTGCAAATCGCTCCCTGTCCTTAGTACTTTTTCCCTTGGAACTTTTCTAGATTACAATAGGCAGCTCTCCTCGCACTTCTTCCATCAGGTGGTTGTGAAAGTACGACGTAGTATGAACTAGGTTATTTTGTTAAGGCTGCTCTTGCAATTATGAATGGCTTTAAATTAGCTAACACCCTAGCTGTGCAGCTTTGTTGCCTATCTAGGTATAAGATTTCATTGCTTTAATTGCATTTTTCTTAACCTGATCTTTACTTTTAATTTAAATTAACATGGAACTGATAGTTGTGCCATTGAAAATTATTTAACAAAGTCTCTTCGGAAGTTCTGATGAGAATGATTTAGAACATAGATAAGAGGAAATTATATTTTTGGCAAAAATAAAGTATAAATTGCTACTGTTATTTCAGTTTAGGTATCTTTACTTAACAATTATTAAATTAGGTTACTGTTATAAATCTACTTTCAAAACAGCAGCATCAACACCTTGTTCGCGACGAGTTTTGCCATCTTTTTCAAACCAATTAATAATCTGTTGGTGGGTTAGTTCTTCGATAGAAGTTTCTAAATCTTTGGCGATAATTATAAGTAATCGCTGGGAGGAAATGGTGAGGCGAGTGAGAAATTTTTCTGTGTTAGAAAGTAAAGCTGCATCTACTTTTGCAGATTCTTCGCTGGTTAAGAATTGACTTGATGATTGGTCGAGCATAAATAATTTTAGGTTAAGGTATTAGTTTAATTAAATAAAATTAAGCAGACGTTATTATCCGCTCATGAGTCAACTTTCTCCTACTCTTAACGACGCAGCATTAGGTTGTTTACTGGGTGCATTGGTTGGGGATGCTGCGGGAGCAACTTTAGAATTTCTCGATTACGATCCTACTGCAGCAGATGCGGATCGCGCTATGACTATGCCCGGTGGAGGGGAGTTACAGGTAGCACCGGGACAAATTACTGATGATGGGGAATTAACTCTGTGTTTAGCTCAGGCTTTGTCTTCTAGTGTCACTTTTTCCTTGGAAACAGTAGCTCAATTTTACGCTAAATGGGTGGAGTCTCGTCCCTTTGATATGGGTTTTACCACTTCCTGTTCCTTAGGTTCCTATTCCCAGCGTAAGTGGCAAGCAGTTTTTCAGCAACAGGGTTATGCAGGAGTGATGAGTACGGCTGCGGCTGAGTTATGCTTGGGTTCTAAGGCGAATGGTAGTTTGATGCGGATTACTCCTTTGGGAATTTGGGGTTACACCTTAGCTGATGAGGAGTTAGCTAATTATGCGATGCAAGATTCGCGTCTATCTCATCCCAATTTAAGCTGCTGCTATGGGGTAGCTTGTTATGTAATCGCGATCGCTAGTTTACTGCGACATCCGGGTGATAGGGAAACTGCTTTTTTTCGTGCTAAATCTTGGTTAGAATCTCAAACACCACAGACTCCAAGTCTCCAAGAAGTAACTAGTTGGCTACAGGATGCGGAAAATAATGTTAATGTAGCTTACTATCCCCATGCTGGTTTTATTAAAATTGCTTTCACCCACGCCTTTAGACACTTGCTTTTGGGTTCAGATTATGTGAGTGCGATTCGAGAAACCTTGACTGGAGGTGGCGATACGGATACTAATGCTTGTATCGTTGGTGGTTTAATTGGTGCTAGTGTTGGCGCACAGGCGATTCCAGAAGCGATGAGAAGTGCGGTTTTATGTTGCGATACTAACCAAGGAAAGCACCCTCGACCAAGTTTTTTGCATCCCCAGCAAGTTCCCTATCTGGTTAATAAGCTGCTAGATTGTGCTTCTCGTAGGTAGTTTAGCTGCTACTTTACCTCAATTAAATAGCCGCAGCGATGTTCGCCATTATTAATCCACTGTGTCCGTTCTACGTTACAATCGGGCAAAATTGCTGCAAACATTTCCAATTCATGTCCGCAAACGCTGGGATAGGATTCTGCAACTTCGGAAATGGCGCAGTTATGTTCGGTTAAAATAATCTTGCTGCTAGCTTTCACAGGGTGCAATTCTGCCATATAGCCTTCCTGTTGACGCAGCTCTACTAGTTTAGCCATCCTTTCTGATAGAGTACCATTGCCGATGCGATCGCGGTACTCCTGGGCTTTTCTTTCCCACTGCTTGCGCAATACTACACTAACTTGTTCTGCTCCCACGGTTTCGGCTAAGGTATCGAGGAAGGAAACAGCAAATTCTCCGTAGCTATGGGGAAAAAGTTCTCTACCGCGACGACTTAACTGGTATAAATGTTGAGGTCGTCCCATGCCTAATTGCACTGACTGATATTCAATTAAGCCTTCAGCTTCAAGATCTTTGAGATGACGACGAGTTGCTTGGGTTGTAATCGTTAATGCTTGGGCTAACTTTTGTGCTTTGGTTTGACCATGTTTGAGTAAGTAGTGCAGTATATCTCGTTTGGTGGAAGTTTGTTTAGTCGTCGTCATGGTTATGCATAAAATCTGTACAACAAAGGCGACTAGAAAAAATTTCTACGACTTTGACAACATCTTTGTTGCTAATGTAGCCTAAAATAGACTTAAACAACAAATTTGTTGTTTTACTCGAAAAAGCAACTATGCTTTACCTGCGATCCTTGATGAGTTAACACGAGTCTAAAACACTAGAGAGAACACACGATTCATGAGTGCTACAGTTAAAACCTTAGTCAATCAGCCATATAAGTACGGTTTTGTTACTGATATTGAAGCAGATACTATTCCTCGTGGTTTGAGTGAGGATGTGATTCGACTCATTTCTGCTAAGAAAAATGAGCCAGAATTTATGCTGGAATTTCGTCTCAAAGCTTATCGAGTCTGGCAGAAAATGACTGAGCCAACTTGGCCTCATGTTGAATATCCACCCATTGATTATCAGGATATCATTTATTACTCTGCACCTAAGCAGAAAAAAGAGAAGTTAAATAGTTTGGATGAAGTAGATCCTACATTGTTGGAAACTTTTGAGAAGTTGGGAATTCCCCTTTCTGAACAAAAGAGACTGGGTAATGTAAATGTGGCGGTGGATGCTATTTTTGATAGCGTTTCTGTGGCGACTACTTTTAAGGAGAAGTTGGCAGAGGATGGGGTTATTTTCTGCTCGATTTCTGAAGCTTTGCAGGAACACCCAGAGTTGGTAAAAAAATATCTCGGTAGTGTTATTCCTGTGGCTGATAATTATTTTACTGCTCTTAATTCTGCTGTTTTTAGTGATGGTTCCTTTGTTTTTATTCCTAAGGGTGTAACCTGTCCTATGGAACTGTCTACTTACTTTCGAATTAATGCAGGGGATACAGGACAGTTTGAGCGTACTTTAATTGTTGCAGAAGAAGGTGCTTCTGTGAGCTATTTGGAAGGTTGTACAGCGCCGATGTATGACAGTAATCAGCTTCATGCGGCGGTGGTAGAATTAGTGGCATTAGATAATGCTGATATTAAGTATTCTACGGTGCAAAATTGGTTCGCTGGCGATGAGAAAGGGAAAGGTGGAATTTATAATTTTGTGACCAAGCGTGGTTTGTGTAAAGGTGTAAATTCTAAGATTTCTTGGACACAGGTGGAAACAGGTTCAGCGATTACTTGGAAGTATCCTAGTTGCGTGTTAGTTGGTGATAATTCTGTGGGTGAATTTTACTCTATCGCTTTAACTAATAATATGCAGCAAGCTGATACTGGAACTAAGATGGTTCATATTGGTAGAAATACTCGCAGCACTATTATTTCTAAGGGAATTTCGGCTGGTAACTCTAAGGGAAGTTATCGCGGTTTAGTGAAAATGGGGCCAAAAGCAAAGGGTGCGAGGAATTATTCCCAGTGCGATTCTATGCTTATTGGAGACAATGCTGAGGCGAATACTTTCCCTTATATTCAGGTGGATAATAACACTGCCAAGGTGGAACATGAGGCTTCTACGGCGAAAATTGGTGAAGATCAACTCTTCTATTTTGCTCAGCGTGGTATTTCTGAAGAGGATGCGGTAAGTATGCTAGTTAGTGGTTTCTGTAAGGATGTTTTGAGTAAATTACCAATGGAATTTGCAGCAGAAGCAGATAAGTTGTTGAGT
>CAZWGS010000108.1:0-18207 GCA_964633315.1 uncultured bacterium | reverse complement strand
AACCAATGAAACTAACACTTACCATCGACATTGGAGGTAGTGGAGTCAAAGCAATGGTGCTAGACGACACTGGTAAACCAGTAACAGAACGCAATCGCATTAAAACTCCCCAACCACCAAAGCCAGAAGCCATCATTGAAACTATCATCGAGTTAGCCGCGCAACAGGGAGATTTTCACCGTATTTCCGTTGGTTTTCCCGGTGTAGTGCGCCAGGGAGTAACCTATTCCGCTGTTAATCTTGACTCAGATTGGGTTGGTTTTGATTTAGCGACAGCTCTTTCCCAACGCTTAGAGAAACCAACTAAAGTAGTAAATGATGCCGATATGCAGGGTTTTGGAGCGATTTCTGGTCAAGGCGTAGAACTAGTTATTACCTTAGGAACCGGATTTGGTTCAGCGCTGTTTAGCCAAGGAAAATTAGTACCTAATCTAGAAGCAGGACATCATGTTTTCCACAAAGGGAAAACCTACGAACAATTGTTGGGACGTGCAGGGATGAAAAAAGATGGTAAGAAAAAGTGGAATCATCGTCTCAAGAAAGCCCTTAAATCTTTAGAGCATTTATTTAATTGCAATACTCTCTACATTGGCGGTGGCGAAGCTAAAAATATTAATTTCGACTTACCCAGTAACGTTAAAATCGTACCCAATGTGGCAGGATTATTAGGGGGAATTGCTTTGTGGCGAGATTAGCCATGAGGTTCTATAGAATCAATAGTTCTAAACTTCTCACCCGGTCCATAGTACCAAAAAATTCTCCAAGCACCAGAAGAGCCATTGTCAACATAACACTCGAAAACATCTTCCCCTGAAGGACCGCTTCTAGTCTGGTATTTGTGAGAACGCAAACTTTGGTGTCTGAGATTAGTACTCATATAGCGAAGTGCTTTATGCACCCTTTTATATCTCACAGAATCTGATTGAGACAACTCATCAAGAGTTTTAATCGCCTCAAGAGTAAAAGCAAATAGACAATCTAAGCTATCGTCATCTTGCTGCGGTTCATCTTGCACTAAAGTTTGCTGCTGACTATTGCAGAATTGGGACAAAACTTTGATATTCTGTTGTGCCAAGGTCAAATCTTGACTTAAGCTTTGGTTTTGACGCTCTAACTGAGAATTCCTCATCCTAAATTGATGATTCTCTGCTGATAGACGACTGTAATCCTCTGCAAAATACTTTTCATCTTCCTCAGCTTGATTTATTTTTTGTCTGAGAAAAGGTACTGACTGAGCTATTTTTGTTGTTTGAGCAAGTTTTTGTTCTAAATTATAAATTTGAACTTGAGCTTGTTGTTGCTGCTCATTGAGAGAATTATTTTGTTGACACAGAGAATCTGCTTTCTCACTTATTTTCGCTAATTCTTGTTCCAACTCCCCAATCTTTAGTTGTTGCTGTTGCTGTTGTTGCCGAGCACTTGTAAGCTGATGCTTGTAACTTGCGATTCTTTGCTCATGTTCACTGACCAAATTAGAAATGCACAGTTCTAACTCCAGCTTATCTTGTTGTAGTTCTTCCTCTCTATATCTTGCTAATTGCAATTCCTTGACATAGTACTGAACAAACCAAGTAAGCCCACCAGCAACAAGAGAAAAAACGACAACTACTAGAAAATAGAGAAAAAATGTTGCTACCAGCGACCAATTAAGTTGTTCTAACTTAAGGTATGCAGTTACTTTTTGTCCGTAATGATACCAACTAGCAAAAGTAACAGCTAAAAGAGCACAAACAGCAAAAATGGTGCTTTTAATCCAACTTTTATCAAATAAATAGCGATTGCGTGCAAAAAATCTGTTCTTCATCGATTTCCCCTTAACTAGCTTTCAGTCTTCAACCGTTAGCCTTGCAGCTTGCTTTAGAAATGGGGAAATGAAGATTGTCTCAGAAAACTTTAATTAGGCGAGAATAATCCCTTAACATCTCCCGTCCTTGCTCCCAACTATACTAAAGAACCAGAATCTTGCGATGAAGCACTCTTTGCATCCTCCCATGAACTCTGTAGCTACCAGCAAGCAAAGTGGTACTAGTTTAGAGACAAGCCCAAGAAGCTAAAAATATACTTGGTTTTTCTTAATATGACATACCGATTCAGGCTACTGAGTGTAAACACTAACAGTTACAAATATCAAGATCTAACCAATTGATACGAAAATAAAAATCTGTGTCCGTGGAGAAAAATGAAGATGCATACAGATCCAGCAGTACAATCAATTAAGGTAGGTGTC
Source organism: uncultured bacterium (assembly GCA_964633315.1). Taxonomy (GTDB): domain Bacteria; phylum Cyanobacteriota; class Cyanobacteriia; order Cyanobacteriales; family CAWCAG01; genus CAZWGS01. The sequence continues at coordinate 15,980 of CAZWGS010000108.1, read as the reverse complement.
TTGGGTTTTGGTGGCTTGGGACAAGCAGCAGCCAGGGTTTTAGCACCAAAAAGGGAAATGGTATGGGTAGCGGCAGCAGATCAAAAAGGCTATGCTTACAATGCTCAAGGTTTAGACCCCAATGCTTGTATCACAGCCTATCGAAAGCAAGGTTCTCTAGGTTACCTCAACACCCTAGGTAACCTCAGCAACAACAGTATTCAGGATTTAAGCGAAGCTAGCGGTGTCGACGGCTTTTTCCTCGCGCTACCTAATTTACCCAATACCTTTATGAGCAGTGTAGCTCAACAATTCATTCAATCTGGTTGGCGAGGGGTATTAGTTGATGCACTCAAGCGTACCAGTGCAGTGGAACAATTATTAACACTGCAAGAACAATTCCAGGAAGCAGGAATCACCTACTTAACTGGTTGTGGTGCGACACCGGGACTATTGACAGCAGCAGCCACAATTGCGGCTCAGAGCTACGCAGAAATCCACAGTGTAAAAATCACCTTCGGTGTAGGTATCGCCAACTGGGAAGCATATCGCGCCACAATCCGGGAAGATATTGCCCACATACCAGGCTATGATGTGGAGAAAGCTAGGGCAATGAGTGATCAAGAGGTAGCAGCATTCCTAGAGCAAACCAACGGCATTCTCAGCCTGGAGAATATGGAGCACGCTGATGATATCATGCTCGAATTAGCAGGAATTTGTCCCCGCGATCGCGTCACTGTGGGTGGTGTTGTCGATACTCGCAACCCGAAAAAACCCCTCAGTACTAACGTTAAGGTTACTGGGCGCACCTTTGAAGGCAAAATTTCCACCCATACCTTCACCCTAGGTGATGAAACTAGTATGGCAGCTAATGTTTGTGGTCCCGCCTTTGGTTATCTCAAAGCTGGAATTTCTTTGCATCGTCGCGGAATCTACGGTTTATTTACTGCTGCGGAGGTAATGCCGCAATTTGTCCGCTAACCCATGTTAGAGACATAATATCGTATAGCAATCGAAGTCAAGGTGAAGAGGAATTTTGTCTTACTAGTTGCTCACCACAACTCTCTTTTTCCTCAGCCATACTTCTTTTGCTATACTACGTCCCTAATTATCCTTCCACTGGTAAGGTGCCAGAAACCATTTCTTCATCACTAAACAGTTCTAGACTTTCAACTACAAAAGGAAGAGAAGCTCCTGCTAAACCCCTTTTAATGCGTTCTGGAGTTTGGGGGAAAACGACGAATAAAGGATGAACTTGCTCTGCACCATCACTCAAAATATGCTCATAACGTGCAGGCATTAACCATTCGTATTCCTGACTTAAGCATACCTGCACCTCGCGCCAGCGAATCAATAAATCAGAAAAATCTTCCTGGGGACGATGGATAAAAACCATAATTTCCACCCCCATTTTAATTTTCCATTCAGGATCGCACATTATAATCGCTAAGTCGCAGGGAAGACGAATTGTCTCATGGGAATTTAAAACCACTCCTTGTTGGGCTGTCCGTGGTTTAGGATAACGAATTCTACCCACAGGTAGAGGAATTGTAATCAAACTTTCATCTGGTCGACGCATGCTAGGCAACATTTCTAGGTAAGGTCGATGCTGCTTGAGTAGCGTGATCGCACTCTCGCGATTACTATACTCTGAAAGTGCCACTTCATAATGGGATTGCTTCACACTCATTCGGTTTTAAAAGTAACTACAAAAAGGTTTTCCTTGGAGTAGGTAGGGTCTGCTTGACGCAGCCAGTAAGGGTTAACGTCCTTCAAGAATCCCCCGTTATAGCGTCAGCTTAACGGTGAGAGTACGTCAATTCAATCAATAAGCATCACTTGAAATCCAGCCATTAGTTACTGTTTTTACTAATGACCAAGTATGCCAAAGGTTGTAGGTAAAAGTTTCTTGTCTAGGAGAGAAAGGAAGCGATTAAAGATCAAAACTCCCTCTAATTTCTAACTCTCCTACTTTTTTTTGCCAACTGCTACTAGTCAGATGTTTTGATGATCAAATTCTAGATTTACTTCTAGCCAATTTCATTAAATACTTTAAACATAGGCAAATACATTGATAGCAAAATCACACCTACCATTCCTGCAATTACTACCATCATCATCGGTTCGAGCAAACTAGTAAGAGCTTTTACCGTTTGTTCTACCTCATCTTCATAAAAGTCTGCCACTTTCATCATCATGGCATCTAACTCACCAGTTTCTTCACCAATACTAATCATCTGGATTGCCAACATAGGAAAGACTTTTTCCTTATCCAGAGCCACACTCATCATGCCACCCTGTTGAATTTCTTGCTTAGCAGATTCAAGTGCATTAGCGATTACTTGGTTACCTGCTGTGTCACGCACAATATCCATCGAAGTGAGAATTGGTACACCAGAACGAGTTAGAGTACCGAAAATGCGACAAAAGCGAGCTACTGCGGTTTTCTCATTCAATTCGCCCAACAAAGGCAGTTTAAGAAATAAAGCATCAAACTGTAAACGTCCAGCTGGCGTTTTGTAATACCATCGCAAGACAAAGACAGAGACAATAATAAACGTAATTGGTATTAAAACCTTCCAACTCCGGAGAATACCACTGAGCCACAGCATAAACTGGGTAAGGGCGGGTAGGGTAGTACCTAAATCTTCAAAAATATCCGCAAAAATAGGAATCAGGAAAATCGTCATTGCAAAGAAGACAGTGGTAGCTAAAAAACCCACCGCCACCGGATAAGCCATAGCTGACTTAATCTGATTTTGCAACTTAGCCATATCTTCCAACAATTTGGCTAAGCGCGTTAATACTTCATCGAGAACACCACCTACTTCCCCAGCTTCAACCATACTGACATAAAGCTTATCGAAACAGTCGGGGTGTTTAGCCATCGAATCAGAAAGGCTCACCCCCTGTTCCACATCTTCCGTAATTGCCAACAGGGATTTTTTGAACTTAGCATTAGGACATTGATCAGAAAGAATACTCAGGCATCTCACCATCGCAACTCCAGCGTTAACCATGGCAGAAAACTGACGTGAAAAGATCGCCTTATCCTTAACAGTAACGCTAGCGAGCTTTGCCTCTAACTCCGATAGGTCAATGTTAAAGCCCGCTTTTTTAATCTTACCAATCGCAGCGTACTTATTCTGGAGCATAATACGGGCTTGCTCCGGCGAAATCGCCTCAACTTTCTTTTTATCAAAATTCCCTGCTTTGTCGCGGACTTCAACAATGAAGGTAGCCATGGTTCACCTGAAGAAAGTGTTTATTTTAAATCAAGAATTTAGATCAAAGCTATTGACTTTTGTCATCTTAAGTAGAATCAGTCAATAGCTGCACTAGTGATCCCTCCCCAGAGGAGAAAGTTAGCGAGTTTTAGAAGAACGACGATTGCTCATACCCATTGCAGCTCCACCCACAAGGCGTTGCAATTCATCAGGTTTACCACTTTTGGACATCGCCTCCTCAAAAGCCACCGAACCACTTTTGACCAATCCAGCCAAAGCCTGCTCCATGGTTTGCATACCCATTTTCATTCCCGTTTGAATTGAACCATAGATTTGGGAGGTTTTCGCTTCTCGAATTTGGTTCGCAATCGCCGGTGTAACAATCATAATTTCCTGAGCCATGGCTCTACCAAATTCACCTGGTTTGGGATTGTGCTTTTTCACCAGAGTTTGACTAAACACCGCTAACAGAGAACCAGACAATTGAGCACGAATTTGGGGCTGTTGTTCAGGAGGGAAAACATCCAACATACGGTCGATAGTACCAGCTGCAGAGTTGGTGTGCAGCGTACCAAACACCAAGTGACCCGTTTCCGCCGCTGAAATCGCCAGAGAAATTGTCTCCAAGTCCCGCATCTCACCCACTAGAATAATATCGGGGTCTTCCCGGAGTGCCGAGCGTAGAGCGTTGGAAAAAGTCTTGGTATCTTCACCTTTTTGGCGTTGGTGGAAGAGACTCTTAATATTGGGAAAAACGTATTCAATCGGGTCTTCCACCGTCAGTATATGTTCTGCACGCGTGCGGTTAATTAAATCCAACATCGCCGCCAGGGTAGTAGTCTTTCCAGAACCTGTTTGTCCAGTTACTAGTACCATTCCCCTTGGTCTTTCTGACATCTCCCGCACAATAGGAGGTAGACCTAATTGGTCAAAATTAGGGATTTTGGAAGATAATGCCCGTAAACAGGCAGCATAGCAACCCCTTTCTTTATAGACATTAATGCGGAAACGAGCCAAGCCCTTAACTCCGTAGGAACAGTCCAGTTCCCAGTTTTGCTCAAGATCTTTACGCTGCATATTATTGAGCATACTAAAGATCAATCTTTGAGTTTCCTGGGGAGTCAGGGGATCTTCTCCAATGGGAGCCAGCTTACCACTAACCCGAAAATAAACTGGTGCACCAGCCTGGATGTGCATATCAGAGCCACCCATTTCCACAAGCTGCTCCATCAAGTCTTCAATCATTAATTCCATTGCTCTAATCCTTTTTTAATCTCAAAAATTAAACTAATGACTAACTAAAACACCCTTAGATTCCTAGTCACTAAAACGCGGTGTCAAACAATAGATACACTCACTCCATTCTGGTTGTAATTGAGCCCCACAGGAGCGACAAGTCAAAGAACTCTTACGCTTAGCTCTAATTTCTGCTTGCAATCCAGAATCTGTAAAGGTGACTCTTTCCACTTCCTCTAGGGTGGTATGACCTTCACGCACCAAGTCTATACTGTAAGCGAGGAGGGTAATCATACCTTCCTCCACCGCCACCTCTTTAATACGTTCTGCGGAAGCACCAGTATTGATCATAGTCTGTAGACGCTCACTATTTTGCATCACCTCATAGACACCAATTCTGCCCTTATAGCCAACACCATGACATTTAGGACATAGAGTTCCCGCGGCTCTGGCTTCGTGAATTTCCTCTGTGGATAGGGTATTAGCACGATAAATCATCAATTCCTGGTCAGCACTAGACATGCCAAACTTGTCTAATTCCTCCTGAGAGGGATTATAAGGAATGCGACATTCACTGCAGACACGCCGCATCAAACGCTGAGCCAACACTCCCAACAGAGCACCAGAAACCATAAAAGGTTCCACACCCATTTCATCTAGACGAGGTATCGCACCTGCAGCATCATTAGTATGGAGAGTTGTCAGTACTAAGTGACCCGTCAAAGCTGCTTCAATAGCTGTTTTTGCAGTTTCTTTATCCCGCGTCTCACCCACCAGAATAATATCGGGGTCTTGCCTGAGAAAAGAACGTAAAATTGAAGCAAAATCCATCCCCTTCTCCCTCAGCACCTGTACCTGGGTGATACCTGCAAGGGAGTATTCAATAGGATCTTCTGCGGTACTAATATTAACCCCTGGATCATTGCGTTCCGCCAGTACCGAGTACAAGCTGGTGGATTTACCTGAACCAGTTGGTCCAGTGACCAAAATTAAGCCAAAGGGACGACTCGCCATCTCCCGAACCAGTTGCAAAGTCTGTTGGTGGGTAATCAGAAAGTCCAAGCCTAGTTGGGTTTGGGAATTATCCAAAATCCGCAACACCACCTTTTCCCCGTAGCGACTGGGAAGGGTACTGACGCGAAAATCCACCTTACGTCCCTTAAACATGCGGCGGATTTTGCCATCTTGGGGTAGGCGACGCTCAGCAATGTCAAGAGATGACATAATCTTAAAGCGAGCTGCTACTGCGGTGGCAATTTTCTTCGGTAAGGGTTCAAAAGCTTGTTTGAGTACCCCATCCTTACGAAAACGGATACGTAAAAATTCTTCTTGGGGTTCAATATGAATATCCGAGACACCCTCTTGCAGCGCCTTAGCCAGAATTTTATTCACCAGAGTGATAACTGGCGCTCCTTCTGCATCAGCAAGGGCTTCACCTAAATCGGCTTCGCTATCATCAGGAGCCTCTTCTAGATCTAGGTTTTCTATATTCTCTAAATCTTTGGAAACATCAACCGATTTTTCATACTCTTTACGTCTTTCGCGCTTTTCCTCCTCATCCAAATAGCCCTGCAAGAGCTGATTGTAATCTTCAATCGTGATTACCATGCGCTGCAAAGCGATTCTTTGGGGACGCAAAATGCGATTGAGTTCGTCGAAAGCTTCCAAGTGATCTGGATAAACCATCGCCACCAAGACACCGGGAGGTTCCGTATCTAATTTTTTCAGGGGTAGCAACTTGTAGCGGCGACAAATATCAATGGGGAGCAATTCCTTAATTAACTCCTCCATTTGATTGTTGGAGATAGGATTGATTTCCGGATCTAGGGATTCTACACCGTAAAGAATCTTAAGTTCAAATAGCTGCTGCTTCTTATACTGGCGTAGTAATTCTGGAGACAGTTGTCTCCCCGTCATATCCTGAAGAACTTCCGTTAAAGGGCGACCTGATTTACGAGTTTCAATCAGCGCCCGTCGCATTTGTTCTTCGTTTTCTAGGTAGCCTGTAGTGATTAATTTTCTACCAAAAGGCGAAAGATCATTATTACGTAGGGCTACCGCTCTACTGTTACGATTGCGTCTTAAGGGTGAGGAGTCAGTCATAGTTAGGGCAAATATCTCCTTAGCATTACGTATTGTTCCCAGACCAAGGGTTAAAATTATCCTTGAGTGTTGCTATTGAACCTTGTTCAACATGAAATGGCAGATAAGCTAACAACAAATTGGGAACTTTTTTGAGAGCAAGCCTCACAAGTTAGTTAAGTGGACTATTGACCTGAAATATAACTTGTAAGAGATTAATTAGCGCTACAGTACAGGAAGAACCTAGATACTTTAATTGGGAAAGCGTTTGGGCACTGCAAACACTTCTGATTTTAACCAAGACCCCAAAGATTGAGATAGTCAAGATTATAGAGCAGAGGTTTTGCTTATGCGGATTGGTTAATTTAGTCTCAAGTAAGGATAACAGTGTTACATTAAGTTACATATGATTGAGTTCTTGATAACGTGGATAAAACAGACATCCATGTGCCAAGATATTATGACTAAGGCAAAGGAATTACCATCCTAGTGACTTACATTTATTGATTGTAGATGTAAATTATTTGGCACTAAGCCACCATCACTAAAATACCAAGCTTGATCAAAGCTAAATTTGTAAACTGAAAAACTATATCTAATCATCAAGTTTAAGTAAACCATGGTTAATGAGCAGCAACAGCCAGAGCAAACTTTAGAACCAGAAGCAGAAGTAGCTACAGAAAACGAAAATCAAGAGCCAATTGAGCCACAGGTAGAGCCACCAGTGGATGATTCTGCTAAGACAAGTGCACAAGATGAGCAAGAAGCCATTATTGAAGCACTACAACAAGAGATTGGGTCTTTGGTAGAGAAACTAGCGACTCAAAAGGAACAATTTGAGTCCTACAAGAGCCAATATGTACGTATTGCTGCTGATTTTGATAATTTTCGCAAGCGCACCCAAAAAGAAAAAGAAGAGCTAGAGCATCAAGTCAAAAGTAATACTATCAGCGAGTTATTACCCGTTGTAGATAACTTTGAGCGAGCACGAACCCAAATTAAGCCAGCTAATGATGGGGAAATGACAATCCATAAAAGTTATCAAGGGGTTTACAAGAACCTTGTAGATAGCTTAAAACGCATTGGTGTCTCGGCAATGAAACCCGAAGGACAACCATTTGACCCCAATTTCCACGAGGCGATGCTGCGTGAGGCAACTAGCGAGTATCCTGAAGATACGGTAATTGAGCAACTGATGCGCGGCTATATTCTGGGAGATAGAGTATTGCGTCACGCTATGGTGAAAGTTGCTGCGGCTCAGGAGGGCGTGATAACCTCGGAGGATAACCAAGCTGAGCCAGAAGGCGATTCTCCATCAGCAGAGAGCTAATGTTACTAGCTATTAAATCACGGCTAATGAATTGAGAATTAACCCAATTGTTTAGCCTGAGAAAAAGGGATGGATTATTGCTCCTAATTTTTCATCGCCTTTCCAATCTAACCAGATTACAGACCTTTACTGCCGAATTGGAATGGGAAAAGTTATCGGTATTGACCTAGGAACAACCAACAGTTGTGTTGCTGTTCTCGAAGGAGGTAAGCCCATCGTTATTCAAAATACCGAAGGTGGGCGAACAACACCAAGTATAGTCGGCTTTGGTAAGGCAGATGAACGCCTAGTGGGACAGCTAGCGAAACGACAGGCTGTTACTAACGCAGAGAATACTGTCTATAGTATCAAGCGCTTTATCGGTAGGCGCTGGGAAGATACACAGGAAGAGCGTTCGCGAGTTCCCTACAAATGTGTTAAAGGTCGTGACGATACGGTAGATGTGGAAATTCGTAGCCGCAGCTACACTCCCCAAGAGATTTCAGCAATGATTTTGCAAAAGCTTAAAGCAGATGCAGAAAACTTTTTGGGAGAATCTGTTTCTCAAGCAGTAATTACCGTTCCTGCTTACTTTACTGATGCTCAAAGACAAGCCACGAAAGATGCAGGTACAATAGCTGGCTTGGAAGTGATGCGCATCATCAATGAACCAACAGCGGCTTCCCTCGCCTACGGTTTGGAAAAGCAGGATATCGAGCAGAAAATTCTTGTCTTTGACCTAGGTGGTGGTACCTTTGATGTTTCGGTACTGCAACTGGGAGATGGGGTTTTTGAAGTTAAAGCAACCTCTGGTAATAACCACCTCGGAGGAGATGACTTTGATAATGTCATTGTCCAATGGCTTAACGAAAATTTTAAAACTAACGAAGGTATTGACTTAGGCAGTGATAAGATGGCGCTGCAAAGGCTCAGAGAAGCTGCAGAGAAAGCCAAAATTGAACTCTCTAGTACCTTAACCACCTCAATTAATTTACCTTTTATCACAGCAGACGAAACAGGTCCCAAGCATCTAGAAACAGAAATTACTAGAGCTACCTTTGAAGAACTGGCAAGCGATCTCATTGAAGGTACTATTAAACCTGTTAAAGAGTCCCTCAGAGACGCGGACTTAAAACCAGACGACATTGATCGCATTATCCTCGTTGGCGGTTCCACTCGCATTCCAGCGGTACAAAAAGCAATCAAGAACTTCTTTGGCGGTAGAGAGCCAGATCGTTCCATTAACCCCGATGAAGCGGTAGCCTTAGGAGCAGCAATTCAAGCTGGTGTTCTTGGGGGTGAAGTTGAAGACTTATTGCTTTTGGATGTGACACCCCTATCTTTGGGGATCGAAACCTTGGGGGAAGTTTTCACCAAAATTATTGAGCGTAATACAACTATTCCTACCAGTAAGTCACAAATTTTCTCCACCGCAACTGATGGACAAACCTCTGTGGAAATCCACGTACTCCAAGGTGAGCGGGCGATGGCGAAGGATAATAAGAGTTTAGGTAAATTTTTACTTGACCGCATTCCCCCAGCCCCCAGAGGTGTACCCCAAATTGAAGTTAGCTTTGAGATGGATGTGGATGGTATCCTTCAGGTTGTCGCCCAAGATCGCGGTACAGGTAGGGAGCAAAGTATTCGCATTACCAACACTGGAGGTTTAAGCAGTGCGGAAGTGGAGCGGATGCGCCAAGAAGCAGAGAAATATGCTGAAGAAGATAGCCGCCGCATGGAAATAGTGGAGCTGAAAAACCAAGCTGATAGTTTGTTCTATACCTATGAATCTACATTGCAGGAAAACAGCAATGCAGTGCGTGAGGACCTCAAGTTCGAAGCTGAAGAGAAAAAAGAGCAACTGCAAGCCATGCTTGTTGACTCTGCCGCTACAGTAGAAGAGGTAAAACATAGTTTAGAGACATTCAGGCAAGCAGTGCTGGCAGTGGGAACAGATCTGTATAATCGAGCTAATGATATCGGTGATGAAGCTTTTGAGCCTGTTAAAGAGCCTATTCTAGAAGATGTCAATGATGAAGTGACGGTTGTTTCTGGTGAGGAGGATAATGACGACTTCAATTTTGAATTTGATGAGGATGAGACAACTTCAGCAGAAGATTATGAAGCAGTTGAGGACTAGAAATCTTGTAAACTGCTTCTATGATTTAATCTTTGTTGAGTAAAAGCAGGCTAGTGAACCTATATTTTGACAGCTACACTATCTATTATTAAGTAACTAACTATTAACCATTGCTTTATGGCTGCCGACTATTATGACATTCTCGGTGTCTCCCGTGACTCAAATAAAGAAGAACTCAAGCGAGCTTACCGTCGCTTGGCTCGGAAATATCATCCGGATGTAAATAAAGAGCCGGGAGCTGAAGAGCGTTTTAAAGAAATTAATCGCGCTTATGAAGTGCTCTCAGAACCAGAAACCCGTGCTCGTTATGACCGCTTTGGTGAGGCGGGGGTGAATGCAGGAGCTGGCGCTGGTTTTAGTGATTTTGGTGATGTTCCCGGCTTTGCTGATATCTTTGAGAGCTTCTTTAGCGGCTTTGGAGGTATGGGAACAGGAGGAACGACAAGGCGGCGTAGTGGTCCAGTAAGAGGTGAAGACCTGAGGTTAGACCTCAAGTTAGAGTTCCGGGAAGCTATTTTCGGTGGAGAGAAAGAAATCCGCATCCCTCATCTGGAAACTTGTCAAGTTTGCCAAGGAACTGGCGCCAAACCAGGTACAGGAAGGCGCACTTGTCCCACCTGCAATGGTAGTGGTCAAGTGCGTCGTGCTACCCGCACTCCCTTTGGTAGTTTTGCTCAAGTTACTACTTGTCCCACTTGTAATGGGGAGGGAGAAATTATTGAAGATAAATGCGAAGCTTGTGGTGGTGCAGGACGCAAACAAGAGACGAAAAAGCTCAAAATTACTATTCCCAAGGGAGTTGATAATGGTACCCGTTTAAGGGTTTCTGGGGAAGGAGATGCTGGTTTGCGTGGTGGCTCACCAGGGGATTTGTATGTATATTTATTTGTTGAGGAAGACTCAGAATTCAAACGCGAAGATATTAATATCCTCTCCAAAATTTCAATTAGTTACTTACAAGCGATTCTAGGCTGTACACTCAAGGTGAATACGGTAGATGGTCTGGTAGACTTAATTATTCCACCAGGTACACAACCGAATACAGTAATTAAGTTAGAAAGTCACGGTGTACCCAGATTGGGAAATCCTGTGGCGCGTGGTGATCAATTGATCACGGTAGGAGTCAAAATTCCCACTAGAGTAGGTCCAGAAGAACGAGAACTACTGATGAAACTGGCAGAAATGAAGCAAGACAATGTGGATAGAGGTGGTTTCGATAAATTCCTTGGAGGCTTATTTGGCGGTTCAAATTAATATTGACCATGAATAATCAAGCAGCAACTGGAGTCCAGGGACGATTACCCGATGAGCGATTAGATTTACGCGGTACGCCTTGTCCGATTAATTTTGTGCGCACTAAGCTCCGTTTGGAGCAAATGGAACCAGGAACTCTACTAGAAGTTTGGTTAGACCCAGGGGAACCGATTGAACAGGTTCCTGATAGTCTAACAATGGCAGGCTACCAAATAGAGGCTTTAGAGAACCGAAGTGAATTTTTTGCTCTCCAGGTACGTCGTCCTGTACTTAGTTAAATGGTGCAGGAAATAAAGGCTACTAGCGGCAAAAAACAGCAGCACTCTCAGGAACTGCGAGGTAAAGTAATAGCTGTACAGGCTAATTATTATCAAGTGTTGTTGGACCAAGAATTTGAGGTTTCCAAAAAACATCTGCTTTGTACTCGTCGCTCGCGCCTGAAAAAAATAGGACAGAAAGTTATGGTGGGGGATCATGTAATTGTTGCGGAAGCCGATTACATTGATTCTCGCGGTGTGATTGCTGAAGTATTACCCCGTAGGAATGAATTAGAACGCCCCCCTGTTGCCAATGCAGAGCAAATTCTCTTGATTTTTGCCCTAGAACAACCAAAACTTGACCCTCATCAATTAAGCCGCTTTTTGGTTAAGGCAGAATCTACCAATTTAAACATTTGCCTTTGCTTTAATAAAGCTGATTTGGTGAGTGTGGCGGAGCAACAAAAGTGGCAAAATCGTTTGGAGAAATGGGGCTATCAGCCTGTATTTACTAGTTTAGTTACCCAGCAAGGTCTTGAGGAGCTGGTGGAGAAACTGCAACAACAAATTAGTATTGTCGCAGGACCATCGGGAGTAGGCAAATCTAGCTTGATTAACCAGCTAATTCCTGATCTCCAGCTACGTATTGGTGCTGTTTCCGGAAAACTAAATCGAGGTCGTCATACAACTCGTCATGTAGAATTGTTTGAGCTCCCAAAGGGAGGATGGCTGGCGGATACACCAGGTTTCAATCAACCAGATCTCCATTGTCAGCCACAAGATTTAATCCAATATTTTCCTGAAGCTAGAGCGAAACTGAAACACAGTGGTTGTCACTTTAGCAATTGTTTGCATCGAGATGAACCTAATTGTGCAGTACGTGGGGATTGGGAGCGTTATGAACACTATCTCAGATTTTTAGATCAGGTAATAGTTCAGAAGAAATTGCAACAACAAAAACCTGACCAAGAGTCGAATGTTAAGCTCAAAATTGGACGTTCTGGAGAGCAAAATTACGAACCAAGATTGGAGAGTAAAAAGTATCGACGTCTTTCTCGTCGTTTTCGCCATCAGACAGTTCAAGAGTTTGATTTAGATGAGGAAGAATAGTGTGCTGCAAATTCCTCACACTATCATTTGTCCCGGAATTCACTCACCTCAACTGACAGATTGCTTTTTAGAAAGTTTTCCAAGTAATTTCTGCCACAGAATCTTGGTAGTACCAACTCTAGATTATCCTCCCTATTGTGTTCCTCGATTATGGTTATTTTTAAAGGATAATCTTGGTTCTCCAGCAAATTCTCCACCTTTGCTATTTCTTGCTTTCAGTGCTGGTGTGGTGGGAGCAATGGGAGTTGCTTGGCTGTGGCAGCAACAAGGTGGTAAGGTTCAAGCTGTGATTGCTCTCGATGGTTGGGGAGTACCTAAAATGGGAAATTTTCCTGTCTATCGTCTCAGCCATGACTATTTTACCCATTGGAGTTCAGCGTTATTAGGCGGGGAAAAGGAGAGTTTTTATGCCGAACCTGCAGTTACTCATTTAGAGTTATGGCAGTCGCCTCCAACTGTTTGGGGATGGTGGGTTTTGCCTTCTGGGGGTAAATGTCGTTGTTCAGCGGCGGATTTTCTGGGGCAGATAGTAGTTAGATAAAAATTTGATCTTAAAGTGATAAATTGTGCTATGATTTACAAAGTGCCTAAATAAGGCAACAACCGGGCGATTAGCTCAGCGGTAGAGCTCCTGCCTTACAAGCAGGCTGTCACTGGTTCAAATCCAGTATCGCCCATTCTCTAAACATATAAAAAGCTAGCACAGTCCTAGTGGCTTCAAGCAGAACTTGGCAGGAACAGCAAGTTTATTATTTAAAATGCCTTTGCAAACTCATGGCCAAAAAAACTTGATGTTTTTTTATTTTGTGCTGCTCTCAAAAATAGGTATTAATAGTAATTTAATATTTTTAACTATATATATAGATTATTGTGTTAGTGCGTTTTTTTCTAGTTTGAAAAACATAGATTATAGCTTTTGTTTATTTTTTGTTAAATCTAACTTAACGGTAGCTCCTATTGTGAGAGTATCCTAATGTCTATGAGCTAACAAATTTTTGATATGAGAGGTAAATACCCAAGTTTCATTAATCTGATAAAAATCGAGAATTGAGCCTTTGCCTCAAAAGCATATCAGGTAAAGCTCCTGCTTGGTTGTCGCCCCCGCAGACTCTCTCACTAAATTAAGTCAACACACAGTGACTCTAATCCCCTGAGCCATTAGCTTTGGCTCCGTTAGCTATGTCTGATTGATTAACAACTCCCCTCACCACGGAGGAATTTGTAGTGTCAAAAAACTCTCAAATTCCTGTGTTTAATCTCAATGAAGTGCCATCTAAATAACTATCCATGAGCAACACTCTACTTGTTCCCATTAATCTCGATGCCCTCTGTCTGGCAAACGACCAGGAAGTCCTTGATACCATGGCAGACTACAGCCTACTACCCTATAAATATCAAGGGGAAACCCATGGTTCAGGACAAAAAAATCTCAGTGAACAAGCTCTCGCCCCCTTATTTAACCACCAATTGACTCTCGAGGCGGGCATCCATCTCCATTGATCTATACCCGATGCCCTAACTACAGGAACCCATGATACCTTCACTACATTTCCTCAAGTTCCCAATCGTTGGCTGATTATCCGCCAAGGAGGAAGCCAGGGAGATAAACAGTGGGTGGTCGAAAGTGACTATCTCTATCCTGAACGTGAATCAGAGGATGATAGCGCACCACCCAAGGCGATTAATATTCTCATGGATCCACCCGATGTAGTGGATACAGATCCTAATGATGCCAGCACCTATCAATATCAGCGTTACCGCTATATGGGGCGAAGTTGGGAACTGGGGGAATGGGATTCAGATGATGCTAATAAAGAGTATGCAGTAGCTTTAACAGCCGTGGGTACCAATGCCAATGTGCCCGTATTGGATACAGTTAAAGTCACCTTTGCAGCGTTTTATCCTAATTGCTACAGTGTTTTTGGTTTCCACGACCCTGAGTACCCCACAGAGACTCCTGGGGCAGGTTTACAGTATGATGTGGTAGGTTGGTACAGTGATGGTGGACACGATTGTATCCAAAAGTTTTTAGAAGAAAATAGTGGGGTAACTGACTCTGAAGAGTTACTAGCACTTCTACAAGAAGAATTTAGTTGGACTATTGAGCCAACAGAAGCCATCCCACCCCAGACTATCTATCATTCTCGCATTACCTTCAGTGGGGATGGTGGTTCCGCAGATTTATCCCAATCTAACCTGGCCGTGGGAGATTCTCCCGCTGAAGCCCTGGCTGCTTATTTAGCAAATTCCTATCCCAACAAGGATCAGACTATTGGTGGCAACTCTAACAATACCATTGGCAAAATCGTTGAAGAACAGTTAGAAGCTCTGCAAATATTAGAACGGTTAGAGTCCCACAAGCTCGATATGTATGCCAAATTCCGAGCAGGAAGACATGAAGTGGGGTTTGGTACGGAGAAAAATGGCTATCTGTGGTCAATTATGCCCCAGGTTTCCAAGAATGAGTCAGACACTACGGATACTTCTTCA
The DNA here is from genome assembly GCA_964633315.1 of uncultured bacterium. Classification (GTDB taxonomy): domain Bacteria; phylum Cyanobacteriota; class Cyanobacteriia; order Cyanobacteriales; family CAWCAG01; genus CAZWGS01. The sequence continues at coordinate 896 of CAZWGS010000108.1, read as the reverse complement.
CAGAATGACTTAACGTTACCAGATGATTTAGCTCAATCACTCAATCAACTCAACATCATCCAAGAGCAATATAATCAAGCTCAGCTAGACATAGAATCCTTGCAGCGTCGGTTATATAGCCAATGGTACATTTACATGAGGGACGATGCCAACTTCTACGGAGATGTCAATGATTATAGCCTGGTACCTTTGCGAACAGCCATGGCTACTGCGGGAGAAATAGAATTTTCTGGACAGGGAACCAGCACCACAGTGACAGCGAAAACCTTGCCCTTTGAAGTTGTATCGAGGTTAAGTAGCTACTTCAATGGTTACGTGGATGCGATAGATCAGGCCGTTGAGGGAAGTTATATCAATTTTTCTGGTTATATCAAGCCAGAATTTAGAAACTGTGGGATTGAACTATCCGACAATCCAAATGTTACCGTCACTGCTGAAGGAGAAGCAAACTTCTATGAAGGAAGGGCTTGGAATATTGAGGATGGAGGACAAACTTATCCCGTTAAAGTGGAAGGGGGGATTTTCACCATTTATATTCCCCCTACAGCTTCTCAAATCGCCTATAGCCTGGTTGATGCTATTAGTAACCTAGGAAGCGCCATTTCCAGTTATACTACTTCCACTACTCAATATCGCCTCTGTCAAGTTCCTAGTGACAATTACTGGCGTCCTAGCGATCCCTTTGTCCTCTTGACCGGAGATGCAGCCAAAGCTTCCAATCGTTTTGGACAGGATGGACGGTTGCGAGATGACGGTTTCTTAGAATGCTACCCCATCGACTTCGATGTTGCGAACATTACCAATGATGTGGATGGACTGTTAGCAAAAATTGATAGCCTTAAACCGCTAGATAATGTATAGACAAATCTACCCAACTATGAACAGGTCTGGACATA
>CAZWGS010000107.1:0-18266 GCA_964633315.1 uncultured bacterium | reverse complement strand
ACAGTTGTCAAGCCGTCCTAGAAGAACGGGGTTTCAGACCCAATATTTTTGATGATTGTCTGAGTATTCAGCTAGGTAGGGCTCTGTCTAGTGGAAGAGCAACGGTAAGACGGGTTTCAACCTGTAAGTTGCGCCAGTATCCTGGAATCCCCATCTATTTATAGCGGGGAGTGAGTTAAAATCCTTTACAAATTCTCCATCGAGAGCCTCTTTGTAACGTAATCTGGGAGATTGTAAGGCACAAGAACTTAACAAATTGTTTTATACATGACCTTAACTCCCCATCACAAAGCCAAAGCCCTGAAATCCGGTAGTCGTCGTCCCGCCAAGGAACTATGCAGCGAGTGTGGACTGTGCGACACTTACTATATTCACTACGTTAAGGAAGCCTGTGCCTTTATTAATCAGCAGGTTGCGGAACTAGAAACACAAACCCATGGACGTAGTCGCGATCTAAACAAAGAAGACGATTGGTACTTTGGTGTCCATCAGGATATGATGGCGGCGCGCAAACATCAACCCATTCCAGGTGCACAATGGACAGGAATTGTTAGTACCATCGCCTGCGAAATGTTAAACCAAGGCAAAGTCGAAGGTGTTGTCTGTGTCCAGAATACCTCAGAAGACCGCTTCCAACCCATGCCTATTATAGCGAGAACCCCAGAAGAAATTCTCGCCGCTAGAGTTAATAAACCCACCCTTTCACCCAATCTTTCGGTATTAGAAGAAATTGAAAAATCGGGATTAAAGCGATTATTGGTTATTGGTGTCGGTTGTCAAATCCAGGCGCTGCGTGCAGTTGAAAAACAATTAGGTTTAGAAAAACTTTATGTCCTCGGCACTCCCTGCGTAGATAATGTTACTCGTGCTGGGCTGCAAAAATTCCTGGAAACCACAAGTAAATCTCCCGATACAGTAGTGCATTATGAGTTCATGCAAGACTTTAGAGTGCACTTCAAGCATGAAGATGGCTCAATTGAAAAAGTACCCTTCTTTGGCTTAAAAACCAATCAACTCAAGGATGTTTTTGCACCTTCGTGTATGAGTTGTTTTGATTATGTCAATTCCTTAGCTGATTTGGTAGTAGGCTATATGGGTGCACCTTTTGGCTGGCAATGGATTGTGGTGCGTAATGAGACAGGTAAAGAAATGCTCGATTTAGTAATGGATCAGCTAGATACCCAACCTGTGATGTCCCAAGGAGAAAGAAAGCAAGCAGTACAGCAAAGCATACCAGCCTATGATAAAGGCGTAACTTTACCCATGTGGGCGGCGAAATTAATGGGTGTAGTAATTGAAAAAATTGGTCCTAAGGGTTTGGAATATGCCCGTTTTTCCATCGATTCCCACTTTACTCGCAATTACCTCTTTCTGAAGCGCAATTATGCCAAAAAACTAGAGGCTCATGTACCTGAATATGCAAAGCGGATTGTAGGACAGTATAAATTACCAGATTGAGCTTGGTTAGGCTTTTTCTAGCCCAAAAATATAGGGACGTAATATATTCGTCCCTACCAACCGCATTTATCTTAAATAGGTTTAAGCACCAGCGAGGACAAAATCAACCTCATCTGTACCATCAGTTCCACCTTGACCTGATGTCATTTGCTCACCAGTACTCTCAACTTCCACTGCAAAGGGAGTATCTTCAAGTTTTATATTATAATCTGTTCCCTCGCCAGTATAACCGACACTGGCGATCATCTGTCTACCTTCATCAGTATAGAGGAAAGCCAACATTTGGTTTTTCTCTTTTTCGTTATCGTAAGCCCAAATTACCATGTATTGTTGATCTAGATAGTCAAAAATTTTAGGTGGACGAGTGGGTACATAACGACCAGGAGAACCAAAACTAGCATCTAGAAAACCTTGTACAGACTCTGGTTCTACACTCACATACTTGATAGCTTCCTCTGGAGCGGAAAAAGTTGCCATTTGTGCTACTGCTTCCTCCTCAGCAGCTTCAGCAGCAGCGTCATCATTCATATCTCCTTCAGGGGGCTCTTCCTGACCGCGATTACGAAAATAATCCACAGCAAGTTTGGTACCAATTCCGCCTACAGCCACTGCACCAGCACCTATCAGTAGTTTCTTAAGATCCATTTATTTTCTTTATTTGCTTATCGTCGCTACAGAGGAAATGTTAACACCACTCTTGATTCTCTGGGGATAACTAAGGGATTCCTTCAGGAATGCTGAAATCGCCTCACCTTGGGGAACCTGCAACTTTATGTGCTTAAATTACGCGCCACTTGAATGCAGGTAGTCAAATCAGCATCGGTTTTAATCGCTTGAGGATTAATATGAGTCACACTGGCATGATAGCCTTGGGAGCGTAGAGCTTGAATCATGTGATCGCGTTTCGGTAAGTCAAGCTTTCCACGTCGTCCAATTTCCGAAAGAGTATAGAAATAGGGTGGTAAATTCGCCTCTTCTTGCATCACCTCCAATAATCGCACTCTCTCCCACCACTGTCGTAATTTTGCCTGTGCCTGCAATTTTTCTAACCAGTTAACATTATGTAGGGAAGCTAGCCACAGAGGACCACTCAAGGTTAATACAGCACCATCACAGGGACAAACTACCCGCCCTATTTTGCGCCAAGAAACGGTTTGATAGGCACCGCATTGATGGCAATAGCCCAAGAAACCATAATTACTAGTATTCAATACCAGATTGGGCAGCAAACGTACCATCACGCGATAGGTTTGACCAGAGAAAAGAGAAAAAATTGGTTCTATACCCCAACCTTTGGCTGCTGCTTGCTGTTGTATACTACCGATTAAGATACGTAATCCCTGTTCATGGGCACAGGGATGAGAGCGTGCATAGACTCCATAGGCACGTAAACTATTATCTGGCAGATGACCCGTAACCGTGCGTCCATCGGTACTGGTAAGGTAGAGTAGGCCACCAATTTTAGTAGCCCACAACGCCGTACTCAAATAGGGTGTAGCGCAGCCAAAGCAATCAACATCCACCAAATCGTAGTAGTCTTGCTGGCAGTGGGATTGAAAAAAAACTTGATTGGCATTGGCACAGGTTATTTTCTGAGAAGCTTGAGGTATTACCGCCAAATTTTGCCGTAGAACAGAGCTAACCTCCGGATTACCTTCATTTGCCCAAACCACATCTGCTTGGCTTTCTAGGTAGTAACGTAGGCTACGTACGCCACAACCAGCCATGGCATCCAGTACACGCAAAGAGTCCTTCTCAGAGCGATAGATCGCAGCCGTTAAAACTCCTAAATCCCTAGCTAATCTAGACTGTGAACGATAGAAAGCATTACCAACCTTAAACTGGGCTTCACCTTCAGAAATCATTGGGGAGATGGGGAAATGGGGAGATTTAGTTATGGATACGCTTTAAATAATCGCCTCGACACCAATCGGTATCTGAACCCACAAGAAAGGTGACGTATTCCACACCATAGGCGCACCAGTAGTCCGTTACCTCACCTACTTGCTCTTCTGTATCATCTAGCCTTTGGACAGTGCAACCTAGAGGAAATTCTTTAGCAACAGCATAGGTAGATACCTTTTTTTGCTTTTTGATGCGTTCCTGTTCCGATTCTGGTAATAGTTTCCAAGCATCCCCTTTCCATTGGGGATAGGCACTTGTTAGGGCTTCAATTTCTTTCCAGTTTTGAGTCTGCATTAAAATTTCTGCCAACTCTTTGGGGCTATGCAGTTCAAATTGAGGAATTTCTAGCGCTGTCATTAGAAGCAAGTGCGAGAGGATTGTGTGCCTATAACACTATAGGTAGAGTGATCAAAGATCAACTCTTCCAAATATAGCGTTATTCTGCTATGTGTTGGTCGTCACTAGCTGCCGTGTGGACTTCATAATTTCTCCAGATTAGTAGCTTAGGATACATCCACTTAGATATGTAACATTTACTCCTATGTCTACTTGGATTCAAGAAGATTATATCCAAGCTTACCGTTTTGCAGCCGAAGCTCATAGTGGAGAAACTTACCTCGGTACTAATTTACCCTATCTGATGCACCTGAGTTTTGTTTGCTTGGAGGTAATTAGCGCCTTACACTTTGAAACAAAAAAAAATGAAACCCTAGGGATTCAATGTGCACTGTTGCACGATGTAATAAAAGACACAAAAACAGGTCCAGACGATTCTAGCAGAGTTGGGAGCAGTAAGCCCCTATTTGCAAAGGCGATTACGAGACAAAATTGATAAATATGGCTCATTTCTCGCCTAAAAAATGAGAAATAGCTACTAAAATTAGTTCTTTTGCGTAAAATATCAACACCAATAAAAAATAACTAACAACAAATAACCAACTAATAACTACCACTCCATGAAACGTCGTCATTTCTTGCACTACACAAGTTTGGCAACCGCCAGTTTTGCGATGGCGGCTTGTGGAAACCAGAAAAAATCAGATTCAGAACTTAACCAAGAAGCAAAAGCTAATTTTGGTCGTCTGGAGAAAACCTATCTTACCCTTGGTTTTGTACCCCAAATAGAGTGTGCACCCTTAGCAATTGCTAAAGAAAAGGGTTTTTTTAGTCGTTATGGCTTGAATGTTACCCTCAGCAAGCAACTAGATTGGCAAGAGTTAAATTCTGGCTTACTCAAAGGTGATTTAGATGCATCTCAAGCCCTCTTGGGAATGCCAATGCTAGCCCAGTTGGGAAAGAAAAAAGCGCCCATGGTAGCCTTAATGATGCTCAATATTAATGGTGGCGCAATTACCCTTTCTCCTAAAGCCTGGGAAGCTAATATTCGCACCTCCAAGGAATACGTTAATTTTACAGAGTTTGCCCGAGCATACAGAAGATATATTAAGCAGTCTGAAGAACCGCCAAAACTTGCTTTAGGATCCATGGCTTCGGTTCATCATTACATTCTCCGCTACTGGCTTTCTGCGATGGGACTTAATCCGACTCAAGATTTGGAGTTAGTGGAGTTTCCGCCATCACAAATGATTTATAAACTCCAAGCTGGTTTAATTGATGGCTACTCTGGTTCAGAACCCTGGAATCAACAATCAGTCAGGGAAGAAGCTGGTTTTATTGCCTATGTCAATCGAGATATTTGGCGAGGACATCCGGGACAAATATTAGCAACAATGGAACCTTGGGTTGAGAAAAATCCAACTACAGCAAGGGCTTTGGTGTCAGCGATTTTGGAAGCTTGTCAATTTTGTAGCCTCCCAGAAAATAGTTCTACTATCACTCAAATCCTTTCTTCGAGTAGATATCTTAATTTGGGAGATGATATTATCGCTTCATCTTTGAGTAGTATCTATGACTATGGTGGCTTTGACGAAACCAAAAGGCTGATTGAGATACCTGATTTAAATTTGTTCCATTTTCGGGAAAGCAATTACCTCAGAAAACCCAATCACGCTAATTATTTATGGCGTTCCTACGGAGTTTGGTTGCTAACACAAATGATTCGCTGGCAAGATATTGATCGCTTTGAATATCCTAAGGATGCGGACGAAATACTCGAGCGCATTTATCCCCTAAAAATATATAAAGAAGTAGCTGAAGCGCTAGAAATTGAGCTCCCTGACGATAACCTGAAAGTGGAGCCAGCTAGTGTTTTTATTGACCAACGCCAATTTAATCCCAGCGAACCCGTTGCCTATTTAAATAGTTTTACCATTCGAGCAAACCGGCCCCAGTTCTTTGCTTTGGGCAAGGGGTAATAAGTTTTAAGCAGTTCTACCTTTCCTCCTGAGTTGGCATCAAAGGGAGATCAATCAGATACCTATTCATCATCTGCTGAACCACCTTTGACATTAGTTATGCAAAAAAAGAATTACAACCATGCAATGTTGAAATCGCAAAAAATGTTTTGTAGCCAAATATACGAAATAACCGATGTAAATGTGGAATCTTAAAGCCTTAATAACAGCTAAACTAACAGCCTAAACAAAGAACAAATAAGACAAAGTCTGATTTTTAAGTCGGATTTTTTGCTTCAATTAATTCTAAGTTGGCAACTAAGTTCACCAACAAGTGAGGTAATAAATGCTCGGAGAAATGTGGTCATTTAGGGGCAGGTATAAAATCCTGCACATGACCTGGTTTGCTTTCTTTCTTTCCTTTGTCGTCTGGTTTAACCTGGCACCTTTAGCCACATCAGTAAAGGAAGCTTTCGGCTTAGAAGTCGGTGAAATTAGAACTATCGCTATTTGTAACGTAGCTCTAACAGTACCTGCTCGAATCATCATCGGCATGCTGTTAGATAAATTTGGACCTAGAATTACCTACTCACTATTGTTGATTTATGCGGCAGTCCCCTGTCTCATTTTCGCATCAGCACAAAACTTCAGCCAACTAGTGATTGGTCGTTTGCTTCTGGGTATCGTCGGTGCTGGATTCGTAATCGGTATCCGCATGGTAGCAGAGTGGTTTCCGCCTAAAGAAATTGGCTTAGCTGAAGGTATCTATGGTGGTTGGGGCAACTTTGGTTCTGCGGCTGCGGCTTTTACCCTGCCTACCATTGCTGCTTTTCTCACCTTCGGTGGTGGCGACATCATTAACTGGCGCTTATCTATTGCTGGTACTGGTATTGTTGCTGCTCTCTACGGTGTTTTATACTTCTTTAGCGTCGAAGATACTCCCCCTGGAAAAGTTTATCAGCGTCCAGCTAAAACCACTGGTATTGAAGTAACTAGCAAAAAGGACTTCTGGTTCCTCATGCTGATGAACTTACCCTTAAACATTATTTTGGGTGTTCTAGCTTGGCGTTTAGGCAAAGTTGGCTTCCTCTCTCCAGGTGCACTTTACGGTGTCTGGGGCTTTCTTGTTGGTTTGTATCTCTTCCAAGCCTACGGTTGCTGGCAAACCAATAAAGACCTCATGTTGGGCAGAAAGCGCTACGCTCCTGAAGAGCGCTATAGTTTCTCTCAAGTAGCAATTCTCGAACTCACCTATGTTGTTAATTTCGGTTCTGAGTTAGCGGTAGTTTCCATGCTTCCTGCTTTCTTTGAAGGTACTTTTGGCTTAACCAAGCAAGCAGCCGGAATGATCGCTGCTAGCTACGCTTTCATGAACCTCATGTCCCGTCCCGGTGGCGGTTTAATCTCCGATAAACTTGGTAGTCGTAAGATGACTATGGGTGTATTGACCGGTTGTATGGGTGTTGGTTACTTAATCTTTAGTACTGTGAATGGTAGCTGGTGGTTACCTGGTGCTGTCTTGCTAACCATGGCTTGTTCCTTCTTTGTACAAGCAGGAGAAGGTTCCACCTTTGCGATTGTACCTTTAGTCAAGCGTCGCATTACTGGTCAGGTTGCCGGTAATGTGGGAGCCTACGGTAACGTTGGTGCGGTAGCTTACCTCACCACATTCAGTTTGCTACCTGCAGGTGAAGTGGGTAACCGCATTTTCTTCCAGGTGCTAGGTGTTGCAGCTGTGATTGTTGCTTTCCTCTGTTTCTTTGTTCTCAAGGAACCAAAAGGATCCTTTGCGGAACATCACGAAGGAGAAGACCAATTTGCAAAGGCTGGTGCATCTGCTGAAGCGGGTGAGTACAGCCAGTTCTAAATTATCCCCTGTTGGAGTTAATGGGAGCAATTAATTAATTAACTCCAGCATTATTAGGTATTACAAGGGCAATCTAACGATAAGATTGCCCTAAATTTACGAAAAAATAAAATAATAAGTAATTGGGGTATTGAAACCATGACCGACTCAACAAAAACTCTTTGTCCTTACTGTGGTGTTGGTTGCGGCTTAGAAGTATCACCTCCAGCCCAACCAGGTAAAGCAACCTACCGAGATAGTCAGGGAAATCCCACTTGGAAAGTGGTGGGAGATCGCCAGCATCCCTCCAGTAAGGGAATGGTATGTGTTAAAGGAGCAACTGTTGCTGAATCTTTGACCAAAGATCGCCTCAAATACCCCATGATGCGCGATTCTTTAGATCAGCCATTCCAAAGAGTTAGTTGGGACCAAGCCTTCAGTGCCATTGTAGAGCGTATTCAACAGGTGCGAAATACCAAAGGCTCCGATGGTATCTGTATGTATGGTTCCGGTCAATTTCAAACCGAAGATTACTATATTGCCCAAAAATTACTTAAGGGTTGTTTGGGAACCAATAATTTTGATGCTAACTCCCGACTCTGTATGTCTAGTGCGGTAGCTGGCTATATTCAAAGTTTTGGCTCCGATGGTCCTCCTTGCTGCTACGATGACTTGGAGTTGACCGATTGTGCTTTTTTGATAGGGACTAATACTGCTGAGTGTCACCCCATCGTTTTTAACCGTCTGCGCAAATACCACAGAAAAAATCGCAAGGTAAAAATGATTGTGGTAGATCCACGGAAAACAGACACGGCGAAGGCGGCGGATTTACATTTAGCGATTAAGCCAGGAACTGATATTGATTTACTCAATGGTATTGCCCACCTCATTATGCAATGGAATAGGGCAGAAACCCTCTTTATCGATGAGTGTACCCAGGGTTTTTCCGAATATGCTGAGGTCATCGGGCACTATCCACCGGAATTGGTGGCTCAAAAGTGTGGTATCACAGTTAAAGATTTGGAGCAAGCAGCGCGCTACTGGGCAGACTCTGAGAGGGTTTTATCCCTGTGGTCCATGGGAATTAATCAGTCCTCCGAAGGTACCGCCAAGGTACGCACAATTATTAATTTACACCTGATGACAGGTAATGTGGGTAAACCTGGTGCAGGACCATTTTCTCTCACTGGTCAACCCAATGCCATGGGGGGACGCGAAGCAGGAGGACTAGCCCATATTTTACCTGGTTATCGCGTGGTCAAAAACCCCGAACATCGCGCCGATGTAGAGCGTTTGTGGCGTTTACCTCCCGGACAAATTTCGCCTCAACCGGGTAGAGATGCTTGGAGTATGATTACGGGTTTAGAAACCCAAGATGTGGGTTTGCTGTGGATTGCAGCTACTAATCCAGCTGTAAGTATGCCAGATATTGAACGCACTAAGGCAGCGCTACGTAAATCGCCTTTTACTGTGTATCAAGATGCCTACTATCCCACAGAAACCTCAGCCTATGCCCATGTTTTACTCCCAGCAGCACAGTGGAGTGAAAAAACAGGAGTTATGACTAATTCTGAACGCATGGTTACCCTGTGTTCACAGTTTCGCCAACCACCGGGGGAAGCAAAGGCAGATTGGGAAATTTTTGCGGAGGTGGGAAGACGTTTAGGTTTCACTGAGGAATTTAATTTTGCTGATTCTGCAGCAGTTTATAGCGAGTTTGTGGAGTTAACACGCGGTAGATTATGTGATGTGACTGGGTTGAGTCACCAAAAGCTAGGCAACCAAGGCTCAATCCAATGGCCTTGCCCAGAGGGTCAGGAAGATGATAAGAATTATAGCAAGCGTCTCTATACAGATTTATGCTTTTCCACTCCCGACGGTAGAGCCAGGTTTGCTGCTTTCCACTCTCGAGGATTGGCAGAACCAACAGATCAAGAGTACCCTCTAGTGCTAACAGTAGGAAGATTGTACGGTCATTGGCATACCCAAACACGTACAGGAAGAATTGAAAAAATTAAGAAAATGCATCCCCAACCCTTCATCGAAATCCATCCCCGCAATGCCCAAAAATTAGGTATTGAAGAAGGGAATTGGGTTGAAGTGCGATCTCGTCGTGGCGTTGCTTATTTCCCCGCCAAAGTAACCAAAGCCATCACTCCAGGAACTGTTTTTGTTCCCATGCATTGGGGTGCTTTGTGGGCAAAAAGTTCCGAAGCCAACGCCCTAACCCATCCTGAAGCTTGTCCGATTTCCTTAGAACCAGAATTAAAAGCCTGTGCGGTGTGTCTACAACTTGTCAGAGAAGAACAAGCATTACCACAAGAGTTGCGTCAGCCAATTTCAGTAGGCTAAACCTCCTCCTTCGCACCGTAGCTTAACTTAGTCAGTTTTCTCCTTTGGGAATTACGTTACATCACATTTAGCTGGGCGTAATTCCTTTCCTTATTCCTACATCCAAAACACACTCTTTTTATCTATGGAGTTTTGGGGCATTGACACACACAATAGATCAAAATCATAGTGATGATGGTGAGAATCAGCTTACCTATCCACAACTTATCCTCTGTGCAGTTGCTATTGGTGCTTTTGGCGGTTTAGTGGCTAGTATCTACTACTTCATTCTCGAAGAAATGATGCATGGAGTTTGGCACACTCTTCCAGAATTCTTTGAACCCTTATTTCCCAGTTGGCTTCCAGCTTGGAACTACCTCTGGATTGCGACTACTATTGGCGGTTTTTTTGTCGGTTTAGCCCTCTATTACCTGGGTTTACCTGGGGAAATGGCACAGGTAGTAGATAAAATTCACGCTCCTGGTAGAATTGATATTCGCAAAAGTCCAGCAATGATTATTGCTTCCCTAATCGCGATTACTTCTGGAGGTAGTGCAGGACCAGAAGCTCCTTTGGTACAAGTAAATGGTAGCTTTGGTAGTTGGTTGGGTGACAAACTGCAGCTATCTACTGCCTCAGTACGAGTACTCACTTTTTGTGGTATGAGTGCTGCTTTAGGAGCATTTTTTGGTGCACCCATTGGCGCAGCCCTCTTTGCCCTCGAAATTCCCCACCGTCGCGGCTTAGAATATTACGAAGCCATTGCACCAGCGATCATTTCTTCTATCCTTTCCTTTGCCGTATTTCGACTCAATACGGGCATGACAATTGGTGGTATTTACCATTTTGACTCAGTTCCTGCCCTCTCCCCCATGAAAATGTTTGAGGGTTTAATTTTGGGTATTGTGGGTGCAGGAGTTGCAGCCCTATTTGTCTTGATTTTCCGCTCAACTGGTAAGGTAATGAAACCCCTGGAACACTACCGCATTATCTTGGCTACTCTGGGAGGATTAGCCATTGGTTTGGTTGCTTTGGCTTTCCCCCAAACCCTCTTTTTCAGTGAGGAACAAATTGAAACAGTGATTCAAACAGGAGCAAATTTAAGCGTTGCTATGTTGCTAGCCATCGCAGTGGCGAAAATGTTTGCCATTAGTTTCACTCTCCATTCCGGTTTCTTAGGCGGTTTTATCTTTCCCCTCTTTTTCATCGGCGCAAATGTGGGTTTTGCCATTTCCCTGGCACTACCAGAGATTCATCCCACAGTGTCTATGGTATGTATGATGGCGGCGGTAAATGTGGCGGTAACCAAAACCCCAATTAGCACCAGCATTATTCTCAGTGTGCTTTCGGGTACAGCCATGCTTCCAGTAGTTGCGATTGCCAGTTTTACTAGCTTTTTGTTAACTACTAATCTTAATATGATTAAGACTCAGCGCTCGCGTGATTCCCAACAGATAGAGTCAGAAACAGTGATCTTGGAGACATCAACAACATTTGCTCCCGTGATTGTAGTTGAATAAGCAATGCCAAGAACTTAAAATTTGGGGCATACCTAGAGTAAGTCCCAAATTAATTTCTGTTTTATGACATACTTTCAATTTGAGGCAGATTTCATCGCCTCCCTACGCTGCATTCCCATGCAAGTGCGCTTCAAATTAGACACTTGCGGTATCAAGCTCAAGTTAGCTCATTGGCATCAGTTCAAGGAAGAAGAACGTCATGCTTTAGTTAATTTACCTTGCACCAGCCCAGAGGAAATTGCTGCCTACCGCAATTTTTTGCAAAATTTAATCCTTAACCACACAGGTTTAGCTGCAAAGGAATTAACAGTAGACAAAGAACCTGCATGGCTTAATTCTCAAGCAATTCCAGCCACAACAATCGAAAAAGCCCAAGAATTTGGCGTGATAATTACACCAAAACAGTGGTTATACCTCACTCCCTTACAGCGATTTGCTCTAATAAAACTTAGCCGCCCCAGTCACGAAAATCGCAACTTTTATCCAGCCCTTAAGGAGTTTAACTTAGTTTAATTTAGGAAAAATAGCACTTACGTAAATATACGATAAGTAGTTTAGTGAATGCTCACTTGAAAAAACAGAAAGTTTAAACATCAGTTCACTTCTCGTAAGTCCCAAAGATAAACTTGATTTATCAAATCTAGATTTCTTTCTCTACTAGGTATAGCAGAGAAAATTGTTGGTGCTAAATTAATTTAATTTAAACAATTTAACTATCTATTAGTGTTTGAAGAATATGGTTGTGATAGTGGTTTTTAGCTCATATACTTAGCTATTAAAATTGCTAATTATTGCCATATAATCCACATACTAAAACGGCAGTTTTTTTTAGTATTTTTTTTGTTTTGTTTAGCTTATTTAAAATAAGCAAAAGTCTTGCTGAATAAGAGTTTAAGGATTTAATAATACATTAATTTTAAATATTTTTTTTGATAAATATTAGATATAAATTTAATCATATATCTTTATTAGCTGGAGAAAAATACTGTGTATTTAATGAATATTTTAAAGTGGCAATTTAGCTTAAAAAACAAAACAAAAAATACACTAAAACATTTTATTTATATCTGCAAGAATAACTAAATATCACATTGAGACAATTCAACAGTAACTCTTGTCAAAACCACAATTATTTTATGTATAAAAAAACACATTTAAATATCTAATTAAGAAAAAATACTTAAAAGAAATCTCATAGTTATTTTCCAGGAAAATCGAGCTAATCGCTTCCTGGTAGTGTGTTTTTTCTATGAATTTGTCTTAGAAAATCGAGTTTTAGTAAACACGATGAGCTATTATTTTGTGTAAGGAACTTTACTGATCAACCTGATAGCATCCATTTGCTTCAGCTATAGATTAAAAACTTCTTGCCTTACCAGGTGAAAGTCAAATCTAGTAGCATCTGAAGTATAAAAAAGGTGATTTAACGCTGGGAACCACATTTAGCATGTGGTGTAAAAGCAGGAAACAGAAGAAACTATTACTATCTTCTGTTTGATATTGCAATCATCCCTAGGGAATTGTGTTGTGCAATCAACACCAATCCTGTAATAACTTACATCTCCTAAACATGAGGAGAAACAGTGAGATGAGTACTAAACAACCCTATGTCAGTATCGGATTGCCTGTATATAACGGTGAGAAATTTATCAAAGAAGCTATTGAGTCCATTTTGACTCAAACTTTTGGTAATTTTGAACTGATTATTTCTGATAATGCTTCTACTGATAATACTGAAAAAATTTGCCGCCAATACGCCGCTCAAGATACGAGAATTAGTTACCATCGTCATGGTGAAAATCGCGGCGCATCCTGGAATTTTAATCACGTTTTCCACTTAGCCAAAGGCAAATATTTCAAGTGGGCTGCGGCGGATGATGTTTGTGCATCTAGCTTTTTGGCTCGTTGTGTCGAAATATTAGAAGGTGATTCTTCTGTAGTTTTGGCTTATCCAAAAACCATCTTTACCAAATCTAATGGACAAAAATGGTGGTTAGGTAAATCAGTACCACAACTAGCCTCAAATCAGGATTATGAACGTTTTCGCGCTGTTATTTCTGATTTCTGGTGCTTAGAAGTCTTTGGCTTAATGCGCACACAAACCTTGCAGAATACCTCTCTAATCGCCCCTTATTATGGTTCTGATAAGCTACTGCTTACCCAACTTAGTTTAAAGGGACGCTTTGAGGAAGTGCCAGAATTCTTATTTTTCCGGCGTTGCCATAAATTACAATCTAGTAGGCTTTCGGCTCAAGAACGGGAAGTTTGGATTGATCCCATTAATAATCTTAAACCTAAGTTTCTAGGAAATAAAAGCTTCCTGAGATATTTTTCCACTATTTGGCAAGCCAAACTAGATTGGTACAATCGCACTAATTGCCTACTAGTGCTGTTGCAATATCTGACTGCAGCTAGTACTTGGAGAAAATTTTTCTGGAAACAACAGCCCACAAGGAGTAGTTAATACTTAAAAATAGTCCCGATTGCGATCTTGATCAGGTAATAGTTTCTAGCTTCAAAGATCACGCTTGTGAAGAATTGCAGCGATTTAGTGTTCGCCAAGAGAGACTTCAGTTATACTTGTTCTTTCAGAAGCAACCCTATATTCTATCATCAAAAGAAAAAAAAAGGAGCATCAGAGATTACTAAAAATTAGCTAGAATAGTATTTTCTAGTTTCAAACCGTCAAAGGTGTGAGTAGGTTTAACACTTCACTACTTAACAAAGTGTGTAAGTGTTGGGTTTGGGAAAGGGTGTATCAACGCACAAAAATAAGTGTTAATAAACATCGCTGAAATTTTTCAATTCCAGAGAAGAAGTGCATCTACTCAATTTTTAGTCACTTCTTATAAAAAAAATGAGACCATGAAGAATATTTTTCAACTGCCATTAATCATATTTTTTATGGCAGCAGGAACCATACTTGCTAGCACCAAATATGCCTTCACCCAGGAAACTTCGGAAACTGAAATTAATTTCTTTTGTGGGATGAACCAAGGAATACTAACAACTCTTGTTCGTACTCCACGAGGTGATTTAGCGGTCAAACGCTGGATAATTGATGATACTGAGATGACTGATTCTAGGCCTCAAAAACAATGTGAGGAAGTTTCAGAAAGATTCCAAACTTACTATAGCAAAGGTGAACTAGCTTACATTACAACAGGTATTATGAACGACCAAGCTGTTGTTTGTACAACCTACGCTAATGGTAGTGCTTGCAGTGGTTTTTTATTCGCTCTCGAGGATGGACAAAATACCCATCTGGCTTTGCAACAGTTGTTTCCTGCTTCTGATTCCTGGGAAGTAGACAATAGCGATAACAGTCTTTTTTATCTTGATGTGGATCAATATCTAGAAACTACACCAATAGAGCGAGCTATCAATCTTAATTTAGAAGTGGAAATAACTTCAGGTGAAAACAATTGAGCATTTTAATCAGACTGATATCATTTTGCCGTTTGTGTTATTTGCAGATCCGTTAATTGGAGTGAAAAAGTTGTCATCAATTAACAATTAGTTGCCACAAAGCAATGCCCAAACCCAGAATTACGCAATGTTGGGGAACCAACCATTTTAAAGATTGACGAGCAATTTTCTGCGTTAAGATAATCGAGCAAATAACCCCCAAAGTCAAGGTGCTACCCTGCAAAAAATTAATCACAGCTGGATGCGCTACAAAAATCGGCAAACCTTCTCCACTTAAACCAAAAGTAGCCAGACTTAAGGGTAAAATTTGACCTGCTTCCCCTAAACCAAGGCATAAATAGTGAGCTAAATTAGCTGCTAGCACCAGAGGTAAGTAACCGTAGGCTAATTTAACAAAAGAATGGGGTTTAAATTTGCTGGTAGTTTTGGTTACCAACAACATCGCACCATAGCCACACCAAGGCAAAATGGCAGGTACACTCAAAATAACAACAGAAAATGTCAAATGAATCCAAAACTGTTGTAAATCGAGTGTTATTCCCAACCAATCTTGAAATTGCGGTAAACGATGCAAAAATACTGCATCTAGCAGCAATAGCAAGAGAGCAACTTCATAGCTGCGAGGAATGTGGGTTGTCCATAATTCAATACCTGGTGGACGTAAATTAAATTCTACCGAGCGGTGGGGACAGGCTTTGAGACAAGTCATGCACAGCACACAATCTCGGTTATCTACCAATTGTGCGGGATGGGAGTATAGCGGACAGCCATTAGTTTCCATGCCCTCTCCTTTTGCTACTCCTCCCTTGTAGCATTGATAAGTGCTACATTCAGCAGCACAAATACCTTGCTGTGCACGCAACTCCGTCATTGATAGCTTGGCAAACAAACCATTCATACCACCAATAGGACATAAATAGCGACACCAAAAACGACGCTCAAAAATTACCGAACAAATCATTGCTCCCGCAGTAATCAGCATCAAGAGACAGGCGGAAAGATAGGCCGTATTTTCCAAATTCCACACTTCTTCCCAGAGTAAAATGAGGGCAAATAAACCAAAGAGAAACCAACCACCCCACTTTTCTGCTTTTTGCCGAGGCCAAGTTTTGAGCTGACGAGGAAACAGCCACAGGGAAAGCTTTTGCGTCACTTCCCCATAAATCATGAAGGGGCAAAAAGCACACCAGATTCGACCTAGAAAGGGAAAAAGTACCAGAATTATAGGCCACCACCACGCCCAAAAGAGATTCAAAGCAAAATTTTGCTCCCGAGTTTGAGGACCGAGCCAGAGAATCGCTACAATAAGAGCAAAGGCTGTGAGAGTAAAGCCATAATTAATCCAATCGGGATACCAATTACTACGTAGTAATTTACGCACATGGGGATAGGCATTTAGTAAATTGAGGCGAAACTGCTTTTTCTTGCTTTGGGAAGGCCAAATAATCTCCTCAGTAATTTCACTGCATCCTGCTAACTGGACAATTGCTCTGGAAATCAGGCTTTCTAATTCCCTTAAATTATTGGGAAAATCATAGCTTTGCAGTCGTCGCAAGGCTTCTGGTGTAATCTGGGGTTTGGTAATACCTTTGACACGACAAATTAAGCGCAGAAAATATTCTGCATAGTCATCTATATCACTCTTGCGCACTCGCAAAGGAGGTACCTTGATCACATGAGCAACTAGTTTCTGGATTTCTGGGAGGGTTTTCTCCGCAATCAGAATGATGCGAATCTGATTAACTTCTTTTGCTTCGCTATCGCCACCAATCGGAATATATTGTCCAGTTTTGAGTAACTCTACCAGAGGCGGGATTAATTCTCTAGGTAATTTACCAGCGTTATTTAGTACCAGTGTTCCTGTTTCTAAAGCTTCCAGTAAACCCGGTTTACCTCCAGTGCGTCCCCACAATTCAGCGCCACTAGCTTGTATTTTGCTGCAATCGACCTTAATGATTGATTCTCGGCGCAGGGTAGAGCCAAAATGAACTAAGCTGGCGATATTGTCCTTTTCCAAACCTGGTTCGCCGAAAATGATTACTGAGTCACAATCGTCAGAGGCTTCCCGAATTTCCTTGCGTAGTCGCAGCGCATAGCGGCTTTTACCCACGATACCCCGCTTCGCTTTACTGACTAAATATGGTCGAAGAATAGTCTGGCGCTCTTGTTCGTAGTTTAATTGAGAGGTAAGCTCAGCTAATTGCTCTGCTAATTGTTGGGAGAAACATTGGCTTATCTCTGGGTATTGAGTAACTAGGTTGCGAAATTTCTCGGCGCTAAGAAACCAGAAATTAGATTCACAAAGGGTAACAACTGTTTCCTGTGATGGTTCATTTAAAATTAATTCTCGCAGATTAATAACTGCACCAGGGAGTAAACCAACAGCTTGCGCAATATTGGGATTTTGGGGTGGTTTGCTGCTTTCCACACAACCTTCTTGGAGGATATATAGTCCTGCAACCGCTGTATTTTCAGTGACTAAAGCTTGATTTGCAGGTACGATTTGAGTTTCCAGCATCGGCGCTATTGCACCTAGTACATTTTCAGGAAGAATACTCAATTCCGTACGCTCTTGCAACCAGGTTACCAAATCGGGAAAGTTGGTCATATACTTGCTTAGAAAGCATACATGTATTCTAGGGCAAAACCTTCATCGGCAAGCGGTGGAAGTTAGGGAATTAGAGAAATAAATCTTTCCTAATGTACACCATGAATAAGGAATTAATGTAGATGTTCCTCTTCATAACAATCTGAATGATGTAGTGTAGAGCGGCAATGGTACTATCACTACTTACTTTTATCCGTCGCAAAATTATCGGACTGATGTCGACTAATACTATTTTTAGCTGATAGATTACGGAAATTAATCTCTTATATTCGTTTTTTTTAAGCAATCTTACTCAGTTTTCAACTTTTAATTACGTGTAAAATTTATTGGTATATATATTTGATTAACTAATATTGAAAGATAACGAGCTGGTGGGAAAAAGTTAATGTTTCGGCAACAGTAGCAAGTGTAATCGTTGGGGTAGCAGGAATAGCTATAGGAACAGTGTGGAATCAAGAGATTAAATGCTCAGTAAATCCATCAGGAAATAACTGTTCAAAAAATCTTTTCTGTATAAGAAATTTTAGAAAACAAGCTGGGAGTAGTGAGGCTTATGATAGTGAGTGGCAATGTGTAGAAGAATCTACGATAAGTGAATGGATAGAGCTAGGAGACGACAACCGGTGGCAAAGTGAATTAAAATTTAAAGCTGAAAGTAATCTTCAATCTCCCAATACTGAAATCTGTGC
Source organism: uncultured bacterium (assembly GCA_964633315.1). GTDB lineage: Bacteria > Cyanobacteriota > Cyanobacteriia > Cyanobacteriales > CAWCAG01 > CAZWGS01. The sequence goes on along the minus strand of CAZWGS010000107.1, from coordinate 186 downwards.
TTTTTACAGTAGATATAGTCCTGATTCTCTTGGTACAATAGAGGAAAATGAGTGCAGTGCAAAAGCCAGTAATTATTCAAATGAGATATATTTAGGAGATGATACGGGTTGGATCAATCAGAAATTGGCTTGGGGTATGAGTAGCAACTGTACAGAAACTTACTCTAAGTCTGTAACGTTTGCTGG
>CAZWGS010000106.1:0-18285 GCA_964633315.1 uncultured bacterium | reverse complement strand
GTCTTATTAGCTCTTTCCAGCAAAAATTAACCAGCTATCAGAAGCAAGGTATAGATAATCCTGGGCTACAGGCTTTATCAGAATGTCAGCTGCAAGCGGGTACAACTTTTGACCCCAAATTAGTAGAAGCCTTGGCTTTAGTCGTCATGGGAATGCAGCAAGGAATGAATATCGAGGTAGTTAAGCCTAAAATTGCTTCCGGGATGTGGTTGCTCGATAGCTTTGAGGAGCAAGCAGCAAAAATTCTAGGAAAATAGTAAGCTATTGACACCCTATTTTAAAATTATTGCTTCAGACAAGCAGGGGAAGCGGGGGAAGCAGGGGAAGCGGGGGAAGGTTTATCCCTCAATTCAAACTTAACAGAGGACTAAAATCAGAAAATTGATCTCTAGGGCAATTAATCATTAGCATGGACACAGAAGCAATCCGTAACGGAAAAACTAAACAATTAGCAGGAGCAGATTTAGAAGACGAAAATCTCTCAGGTAGCAACCTGGAGAAAAGCAATCTTGCTGGTGCTAATCTTGTGGGAGCAGATTTATCTCACACTAACCTCAAAGCAGCTCGTTTGGATGGAGCCAATTTGCTAGGAGCCAAACTTTGCTCTGCTGATGTGCGAGCCAACCTTTTAGGGGCTAATCTGATGCAAGTAGACTTGAGTGGTGCTGATTTGCGCGGGAGCAACCTCAGGGGAGCCAATTTGATGGGAGCTAACTTATCTGGCGCATCCCTGGCTGGTGCTTTTTTGAGTGGTGCTAATCTAACCAATGTTAACTTGCAGGGAGTGGATTTTCGCTCCTGTGAATTGCGAGGAGCAAATCTCAATAGTGCGAATCTCAAGGGAGCAAATTTATCCCAAGCGGATTTGCAAGGAGCCAGCCTCAGTGGAGCTAACCTAGAAGAAGCTGACTTGCGTGCTGCTAATCTTGCGGGAGCTAATTTAACAGGAGCTAACTTACTCTGTGCTGAGCTAGACAATGCTAACTTAGATGGTGTAAATTTAGAGCGTTCTTGCCTGGTTGGTACTGTGGCTGATTAGTACCTGAAGGAAAAAGATGCACCCTAATCCCTGATTAAGCGACAGATTGCATTGCTGGGCGTGGCGAGTCATCGCGCTCAACTTCAAAAACGTTAGCATAGAGATTGGCAATTACCTGTTTACCTGCTTGGGTTAGTTTCAAGTAGTTTAAAGCAGATTGAATATAAGGGAAAACCGCTTTGCGATAAAAGCCAGGATAGCCAGCGCGCAAATCTCCTGGATTTCGGTAGCCCAAACTCTGATTTGTGCCAATTTCCTCAAACTCGTAAAATAGAGCAGTAATCTTTTGTAGGTAGCGAGGATCGCTCAGTTGACCAATTAAATCAGCTGCTCTGACTAAGCCTGGGTAATTATTTAAACCTTGATGATCTTCATCAGAAGGTGCAGGAAAACGAGTGAGTTCAATATTATTTTTAAGCTGATCCACATCAATTAGCTTATGAGAAACACCGAAACGCTCTTCTACAAAGAGTTTACCTCGGTCCACGTGATATGGTGCCATACTTGCATCAGTGGCTCCTGGCGGTACAGAAACCATCATCTCACCAATACCTGTAGCATACAAATTTTGCTCCGGGCGATCTAGACGACACACTCCTCTGACATAGCCAATATCATGGCATAGAAGAGAAATATGAAAGTGAAGCCAGTCTTCGTTAGTGACACCACCCTCTTTGATATGTTTACCGCGCAGGATTTCTTGACCAACTAAGGTGACAAAGATGGTATGTTCAACATTGTGATACAGGGCATCGCTATTGGCAATATTTTCTAGAGCCATACCTGCAGCCCAGGCGATTATTTCGGCGTATTCAGGCTTCCAACCTCCATAGGTGCGATGGTAACCTTCAGTGGTTTGTTTTATTAAATGATTTATGAGTAAGTCTGTACTAAGAAACATGGTGTACTCCCTATTGTGGCAGTATTGTTCCCAGATGTGGCTGGTGGATACCGCCCATGAGATGCTGAGTTAGGCTAAATTGGTTTTCTATGGTGGATGAACATAGCTATAGGCTTTAATTAATTTACCCTAGCTGCGATCATGACCAACCAAAAGAAGGTTATGATTTTATGATTACTATTGTGAATCAATTTGGCAGTGATCTGAGTACCTGCTTCGTAAATTGCTAATGTCTTGTAAGTCCACATTACCACCACTAATAATAACGCCGACTTTGGCTCCTTGAATTGGTAAAATTCCCTCTAAACAAGCTGCTGCGGCGAGCGCTCCTGTGGGTTCAACAACAATTTTTAGCCGTTCCCAGAGAAAGAACATAGTATTAATAATGGTAGTTTCAGAAACTGTTACCATGTCGTCTACGTAGTGCAAAACTAAGGGAAAAGTCAGACTTCCTAGATAGGGTGTTCTTGCACCATCAGCAATAGTATTAGGATTATTAACAGTATGTAGTATCTTGGTATGAAAAGAACGAGTCGCATCATCAGCTAATTCAGGTTCTACACCAACTACGCGACAATTAGGTGATAGACTTTTAGCTGCAATCGCACTTCCTGAAAGTAAACCACCGCCACCACAACACACCAGTAGCCAATCCAATTCTCCCACCTCTTCAATTAATTCCTTGGCTGCTGTTCCCTGTCCAGCAATAATATGGGGATGATTGTAGGGAGGGATGATTTCTAAACCTCTCTCCTGGGCGATTTTTTTGGCTAATTCTTCCCGAATTACCTCACTGCGCTCGTATAGTATAATCTCTGCTCCATAGCCACGGGTAGCTGCAATTTTAACCTCTGGAGCGTCTTGAGGCATAACAATGGTGGTGCTGATACCTAGTAGTTTACCCGCCAGGGCGATCGCTTGGGCATGATTACCAGAGGAATAGGTGAGCACTCCTTGCTGTTTTTGGCTTTCACTTAACTGCAAAAGAGCATTATAAGCTCCACGAAATTTGAAGGAGCCTGTGCGTTGGAAATTTTCACACTTAAACCAAACTTGACTTTTAGTTTTCTCATTAACGGTAGTGGAAGTGAAAACAGGTGTGCGCTTAACTACTCCCTCACTGCGACAAGCTGCCGCATTTACATCAGCATAGTTAACACTGAGATTGTCTGCAACAGATGTCATAAAAATTCTCCCAAAGTGCTTCCCTACTCTATCTTGACTGAAACCAATGCTTGACAGAAACTAGGAAAAATTTATGGTAGGCTCACTTGTAACTATTGTCAGGGTGTTAGGTAGCTAACATTTGCCTGATACCAGCTCAATGATACAGTTTGTGTCTAGGTATTTTTCTTATCTGCCTCACTTTTGGCATCTGCAAAACTGAGTCTGATCTATTTAATTAGCTACAAATAAAAGCTGACAATTTTAAAGTAAATATGATTCAAATATTTGGGGATTTTCTTGAGGTTCTACCAGAGCATCGAGAGAATCTAATCCTGATATTTCCTCCTAATTCCATTGCTCTAGGTAAAAACTGGCGCAATAATAGTGTTTCTGCTAATTTTATCGCTAACTTTTTATCCAATTTGTTATCAGAAGATGACACTCGCTTTTCTGCTGAGGAAAAATCAGATATCAAGGGGTCAGTTAGCTATATTGCTAACGAAATGTTAGAAAATGCAATGAAATTTAGCGACAAGACTAGTTTTCAACCAATAAGTATTAAAATCTACTCCTATGATCGCAAAGTTGTTTTATTGACGACTAATAGTATTACAGACCAAGCCATGGAGAAATTTAGAGTTTTTATTAATGAATTAACGAAATCAGATCCTGAAGATTTATATCTGGAGAGATTAGAAAGTAGTGCTTTAGACGAAAATAGCTTATATTCTCAACTAGGATTATTAACTATTCTTAACGACTATACAGCCAAGCTGGGATGGAAGTTTGAAAGTAGTCCTAATCATCCAGGTTTAGTTTCAGTCGTAACTATGGTACAGTTTATGTTCTGAATAAAATTAATTGCAAAATAATCTTAAATGCAACAAATAATGATGATGAGAATTGAGACAGAAGATTATAGTGTTTGGTATAGTCTCGAAGATAATACATTATATTTCCGAGGGTCACTACGCCTCAATGGTATACAGGAATATGTTCCAGTTATTCAGCTACTTAATCAAGTAGTTGAACAAGGAAAAACAGCCATTATTATTAATTTGTGTCAACTAGAATTTCTCAATAGTTCGGGCATTAGTGTTCTCTCTAAATTTGTGATTAGAGTAAGGCAGAAAAATAATATGCAAATGGTTGTCCAAGGTTCTAAAGCTATACCCTGGCAAGGAAAATCTTTAAAAAACCTGCAAAAGTTAATGCCACGTCTACAATTGGAATGGGAAGCTAATTAGTTCAAAATATTAAGTTGCAAACTAAACTAATGTTCAATTAACTATTGAGTGATTTCAAAAACTTAGCTACTTAAACAATGAGCTAGGAAATTCAAAAACTGTAAAAATATACAAGACAAAGAGGAAATTATCTCCTAAACTACACTCATTTCTATCGCTATCTTGTGTGTTAGTAATCGGAGAGATACTCAAAAGTAATTTGGAGCGCCACTTTAAACGCTTTGTGGGAATCACACCTGTCAATCAAGATGTGAAAAGATGCAAGAATACTTTCCTAAGGGACTAGCTACCTATCCAGAAGTACATTTTGAGCCGATAGCAACTCTAATTTGGTACAGATAGTTTATCTTTTCAATTCACTATCGTAGTTGTTGCCATGGGGAAAATATATTATTCGCAGAATTTATGATTATTAATTATCAAGGATTAATTAATAACTCTAAGGCTGACTACAGTTTTCTAACTGAATTAGAAATTAGGTGCCAAACAACCAATCAACTAATGTTCGAAAATACCTTGATATTGCCGCAAATCTAACTCAACAAATACAGGTAAACACTCAAAACATTTTTCTGCCAATTGCCAACGTTCTTCTCGCTGCAGCATAGCAGTAAGTTTTTGTCTTAGACTGAGCAAATAACGTACATCATTCGCCGCATAGCTTAGTTGTGACTCAGAAAGATTGGCTGCATTACCCCAATCAGAACTTTGAGCACTTTTATCCAACTCTATCTGTTCTAGTTCTTTCACCAAAGATTTCAAACCATGGCTAGAAGTGTAGGTGCGTGCTAGCTTGCTGGCTATTTTAGTGCAAAAAATAGGTTTGGTTTCCATCCCAAAAGTATGTTTTAATTGGGCTACATCGAAGCGAGCAAAATGGAACACTTTGCAAATATGTTTAGCTTCTACTAACTTTTTAAGATTAGGTGCTTGGGTTTGTCCTTTTTCCACACGAATAGCCGTCACAAAACCAGTTGGATCGCACAATTGTATCAAACACAAACGGTCGCGCAAAGGAATTAATCCCATTGTTTCCGTATCAATAGCAATTGCCTCAGCTTGTAAGTATTGCTCTAAAATATCCTCTGGCAAATCTAGATCGCAGACTCGAAAATTCTCTTGTGACTTATCCATAGCTACTACCAGAATCGTTAATTATTTACTAAATTTTCCCTTGTTTTTTACCTCCTCTGTGGTTAAATTCCTTTACCAGAAGAGGTTACAAGTTAATGAAGCTTGAAGATATCATCCATCACAATGTTGCAATCAAATTGCAAACCCTGAAAACAGACCAGGAATTAGTTACACAAATTCAAACTCAACTGAATATTCTTGGTCTTTATCCCGGTAATACATGGCTTGATGGTAAATATGGAAAACGCACAGACGAAGCACTCACTCAATTTTGTCACCAATATTCTCTGGGTAGCAAAACTAAAGATCGCTTCGACAGTGATTTCGCTCAACAACTACTATTTCCCTCCTCAAAACCTAGCCCTAAACCAGATTACCAAACCCCGTACCAAAAATTTCTCAAAGATGCAGCCGCAGGAAGTCAAGATGAGCCAGCCTTATTGTACAAAGGCATTGCCACCTCACCCTACCACAAGCAAATTAGCGAGTATCCAAAGCGCCTACTCCAAAAACCCGATGGTAAAAATATTGTTTCCCTCGCCAAAAACCTAGCTAATTTCCAAAGCTATCCCCTCATTGGTCAATTACCAGAAATTGACGAAGAAGGTTTACAATTTTTGCATCCAGACATCACCGAAGCCTGTGTTTGTGTAGGTGTTTTTGTAGAACGGCAGTTGAAAGTAAGATGGTTAGGTCGCAATGCTTTAGCTAACGATGAATTTTGGAGTAGTACCAAGATCATTCCCCTGATTCACCTCATTACGCGACTTAACAGCAGATATCCTCGCCTCGATATTGATCGCACTCAAATCCAAGGTAGAGATACACTGGGGAACGGGAATAGCTTTACTATTTCTCAGTTAGCGCAAGATTTAATTAGCTATGAAGAGAAAATTGCCAGTTCTAACTCCCTAGGAGCCATGTTTAAGCGTTTTTCAACCCAAATAGAGAATGAAACTTGGCTTAAAAGCATCACCGGGAACAAGAATATCATTTTTCAAGGTCGCTATGGGGAAACACCCTTTATCGACCAGCCAGAGGTAGTAAATCAAGATACAGGGCAAATTTTACTCTCTCCTGACCCCAAACCGCCTCAGTGGTCAGATAATACCATTTCTGCCTATGATTTAAACCGGATGATATCCCTTTTAGGTTGGCACTATTACATCCCCTATCCCTCCAGACTACCGGGTGCCCAGTGGCATAGTTTAGAGAGTATTATTAGGGCAATGGGTCAAGATCCAGCCCGCCTTGCTGACTTAGCAATTGAGGAACTAGGCTTAGAAAATCAGATTGAATCCGCTGTCATTCTCTCAAAATTGGGTAACGGCGTGACAAGTATTCGCAAGCGAACCGAAGCTGTATACTTAGCCCTGATACAATTTATTGACCTCAGTCCCCAAAAACTTGGTCAACCAGGAAAATTTATTAGTGTCAGTATGGCTTTGCGGGGTGCGAAGCAGCTAAATCCGAGGGATCCCAAACGAGAAGCATGGGAATTAGATGCACGAATGGCGACGGAAGTGACAGAAATTTTGCGTCGCGCAACCATGAGTGAATTAGCTTAGTAGAGAATTGTCCAGTATCAGGTAATTATCAAATTCAGCTAAGTTGGTCGTAATTTAAGGCTTTAAGTACAGGAAAAAAAATTAAAATTTAGAGGAAACAAGGGAGTCCTATTGCTCCATTTAAGTAGCATAAAAATTCTTTGCTGTCTAACGAATTGCCAATTTTTTCAGCACCAGTTTTTAACCCTTGTAGGGACATAAAACTCTACGTTGCATCAAGTTAACCTAGTTGAGAAGAGTTTGATTGAAAGTTGTTCTTTTTTCTCTAAAACCCTTATCCTATATGCTTTTTAGTTTTTTTCTCCTCTAGTTAGTTAAATACCTAGCTTTTCCCTCAAGCAAGAGTCGGTTATGATTTGTCTATCTAGTTGCTGGGACTGCTATGTACCAAGCTAACAACTCTACTGACCTTGAGCTGTAAAGATATTAATGCTCACTCCCTACGATAACCCCAAATCTAATTCTCAATCCCAGGTTCAAAAAGAGGGCATTTTCATCCCTAGATCTGCTCTCTTGATCGCCGTAAGTCTATCTGTGGTTAGCGCTGCAGTTATTATCGCATCTATGGGTCTTAGAGGCATTATAGACCCAGGACCAGAACCAATGGCTCCCCAAGCTGCACCTACAGCCCCAGTAGCACCAACACCGGATGCAGGAGATAAAATAGATAGTGCTGAAACCTCACAGTCCAATGGTTTCCTTATTATCTGGTTATTTTTCATGCTAGCTTTGGGTTCTGCGGGTGGTTCTTTTGTGGTAACTCAATTTTTGATGCGCGCTTCCTTTCCTGGTTCACCGAAAAGAAGAAGAATCAGGCGAAAACGCCTCAAAGGAAGGAAAAAAGCCGTACCCTTACCTCCTTCCAATGCAACTCCCATGCCTAAAGCTGCTACTATGGCTGCTAACATGAGACGAAAGCCACAAGCACAAGCACAACCACAAACACAACCACAAACACAACCACAAACACGACCACAACCACAACCGCAGCCTGTGGTTACTGTATTATCGCCCCAAGAACGCACTCATCTAGATCGCAATCAGGAAAAAGACAATTTAGTGGACATGATGGATATGCGCAAACGTCACTCTCTTTCCGCCCTCATGCGCGACCGTTAGCACTAGCTAAACTTGGCTGCGATCTGTTAAAATCTCGTAGCCATCGTTAGTAACTAAAACGGTATGCTCAAACTGGGCAGAAAGACTGTTATCTACTGTAACAACAGTCCAACGATCAGCTAGGGTACGTGTTACCTTAGAGCCAGCATTGAGAATTGGTTCAATTGCTAGAGTCATACCTGCACGCAACTTCACATTGGGTAGTTTATTAGTGCGGAAATTAAACACAGAGGGCTCTTCATGGAGATTGCGCCCTACACCATGACCAGTGTAATCTTCCACCACACTGTAGCCATTTTCCTTCACATAGTCTTCAATCGCCCCAGCGATATCGAGCAAGTAATTTCCCGCTTTAACTTGCTCAATCCCTCGATATAAAGCTCCCTCTGACACTTCCATTAACTTAGCAGCTTCTGGACTCACCTCACCCACCGCAATAGTAATACAAGAATCGCCATGGAAGCCTTGGTAATAAGCCCCTGTGTCTACTTTTAGCAAGTCTCCCGCCTGAATTTTCTTCTTCTTGCTAGGGATACCGTGTACAACTTCCTCATTAATACAAGCGCATATAGAACCAGGAAAACCGTGATAGCCTTTAAAGCTAGGAGTTGCTCCTAACTCCCGAATTCTTTTTTCTGCATAAGCATCTAAATCCGCCGTTGTCATACCAGGTTCCACCATTACAGTAACTTCTTTCAGTACTGTGGCGACAATTTTCGCTGACTGGCGCATTGTCTCTATTTCTTGCGCTGATTTGATTTCAATACCTCGACTTCTTTTGCGTACACGAGGGACTTGTAGAGTGTTACTATCGGTTGCTGGTTTGTTTTTTTTACTGGGAAAGAGTAAATTGCTGAAAATATTCATAGGAAAATAGGAGCAACGTCTATAAAACCAAAGATCTTGAAAAAGATATAATTGTTAAACTTTTTCTTCTAGAATCTCAAACAAGACTTTGTTTTAGAGTAGCAACAAAATCGGGATAGGAAATAGCTGCGGCTTCAGCGCGATGAATTGTAGTGATACCCTTAGCATTGAGTGCTGCGATCGCTAGACTCATAGCCAGACGGTGGTCAGTGTAACTATCTACATCTGTACCATGGAGAGGAGTACCACCAGTAATTTCTAAGCCATCGGCGAATTCTGTAATTTGCGCCCCCATTCTATTTAACTCGGAAGCCGTAACTGCCAAACGGTCGCTTTCTTTCACTCGCAATTCCGCAGCATCTTTAATCACCGTTTTACCCTCAGCAAAAACCGCCGCTACAGCGAGAATGGGAATTTCGTCAATGAGGCGTGGAATCAAGTCTCCAGCAATCGTACAGCCTTGCAACTTACTGTGACGCACTCGCAAATCCGCCACTGGTTCCCCTGTCACCAAGCGTTCATTTTCTTTGGTAATATCTGCACCCATCATTTCCAGCGCTTCTAAAACGCCTGTACGCGTGGGATTGACACCCACATTGGTAATCAGCAAATCTGAATCAGGTGTAATCGCCGCCGCCACTAACCAGTAAGCAGCAGAACTAATATCTCCTGGTACAATTACCTTCTGTCCTGTTAATTCAGGTAAGCCAGTAATCGTAACACTGTGGGTTTCTGGGTCAATTTTGAGTTTAGCGCCAAATGCTTGCAACATCCTCTCACTATGATCGCGTGACAGGGCGGGTTCTGTAACCGTAGTTTCTCCTTCAGTCATCAAACCAGCTAGAAGGATACAGGATTTTACCTGGGCGGAGGCGATGGGTGAATGGTAATGTATCGGTTGCAATTTTTGCCCGCTCACAGCCAAGGGAGCCAGAGAATTACCTTTTCTGCCCCAAATTTGCGCTCCCATTTGTTGTAGAGGCTTGACGACGCGGGACATGGGACGACTGCGCAGAGATGCATCCCCAGTTACAGTGAAAAAGCATCCTGGGTGAGAGGCGAGAATACCCAACATTAAACGCAAGGTAGTACCAGAGTTACCTGCATTTAAAACGTCTACAGGCTCCTTTAATTCCCCTAAACCAATACCCTTAACTGTAACCGCTTCACTGTTAAGGGGAGAAATTTCTGCTCCCATAGCGCTAAAACAAGCGGCTGTGCTACGGGGATCTTCACCCAAAAGTAAACCTTGGATGTGTGTCTCTCCCGTCGCTAGCGCCCCCAACATTAGGGAACGATGGGAAATAGATTTATCACCGGGAACCGTAATTTTACCTCCCAAAGAGAGTCCAGAGGTAGGCGGGTTGATAACTAAATCCTGCTGGGAATCGCGATTGTGTAGAGTAACAATGGGAGCTGACATGGGAATGGCTCACTTGAGGCTTGCGATAGTTGATTTTATCATTATGCGGTTAGTACTAGGTTTGGTGTCACAGTTGCTAGCGACCAAAACCTCTCCCAGCCTAAGCTAGTGTTGATTTAAATTGTATGTTGATTGCAGCAGGGGAGCAGGAAAAAGATTTGAGCATTCTTTTTGTGATTAAAAAGACACAATTTAAATGCTTAACAGCTTACGAAGTAAATAGGTAAAAATAAATCTAAAAACTTTCCTCGCCTAACCACACCCCTCTCCTTTAAGGAGAGGAGATAGGGGAGAGGTCTAATCATACATTTAATTATTCCTAGCTACTGAATTAAGCCTATCTACTTATGTCTTATTTTTGGGTTAATGGTTTAGTATTTTACCAGCACAAAAATGAAACAAAAAAGATGGCACAAGAATCTGAACCCAACGAAATTCCTCATCAGCTAATTGAAAAAACCGCACTCAAAATTTATCAGCGTCGTCTCAAAAAAGGGATTGAAGGGAATGAACTATCAGATTGGAACCAAGCAATTGAAGATCTTCGGAACCATCCTTCTAAAGTTATTTTCTGGCGAGGGAAGCAGTGGGCTATCTCTGGCATTTTTTGGACAGAGAGAAGGCTAGAATATTTAGTTGCATTACTTCAAAGGATGGCATTCTTCGAGCTATTAGATTTTGTACAGAAGATGACAATCATTGTGGCAATGGTCGTGTTTTTTGCAGAGGCAAAAAAAAGACAAAAAGAAACTAACTATCAAGCATGGGAGGTGATTAATTCAGCAGTAGAGCAGAAACATAGTGGTGGGCGCAAGGATGCTTTAGAGGATTTGAACAAAAATGGTGTATTTTTGGATGGTGTGAATCTAAAGAATGCTATACTTAGAGATGTTAATTTAAAGGGTGCTGTCCTTTGGGAAGCAAATCTAGAGGGTGCTAACCTTAGTAAGGCCAATCTAAAGAATACTGTTCTTAGAGATGCCAATCTAAAGGGTGCTGTCCTTTGGGAAGCAAATCTAGAGGGTACTAACCTTAGTAAGGCCAATCTAGAGGGTGCTACTCTTGTTGATGCCAATCTAAAGGGTGTTAAGTTTGAAGATGAGCAAGACTTCAACCAACTCACCAAAGCACAACTTCAGACATCTTGTTTTTGGGATAGAAAGATTCAAGTCCGATATAAGGGAACAAACAAGTACATTCCTATAAATCCTGACATCATTGAGAAGGCAATGAAAGAATCTCCCTATGATGAAACAGCTTGTAAAAAGATTTGGGACAAGCGACTGAAGAAATAAGCAAAAAACTCTGAAAATTGATCAAGGAGAGACATTCTTTCTCCATCAGGGTAATACGTGAACAGTCTCTGCTCGAAACAGACGATTAACTAAAAGACTGAACAAGAGAATAAATTTTTATCTCTAACAATTAGTCATCAGCAAGCCAAAACCTCTCTACAATTAGGCTGACTATCAACTCAATCGCAGCAACGAAACTAAAACCCAACCAAGATCCTGATCAAAATTAGGATTTTTCTGGATGTTACCTAACTTCCTGTATAGGCTAGACAAAAAGGGCACTAATAAAGTTGAGGAGACTATTGACAGTGACAGAAGAAACAGGTTCCTTAATACAAGATCGCGACTATACTCTTATCATCGATAAAAGCGCTAGTATGTCTACTACTGACCAAGTAGGAGGCGTAAGTCGCTGGTTAGCTGCTCAAGAATCTACCCTGGCGTTAGCGAAAAAGTGTGAGCAGTTTGACCCCGATGGTATCACGGTTTATGTGTTCTCTGGTCGTTTTCGACGCTACGACAATGTCACCTCAGATAAAGTGACTAAGGTGTTTGCAGAAAATGAACCGATGGGTAAAACTGATCTTGCTAGTGTTCTTCAGGATGCTTTAGGTAACTATTTTCAGCGCAAAGCGACAGGACAAGCAAAACTCAATGGTGAAACCATCTTGGTGATTACAGATGGGGAACCAAACGACAGAAAAGCGGTGATACGGGTGATTATGGATGCGGCTGAAAAAATTGACAAGGATGAGGAATTAGGTATTTCCTTTATTCAAGTTGGCAAAGATCGCAAGGTGAAACAGTTTTTCAAAGCGTTAGATGATGACCTTGAAGGTGTGGGCGCGAAGTTTGATATTGTTGATACAGTAAACATGGAAGATATGGAGAGTATGACTTTAACTCAAGTTCTGCTCAATGCTCTCATTGACTAGATTTGGCTAGTTAAGTTTTCCGGATTAAAGCAGCATTTTGCGATCAAATTAGTAGAGCATTCAGGTTAATTTTGAAGGGCAAACTCTGATAAGTACATCTACTGCTCATTTATACCCACTTGTCTTGCGGGAAGTGGGGTAAAATTTTGATCAAATTATCCTTGCCAGGATACACCCTATTGCTTGCCAAAATCTAATTGCCTACAGCTATGAATAAGCGCCATTGGCTCGAAATTGCTGAATATGCATCGATCCCAGCATCTATTATCGGAACTCTCGCGGCGTTGGTAACCCAAGAGCCACTTGTGGCGGCTCCTCCTCTTACAATAGCTGTAGGCTTAAATACTTTCAATCGTCAGCGTTATCAACAGCAACAGCGTCTCCGGGATAAGAATAATCTGAGTCGTTTCTACGAGATTATCGATCCACTCACTGATAAACAGGAGCAGTTGCTAAAGTTAAATGAATATCTTGAGGAGCAAACTGAACTCAAAATTGACCAGGTTAAGCAATTAGGGGTTCAAGAGAGACAATCGGCAATCGCACAGATCTATAAGGTACTAGATCCTATCAACGATGCTCAAGAGCAGCTTAACAGTCAAATTAAACAGCTGAATAATCGCACTCAAAAGCAGTTGCAGCAACTCCAAAACCTCAATCAACAGCAACAAGAGGAGGTATTGCTGGAGTTACAGGAAATGGTTAAGCCGATTAATCAGCGTCAAGGACAGTTGGAGATAATAACGCAACAGGTACGAGAACAAATTGTACAGCAGTTGGAGCAAATTGAAGATAATGAGCTGTCGCTGATGAAGTTGAAGCAATTTGTTGAACCTATAGCCAAAAATCAAGGACAGTTGGAGGGTTTGACTCAGCAGTTGCAGACTCAAATGCAAGATTACGGTGAGCAATTGGCGACTCATAGGACATCAATTTTCCGATTTGAAAGCTTATTCGAACCAATTGAGCAACGTTACGAACAATTAACGGCGCTAACTCAGCACCAAGGGAAACGTCTGGAGGACAATGAAACTGCGATTGTTCAAGTCCAAGAGTTAGTTAAGCCTATTATTAGTCATCAAACAGAGTTAGATTCTAGGATACAAGAGCAAGCTAAGCAGGCTCGTGAAGATAAGGCTACGATGCAAAAATTGGTTCAACCTCTGAGTGAGCGTCAAGTAGAATTGGAAAGTCTTGCAGAGGAAAAATTAGACCAGTTAACTAGTCAGGTTAATCATAATCAGGAAAGTGTCGCTCAATACCAGCAACAGGTTGATTTGCTGAGTCAGCGTCAGGAAAGTTTAGAGGAGAAATTGCAACAAGAGCAAGCTACGAGAGAAGTTGCATTGAACAAATTGCAGCAAAGTCTGGGTTTAGTTGCGCGCCGTCAGAATCAACTCAAGGAGATGCTGCAAAAGCTCCACGGACATACTCTGCAGCAGCTAGAGAGAGTTAAACAGACTCTGGTTCAGCAAGAGCTAGCTAATCGCGATCAAATCCTGGAATTTATCGATCCTGTGGCTCAACGCCAAGAACAGTTGGAGGTATTGGCGCAGCAAATTAATCCGCAAACGGAGCAACTTTTTAATTCTCTCAACCAAAATCAAGAACGTTTGGAAGCTGTGATGCAGCAGTTGCGTCAACAAACTAAAGCACAGATAGAGCAATTTAAGGTGCTTCAGAATCAGCAAGGAGAGGAGAATTTAGCTGAGTATCAGGAAATGGTGGATAAAATTGCTCAGCGTCAAGATAAGTTGGAGAAATTGACCCAAAAACTCAAGCAACAAACTCAAGGTGAAGTTAAGCGTATCCGCGATGATTTGGAGCCTTTGCAGCAGCGTCAAGAGCAATTGGAAACAAGAATTGAGCAGCAACCAGAAAAGGTTGCTAAGTTGAAACAGGAGCTTAAGAATGCTCTCAAAAAGCACCAAGATAAACTAGAGAGTAACAGTAAAAAGGAACTGGAGCAACTAGAGCAAAAGATTTCTCGACTCCAAAGCCAAATTCCTCCTTCTGAGCCAGCTAAGAGTAACAATAAAGCAGGCTCTAATTCTAGTTCTGGCGAGCAATGTCTGACTTTAAGTGGTCATAGCGCATCGGTAAAATCCATTGCTCTGAGTCCTAATGGTACCACCATTGCTAGTTGTGGTGATGATACCAAAATTATCTTGTGGAATTTAAGCACCGGGAAACAGTTAAAAATCCTCGGTAGTGAGGGTTTTGATTGGTTTAAGGGTTTAAAATCAGTTGTGTTTAGTCCCGATAGTCAAATTATTGCTAGTGGCGGTGATGAAAATGTGATTCGGCTGTGGCGACTGGCAACAGGGAAAGAAATTGGTAGTATTAGTAGGCATCTGGGTTTAGTTAAATGTCTTGCTTTTAGTCCCGATGGTAAGCATCTTGTTAGTGGTGCTGATGATCGCAGTATTAGACTATGGGAAGTTAATACAGGTAGACAGTTGCGATCTTTTGCTGGACATGCTGACTGGTTTGCTGGGGTTAAAGCTATTACCTATAGCCGCGATGGTAAGATTATTGCCAGTGGTAGCGATGATAAAACTATCAAACTTTGGCAACCTGAGACAGGGAAGGAAATTGTCACTCTCCAAGGTCATACTGGCTCTGTAAAAGCCCTCACCATTACTCCCGACAGTAGACTACTTATTAGTGGTGGCGACGACAAAACAATTAAAATTTGGCGCTTAGCGACAGGAAAGAGTGTTCTGACTCTCACCGGACATACTTGGTCAGTGTACACTGTTGCCATTAGTCCCGACAGCAAGTTTATTGCTAGTGGTAGTTACGACCAAACAATTAAGCTGTGGGACTTAGCTACAGGTAAAGAAATTAAAACTCTACAAGGTCATAGTGCTGCTGTAAACAGTCTTGCTTTTAGTGCTGACGGTAAACACCTGGTTAGTGGTAGCAGCGATAAGACAGTTAAAATTTGGCGTTTCCGCTAACTTTTGACAATAGCACC
Organism: uncultured bacterium; assembly: GCA_964633315.1. GTDB lineage: Bacteria > Cyanobacteriota > Cyanobacteriia > Cyanobacteriales > CAWCAG01 > CAZWGS01. The sequence continues at coordinate 2,610 of CAZWGS010000106.1, read as the reverse complement.
AAAGTCAGCCAAGATTCTGGCATGGTTACGCAGTAAACCGAGTAAATTGAGACGATTTTGCTTAATTTCTGGGTCTTCTGCGATTACCAGCACACTATCATCACCATCAAAAAAGTTACTAACCGTGGGTGCAATCTCTGCTAATTGTGTCACCAGCAGTTGATAGTTGCGCTCCTGCTTGGAGATTTTGCTTTTTGATGCTAATTGAAACAAAGCATCGTAGAAAGCTTGTTCTGAGGCTTTCTCAAACAGTTCAGGATTAACTACTGTGCTTGGTTCTAGTTCCTGGGTATCGAGGTTTCCCTTAGCTGCGAGACGAGTGGAACGATTAACCGTTTCGTAGATAGTATCTAGAGTGCGATCATCACGTATATTTTGTAAGAAAACAGCGCGATCCCGCAAGTCTAAGATATCTCCTAATGCCCTTTGTCCATACTCCTGGTCTTGTTCTCCCAAAACTGCATTCACTAAGTCGTAATCAATGCCTTTTTCTTCTTGTAATAGGTTACGTAGGCGTTGCAGGAAAAAGTCTTGTAGTAGTTCAAAGGGCGATTTTTGCTCAGGAAACAGAGTAATAAAAGCAGCGCTACTTTCCTCTAGTAGGCTAACTAAATCTAACTCTAAATTCGCAAACCAAATAATATTAATAATCCCATTGGCTGCCCGCCTTAGAGCAAAGGGATCGGAGGAACCACTAGGCAGCATTCCTAAACCAAAAATACTAATTAAAGTATCCAAACGGTCTGCTAAACCAACAATTTGACCAGTTAAAGATTGAGGTAAATCATCTTCTGCTCCCCTCGGTAAATAATGTTCTTCAATACCCTGGGCCACTTCTGACTCTTCCCCACTAGCTAGGGCATATTTTTTACCAATAATTCCCTGCAATTCAGGAAACTCATAAACCATTTGGGTTTCCAAATCTGCCTTGCAAAGCAAAGCTGTACGCTGAATTTGCTCTTTTTCCTTCGCTTTTAAATTCAGTTGCTCAGCAATTTTCTCCGCTATATTACTCAAACGAGTTACCTTATCAGCCATAGAACCCAATTCTTCTTGGAAAGTAACCTTCTCCAGAGAAGCAACATAACTTTCTAAGGGCTCAGATAAATCCGCTTTATAGAAAAATTGAGCATCAGCCAAACGAGCACGAATCACCCTCCCATTTCCTGCTGAAATAATCGCCGACTTCTTGGGATCGCCATTAGAAATAGTAATAAAATTCGCTAATAACTGCTCCGAATCACTCAGAGATTGCACAGGAAAATAACGTTGGTGAGTTACCATCACAGTCTTAATTACTTCCGTTGGTAATTGCAGAAAATCCTCATCAAACTTACCAATGACAGCACTAGGATACTCAACTAAATTAACAACTTCCGCCAACAACTCAGGGTAAACCTCGGCACTACCTCCCAACTCCTGCGCCGCCGCCTCCACTTGCTGTTTAATCGTGCTTTCACGCTGCGCTGGATCCACCTCCACAGCCGCAGAACGCAAACACTCTATATAATCTGTAGCTTGGGGAATCGAAACGGCTTCTGGGTGCAAAATTCGATGTCCTCGCGAGATGCGATCACTAGTAACACTCATAGAACCACTAACCAAACTAACAGGTAAAACCTCCCCATCCATCAAAGCAACCAACCAACGAATGGGTCTGGGAAAGCGCAAATCCCCATCTCCCCAACGCATAAATCTTCTTCCTTCCAAACTAGCGATCCATTGGGGGATTAATTCAGGTATAATCTCTGTTGCAGCGCGTCCAGAAGTTTTTCTCTGGGCAAAAACAAACTCCCCCTTCTTGGTATCACGGATAGACAACTCAGCCAAATCTACTCCCTGCTTTTTCGCAAATCCCTCTGCTGCTTTAGTTGGTTTACCATCCTTAAATGCAGCTTTTGCGGGAGGTCCCTTAATTTCCTCTTCGCGATCTGGCTGCTGCTTTGGTAATCCCATAACCAAGACAGCAAGGCGGCGTGGAGTAGCATACACAGAAATCGTTTCTGGAGTTAAAAAATGCTCTTGTAAACTTTGGCTAATGCCAGTTTGCCACTGGTTAATGGCGCTAGCCACAAAATCTGCGGGTAATTCTTCCGTACCAACTTCTAATAAAAATGCAGACATAAAAGATAACAACGAATCGAAATTTCCATCGGCTGGTTACAACAGTTTACCGCGTGGGTGCTTGAGCATTAGACCTCTTTTGCATTGTGAAAAAATCTCTGGGATGTTACTTCTCCAAGGATTGTCGGGAACTCTTGATGTAGATGTAGATAATAATTTATTTTTTTATGATTATGCGTAAACGTGCATCTTTTGATTCTTCAGTAATTATGCATCATACAGACGATTTGATGGCAGCCGCTTCCAATCGCTATCGAATTACTGTTCTAGTAGCTAATCGCGCCAAACAGAATCGCGATTTAGCCGCCAGCAACCATGGGGAAACATCAACTAAACCTGTACTAGATGCGATTGTTGAAATATCAGACGAATTATCACAACCAGGATTGATTGGCGATTTTGATTTGGTATAAGGGAGATGGGGAGAGGGGGAAGCAGGGGAAGCAGGGGAAGCAGGGGAAGCAGGGGAAGCAGGGGGAGGGAATG
>CAZWGS010000105.1:0-18527 GCA_964633315.1 uncultured bacterium | reverse complement strand
ACTTTATTTAAAATAGGTTTGAGGGTATGACAAGGACCACAATTAGGAGAAACATATTTCACCATAATTAAACGGTCGCTTTCATGGAACAATTTACGTAGCGCATAACCTCCCACATGGCGTGTTGAATTGAGATCGAAGGTTTCTGCGGTATCTGCTACTACCTTCTCCTCCTCTTTTGACTCTACTTCTGTTTGCACCTCTTGATGGTACTCTTGAGCCAACTCATTTGCAGACAACCATCTTTCTGCTAACATTGCAGCCATACAGCCAGTACCAGCAGCAGTAATCGCTTGACGATATTCATGATCTTGCACATCACCAGCAGCATAAACCCCTTCAATACTGGTAGCTACAGAATCAGGCTTAGTGACAATATAGCCCACATCATCGAGTTCTAATTGCCCTGTAAATAAACTAGTATTTGGTGTGTGACCAATGGCGTAGAATAAACCCTTAGCAGGTAAATCTGTTTCTTCACCAGTTTGCTTATTGCGAACTTTTAACCCACTCATGCGGTTATTTTCGCCAAAAACATCCACGGCTTCAGTATACCAATGCACCTTTATTTTAGAATTATTCAAGACGCGATCTTGCATAGTTTTACAGGCTCGCATAGTATCACTACGCACTAGCAAATGTACTTGGGAGGCGTATTTCGTCAAATAAATCGCTTCCTCCGCAGCAGAATCGCCACCACCAATTACCACCAATTCTTGTCCTTTAAACATTGGTGTTGCGCCATCGCAAATTGCACAAGCAGAAATTCCGTTATTCCAGTACTTCTGTTCTGAAGGTAAACCTAAACGTTTTGCTGTGGCTCCTGTGGCAATAATAACACTGTGGGCTTTAACTTCTCTATCACTAGAGCGAATCGTAAAGGGACGTTGGTTAAAATCCACAAAGGTGACATCTTCTGTGTAACACTGCGTACCCCAACGTTCAGCCTGTGCTTTCATCCTTTCCATTAGTTTAGGACCTGTTAGCCCTTCAGGGAAGCCAGGGAAGTTTTCCACTTCAGTGGTTGTCATCAATTGTCCACCAGGTAGCCCTCCAGCCTGAAAGCCTTCAAACATCAGGGGTTTGAGATTTGCTCTTGCTGCATAAATCGCTGCTGTATAACCCGCAGGACCAGAACCGATAATAACTATATTTTCTATTGTAGGATTTGTCATCTTTTTTAAGAAAACTCATAACGACTACGCTTTGAATTATAACAAAGTGTGAACTATCTGACGCTAGAATTAATGTTGTTGGTTGTTTGTTATTCGCTGATGGTTGATTGATAATGTTGCAGCTTAATTGGTAGTAATGACAACGAATGGGTAATGCATAGCTAGCAAATCCTACCCTTCCCATCTCCCCAATCCCCCTTCCTCAAACGAGAATCGAGAATTAAGAGTTAAAACTGTTTAAATTCTCCCCCTGCATCCCCTGCTACCCCTGCTTCTCTTACTTCCCCCCGCTTCCCCAAAAGACTTAAGCAAGCTGATGGAAATAATCTACAACAGCTTGGGCTATAGTTTCACTACCATCAGTAGGTAAGGAAGAATTTTGACGTGGTGGTTGCAGAGGTTGACGTAGGAAATCCCAATTACTGTGTAAAAAATCTTCTGGAGTAATAATTTTATGGTGGGAGTAGTTTCGCAAACCAGCCATCAGTAGGGGAGATTCTGCAAAACCCTCGCGAGTAAGGGAGATGAGAGGTATACCCAAACGCATTGCTTCAGAGAAAGTGCTATAACCTGGTTTAGAAACGACTTGCCCACATTGAGGCATAAAATCTACTGGTCTATAGTTATGGTCGGTGATTTTGAGTAAATTTGGCAAATCTGGGGCTTGGCGATCAAAGGTGATAAATTGCCAATCAGGAAAATACTCCAGGTTATTGTAGGGTATTTGATGTAGTCCCAAACCGCCAAAGGTAAGCATGACAGTCTTTTCGCGGGGACTATTAAGCCCAAATTCATCGCTTAGTTGGGAACTAGTATATCTAGGATTACCGCCAGTTAAACCTGTGGGTGTAACCTGAGGAAAAGCACTCATTGATTCCGCCATTGGTAAACGGAACAGACAATCGCACTTACTGTAACATTCACTAATCCAGTCTGCGATGGTGGTAAATTCTCCTCCCCAATCGCGATAGATGAAATCCCAGCCAAAATTACTCATCATCCAGCAGGGAATACCAGCAGTTTTTGCGATGTTTGCAGCGAGAAAGGGAATATCTCCCAAAACTAAACCCACTTTATTAGTGCGAATATAGTTAACCTCTCCTGCAATAATGGAGTTCTGCTGGCGATAAATTTCCTGAAGTCTGGCTAAAGTCGCTTCCTTATCCATTGTGACACTATCAGACTGGATTACTCCTACATCAAAAGCGCGGGGACGATGGATAAAATCGCCAGTAATATAAGAGCCGAGTAACCAACGTGGTACAGTAGTGACTAGAATTAGGAGTATATTGGGGTCAAGCTGTTGTATGTGCGCCGCTACAGAAGCAACACGTACAGCATGACCAAAACCGTGACTCGTAATCGCCATGTAGAGAACTGGTCTTGTCATCAGATAAGTCTAGTATAAATGGTCTCTACTTCAGGATAGATGGAATTTTTGTCATTATCTGGTTAGCAATTGTTTCAGGTGTTTGATCTGCGGTAATGTGAATCTGTAAATCAGCCAGGGAATAGAGAGGAGTGCGCTTTTCTAAGAGTTCATTTAGTTTTTGCTCCGGGTCTGTTTCCTGTAGCAAAGGTCTGGTGTTATCATCAGCTAAACGTGCCAAAATCACTTCTACAGGAGCATCCAACCAAATTACTACACCATGATGTAAATAACTCCAATTGGCTGGCTTGATGACAATGCCGCCACCAGTAGCAATAATACTCTTTGTATAGGCAGATAGATTTCCCAATACCTGAGTTTCCATATCTCGAAAGCTATCTTCCCCAGAAGTAGCAAAGATTTCACTCACACTTTGCCCCATAACCCGCTCAATTAAAACATCGGTATCAAAAAAGCGATAGTTTAACTTCTGTGCCAAAATATTACCCACAGTAGTTTTCCCTGAACCCATCATACCAACGAGGAAAACATTCAATCCTTTTAACATCAATCGCTACACCACTCTATTTGCCCATCAATAAGCTTAAAACAGAGTGAGCCTTCTAGGGTAAAAAAAAGACCCCACCAACTGATTAGTGGGGTTTAACTCAAGTGAGAAAATTGTGGAGCTTGGACTATTATACCAGTACTTAAGTACTAAAAAATAGACTACAGACGCTGATTTTCCTCAACTCGTACGATTTCTCCGTCGTAGCTTACAGTAACAACGCTTCTGTAGGCTTGAACGCTAGAATTAGGTCGAGTGCCAAAGAAAGTAAAAGTCCAGGTACCATTACCATTATCAACGACAGGTGAATCTTCTGGAGCTCCATGCATAGCAGATTCTGCACGATAGTAACTTAAACCACCATTAACTCTTTCTGCCGCCATACGTGCTAAATTTTTGGCTTTGTTGAGGGCAACTAAGTTATCGTAGAGCTGTTGAGGATTGCTACCATTAGGAGTAACTTGGGATTGGGCTTCTGGGGTAATGGCGAAAGCTACACCAGAAAGTAGGCAAGTTGCAGTAATTCCCAATGTCAAATTCTTAAAACTATTCATTGTAGATTCCTGTGCGATGTTGGTTTAATCTAGATACATCTACAGTTAACACTGACAAATTCTGGATTATTTGCTGAACATGAAGCTGAGATTATAGTTATCTTAAGATTGTTGTTTTAAATATATTTTATTCCGATTCATCTCAGTTAGTTTTCTCTACATAAATCATTCTAGTTTGAATAGTTATTCCTGTAGTTGGAGATGTCCAGCCTCGGATGAAATAATCTTCTTTCGTATTAGGGATGGGCACTTGCGAGTGATTGTAAACTGTAACAGTAAATTCTCTAATATAGTCTTCTGTAAGATTATCAATGCTCAATAACATCGCTTTGCGTGCAATCCTATTAATATTATTGATAATCGAATTAATATCTTCAACAAATAACAAAGAACTTAAAGCGAACACAAAATCGTATGAATTATCAGGAATGTCAGCAATAGCAGCTTCAATAGGTTTGTGGATTGTTTTATAGCCTCTTTGGGCAGCAAACTGAAGCATTTTTCCAGAAATATCAATTCCTGTATATTCAAGTTCTCCGGGCAGTAAATCACTAATTAAACCCGTTCCACATCCAATATCTAACACACTACCGCTGGCAAAGCTATTGTACTTTTGAAATATTTTAGCTGCTTCATTTACGTGTTGAACATTAACTGTAGGAGTTTTTGTATCAACATCGTAGGTTGGTGCAAACTTGTCGTAGAATTCTTCAGGTGAAATTTTAGTTGACATAATTCCTCCGATATTTGTATGAATGTCAATTTTATATGATCGCTTCATATATATTAGGACTTACACAGCCTAAAATGGAGAAAACTTATAATTGAGCATTGCTAAATAACACTAAATATTGATATTTAATTCAATTTTCTAAGTCCCAGATATCACACTTAACAATAAAATAATCGCATTATTAAAAAGTGCGATCATACCTTTGGCATGATCGCACGATTGAGTATATAATTCTCAATCAAGAGGGTGAAAATTGTAAATTACTGTCGCTCGAATTTTAAATAACGCTCTGGAGAGGGATATGGCATAATTAGAGTCTGCCCCTCATCAGTAATCTCATATTGATGTATCATTTCAAGTGCCTGAAAATATGTCCGCTCTTGTGAGTCTATATATTCACCACAGCTCATTCGTGTAGTGGCTATCGCCCCAAAATCAATGTAACCAGAAGTCTCACTGGTTTCTTTAATCCTATAATCACCAAAATAGCGATTGCAGCCACCAGTACCGGAAATTGTACCATCTCTGAATTCGGCGGTAATTTCGGGACGAGGTGGAAATGGACTCGGACTTAAACCTGATACAAGTACCCAATTTCCATTTAAATTCTCTGCCATTTTTATCTCCTTAAGTTAACTTTTTTTTGAATTGGGACAAAAATTTATTTTTCGTTCCCTACATATAAAACGATATCAGATAACCATTTATGAATTTTTCGAGTTAGCATCAATTTTTTTTCTCACCCTATTTCGTTCAATTCACTTGAAACCTCAACCCCTTGGCAGAATAGGATTGTTTAATATTGTCATGATGGTAGTCATTCCAGGTTCATCCCTTTTATCCTGGAGTTAGAATTAACTTAGACACTTAAGAAATATTGGCAATTATGGCTGGTTTAGGAGATATTGTTCAAAAGGCATTTTACATGGGTGTGGGTATCGCTTCCTATGCTGGCGAGCAAGCAGGTCAAAAACTGGCTGATTTGCGTACTCAAGCCCAAAAACTGGCGGATGAGATGGTCAAACGTGGTGAAATGACTACAGAAGAAGCTAGTAAGTTTGTGGATGATTTAATCAGGCAGGCGCAAACAACGCCGATGTCACAGACGCGAACAAATACTAGAGAAAATACAAAGAATGAACCAAGACTAATTGAGATTGTAGAAGACGACACAGAAAGCAATAACTCAGAGAACACTCGTGTTGATGATTTGCGCCAACAGGTAGAATCTTTGCAAGAACAGTTGCGTCGCTTGAAGCGCGATTAATTTTAAGAGACAAAAGCGATTTGTAAAACCATATTCACCAAATTTAAGCTAAGATTGCAGATCGCGGATGAGGTGATTATTGTCTATATAGATACACAAAATGGAAGATTGGTCAAAAGATTTTTTTGAGATGCTTGAGGGAGCAACACGGGAGTTCGAGCAATTCTTCCAGGATGTGAGCGAGGTAGCAGAAACAATTGCAGAGGAGGTACAAAATTCCATTGCTCTTGAATTTGAAAATTTTTGCTACGAAATATTCGAACCTCTCATCGAAGTTTACAACGAATTTGAGTCGGAGTTTCGCTCTGAACTGGATGATTTGCTCGAAGAAGACTTAGCGATTAGCTATAAGGTAGAATCTACTCCAGAGCATCATCCCGCCTGCGTAGGTTGCCAGCACTACCATGGTCATGTTTATAATGGCAATCTCCTAGTTTGTGGTATGCATCCTTATGGTTGGGATGATGATAATTGCCCTGATTGGGAAAGTTCACCTTAACTTCTGGAGCTATCTGGCTTTTAATATTTGTAGATTTATGGTTAACTCTTCAAGCGATCAAGAAACAAAAGAAATGAAATATGGTGAACGTGCAATCGCCGAAGGGGAGTTAATTACTTTTCCCAATCCTAGAATTGGTAGACGCTACACTATCGATATTACCTTGCCAGAATTTACCTGCAAATGTCCCTTTTCTGGCTACCCAGATTTCGCCACGATTCATATTAGCTATATTCCAGATCAGTCGGTGGTAGAGTTAAAAGCTATAAAACTGTACATTAATAGCTACCGAGATCGCTACATTTCCCACGAAGAAAGCGTGAACCAGATTTTAGATGATTTTGTTGCTGCTTGCGATCCTCTTTTAGCTAAAGTAAAAGGAGACTTTTCTCCTCGTGGTAATGTGCATACTGTTGTGGAAGTAGAGCATCAAAAATAGGAACCTTATAGAAAGGGGGAGTGAAAGCACAACACTGCTAACTTCCTTTGGAAGTCGTGGGTAAATTTACGACGAAATAATTAGTCACTTTACAAAAACAGAATGGACGTAACTGGGTTCGAACCAGTGACCCCTACGATGTCAACGTAGTACTCTAACCAACTGAGCTATACGTCCTAGTGGTTAACTAAGATAACACAAATTTTTACTGAAGTGCAATTGCTCTTAACAACTTTGTTGCTAGAAGGGGGAGAGTAACTAAATACTTTCCCCCCTAGTTATCTATTTTCTCTTCCTGTTGCGAGCCATATCACGGAAAATATCCATGCTATTGTCAGAACTACGAGGCTCTGGATTTGGCTGACTCGATTGAGCTTGAGGCTCTAAGCTAGATGCTCCGTTAGTAGGTGCTACGTTAGTAGGTGCTACGTTAGTAGGTTCTACGCTAGCAGGTGCTACGCTAGTAGGTGCTACTTTAGTAGGTACTACACTATTGAAGTTGAAGCTTTGAGATGGCGTAGGGGTAGGCGTAGGCTTAGGCGCTCGATTGCTTGACATATCTGTTTCTTCCACTGCAGATATTCGAACAATTCTCTCGCCACCTTCTTTGTTGTTAACTGTTTTGGGGAAAGTCCTCCTGACAGTCTTTCCCTCACGCATATATTCAACGTCACCCAAAGTCTTGGAATCATCAGAGTCTAAGAATTTACTTGGTTCTCCTGTGCCGAATAAACCGAAAAACGCTGCCATTTACCTTTCCTCGTAATTAATTTTAATTTTGATTACTTTTATTACACATTATCAAATTTTATGAATTTTATAAACGCAAATTAGACATTTTTGGGTTTATGGAAAGCTAGATTCTCAGCAGGACTATAATTATACGAGATAAAAATTTACATTTCGCCTTATAAACCAACTGGTTGTTGGCGTAGGGCAGCAAAATCCAATCCAGATAGGTGTTCCGTTGCATTGTCAATAAATCCTCGACCCCGCAGGAAGCCTGTATTTGCTCCAGGAAGAATATATTGTAGAGTGCTGGAGTCAAAATGATCACGTAGCTGATTCAGACTACGCAATTGCCTGTACCAATGAAAAGTTTTGGCTATACGCAAGGGTGTCGCCTTTCCCTGGCGATTGGGTAGAAGATTTCGTCCAGTAAATAATACACCTCCATTGGTCTGACAGTAGAGACACGAGGAACCAGGAGAATAACCTGGTGTCCACATCGCCTTGCAATTAGGTGTTAATCTATAATCTTGCTCAAAGGTCGTTAATTGTACTTCTGGTAGCAAATAAGCTTCCTGTTCTTGGATAATAACTTGACACTGTGTTGTTTCTTGAATTGCCTTGATTTGGGCCATCCCGTTACGATGGGATATAAATAGATAACTGACCCCACCTTGAGCCTGAATAAATTCCTGATTAGCCTCAGTCCAAGCTGGAGAATCCACCAAGATATTGCCAACTTTTTCTAGAATAAGATAAGCTGTGCCGCCAAGAGTGTTACGGTTTGGAGGAAAGGCAAAGATACCCTCTAGCACAGGACGTGGTGTTTTTGAATTAGTTGAGGAATTGGATGTGTTGGTTACCAAAAGATCGTCTGACATTAAAGCAAATAAACGCAGCTAACTACGAGAATAAAAGAACTTCTAAAGGTTATGAATACTCGAATTAGGGATACCTTTGAGGTTGTAGCCTCAGCACAATCTTCCCAAAAACAGACGTAAATATTTTTGCTATGGAATTATTGCTCCTGATTTTACTGGTGATTTTCCTGGGAATCTTGATCTATATTATTATTAAGCATAGGGTGACCGGAATTACTCGCAAACAATTTTGGATGCTGTGGTCAGTAATTATGAGTCCAGCCTTTAGCTTGGGTGCTTGGGTTGTTCTCTATGGCAAAGATGAACAATTACCCTTAGTCTTGATTATCAGCACTTTTGTAATTTTTCTGTTTCTCTACTGGTTTCTGTTGCAGTGGGGACAGGTTAAGTCACAGGAAAAACCAAAACAACCCAGTGGAGATGTTTCCACTGATGATCAAACAGAATCAAAAACATCTGAATTAAAATTACGTCCTATTACACCCAATGAGGAAAAGCAGCTGCGCAACTGTTTTCCTTGGGGAATTTACTATCTTCAGAATTTAGATTATCGTCCTCAAGCGATTCTCTGTCGTGGTAAGTTACGCGCTAATCCGGAGTTAGCTTATAACACGATCCAATCTAAGGTAACAGAAAAATTTGGCGATCGCTTTTTTGTTATTTTCCAAGAAGGGGCTAAAGATCAACCATTTTTCGCCCTTGTTCCCAATCCCCATTCCCAAACGCAAAATCCAGATCAACAATTTTCAGAAAAACCTGGTTTAGCTTTGGGATTGTTAGCAATTTCTTTCTTTGTTACCACAATCAGCGGTATTGATATTGCTGTTGTTTCTTGGGATAAGCTACAAATAGATCTCAGTTTATTGCAAAAAGGATTGAGCTACAGCCTTGCACTAGTAGGTATTTTACTGTTAAGAGAAGGCAGTCATTACCTAATGACTAGGTACTATCAAATTCGTTCCACTCTACCCTACTTTATTCCTCTACCCTTCTTTCCGGGTACTTTGGGAGGCTTAATCCAAAAAAGATCGCCTATTCCCAATCGTCAAGCTTTGTTTGATATTGCGATTATTGGTCCTGCAGTGGGTTTAATCGCTAGTATTTCCATTCTTGCTTGGGGAATTTCAATTTCGGAAGTAGTGGACTTATCAGAGGAATCTAGGCTATTAAGTATAGATAATTTAAATCCTCGCTTCTCTTTCCTCCTCGCGATTTTGAGTAAGATTGCTTTAGGTACTCAACTAGGTCAAGAAACAGCGATTAATCTTCATCCCATAGCAGTGGCTGGTTATGTAGCCTTAGGATTAACTACTTTAAACTTAATGCCTATTGGTCAACTAGATGGCGGTCAAATTGCCCATGCTGTTTTTGGACAGCGCACAGCCGCTGGAATCGGGCAAATTACCCGCATTTTGATGCTTATCCTTGCCTGGAAGCAGCCAGACTTTCTGATAATAGCAATTGTGACTATTTTCATGCCTGTATTCGACGAACCAGCCCTCAATGATGTATCACAACTGAATAACTGGCGTGATTTAGGTGGCTTACTGGCTTTGGCAATGGTAGTTATAATTTTACTGCCATTACCCGCAACTGTTGCCCAGTGGTTAAATTTGTGATTTTCATAGCAGTTACATCGCAACCAAACTAAAAACCTGCACAATCCTAATTTATTAACCCCATCTATTGTTAATCATGAAAATAGAGATTTTCTTGGATGGTGAGAAATGATGATTAACTACTTATTTTCTAGTCTGGGTATTGGCATTTTTACTCTACTAGTATTTGGTGTTTTGCAATGGTTGCATATTCAGGCGGGTAGTTTGGTAGATTGGGTAATTGGAATCGCTAGTTTTTGGTGGTTGTTAGTGATTGTGACAGTTCCTTGGAATGTCTACTTTGATAGTAAAGAGGTGTTAGCTGATGCAGCTATTTCAAAAACTAAGGGAATTGCGATCAATCAGCAGCAAATAGATTATGCAAAAAAGGTTTCTCAGTGGTCTATTTTAATTGCGATCTCGCTACATTTTTTATCTGCTTTGGGGTTATATATCCTTGCTGCAACTGGAATTAGTGCTGTTGGCTTTGTTAGTTCTGGTGCAACTTTGCTATTAACTATCTTGCGTCCAGCTTTACGCGCCTATGGCTACATCGCGACTAGACTCTCTTCGATTCGAAGTGAGATTAAGTATCCCCGTGAAGATATGTTAGAGTTGCGAGATCGTACAACAGCAATTGAAGCCAAAGTTCAGAGTATTGAGGCTCAAATTAACCCAGAAGATGATAATTCTTGGACAGGTAAAATTAACCGAGAATACGCAGCAACTCGCCAAGAGATTATTGGTTTACGTACAGAGTTAGAAAAGTTGCAAGCCAAAAATCAAGCTGAACACCAAAAACTACGTCAGGAAGCAAGAGAAGGAATTTCTCAACTTACAGAAGATAGTCAATTTCTCAGTCACGTGAGAGAAATTATTCGCTTTTTTAAAGCTGCTTAATGTTAGAAATTTGTTGATGGTTAATGGCTAATTGTCTATTAATTGATGGACTTTACCTGAAAATCTCCTTTCTAGACTCAATTATTTGGGTTCTACCACCTGTATAGGTAAAGTTAGAGATAAGGACAAATGCAATCAAGCCTATTAAGGGACAAATCAGGGTAGGAAAGCCGTCAAAGCCAGGAGTAAAAGTATTGTTGGGAATGTAGAGTAGGGTGTTGTCAATGCCGTAGGCAACGGGCATTAGGGCAAAAAACACAAGCCTTGCCAACGTACCGATAATTATACAGCTTAAAGCACCTTGCCAAGTTGCTCGCGACCAATAAATACCTCCTGCGAGGGGAACTAGCAATCCTGCAAAGCCTAAATCGAAGGCTAACAGCAGTAAGATTCCAGTTTGTGGTATTTTTACAGCAAAAAATACTCCCAAAGCTGTAATTACAAACGCCATAATTCGGGTAATCAGCAATAGCTTATCCCCACTAGCATGGTGGCGATCATGGCGAATTCCAATCATATTATGTGCCATAACTGAGGAAGTACCAAGAATGGCGCCATCTGCTGTGGAGAGAGAGGCCGCAAGGATCGCTACAATCACTACAATACCTAAAAGTGGTGGTGCTACATCTTTGAGGAGAGCATAAAGTAAAGGTCCATCAGCACTAACACCTGCTTGTTCAAGAATTCGTGGTGTTTCTAGAGCCACAATCGAGAAAGGTACGCCAATTATAACTGTACCAGCTGAACCAATTAAACAGGCTCTTTGGGCAGTTTCTGGACTATCTGAAGCAAAAACCCGCGCCATGAAGTCAATTGCAACAATATCACCCAAACCTAATGCTAATAGAGTAGCCCAGTTAACTGCAGCACCTGCTTCTGGGTTTGTTAGTTGTGCGAAGTCTAAAACACTACTACTAAGAGGAATTTCTACGGCAAAGTTAGTTAAAACAAAACCAAACAGTAGCATAGAACCAATAAAAGCGATTATCACCTGAATCGCATCGGTATAGGCAACAGCAAATAAACCACCACTAGCTGTATAGATCAACACAACCATAGCGATCAGCATAATGCCTCCAAAATAACTTGTGCCGAGAAATGTCTCAAATAGATAGCCCCCAGCAACTAAATTTCCTGCTAGCAAGAAGGCAAAACTAAGCACCATAATAATTGAAGCAACAAATTCGGTCAGCCGACCATATCTGACGCGGTAAAAATCAGGTAATGTAATTAAACCCATGCGATTCATTGGTTTAGCGAAGAAAAGCCCTGTTAAAAACAGACACAAGGCTAAACCCAAAGGTAAAGAAGCGCCAGCCCAAAAGCCAAACTCAGCAGCTAAATCTGTATTACCCAAGGTAGCATTCGCATCTACAGACTGTGCCATCAGTGTAGCTGCGGCTAAGGGTAATATTAATCCACGTCCTGCCACCAGAAAGTTTTCGCTATTACCCTTGATTTGTTTCGATGCCCAAACACCGATACCAAGGGTACCAAACAGGAATACCAAGATACCCCAAAACAGAATTCGATCCGACATAATTACTCCTGACAAGTTGCAAAAGAGACTTGTTTGGGGAAGTCAGAGGAGATGCGAGAATATCACCAAGATTTTCAGGAGGGTGAAACCTTTACTCCACAAAAAATTTGTCCCCTTGATTGCTCTTTCTAGCGCAAAGTCTGCACTAGCGTCTCAAAGAATTTCTGTAACTTTAGCTACCATTTCTGATATTTTTTTATGTCCTAGGATAGTTGTTTCTTTCTGATACATTTTTTGAGTAGGGGAGTAATACCATTTTCACTTAGGTTAACTGCAAGCTGCAGATAGCTGAAGTGAGGAGGGAAGCAAGAGCATCAGTAGTATGGAAAAATATCTATAACTGTGTTCTTTTTAATCAGCATCAGGGATAGCAAACTAGGGGCTGAGAACCATTAACTAATGACAAAGTGCAAATCTTTCGAGTATAGTTAGATGCTTAATCCCCAACTGCCTAGTTATTTGTATTAGCTGCAAACAGTTGCTCAATTACCTGTAACCTGAACTAACTGACTCTATTTTTATGAATTGGTGGCAAAAACTGCAAAAGAATTCCCTCGCTCGTATTGGAGCGCTAGTACTATTAACATTTTACTTAGCGGTAACTGCTGCCGATTTTATTGCACCTTACAATCCCTATAATTCGCAACCAGACGGTTCCCTTCTACCACCAACAAAAATTTATCTACGCAATCAAGAAGGGAAATTTATTGGACCTCACGTTTACCCTACAACCCAAGGTCCTACAAGTCCAGAGACGGGGGAACGCAAATTATTTGTTGATCGAGATAATCCTTCTCCTCTACGCTTATTTGTCAAAGGAACTCCCTACAATTTATTTAAAATTAGCATGCCATTACCGCCAGATTGGGAAGAGGTAGTACTAATCCCTGGCATTCCCTTAGAGCGTCACCTGTTTGGTACCATCGGTGAAGGTAAGATTAACATTTTAGGTACAGATGAGCAGGGTAGAGACCAACTCAGTCGTTTGCTCTTTGGTGGTAGAATTAGTCTCAGCATTGGTTTAGTTGGGGTTGCCATATCTTTTCCCCTCGGTATGTTAGTTGGCGGTATTTCTGGCTATTTTGGAGGCTGGCTTGATGGCATAACCATGCGTTTGGTGGAAGTGCTAATGACAATTCCCAGCATTTATTTACTTGTTGCTTTAGCAGCCGTTTTACCAGCAGATTTAACCAGTACCCAGCGTTTCCTACTAATTGTTTTAATTACTTCTTTTGTTAGCTGGTCAGGCTTAGCACGGGTGATTCGCGGACAGGTATTATCTATTAAAGAGAGAGAGTTTGTCACAGCAGCCAAGGCAATGGGTGCACAACCACTTTACATTGTGGTGCGTCATGTCTTGCCCCAAACAGCAACCTACATTATTATTTCCGCAACTCTATCTGTACCTAGTTTCATCGCTGCAGAATCGGTTTTAAGTTTAATTGGTTTAGGGATTCAGCAACCTGATCCTTCCTGGGGAAATATGCTTTCTGTAGCAACAAATGCCTCAATTTTAGTCTTACAACCCTGGTTAATCTTTCCTCCTTTGGTTTTAATTGTCCTAACTGTAATTTCCTTTAATTTACTAGGAGATGGTTTACGAGATGCTCTCGATCCTCGAAATTTGCGATAAATTTACGAAAACCTGGGTCATTTTTCAAAGTTGCTTCAGGTAGTGGAATACTAGGTTGTGGCGTTACTGTAGATTCCACTGCTGCGGTTTTTTGACTCGGTGATTGCGTCACAATAGGTTCTACAATGGTATGATTTAGTGAAAACTGTCCATTATTCAAAGATCGTGTCCATTGCACACTTGTAATACCATTTTCCCACTCACTCCGCGAAACTTTTGCTTTTACCACTGGTACACGTAAACAATTACGTTCTCCTACTGCCAAAATTTTGATTTACTGCAGTTTAGGATCGTTACGAAAATCTTGATCTAGAGTTTCGCGAGCAAAACTAGTAAATTGCTACACTAAAATACTAAAAGCTCGAATGCGATCTAAATGGAGAAGTATATGCCTCTGCAATGGCTGCGCTAGTACTACAGGAGATACAAAGCTACTCAGAGCAGATATGATACTGGCAGGCAGGTAGTTTTGATACTTCATTATGCTTTAGCTATTAGTTATTTTTTTAGCAACTTAAAGGGTAGGCTATCTCGAAAAACTATCTATTTTTGTTAATTCGTCTTGACAAAAAGTATTGTGCGATGAGATATCTGAAACTAAGAATAACTATAGTATAGATATTTTTCAAAAAGAATCAGTAGTTACTAGCAATGAGTTTTCCCCATATTTGGTACTAGCTTGATCTTTGAATAAATCTGATATTTTATAAATATGCATTGCTCATGAAGTCAAGAATATTATTGGCAGTTGAACAAAGCTTTTAAGAAATTTAAAATTCCCAGAGCCGATAGGGATAAGCAATAATTTATTATTTAATATAATGAGCCTAACTCTCTACGCTGTTAATAGTAGAAACCAGACTGGGAAAGATATTGAGTTTACTGAGATTTTACTGCGCGAAGAAATAAGATGACAGATTTATTTACCAGGCTTGCAAGACGTACCTTCGGTTCAATACCTCTGGTACAACCGAGAATCACTTCACGGTTTGTTCCAGAAGAGACGATGGCAAGTGAAGATACCAATATAGAAATACCTAGTCTGTTTGATAACAATCAGACTTTAGCGCTACAAGAGCAAGCAACACCAGCGTTATCCTCAAAAGAAAGTGTAGTCAGAGACAGGGAACAGAAATCTATAGCTAAAACATCAAGAGTAGAAATTAAGCGGGAATCGCCTCATCAGCAGGAATTAATTTCAGAAGAGTCAAGCCTTTCTCAAGCAGGAAAGGAATCTCAAGAAAGAGAGAGAACAAATACAGAAAAGAAAGCGAAAGAAGTAATAAACGAGGCAAAAGATACTGAAGTTCAGTTCGGATTAAAGGCGGAAAATAAAGAGTTAGCAGCTAAAGAAAACATCGGAGAGACAAGCGTAGGCTCAGAGCGAGAGAATAGACTAAGAGTCGAAAGTGACTCGAGATATTTAATCGACAACAAAGAGTCATTTGAGGAGATAGCGATCAAGGGAAAGAATGATCAAGAAAAAAGAACAGAAGTAGGAAAAAAATCCCAAGAAAATCTGGAGTCGATAACTTCACAAGAGAAACAAAATAATAGTGATGCAAATTCTCTGAAAGTAACAGAATTGGTGAGTAATGAGCAGAAATTTTCCGTAAAACAAAATGTATCAAGTGCAGAGCCAACATCAAGAGAAATAGCTTCAAAAAATAGCTCTCACTTGCCTGATGTTTCTGACTCTCGAAACAAAGTATCAGAACAAAGACAATCCAGAACAGTAACAGCAAGAATATTCTCAAAAAACCAAGACGAATCAAGGAATTCTGTTAAAGAAATTGTTTCTTTAGATGCTGTTGCAGAAGATAAGGTAGATGTTAATAAAGTCAATTCCCTAAAAGTTGAAAGAGTCATAGAATCGGAAAGTTCTTTGAAATCTGAAGGATTGCAGGAGTTAAACTCTAAAACACATGCGGAAGAATTATTACTACCTAACGCAAGTATTACAGTATCAAAACAAGCTATTAGTGACCGGAATAAAGGTAAAGGAGTATCAGAAGATCAAGTAGTAACACCAGAGTTTACCCGTCAAAAATCAGAAGCTATTGTCAACCTAGGAAAACAAGAAAAGTCCGAAAAAAAAAGGGGGATAGATGAGCAGGAAAAATCATCATTAATTAGAGAAGAAAAGTGGAGTAATTTATCATCAGAAACAACGAATGAGCTAAAAGAAAAAGGGATAAAAAAAGGACAGGACATAAAACAAAGACCTGGAAAAAGAGAAGATAGTTTTACTCAAAGGCTAATTTCAGAAAAATTAAACGGTGACAAAATAACAGTAAAAGAGAGTGAAACAGCAAAACAAGCTGCCAAGGAATTTATTCTGGTAGATGAGTCTAAAAGTAAACTAGCCAAGCCAGAAAAACAATGGGAAGATAAAAATAGGAATAGAAACCCAGAGGGAAGAGGGGAAATAGTAACTCAACATCAAGGGAGAAACACAGAGGATGATGGAGCAGAAAACAATTCCCTACCATTATTAGATTCAAAGCTGTCAGAAGAACGAAAAGTTACCGTGAACTCAACACCAACTATCCAGGTAACCATTGGTAAGATAGAAGTCCGAGGTACTAAACCAGTGGTAAAATCTGTTGACAAATCGCGTAAAAAGCACTCAACCGTTTCCAGACCCAAGCTTTCTCTACAAGAGTATCTTAAGCAGCGCAGTCAGTAAAAGATGCAAAAATGCTCAATTAACCCATTGGGTATTATTTCATTAAAAGAAACTCGAGTCTTGCTCGATTCTGTTAGTGGCCGTAAAACGAAAATTTAATCGAACCAAGCAGGAGTGACAAAAAAACACACTTTAGATGCTGCTTGTGTGGGAGAATGTAACTCGGAGAGGGTCAAAACTTCAAGATTCAGAAAATTGATAAGGTCTTCGGGGTACGGATATAGAAAAATGATCCACGTTAATCAATACGGATTTCCTCGTCGAAACAAAGCTGGAGAAATGATTAACAAGACTGCTCAAGTTCAGTTAAACAAGAACTTGCAGACAGGAGATATTGCTAAGGCTATAGTTCTATCTGGCAAAAATGCAGGTATTCAAAGATATAGCTTTCAATATACTAACAAAAAGTGTTTAAAATCTATGGTGGCTAATAGTTTAGTCCCAGACTTTAGCTATAGACTTTACCAGCTTAGACACACAAAGGATGCTGATTTATGTCAGATGAAAAATTGAGTATCTACGCCACATCTAATGACAAATTTTCTCCCACTAATCCGTCGTTCATAAAAGAATTGCCCTTACAAGAAGAAATGGATAGAAAATATGAGTAGCTCACAGGCGATCGCTGGGGTGACTATAATGCTCGAGTTCCTAATATCACAAGGTGTCAGCCAGGAATTAGAGACTGGAGAATTAGATCTAGTAACAATAAAACCTCCTGATAAAGCTAGAGAAGATGGACGGGAAGTCAATCAGATTAACATCTTTCTCTATCAAACTAATCCCAATAGTGCCTGGCGAAATTTAGATATGCCAAACAAAGTCAAACCAGGAGAAACCGGGAAACCCCCTTTGGCATTAAATCTATACTATTTGATTACAGCTTATGGCAAAGAGGATCAAGATATCGCAAGTCATAGTTTGCTGGGCGTAGCAATGCGCGTCTTACACGATCATCCTTTAATCCGATCACAAGATATTGACAGAGCGATTAAATCTTTAAAAGGAGCAAAAAAACAGTTGCTTGAGGATAGTAACCTCAAAAATCAGATCGAACGAATCAGTGTAACATCCACTAACCTCTCCCTAGAAGAGATATCAAGACTCTGGGGGACATTTCAAACTCAATACCGAATTTCCGCTGCTTATGAAGTGTCTGTAGTCTTGATAGAAAGTAAGATTCAAGTCAAAACTCCACTTCCGGTATTGAGTCGTGGCCCAGAGGATCGGGGTACCAGTGTTCAAACAGGCATCATACCACCTTTACCGAGTCTCACTGCCATCAAACTACCGGAGAATGAATTTTACTTCACGGTAGGAAAGGATTTGATTCTTGAGGGCTATAACCTGAAAAATAGTGAGAAAGTTCACTTCGAACATCCCCTTCTGGAAAATCCGATTGTACTGGAGAATCCCGTCATTGTCTCCGATACCCAGATTAAGGTCAATCTTAACTCCAACGCGTTATGGCTAGCTGGATCCTACAACGTAACAGTAGATGTTGAAGATGGCAATCGCAATCGTATAACAAACTCCATGACTTTTTCCTTAGTCCCAGAGGTAATAAAATTAGAGCCAAAGATAATACAAAGTGATGACTTCGTTAAAAATTTAGCCCTAGAGTGTAACCTACAGGTGAAAGCAGAACAAGAGGTTGCTTTGTTACTGGGAGATCAAGCTATTCCTTACCAATTTCCAACAGGAGTGGCACAAAGCCAACGCCTAATCTTTGATGTTAGTAATATTACTCCTGGAATCTATGTAGTGCGTTTGCGGGTAGATGGTGTAGATAGCGTCCCCATCGACTTCATCAGTAAGCCACCTACTTTTAAAAACGACCAGAAAGTAATAATACGGCAATCCCAGGCTTCACAATAAACCAGAAAATACCGTAGGTATTGACATCTCCCCGTCTTGAAAGAGCGGGGATTCACAAGATAAAAAGCCTTGTTG